>CANMTO010000031.1 GCA_947500755.1 Flavobacteriales bacterium
ACGCCCAAGGACCCGTTCTTCCCTTTCCAATAAATCCTTCCTTTAATTCCTATAACAACAATCAACAATCTTTCGATTTAGGTGATCCTACGAACATGCAACAAAGCATTGAATATGATCCTGAAACAGGACATTACGTCTTTAAGCAATCCGTAGGGGAAGGACTTCTCTTTCGAAACCCAACTTCCATGTCCTTGGAGGACTATCTGAAGTATAAGAATAAACAATTTGAAGGTCAAAACTGGGAGCAACAAATCGAAGAAGAGTCGGTGGTTGGAAGATCCTTTGAACTACCCATTAAAATAGGAAGTAAAGTATTTGAAAGTATTTTTGGTTCAGGTGAAATTGTAATTCGCCCGCAAGGAAATGTAGAGGTCCAACTCGGTGTAAATCACTCGAGATATGACAACCCGATTCTTCCCCTACGTCAGCGAAGGATTACCCGCTTTGATTTCCAGCAAAACATCAACATGGATATTGTTGGTCAAATTGGAACACGCCTAAAAATTGGCGCTAAATACAACACGCAAGCGGCGTTTGATTTTGAAAATATTTCTAAACTTGAGCATACCGGCGACGAAGATCAAATCCTCCAGAAAATCGCACTGGGTATGGTCAGCTTGGATTTACCGACTTCTTTGATTCAAGGCTCGCAAACCTTGTTCGGGGCCAAAACACAGCTGAAATTCGGCCGTTCAACCTTTGATTTGATTCTTGCTCAATCCAAAGGCAAGCGTCAAGAGATCAACATCACGGGAAAGTCTCAAGTTCAGAAGTTTGAGCTAACCGCGGATAACTATGAAGCCAATCGTCATTACTTTTTGAATTTGTTTTATCACGACGATTATGATTCTGCAATGACATCGTTACCCAATGTGAATGCCACACGTTACATCACGAGAATTGAAGTATGGGTTACCAATCGCTCTAACATAACGGAGAATACCCGCAACATTATTGCTTTTTCCGATTTAGGCGAAGGTAAATCTACCAATTGTCAGGGAAATCCGGGGGGCTTTGGTACAGGCGTTGAACCTGCCAATAATGCCAATAGTTTATATCAGTGGGCGGCAAATCAACCCCTGATCCGAAATTTTGCTACGGCAGTACCTGCCCTAAACAATCAAGTGACAGCACCCGGTCCTTTCCAACAAGCAAAAGACTATGAAAAGGTAGAGAACGCACGCAAATTATCGGATCAAGAATTCAGCTATAATGCATTGCTCGGATATGTTTCGTTAAACAATCCGCTCAATAACGATGAGGTGCTTGGCGTGGCTTACGAGTATACCTACCGAGGACAAACCTATCAAGTGGGTGAATTATCAACCGATGGTGCCAGCGGTCAAGAAGCCCTAATCTTGAAGCTATTAAAGCCAACCATCACAAGTCCTCAAAATAAGATTTGGGACTTAATGATGAAAAACGTTTACTCCATTGGTGCTTATCAAGTAGATCAACAAGGGTTCAAAGTGGATATTTTTTATAATAACCCATCTACCAGCGTTCCCCTGCCAGTGTTTCCAATGGCCGGGTTAGATGATAAACAATTAGTGACTTTGCTGGAAATGGACCGTTTGAATCAGAATAATCAGCCGTTTTCTGATGGGGTTTTTGATTACGTGCCCTTTACCATTACCGGTTCAAAAATTGAGAACGGGGGAACAATTAATCGTAAGAATGGAAGAATCTTTTTCTCAACCGTAGAGCCTTTTGGAAAAACACTAGCAAAAAAGTTACAATCAATTGGCGTTCCTCAAACCACCATTAACAACATCGCCTTTTACGAATTATACGATTCAACCAAAACAGCCGCCCAACAAATCCCGAGTAAAAACAGGTTCCTGTTTAAAGGAGAGTATCAATCCTCCGTAAGTTCCGACATTCCACTCAACGCACTCAACGTACCGCAAGGAGCGGTTACCGTAACTGCCGGGGGAATAAAGTTGACAGAGGGTACAGACTTTACAGTGGATTATAACCTAGGGAGAGTTAAAATTCTAAACACTGGAATTCTAGAGTCAAATACACCCATTAAAATTTCCATAGAAAGCAATTCAGTTTTTGGATTTCAAGCCCGTTCGCTCATGGGAGGTCATTACCAATATCGCTTGAGCGATAAAATGAAGTTTGGTGCTACGTGGGTGCGAATGACCGAACGTCCAGTTACTCAAAAAGTGGATTTTGGTAGCGAACCCTTCAAAAATAATGTTATTGGAATTGACTTTAGCATTCGAACCGATGTTCCATTCCTTACTCGCTTAGTTGATTTACTTCCGGTGATTTCAACCAATCAAATGTCTACCTTCTCTATCAATGGAGAAGCAGCCTATTTAATTCCCGGGCAACCCAAGGTGATTAATAAAGACGGAACTTCATACATAGATGACTTCGAGGCGAGTCAGAGCACAATTGACTTAAAATCAGCTACAGCGTGGCGCTTAGCGTCTATCCCGCAAGGGCAACCCGACCTTTTCCCAGAGGCCTCCTTACAGAACTTATCCGCCGGGTTCAAACGGGCGAAAATGTCGTGGTATACCATTGACCCAGTTTTCTACCAGAGCAATAACTTAACACCCAATCACATTAAACAAGACGCAACCATGCTGGCAGATAGCCGCATGCGTTTAGTGAATTTTACAGACATCTTCCCGAATCAACAGCTGCAATACGGTTCCATTCCAAACATTACTGTATTCGACGTTAGTTATTATCCAAAGGAGCGGGGGATGTACAATTATGATACCACCGCAACGGTAGATAGCATTGGGCAGTTTACGAATCCTGAGAACCGATGGGGCGGCATCATGAGGGCGCTATCAACGAATGATTTTGAGTTGGCAAACGTACAGTTTATTCAGTTTTGGATGCTGGATCCGTTCAATGACGATGCAGAAAATCAGGACCCAAACACTACGATGAATGGAGGGGATTTGTATTTTAATTTGGGGAATGTTTCCGAAGACGTTTTGCCTGACTCACGCAAAGAATATGAAAATGGGATACCTCCTTTTGGCCCCTCCATTGCAGATAATGTAGATACTACGTTGTGGGCAAGGGTTTCTAATGAACAAGTCATTGTAAATGCATTTGATACCGATCCAGAAGCAAGACTGAACCAAGACATCGGACTCGATGGATGGAATAGCGCTTCAGAGCAATCAGCGTATGCGAACTATGTAAATTGGGTTCAGAACAACCTGACTATTTCTTCCGCTTCGAAAGCTAAAATGATTCAAGACCCATCCAATGACGATTATAACTATTACCTGGATGACAACTTTGATAATGCCCAATTAAATATCTTAGAGCGATACAAACGATATAACGGCATGGAAGGGAATTCACCTACCACCAATATGTCCGATACGGCAAATGCGACGGGTTATCCCACTCAGGCCACGAATATGCCGGATTTGGAGGACATCAATCAAGACAATAACCTTTCAGAATCTGAAGCCTATTTTCAGTACAAAATGAGTTTGCGGCCAAATGATATGGTGGTTGGAAAAAACTTCATTACCAATGTTCAGCTGTATCAAAATGGAAATAAGACAGAGAAGTGGTACCAGGTGCGTATTCCATTGATTTCTTATGAGAAAAAGGTGAATGGTATTCAAGATTTTAGATCTATACGATTTATGCGCTTGTTCATGAAAAACTTTGATGAGCAAGCACAAATCCGTTTTGCGAAAATGGAATTTATGCGCGGTGAATGGAGGCCTTATTTACTTGATTTAACGCAGCCAGGCATCAGTGTTCAACCCGATCCAAACTTAACTGCGTTCAATATTTCTGCGGTGAATGTGGAAGAAAATGACCAGCGTACTCCGGTTAAATATGAGGTGCCACCAGGTATCATTCGAGAAATAGATCCTTCGCAAACGTATCAACGTCAGATGAATGAGCAGTCCTTGGTGCTTGATATGTGTAATTTACAAGATGGAGATGCAAGAGCAGCGTACAAAAATGTGGTTTTCGACGTGCGTACGTATAAAAAATTGAAGTTGTTTGCTCATGCAGAGGAGGTTAATCCATTGATTCCATTTAACGATAAAGAAGTAACCTTGTTCGTTCGCTTAGGTACAGATTTCGTAGATAACTATTATGAATATGAGTTGCCTTTGGCTAAAACACAATGGGGGGTTACCTCACCAGATGATATTTGGCCGGAAGCAAATAACGTGGAAATTGTATTTGATGATTTATTGAATTTGAAAAAAGAACGCAATCAAAAAGTAGAGGACGGAGTTACCGGGGTTTCTACCATGTTCGAATATGCTAAAGACGATCCCGCCAATACAGATCGAAGAATCAAAGTGAAAGGTTCACCAAATTTACAAGCAATTAAAACCATCATGATTGGGGTTAGAAACCCCCTTCAATCAGATCCGAGTAATAATTGGCCTGATGATGGACAACCAGAATGTGTCAATGTGTGGGTGAATGAATTGCGTTTAACCGACTTTGTAAGTGAAGGGGGAGGGGCTGCGGTAGGTCAAGCCCAGCTACAATTAGCGGACTTCGCAACGATTTCTGCTTCTGGTAACTATTCTGGAATCAATTGGGGGTCTGTTGAAAGTCGCGTGCAAGATCGTCAACGGAACCAGAAAGTTGGGGTTGATATGAACTCTACCGTTCAACTTGGGCAATTCTTTGGTAAACAAGCCAAAGTTTCCTTACCCTTCTTCTACGGATACTCTTTAAATGTAATTAATCCAGAGTACGACCCATTCAATCCAGATATTAAATTAGCAGATTATGATTTAGCTACGCGAAAGGAGCGCGCAAAATTAGGTCAAGACTTTAACGAGCGGAAATCATTGAATTTTACCAATGTGCGTAAAGAAGCAAAAGCAGGGGCCAAGCCAGCATTCTGGCGCATTTCCAACTGGTCTGCGAGTTATGCTTATGCTGAGAATTTGAAACGCGACTTTAATACTAATTACGACCGAACAAAGAATTACACAGGGGCCTTAAATTACAATTATACGTTTACAGGGAAAGCCATCGAACCCTTTAAAAAATGGAAACCCGTTCAGAAATCTAAGTGGCTCGCTTTGGTTAAAGACATGAATTTATACCTCATGCCCAAGAACATCACCTTTACAAATGATCTCTTACGGATGTACAATGAACGACAAGTTCGAAATAACTTGGTTCCAAACTATCAATTTAATCCCGTCTTCTTAAAGAAATTTGATTGGAACAGAAATTATAACATTGGGTATGATGTTACCAAGAATCTCAAGGCTTCTTTTGCGGCAACCAATAGAGCGATTTTTGCTGAAGGAAATAGTCGAGTGGATCGGAAAAACGATCCGTTTGCGTTTCAAGAATTTAAGGATTCAATCCGCTCTCAAATGGCTACATTTGGTCAAACAATGGAGTACAGCCATAATTATAATTTGAGTTATACGGTTCCACTGGATAAGTTTCCTTTGACTAATTGGTTGACCTTAAATGCCAAATATAATGGTAGCTATAATTGGCAACGTGCACCCTTAGCCCAAACTAATTTTGGAAACATCATACAAAACAACCGCAGTGTTAACTTAACTTCGCAGGCTAATTTTGTAACGCTTTACAATAAGATCCCATTGTTTAAGCGCGTACTTTCTGATGGAAGAAATAACCGAGGGGCATTAAATGCGAAAAACAACCAAGGGCAGAACAATAATCAAGGAAACAAAAAGGTTGAAGAACAGCCTCCGAAACCGCCTAAGCCGGTGGAGGAAATGACCAAGAAAGAACGAAGAAAATGGGATAAGGTGCTCAGAAAATATGAGCGTAATAAGAAAAAAGAAGCGAATGCAAAGAAGAAGGTGAATCCAGCGATAGGTTTTGCTGCCCGCCTGTTAATGACGGTTCGCAACGTATCCGGTACATATTCCATCGATGATGGAACCATGTTGCCCGGGTCAAATCAAGAATCAAGAATTCTTGGGATGAATAGCAATAACCTCGGAATGAGCTCCTTTGCCTTCGGTAAACAAAGCTATGACATTTGGGGGCGTGAGAATGGATATAACATTGCTGAACTGTCTGCAAATAACGGATGGTTAGTTCAAAATGAGAACTTAAATAAACAATTTGCTACGACACATTCCACCAAGTTGAATTTGCGCGCAACACTTGAACCCGTGAAAGATTTGAGCATTGAAATGAAATTAAATCGAAATTACGGATTGAACAGTGGTGAGTTCTTTAGGTGGAATGAAACCAATCAGCAATTCGAAGGACAGAGTCGATTCCAATCAGCTACCTTAACGTATTCAACGATTACGTGGGGAACAGCGTTCATCCGAGACAACAAGGACCGTTCTTCGCAAGTGTTTAGTCAGTTGTTAGCGAATCGTCAAACAGTTTCTCAATTAATTGGCGCAGACAATCCGAATTCTTCATTATTACCTTCAGGTTATTTTGACGGATACTCGGGGAACCAACAAGAGGTGGTAATTGGTGCATTCCTAACGGCCTACGGCAATAAAGAGGTAAACGATAAGAACATTAACCCGGTACGTAATATGCCACTTCCGAATTGGAGTTTAACGTATAATGGCTTATCCAAGTTTGAATTTATGAAGAAGTATGTGAAATCATTTGTGATTCGTCACGCATACAACTCCACAGTTTCGGTAAACGGTATGCAATCCAACATGGGCGCCACCACGGATGCCAATGGTAACCCAACCGCCTTAGATTTAAATAACAACTTCATTTCAAGTTTGCAGGTGCAGAACATCACGGTGAGTGAGCAGTTCTCGCCGTTAATTGGACTTGATGCTACCTGGACAATTTTCGGCCAATCTTTAACTACGAAATTTGAATACAAAAAGGATCGTTTAGCTACCTTATCGCTCAACAATAGCCAAGTTACCGAAGTGAAATCAGATGAGATTGTGATAGGGATGCAAACTAAAATCGCGAAGGTTAAATTAATGGAGCGTATTCCAGCCAATGATTTGAATGCGGGAATTAATTTCTCTTTTCGAGATAACTCCACCTTGATTCGTAAAGTGGTTGAAAACACCAATCAAGCGACAGCGGGACAACGTGTGATTTCCTTGAAATTAAATATTGATTATAATTTATCTCAGAACCTAACGGTTTCCTATTATTATGATCAAAATTTAAATACGCCAAAAGTAGCGACAAGCTATCCTACGGGCAATATGAGCACAGGGATTAAATTAAGGTTTAACCTTGCCGGTGTTCAGTAATGAACGTTCGTACTGCGAAAATATCTGATGTAACAGCGATTCACGCCTTAATTATTGAATTAGCGGTGTTTGAACGTGAACCTGATGCTGTAATCAATACCATTAGTTCCTTAGAGGCGGATTTATTTGTCCATAAGCGCTGTTTTGCTGAAGTTTCAGAATTAGAAGGTGAAGTTGTAGGGTTTGCCCTGTATTTCTTTGGTTATTCCACGTGGAAAGGTCGAACCTTATATCTCGAGGATATCTATGTGAAGGAATCGTACCGAAAACATGGCATAGGTCAAGCCTTATTTAATACCATAGTTGAAATTGCAAAACGGGAAGGAGTGCGTCGTATGGATTGGCAAGTATTGGAGTGGAATACTCCGGCCATCGCATTTTATGAAAAAAACAAAGCCCTACTCGATGGGGAATGGATCAATGGCCGCTTGTATTTTTAAGTCGCTTACGATACTCGGCTTCTTTGTTTTTTCTTCGGGAATTGCACAAGAGTTGCCTGATTCGATTCCGATGAATGAAATTCGGGTACTTGCATCTCACAATAGCTATAAGATTCAGCCTACGGCTCGGACGATGACGTTTATCAATCGATTCAAATCCTTACTCGGCGAAGAAAACCAACCCTTTCAATTATCCTATTCCCATGTTCCAATTTCGGAGCAGCTATCTACCTATCATATTCGGGGCCTCGAACTTGATGTATACAATGACCCGAAAGGAGGACGATATTTCAAACATCGCTTGAATTTTTTCATCCCAAAACAACGCATGAGGGAAGAAAAGTATAAGGAACTTAAAGAGCCGGGGTTTAAAATAATCCATATTCCAGACATTGATTACCAAACAAATTATTTAACCTTATCTGCTGCCCTAGAAGAATTGAATGCTTGGAGTTTGTCAAATCCTACGCACGCTCCAATTTTTGTAAATATTGAATTGAAAGGAAGTGCCTTAGGTGATGAAGCAGGGATATTAAGGCTTTTTGGCTATAAAAAGGCCATTCCATTTGATCGAACATCGCTGATTCAGATGGATAGTTTATTGAAAGAAAAGTTAAGTACCTTATACACCACAACCGAGTTTAGAGCGAATGAAAAAACGCTTCAATCTCGTATAAAAAACCAGGGTTGGCCAACTGTGGGCGCTGTTAGAGGGAGAATTTTTGTGATAATACAGGGAAGCGGTGTACAGCATTATCCTTCCAACGGGGGTGCATTTGTCTATGGGAATGCTGAAAATCCAAATTGTATATTTCTTTTATACGATGACCCCTTCCAATTTGAAGAACTTACAAAACAAATGCGATCGACTCATATGATCCGGACGCGAACGGATGCCGGGACTATTGAGGCCAGAGCCAATGATTACTCTCGCTTAACTAAAGCGCAAGAAATTGGCGCACAAATTCTTTCAACCGACTACTACAAAAAAGACCCTAATATAGGGCCTTTTGTAATTCCGTTTATAGGGTTTCTAGGAGACTAAGATCTAATTCTCGGGAACAATTTGCGGTTATCAACTACATCAGCAGATTTGCGTAATGCGCCCATGAGCATCCCTTGAATGTTTCCTTTTAACATAGAAGTTAATTGGTCTTTTTCTTCCTTGTAGGTAGCGTTTGCAGGCGCTTTCTTGGAACTGTTTACTTTGATTACATAAACTCCGCCTTTACCTTTTAGTGGAATGGTTGTTTGACCATTTTTAACATAACCAGAGAACAAGGCACCAACGATTTCCGGTTCATAGCCTGTATTTCCAAGCGAAGGATTGCTAAAGGTTATTTGTGCTTCTTCCACTACAGTATTTCCTTTTTTCGCAAGCGTTTTAAGGTTTTTCGTTTTAGCCATTTGATTCATTAAGCGTTTCGCCTTCTTTTCCTCCATTAAATCTTTCTTCATTCGATCCATAGCATCTGCTAAGGTAGGCTCACCTTTTTCACGAATACTTCCCAACATGGCAATAATGTACTTGTCTTTATCACGAATCGGAGCCGCTAATAAATCACCAGCTTCAGCATCTGCATTGTATGCTAATTCTAAGATTCGATCCATGGCATTCGTTGTAGCTAATCCATATACCCGCGGATTGTTATCTTCCAATGCGATTGGACGAACAAAATATTTATTTTGTGAAGCAAGGGTGTCAAACGCAGCAATCTTTTTAGATAAATCATCAAGTTTAGCTAACTTTTGATCTAATTTGTACAATAGACGGTTGGCTTCCGCTTCCATATTTCCAGTAGTCAGTTCAGACGCTTTAAACGACTTTACTACCGTAGTTAGGATCGGGAATTTTTTAGTGTCTCGTTCCAATACTTCAATGATGTGGAATCCGAAATCAGTTTTTACTACCCCTATTTTACCGATCGGGGCATTTGCACAATAAGATCCAAATTCTTTCACCATATCGCCTTCTAAAAAGTCAGCATACTCGCCACCTTTTTCTTTGGACCCTGGATCTTCACTATGCTTTTGTACCATTTCTGTAAAATTCAAAGTGTTGATTACTCTAAGAATACTATCTGCCGTTTGTTTCTTCTTTGCAATTACTTTGGCATCTTTTGAACCATTAGTTGAAATAAGAATGTGACGCGCTTTAATTTTCGCTGGCGAAAAGCCCATTAATTTTGACAAATGGAAGTTTTCTCCAACGCGGTATGGACCAACCAATTGACCGATAGGTGTAAGTTTAATGATGGTATCATAATCCATAGGGTAGGTCATGTATTGATTTGCTTTCGGATGCCCTTCAGGAACAGCAATTCCTCTTGCCCCAGGAAGATAAGCGCGCATTTCACTTTCGTTCATAACCAAAACAGAATCATTTTTCGAAGTCATAAAATCCATACGCAGTTTAGCGATGGTTTTATTGAAAGCAAGCGTATCTGATTTAGACGGTTTAATGGATACGTCAAAAACACGAACTTCTCTATTGTTTGAGCGATTCCAGTATTTTTTCTCGCTTTTATGCTCCTCGTAGTAAGCCTCCAGTTCGGAGTCACTTATCTTGATTTCAGCGTCATTAATTTCTGAGTAACGACGAGCCACAAAGGAGATTGATTTTGTTTCCTTTTTAGCAAGATACTCTTCGCGAGCCTCTACTTTGGTCACATATATTCCTTGACTAATCAATGAGAAATACTTTTCATTTTTTCTACGGTCCATGAAGTATTTCTTGGTGCCTTCCCACTGTGCCTTTTCTTCTGGTTTTTTAGCCGTTTTTAATTTGGTTAAGGTTTTTTGCAATTCAATGCGACCTGTTTTCATGGATTGCTCTGAGATTGCTCCTGTAGCTTTATCAACGAAGAATTGGTTCAAGTCTTGAAGCACGCCAAATCCATCGGTTGCCATCAAGTACGCATTAAATTCACGCTCACTAACATCGATTCCTAAGGCATCGTATTCCACTTTGGTTAAGGTTGAATCTACCATGAAATTGAAGGCCTTATCGTTTGCTGCCTCCATGTCTTCGTCGGTAAACTCTTTTTGTTCTTGTTGCTTTTGAGCTCGGTCTTGAGATTGAACCCGCTCACTTAGCTTGTTGTAAATGTCAATGTTTACTTTTTCTCCATCCACTAATCCGATGCCGTAATCCCCTTCCGCTCCACGGCCTGAATTCATGAAATCAAATAAGGATTGAAGAATGAAAATTACCAAGGCTAATCCTACGATGGTGATTAATAACCAAGAATACTTATCTCTTAACTTTGTAATAATAGCCATTTAAATAAATTTTAAGGTGCGAATTTACAAATTACTGCGCACTATTAAAAACCCTTTTGATAAAAAGAAGGCTTATTTCCCTCCGCCTTTAACGGGTTTAGTTGGAACTGCAGATTTTTCAGCTCCACCGCCCTCTGCCGGTTTAGTTTCATTTACCGGAATAGGAGTCGTATTCGTAGCTGGTTTTACTGCCTTCGCTGGGGTTGGTGTATTGTTTGGTGCTGGAGTAGGAGTTGCAGCAGGTTTTACTGCCTTCGGAGGGGGTGGGTTATTGTTCGGTGCTGGACTAGGAATTACGGCAGGTTTTACTTCCTTCGTTGGGGTTGGTGTATTGTTCGGTGCTGGAGCAGGAGTTACCGCAGGTTTCACTTCCTTCGCAGGAGTTGGTGTATTGTTTGGTGCTGGAGCAGGAGTTACCGCAGGTTTCACTTCTTTTGCAGGAGTTGGCGTATTGTTTGGTACAGATCCGCCGCCACCCTTATTCGGCGTACTAGCGGGTTTCGGTTGGTTGTTTTGTGGACTATTTGTTGGTTTTTCAACACCGCCATTGTTGTCGTTAGTATTCGGATTATTCGTTGGAGGAGCTACGTTGGCAGTATAGTTAATGGTAAAGGAAGTTTGAGTAGAACCGCATGCCGTGGTTACCGAAAGATTGAAGTTATTCGCCCCCGCTTGAAGTATCACCGGAAGGGTAGCGATGCTGCCCCCTAATGAAATACCCGTCAAGGTGCTGCCATTCTGTGTCAAACTTATTTCATTGGCATTACTCACATTTTGTAAGTTGAAGGTAAGTACATACGCCGCTAAAGAAACATTGGTAACATTCGACGCAGGACTCACTAAACTAATGGTTGGAGTTTTACATTTGGTTACTGTATATGTTTCAGTATCCGTGCCGCATGCGTTTGTTGCAGTTATTGTAATCGTATTTAATCCGTCAGATAAATTTACGTTTTGGCTAATTGAACCTGTCGCCCAAGAAAGCCCATTAACTACGTTACCATTCTTAGTAACTTGAACGGTTGTACTTCCATCATAGCCATTTACTGATGCGTTTATCATAACCGAGCTTGAGGTTGAACTCCCCCCGTTGGCAATGCTTCCATTAATGGTGATTTCCGGGAGTGTACAATTCGCAAAGGTAACCGTAGTGGTTTCTGTATCTGTTCCACAGTTGTTACTAGCCGTGATGTAAAAGGTATTTGTTCCAGGATTTAACGTAACATTCGCAGTAAGTACTCCATTTTCAAACGAAAAGGGTACATTTTGCCCATTGTAGGTGAAATAAACACCTTCAATATCGTATACATGTTCCAAAGTAGCAACATATTGGTAATTGCCATCGCTCGTTTGAAGTGCGGATGTTACGATGATGTTCGGTGCTTGACAATGATTGTAGTAAACAGAAGCATTTTGAGTGGCGTTGCCACATGCGTTTATCGCATTTAAAGTAATGGTGTTGCCTTCATTTGCTAAATTCAAACTTGCGGTTAATGTGCCATTTGAATAATTAAAGCTTGGAATGTTTTGTCCGTTAAGCGACAGGGTAATTCCTTGATTGCTTGGCATGTTTGTAAGGTTGGCCATGAAGGCATAAACTCCTTGTGCTACCGTATCATTTAATGGAGAGATACCAACTGTTGGAGCCGTACAATTCTGATAGATAACATTCAATTCACCACGATCCGTTCCACAGGTATTTTGGGCAAATAAGACAATGCTGTTTGTGCCCGGTTGTAATGTAAGGGATGCGGTAAGGGTATTTCCATTTAAAGAAACATTCTGCACAGGATTACCATTATGTGTTAAGGTAAGTTGTTGCGCACTCACCCCGTTTACCGTCGCATTGAATACATATGCAGCATTGGTCACCGTGGCATTCGTTCCCTGAAGGCTAAGGGTAGGCGCAGTACAAGGTACGTAGGTGATTTGCATGGATTTAGTATCTGTTCCACACCCGTTGGTTCCCGAGAGCATGATGTTGTTAACCCCGGGTTGCAACGTGAATGTCGAATTTACTGAACCATTCAATAGGTTAAATGGCGTAACTTGTCCATTAAGGGTTAAGGTAATCCCTTGAGCAATAGCAACTTCTTGAACCGTGGCGATTAAGGTATACGTGGCGGTTGATACGGTTTGACCACTCATGCTTGAAAGGCTCACAACCGGTGAATTACAGGTGCTCAGTTGGATGGTTGTGGATGCCTGATCTACCCCACATCCATTATTCACAAATAGATTCAAGGTATTAATTCCATTTGAAAGCGAAACCGGCGCGGTTAGTATTCCATTTGAGAATTGGAAATTAGTGATCGGTGTTCCATTCAACGTGAGACTTAATTGATTTGCTTGGTCCGCATTATTGATTTGAGCTTGCAAGGTGTATCCTGCCGCACTCACCGTTAACCCAGAATTATTGGGTTGTGTTATTGAAATGGTAGGCGACTTACATGGGGTAAATTCAATAGTTTTAGCTTTAACATCAGAACCACAAGTATTGGAGACTGAAAGCGAGACAGTATTCACCCCTGCAACAAGCGTGAGTGTGGCATTCAGTTGACCATTGTTAAAGGTAAACGGTACACTAAAGCCATTTAATAACAGGGCAATTTGGTTTACATTCGTTACATGTTGAATCGCTGCGCTTACTACTAAACTTTGGCTTGCTGTAGTTGAAGGGATTGGACTGTTAATCGCAATAATTGGTGCAACACAATTGTCGTAGGTAAGGTTTACATTGGCAATATCTTTACCACAATCGTTCGTTGCTGTTAGGGTATACGTATTCAATCCCGGGGTCAGCGAAGCATTTAAGGACCCCACTCCATTCAGGAAGGTGAACGGAATTACACTACCATTTTTTGTAATTACTATTTGTGATGCGGTCGAACAATTAATTGCTGTAAACAAGATGTTCGCTGTATTTTGGGTGGTGGTTAGTGTAGTTTGGATCGGATTCGTTAGTACGATGGATGGGGCTAAGCACTGCTTGTACGTAATATTGAACGACTCACTGTCATTCCCACAGGCATTCTTAACCGAAACACTGATCGTATTAATTCCTAGCGTTAAGGTCAATGAAGCTGTTAACATGTTATTAATAAATTGAAACGGTTTAGCCAATCCATTCACTTTGAAGGTGATTTCTGACGTGTTGTTAACTCCCGAGAGTGCGCATTGAACTTGATAGGCGGCTTCGTTTACGGTGATACCACTAGCTGTTGGTTGAACCAAAGAAATCGTGGGGGTTACGCAATTATTAAACACTATATTTTGTGTTTGTGTTTGTGTGCCGCATCCATTGAGTACGGTTACATTGAATACATTCGGACCTGCAGCCAAGGTGGCAATAGCCTGAATACTTCCATTGACAAAGGTGAATGGAATTGCGGTTCCGTTTTGAGTTACTTTGATTTCTTGCGAGTTAGCAATGTTTACTGTATTCGCCGAAAATAAAAAACCTTGATTTGCAGTGGTGCCACCGGTAGAGGTTATAGCGACAGTAGGTGCATTACAGGCTTGATAAGTAATGTTCAGGGATTCGATATCTACGCCACAGCCATTCGAGCTAGTGATGCTCACAATGTTTAATCCTGGATTTAACGTAAACGAATATTCTAAGATTCCTGAGGCAGTGTTGAGGGTATAATTTGTAACGATGCTGTTGTTTACCATCAGGTTGATAGCCTTTTGATGTTGTGTTTTTACTTTTAAGGTATATAGCGCTTTGCTTACGGTAATGTTTGCGTTGTTGGGAGTTTGTAAGGTAAGTACGGGCGCCTGACATTCTTGATAATTCATTACTAAAACGAGGGATTCTGAACCACAAAGATTGGTCCCGTTGATCGTGATGGTATTGTTGCCTGGTTTTAGGGTTACTGGGATTTCAATAACGTTGTTAATCCAAGTGAAGGCGTTGGTTGCCTGTCCGTTAAGCAGTACACTTAATTCTGTTTTCGCATTGAAACCATTAGTTTTGATTTGAATTTTTTGTGCCGCAGTACTCACCGTAATGCCACTGCTGCTTGGATTAATTAATTGGAGTTGTGGGGTAATACAGTTGTTGTAAATTACTTCCGTTACGGCATAGCTGGATCCACATGGATTGGATGCTTCTACCTTAATCAGATTTTTGCCTGGCGTTAATGCCACGGTGGCTTGAAATGCATGGTTCGCTGCGTTGAAGGCAAAGGCCTGAGATTTTACGCCGTTAATAAAAAACGAGATGTTATTCAGTGTCGTGTGCTGTATGAAGGCACCTACATTGATCGTATTGCTTAGCACCGCAGTGCTTGAGTCTTTAAGTGGACTTGTAAGAATAATTTGCGGGAATTGGCAATCATTATAGGTGATTTGTATCGTTTCCGTGGCTGATCCGCATTCGTTTTGGGCGTATACCGTAAAGGTATTTACTCCAGGTTTTAATGAGGTATTAACAGTGAGTTCACCAGTGTTGGGGTTAAAGGTAAAGGGCACTAAATTTCCTTGTTGATCCTTAACCGTTAATTGATTGGATTGACCGATTTGCGTGGTGCCAAGGCTGAAGCTCGCCGTGCTCAAGGTGCTTGTGAATTGTTTGTCTCGAATGGAAAGGGTTGGGGCAATGCAGTTGGTAGTGAAATTGTTAATATTATTCACGGTATTCACTTGCTCGTCAGGTTTTGGTTCTTTCTCCCGAGTTTTAAAGCGGAATTGCATGTACCCTGAAGTGTAATGGTACCAGTCATTT
This sequence comes from Flavobacteriales bacterium, assembly GCA_947500755.1. GTDB lineage: Bacteria > Bacteroidota > Bacteroidia > Flavobacteriales_D > Crocinitomicaceae > UBA952. The sequence goes on from CANMTO010000031.1 coordinate 15,675, forward strand.
TTAATTCTGTTGCTTGAAACCACACCGTCCCAATCATCCATTCCGGTAAACGTTGTTTTGTGCTCTATACCAATAGAAAAACGCGGTCCGATAATGTATCCTATTCCGATCCCTAAACTCGGCATCCATGTTGCATTCCACTTAAAACCACTCAGTTGATCCAATCGGGTTTCGTAGGAATTATCCATGTTTGTTGTGATTGCGCTAGCAATATTTCCACCGGCAACCATGTCGGGGTAGTCATATAAACTGCTGTCGTTATAGCTTAGATTTCCCCAGGTTTGTCGCCAAGTAACGCCAATTCCTCCAAAAATGTACGGATCCCAATTGGTTCGTTCTGCAAAGCGATTGGCATGCAATACCAGTTCAAACGCCAAGCGATGTTGGTCGTTGTAGAAATTATGGGCCGTCATGTTAAATGAATCCTTGTAGGCGCTTAGCGGACCATCGATGTATGAGTTAAGATTACTCGTATCGTAATCTTGCCCATACCAATTTCCATGTAAATACCGTCCGCGTAAATCAAAACTAACGCGTCTTCCAGTTTTATAATTGAATGATTTCCCTAAGGTTAAGCCCCACCCGCCGTTGGTTTCGTTCTCAACATCCGTACAACTCCAAGTTGCTCCCGCATTGATGCCGAAAAACCATTTAGAGGAATGGTCATAATCCAAGCGTTGACCCCAATGGTTTAAGGTTAATACTAAGAAAAAAATGGAGGTAAGGGTAAATTTTTGCATACTGTAGCTTTTTAATTTCTTCGAATCCCTTCGATAAGTATGCCAAAATTCGTAAAAAAATCGGTAGTTTGCACGTCGTTTGGGCAATGGCATTGCAATAAGCCATTGAAAACCATTAATTTTAATAGAAAAATCGTATTGTGTCGCGTCTTGTTATTGTTTTGTTAATGGTGATAAACAGCGCATTAGCTTGTGCTCAGTTTTTGATATTTCCTCAAAATGATACCCTATGCGTTGGGGAAGGAGTGCAACTGAGTGCGAGTACGTCTTGCCAGGGAACGGCTTTATATACGTGGTATGTGAATGGAGATTCCATACTGAGTAGTGGTTCCGGAACATTTTCTTTGATTCCAACACAAGCTTCGAATCAACTTCTTGTAATTTGTAGCTGTACCCTTAATGGGGTTGTTAGTTACGATACGGCTCAAACTTCGCTAACGGTAATTAGTCCAAGCATCGATGCAGGTCCGGATCAGTATGTAGATTCAGGAACAGTGGTTACCTTACAAGCTACTGGAATGCTTGATTCTGTGCTTTGGTCTCCCTCTTATTTGGTGAATTACCCCAATTTATTTACGATTCAAACATCCCCAAGTGCAACCACAACTTTTATGGTTCAGGGGTTTCAATCTGGGTGTGTTGTGTTCGATTACGTAACGGTATATTTAACGAATGTGTTTAAGATTCCTAATACGTTTTCCCCGAATAATGATGGGACGAATGATACCTGGATTATTCCAGGAATCGAGAATTATCCGTTAAATCGAATGATCATTATGAATCGGTTTGGGGATGTTCTATATGAATCTGCGTCATATAATGTTGTTAATGCCTGGTCAGGGGTGAGAAATGGGAATGTGTTGCCGGATGGCCTGTATTATTATCTCTTGGATTTAGGAAATGGAAGCCTAAAGAAAGGAACAATTAGTATTATCCGATGAGGTTTCAATTACTCGTTGGATTCATATCGATCTTGATATGTGCGTGGGGGCAACAGGCACCAAATCGCGTGTGGTATGGCATGAACTGGGCGAGTATTAATCCATCGCATCATGGATTGAATGAATACGTGGAAGTCGCCATGGGAATTAAGCAGCAATGGGTTGGTTTTGACGGAGCACCAAAAACAATTAACGCAACACTATCTTTTCCATTTAACGACCGCAAAAGCGATGGCGCTATGTTTGGTGCGGGCGCAAATATCTTGGTGGAGCGCAACGGAGCCTTTACGTTTTCCACGGCAACCATAGAAGGCGCAGTTAATATTAAAACGAATAAGGAAAACCGATTAAGCTTGGGCTTGGGGGGTGGGTTTATGCAGGTGGGTTACGACCCAACCTATGTTTCTACGAATCAGCAAGATGTGGTAGTGAGTCGCTTTTCAACCTATAATTATCCGACGTACAAAGTAGGGATGAGTTATCGCAGTAAAAATTCGCTTTCTGGAATTTATGCCAACGATCTTGGGCCCGCGAAGTGGAAAGGAATTGGAACCCAAGCGCAATTGCGAACCGAGTGGGGCGTTTACTACCGTCATTTAGTGGTGTTGAATCAAGATTGGTTTTTGTTGCCTTCCGTTAAAATTACACCGGTGAGGTATGCACCATTTAACTATGAATTGGCGGTAAGAGTTAATTACGGATACCGACTTCAAGTATGGGGAGGAACGCATAATTTGAACAATGTTCAAGTAGGATTGGGATGTAGGATAAAGGATATTTTTACGATTAATTATCTATTCGATCGAACAAGGTCCAGTATTCAGGGCGTTAACCTGAATTCTCATGCCATTGGAATTAAGTGCATATTGGAAAAACACGGCGCTATCAACCCAAAACAGCAGTTATTGCTCGATTGATTTGGTGGATAAGGAAAAATCGCTTACCTTTGTTGTCCTCGATTAAAGAATCGAAAAAAATTGAAATAAAGCAATGAAGATACATTGCGGGGTGGAGTCCGCCGCGGCGGAGAAGCTCGTCGGGCGAATAACCCGAGTAAAATTGAAATAAAGCAATGAAGATACATTGCGGGGTGGAGCAGTTGGGAGCTCGTCGGGCTCATAACCCGAAGGTCACAGGTTCGAGTCCTGTCCCCGCTACAAAGAAAACCTGAGTCATTTGGCTCAGGTTTTTTTATGCCGTAAACTGAATCAAGCCGAAGACTTGAATGAAGGTTAAAGGCATAAAAAAAAGAGTTGTTAAAACAACTCGGTTTTCCTTGTTAAGCCCCCAATTACGTCCATCCGAAATGAAATGAAGGATATTCCTGTCCCCGCTACCAAGTTAAACTGACTCATCCGCCTAGACACATAATTGATTTTCAACGTATTTATTTACATTATTTTTTTAAAAATGATTAGTTTTGAGGTGTATTGATAAAAATCATTAACTCAATTAACTCAAAATAATGAAAAAAAATAGTTTTCTTCTGCTGTCGATTCTAGTTGTAAATCTAGTTTTCTCACAGAATTCAATTACCAGGGAAGAAGCCATTGCAATGGTGAAAAAAGATTGTTACGCATTCGAATCTCTTGATGAGAAATACAGAGCTGATAAGGAAATTGTTTTACTTGCTCTAAAAAAGTGGCCAAGCGCCCTTGAATTCGCATCTAAGGACTTAAGAAAGGATGAAGAAGTTGTTGCTAGAGCAATAAAAAGAGATCACAGTACTTTTGAATTCGCAGACGATTCTTTAAAAGAAGATTGGGATTTTATAATTTCAAATAGAGTTGAATTAAAATATCTAAATGACAATTTCAGAAAAGATAAAGAATTCGTCATCAATGCCGTAAATCGTTCAGCTAATGATATATTGTTTGTTGATCCCTCATTATTAAAAGACGAAAATTTCTTAAAGGAAATTCTAGCGAAAAACGGGCGTGTTTTGGAATACTTAGAAAAGAAGTATCGAGCAAATAAAGAATTTGTTTTAATTGCTGCAATAGACTCTCCAAGTTCACTACACTTTGGAGCTAAGAAATTACAGAATGATAAAGCGTTTGTTTTAGAACTTGTTCGAATGAATGGAACTGTTTTAGAATTTGTTAAAGATGATTTTAAAAAAGATAAGGAAATCGTTATGTCGGCCGTGACAAATGATGGTGGTGCAATACGTTATGCTGACGAGTCTCTAAAAAAGGATAAAGTAGTTGCGCTTGCTGCATTAAATCAATCTAAATTCGCCGGATATGTTTTTCAATTTTTAGATATTTCCTTGAAAAATGATAAAGAAATTGTTTTAATTGCTGTTCAAAAAGATGGTGACCTTCTGGAAAATGCCGATGAATCTTTAAAAAAGAATAAAGAAGTAGTTATCGCTGCAGTAACTCATGATGGTCGAGCACTTAAATTCGCTGATGAATCGCTAAAAAAAGACAAGGAAATAGTTCTAATTGCAATTAGTGTTGATGCAGATGCAATACAATACGCTGACGCACTCTTGAAGAAAGATAAAGAAGTAGTTCTTGCAGCAGTAAGAAAAAAACTAACTGAATCGAGAAACGGCAGCCAAACGGCCTTCGAGTATGCAGATGAATCGCTAAAAAACGATAGAAACTTTGTTTTAGAAGTTGTTAAAATAAATGGGAACGCACTTGAATACGCTTCGAAGAATTTAAAATCAGATAAAGAAATAGTTTTGGCTGCGGTATCAAATGCTGGTTATGCATTGAATGATGCAGATGAAACTTTAAAGAAAGATAAGGAAATAGTTTTGGCGTCTTTGAATACAAGTAGTGGCATTGGTCCTTTTGAATTAGCTGATGAATCTTTGAAAAAAGAAAAACAATTTGTTTTGGGGATAATGAAATCAAAAGAATCGGGTGAAATATTAAAATATGTTGATTTAAATCTAAAAAAAGATAAAGATGTCGTTTTATCCGCACTTTCATATAGTGGTAGATTATTAGAATACGTTGATGATACGTTAAAAAAAGACAATGATGTTGTAAAAACGGCTATTGAAAACGATGGGGATTTGAAATATGCAGATAAAATGTTCTTTTCAAAAAAAGAACTGGTCTTAAAAAGTATTTCAAATCATCTTGGTGATGGTATGGGTGGCAAACCAGAATATTTAACCCAAGAATTATTGAATGATGAGAGTTTTGTAAAGAAAATGCTTCACTTAAATGGGGATTTTCTTCAGTTCTTGAGCGAAGCTCAACGAAAAAATAAGTCTTTAGTTTTAATAGCAGTAAAACAAGATGGCCGTTCATTGGAATATGCAGACAAACAATTGAAAAAAGACAAAGAAGTTGTTTTAACTGCATTGAATCACACTTATGGTCAGTTCAATCCTACATTCCAGTATGTTGATTCAACATTAATGAAAGATCGAGAAATTGTATTGTTTGCTGTCAAAAATGATGGGTATTCTTTGGAACATTCATTAGAAATATTTAAAAAAGATAAAGAGGTTGTAATGACAGCTGTTAATCAAGATGGTTATGCGCTTCAGTATGCCGATGTATCATTTAAAAAAAATAAAGAAGTTGTATTGGCTGCGGTAAAAAATGAAGGGGCAGCACTTGGTTTTGCAGATGAATCACTTAGAAAAGATAGAGAAGTTGTTTTAACTGCGGTTAAAGAATATGGCTATTCTCTTCACTATGATGCAGATGAATCTTTGAAAAAAGATAGAGAAATTGCTTTGGCAGCTGTGGATCAGGATGGTGGAGTTCTTCAATACCTCGATGAAAGTTTTAGAAAAGATAGAGAGGTTGTCGTAACCGCAATTAAAAATTATGGCTGGGCATTTGAGCATGCAGACGAATCTCTTAAAAAGGAGAAGGAACTTGTACTGATGGCTTTACAAAATGGCTTTAACTTTGACTATATCGATGAGACTTTGAAAAAAGATGTAAAATTTATCGCAGAACTCACAAAATTCAAAGCCGACAAAAATGAGGCTATGAAAGCTGTTTCAAAAAGTGGTTTTTTTCTATGTAACGTTTTTGAAAAATTTAATAAAGACATAGAAGTTGTTTTATCGTCTGTAAATTTTGATGGTTATACTTTGACATGTGTCGATGAATCGTTGAGAAAGAATCCTGAAATTGTTTTAGCTGCTTTGAAAAAATATATAGGTGCCTTGGAATACGCTGACATTTCCCTCCGAAAAGATAAAAACTTCATGCTACGCGCCATTCGTGTTTCGCCTGACGCATTAAATTATGCGCATCATTCAATGCTACTTGATGAGGATCTTTACAAAGAGTTGGATAAAAACAAATAGAGTTGCCATAACATGAAAACCTGGATAAAATTTGGCTTAATCAATGCAGTTCTTGGTTTGATTGTTGGGATCTTCATAAATATCAATGGATTTGCAATTGCTGCCCCAATAGCCGCTTTTCTTATTGGAGGTCTTTTTTGGAAACTACTAATTAAAGACAAAATAACTAATATTCGTATAGTAATTACGGGAATCCTAAGCGGATCGATTTCACATTACTTAACTTTTATTTTATCTGGTGTCATTGGGAATATTCAATATTGGACTACAGGAAACACTGCCTACACGCCAAGCATACCGGATATGCTTATTAGATCGCTTGCTATGACGTTATTTAGTTTGCTATTCTTTGGTTGGCTTACTGTTCCATATGCAATAATTACGGGTTTCATTTTGAAACGCATGGAGAATAAGAAAATCATGACTAGTTAACTCTAAAATTTAACCAACTTAAATATCTAATATGAAAATTCTTAATTCCAAAACATTTTCCCCGCCCAAATGGTTGAAGGTTCTCGCATTTTTGTTCCTTAACGTTATTACACTTATGTTTTTAGCGCTCAATGTCTATTTTGGAATAGTGATGCTGGTTTTTATAAATTGGCTTATCTTTAAGATATTTAAAAACATAGGAAATATGGGAAAATGGGTTAAAAAAACTTTAGAAAAGGATCCGTTTTTTCAGAACAATAATTTTACTTTGGCATCATATAGTCAGTATTCGATGATTGCTGTTTCTAATTCGATTTTCCGTTTGGTGAATATAAAATCTTCAATTCAAGTTCAGAGAACAAATTACGATATTTCAGAGGTATATAAAAATTACCCTCGACAAGGGATTGATATCGTATTAAACGGTATGAATGTGTACCACTTTGACATACCAATTGAAACTATTAAATCAGTAGAACCAATTTTACAGGGCGACGCAGGAGGATTTGGTGTTTTAACTAGTGTAAACTTTGGTATTCGAATAACGACAAATAATGATGAAATATATGACGTTGACACTCCGTTTTCAAAGGAGTTTAGTGATCAAATAAACTCCTTTATTCCTAAAAAGTAAACCTATGGACAACGTATCTAAACAAAAACTTGATGCAAGAAAAGAAAATGCAAAGAGATACAGCGATTCCGACTATGAATCAAGGCAGTCAATTGATAAATACTTTGAGAAAAACGGATATCTGAAATCGATATTTATGGTATTTATTGGTATACCTTTTTTGTGGATGCTTTTTATAATGATCTCAGTATTAATCAGTGCATATGTTCATTGGCTAATTGCTCTTATTATTTCAATTATTGGTATAGGACTGTATCTATTGTATAAAAAACAGAAAAAAAATAATTCATTATTTGTTAAAGAGAATGTTGATAGTATTGAGCTCGCCACTCCATTGAATTTAGATTTATCAATTATTCTTTCAGGATTATTGTTTTTTACAGGATTACTGATAATTTCTTTCGCTTTTCAATTAATTTGGATAGTTATGCTGGTCAGTATGATTGCATTGTTTGTCTATATAAAAGCCTATAAAAAAATACGCTATTCTCTTTTCGATAAAATTATAATTTCCACGGACTTTTTAAGAATTGACGACCCAAATTCGAAAAGTTCCATTGAAATAATAAAAAGTCATATTTCTAAAATGGTATTACTAACAATCATCGATGGTTCTTCAGAGAAACGATTATTAGAATTTCAATTTGAAACCGAAGACAGCTACAGGACGATTGAAATAACGGAACAACAAGTTATTGACCTAAGGTTAAATTTTGATCTTTTCACTAGTTCTTTGAATAAAATGGGTTACAAGCTCCATAAAGAAACTGCTATAGAAGGTAGATTAAATCGATTGGATGAAAATGGCAATCAAATTTTAAATTGATCTAAGAATTTAAGTAAAAAGAGGAGCGGTTTTCGATAAATATTTTGGAAAATTAAACGACACTCCAGCATTTACGGCCGAGAAAGCACGTCCTTCTCCTTTTCAAAAACTTCAGTTATTCATGGATAAATCACCATTTTGGCAGCCCAATTCAAGTAGTTCAATCTCATAAAAGCCCCCAATTACGTCCATCCGAAATGCAATGAAGGATATTCCTGTTGATGTTCAAAAGCGCTCGGTTTTCTTTGTTACTCCCATTTAGGTCCATCCTGACCGAACGAAGTAAGCGTCAGGATATTCCTCAGAAGCGTTGATAGCATACTTTCAATAGCAAATGGAAATGCAAAAAAGGGGCAAGACATCTTTCTGTGGAGCAGAAAAAAATTAAAATTCACATTTGAATAAAACCAACCATTGAGTTAAACAATCGTCTGAACTGTTTGTTTTCCAATAAAATATGGCGTGAAAATAACGTTATTATCAATTTTATTTGTGCTGTGTGGATTCTGCTGGTCTCAACAGCTAGAATTTCAGTATACGAGTCAGCAGCTCAATGTGTACAATGATTTAACGAATGACATTCCACTTTTTACTCAAAATTTTGATGATCAAGTTTCCAGTGCTATTCCTATTGTTCCTTTTACCATAGGGGGGCAGGCTTACAATACCCTTTTTGTGAGCACCAATGGTTTTATAACTTTAGGTCAGGCAGCCAGTACAACTAATTATAATCCCATTTCGCAGCCTCAAGGAATGCCCGTTATTGCTCCGTTTGCGGGTAATTTGGAAAGTGCAAATAATACAGCACGAATCAGCTACACCATGTTGAATGGTTTTGGGAATGTTCCATATGGCATTATCATTCAATGGAAGAACGTTAGACGCATTGGCATGCAAGGTGAGTCGTTTTCGTTTCAGGCTCAACTCAAATTTACTTCTTGGATTTTGCCCTCAATTGATTTTGTTTACGGCGATTTTAATTCGGTAAATAACACTCAGACACCTATTGAAGTGGGAATACGAATTGGAACAGGTAATGCACCCGCGGTATTTCAAAATATTCAAGTAAATAATGGAGGAACATGGATACCACAGCAATTTGGGACAAATACCAATTCAAACTGTTTATTTCCATCGGCCAATGGTGCAGCAGGTGTGCCTCCTTCAGGGATGACACATCAATGGTATCTTCTTTACAACAATAATCAACCCACAGTGAACACCTCTCCCATTTGTAATCAGGATGGAAATGTGGTTATTTATTCCAACTATGACGGCGGAACGCTTAATATTAATTGCGACCAAAACATCCCTAACCTAAAAATTGGAATTTGTACGTATGAACCTGTAATCGTAAATATCAACGGTCCGTTTGTTGGGAACATCACAGAGGTCTTGTACGCAGGATTTAATTCAAATCAAAACAATAACAATTGTGGATTGGGAAATTTCACAACCAGTATATCAGGTGTGAATCCTGCACTGGTTCAAATACTAACTGCACCGCCATTGGAATACTCGCCAACTCATCAAAATGGACAAGCCTTTACAAGCAGTTTAATGGTTGGAGTCAGCGGCCAATGCGATACCATTTATTATGCAGGAGGAGGAAATACTCCCGATGAAGTGGTAGCTTATTTCTTAAATGCGTTTAATGGTAATTTGCGATTTCATCATACGCAATACAATTGTTGGCTAACTGAAATCTACGATTTATCCGATGGTGGAACGTGTTGCACCAATCCATTCGTGACTATACCAAATTGGCAGATTTCTATTTCAAATGATACGTCTGTCTGTTTCGGTGAAAATGTATCTCCCACGTTACTTACTAATACCGGTGGCATAGCACCTTTTTCCTACGAGTGGTCCTACAATGGAAATGTAGTTAGCAGTAATGCTCAATTTACGTTTCAACCACAAACGAGTGGAACAGCCTGTTTAATTGTTACAGCTGCCAATGGTGACACGCTTTTTGAATGCCTAAATATTACCGTCGCTCCCTTGGTCAATCCGCAATTTTCCTTGCTAGACACCCTGCTTTGTTGGCCAGAATCTTTTACACTAATAAATGAAACAAATCAGAATACGTTTACTTCGCAATCTTGGTTTGTAAATAATGTTCTTTACTCAAACCAAGAAACCGTTGTTTTTACGCCAATTCAGCCAGGAACTTATTCCGTTGAACTTCAACTGACCAATTCACTTGGCTGCGTATATGATACACTCATTTCGAATGTGTTAATTTCTCTTCCAAGCCCACAAGCTGGATTTTCGTCATCTCCTACAGTTGTTCAAGTGGACAATCCTTTGGTATCTTTTATAGATGAATCTTCTGGTGAGATAAGTTCATGGAATTGGACCTTCAATGTACCACCTTCAATAGAAACAAGTACGTTACAAAATCCTGAATTCTTATTTCCGAATACTATTGGAGGAGATTATGAGGTTCAACTGGTGGTTAGCAATGCATACGGTTGTTCGGATACGTTAACAGGAGTTATTACTGTTTTTGAAAATTATACCCTTTTCATACCCAATTCATTTTCTCCGGATGGGAATGAGTTTAATAACCTGTTTTTAGTCTATGGCTATGGAATTGAAACAAGTAATTTTCAATTAGAAATTTACAACCGTTGGGGAGAGTTGATCTTTGCGTCAAACAATCCAGAAATTGGGTGGGATGGAAGTCTAGGTATCAAAGGGGAAATGGCTCCAATTGGCACCTACACCTATTACTTAAGCTACCAACTTAAAAATCAAGTTAAACAGAAATTAATTTCTGGTCATGTAAACCTAATTCGATGAATCTACCAATCACCCTCCTATGTTTGCTCTTTTTTGGCGCCTCAATTGCCCAAAAGGAGGCCAATGTTTGGCATTTTGGAATAGGTAACAGCTTGGATTTTAATAGTGGATCTCCCGTACAAACCTCAGGCAGTCAGATGTATACTAACGAGGGATGTGCCTCCTATTGTGATGAAAATGGCAACTTGCTTTTCTATTCAAATGGAGGAGGAAGACTTCCTGCGAGTGGTCAAGACGGAGGTAAAATATGGAATAAGAACAACCAGGTCATGTACGACATGCAAGGCCAAGAAGGTGGGGGATGGAGTGCGGCGCAATCATCGGTTGTGGTTCCTGCTCCTGGGGAACCTGATGTTTTTTACCTTTTTACCATGGAGGAGCTTGAATTTGATTGTGACGGGGTAGTTCCTTCAGAACCAAACGGCAGAGGATTGCGTTATTTTAAAATAGACATGTCTCTAAATGGTGGTTTGGGAGATGTTATTGAAGCGGATGTTCAAGTCTATGATTACTCGTACGAAGGGATTTGTGCGATTCGCCATTCAAATGAAACGGATTACTGGATTTTAATCAATCAAGATACAACAGGTATCGGAGTTTACAGTGTCACTCAAAGTGGAGTTCAACTCGCCGGCGTTTATCCGCATCCAGTATTTTTCAACGGATTTGGTATTATTAAGTCTAGCCCAACCCAGAGTGGCGTTGGAGCACCTTGCTGCAATAAAGTGATGACATCCGCGGGACTTTATGACTTTAATTTGTCGACAGGCGTACTCACATTTGAAAGTGATTTGGGAGCTGCGTCGGACTACAATTTTGAGTTTTCTCCGAATGGATTTTATTTATATGCAAGCATTTTCGATCCAAATACGTTCGTTTCTAATTTGGTGCAATATAACGTATTTGCCCCTTCTCAAACGGGACAAACCGTGGAATCAACCGCTCAGGTTATTGTGCAAAACTTCAATGGTTTGTATATGCAATTAGCTTCAGATGGAAAAATCTACTTCACCGAACAAAGTTTGGGTTTTACAACGCTTTTGGGCACGATTAATTGCCCAAATACTTCAGACCCAACTGTCTTTTCTGGCGTTTTATCCTTCCCGAATGATTCCATTCTTTCGATAGGTTTTTACTCTCTACCCAATTTCCCTTCTTGGATTTTTTATAACAACTACGATGCTCAGATTCAATTTGGTTCAGATACCGTTTACCTGTGTCCGGGAGATACCCTTCTATTAAACGCAGGAGATGGGATATCTTGGGAATGGGGTGGAGATGCGTCTACCAATACGAGTCAATTTTACATCGTTACAAATCCCGGAATTTTCAGTGCAACAGTAACGAGTACATGTGGCTTGGGGAGTGATCAGATAGTTGTTTTGCCATGCACCAACGAAGAACCAACGGATAGTAGTTTAGTAGAATTTGAATTCCCCAATGTCTTCACCCCAAACTTCGACGGTACGAACGATCTTTTTGAAATACAAGATTTACCAGAAAATACGGAGTTAATCATTCTAAACCGCTGGGGTAATGTTGTTTTTTCATCAACCAATTACCAAAACAATTGGGATGGGAAAAATACCTTAGGAATTGAGCTGGTGGATGGGGTTTATACCTATAAATTCACAACCAAAACTGGTATAAGAGGTCATGGGTTTGTGCATGTAGTGCGGTGATTTCTGTCAGACTTCCCGAATTAGTTTTTTAATGCCAGAAACAAAAAAAATTTAAAAGTGGTTTTTGTCAATTTTGAATAATAATAATTCCTAAGAGTTTAATAAAACAAAAAGTTTTAGCATTTTGCTTAGCGACGCTTCTATTATCGGAGCGAACACACCGTCACAATATGAACAATCGCAACCAACATATTACTAATTACAAACGGGTGTTTCAGTGTTTTGACGGTAACTGGCGTAAGGAGTTTATACACGATTTGCATTAGTAAAAGTGCAATCGCAAATTTGGTATCTGGAAAAATCAATAAGCCAATAGATGCGATAAGTATCGTCATGTAAGTCGCTAAAAGAATTCCTCTTGCTGGGTTGAATTCACCCAATGTTTCGACAATTCTAACATTATTGGTCAACATTAAATAGCAAATGGG
>CANMTO010000032.1 GCA_947500755.1 Flavobacteriales bacterium
GACATACCGGCTATGAAGTAGAATGGAAATGATATGATTCGGATAATACGCGCTTTCCTTGATTTTTTCTACCCAATCGTTTCGCGAATCTTTGACAAAACGACCTATTACTATGCAGTGGCGGGATCAACGAATTTGGTGCTGGGATGGGTGTTATTTTGGGTGCTTGACCATTGGGTCATCAACAGTAAAACCGTAGAACTGCCTTTGTTTAAACACCCGGTGCACAGTTATACGGTAATTGCCGCAGTATGCGGTGTAGTTAGCTTTTTATTTGGCTTCATGATGATGCGCTATGTGGTATTTACGGAAAGTCAGATCAAAGGCCGCATACAGTTTTTCCGGTATGGATTAAGTGCCTTGATTTCTGCAACCGTGAACTGGCTTCTCATTAAACTCATGGTGGACACCTTTGCGTGGAATGCGTCCCTATGCAACGTGTTTGCTTCTGTGGTGGTAGTGACCATTAGCTATTTTTTACAACGAAAGTTTTCGTTTAAATAGTTCCCCTTACACCGGGTATGCTCAACCATTCGGCCATGCTTGAATACGAGAAAATCGCAGATTAAACCGCCAGCTATACTCCATTCAACGTTCCCTACATTTCTGTTCTTTTTAACATACACAAAAGAAAGCGTAATTTTACGCCAGTAAATAACACCCATGGATTCCTCCTCCCCTATTCGAATCAACAAATACCTCAGTGAAATCGGGTTTTGCTCCCGTCGTGCTGCCGATAAGTTAATCGAAGAAGGTCGGGTAAAAATCAACGGAAAAGTACCCGAAATGGGGACCAAAGTAAACCCAGGGGATCTAGTGACCGTTGACAACAAACCCACCGAAGCACCAAGTGATGATTTTATTTACATCGCATTCAATAAACCTATTGGGATCGTCTGTACTTCGGATCAATACCGTGAACGAGACAACATCATTGATTATATCAATCACCCGAAGCGTATTTTTCCAATCGGTCGCTTAGATAAACCAAGCGAAGGCCTGATTTTCCTGACCAATGACGGCGATATTGTCAATAAAATTCTTCGCGCGCGAAATCACCACGAAAAAGAATACATAGTTACCGTAAACCGTCCCATTAATTCGGAGTTCATTCAAAAAATGAGCAACGGCATTCCAATTCTCGATACCGTAACCCGGAACTGCGATGTTCAGCTCGTAGATCGCTATACATTTAAGATCATTCTAACCCAAGGATTAAACCGCCAAATTCGTCGCATGTGTGAATATCTTGATTATCGCGTAACCAAATTGAAACGGGTTCGCATTATGAACATTCACTTAGATGTACCTATCGGACAATGGCGCAATCTGAGTGCAGAAGAGATTGCAGAAATCCACTCCATGGTATCCGACAGTGCGAAGTCAATAGACTAGGTTAAGCGTTAAAATCACGGTAATAAAGAATCTGTTTACCTGGTGTTGATATTTCCACCTGGCGAACCATACACTGTGCCAGCTCGCTTGCACGAATGCTGTGATAGTTGCAACCGAAAGTAAAGAAATCAAAAACAGGCGTTAGGATTTGTCCGATCTTCTCCGCAGGTCTGGATTCATTTCGCTTGCCAATTAACATGGACGGACGATAAATAAGACAGGTTTCGAACCCTAAGGTTTGTATTCCCTCTTCTGTTTCTCCTTTAATTTTAAGATAAAAATTGGAGGACTTGGCGTTCGCACCAACCGACGAGATCAGATGAATCTGTTTACATCCGAGTTGTTTAGCGCGACGCGCGACTTCCATAGTGATGCCATAGTCAATGGCTTTATATTGAACCAAATCCGGTGTTTTTTTACGGGTGGTCCCTATGCAGCAAAAGAGCAGGTCAACCGAAGTTAAGGTATCCAATTCGGACCAATCAGAAAAATCGGTTACTACTTGAATTAATTTACTGTTGGAAATGGCTAAAGGTTTTCGAACCAATACCGTTACATTACCGACCAGATTGCTCGCAAGCAATTCTCTCAAGACATTTGAGCCCACTAATCCGGTAGCGCCAAGCAGTAAAACCTGTTTTTTATTCATCGTTATCAAATGTAGTATAAACTACTTTAGCTTAAAGGTCCCGTCCTCGTTTATAGTCCAAGGAACCTCCGGAAAATCCATGGTACACAGGCGTTTTATTTCTGCCAGCACCTGTTTATTCGGGTCAAGGGTAGGTCCGCCCTCGCCCAACTGTTGAATAGAAACAATTTCTCCTTTGATGAAATCCCCCGTATATTTATTGATGTACAGTTTATAAATTGGTGCAATCCCGCTTACTCCTGATAAACTGAAGCGTCCATAGGTAGCAAAATTCCCCATCGAATAGGTGATAAACTTCCCTTTGTAGCAATCAATCGCGCGTGTAACGTGCGGACCATGTCCCAACACGATATCTGCTCCATTATCTACCATCAGGTGGGCAAACTCATATACGTTCCCCCTATTTTCACCAACAAACTCTTCTGTTTTACGGGTGACATTGGTACGGGTGCGCCCCTCTGCTCCTCCATGGAAGGAAACGATGACAAGGTCGCTAATTTTCTTAAGTTCAGCGAGAACTTCTAATGCTTTTTTGTAATCATTCAATTTTAAACACCCGGAATTTGGTGCGAATGCAGTCATTCCAATGACCTTACCATTTACGTGGATGGTATCCCAAGGACAGGTTTCTAAACCCGCATGCTTAATTCCTTTCTCCTTAAGTATTCGTTTGGTGTTGACACGTCCGGCATTACCAAAATCCCCCATGTGATTGTTGGCCAAGGATAACAAATCAAAGCCCGAATCTTTCAGGTAATCTACCAAGTAATCTGGTTGACGAAAAGCATAGCATTTAGACGGGTCGCTGCATTGTTTTACGTCCCCTCCTTCATTGAGGACTGTTCCTTCCAGGTTACCGAAGGTTAGGTCTGCATTACGCAGGATATCACGAACGGGTTCAAGAATATTTCCTTTATTGGGTGGAAGATAGGCCGCACTGGGGTAATTCGTTCCCAGCATGATGTCGCCGACGGCAATTAGGGTAAGGATTGAATCTTCCGGATTTGGGTTAAGGTTACCATCTTTCTTCTTTTCATGCTTCGCTTGCTCTTGGCCGCTGGATGAACAAAACACAAGGGGCATAGAAATGGCTAGTAAGCCAACAGCAACAAATAAATTCTTCATTGATAACATTTGTACGAAGGTCTTAAATTAAATTTAGTTGGCAAGAATAATCCTGACATTTGAAAAAACTGTAGTAACTTCAACCCATCATTCACTTGAATCGAAATATGAGAAATTTGATCGTGCTTATTGTATGTATCAGCCAATTCATTTTGTTCGGACAAGGGGGCTTTACTAATAATTCATGGCTATCAATCCATTCAGGTGCTGGCTATGTGATACCGGAATACAGTAACATTAATTATTCTGTTACTGATCCAATTCAATCGATAAGTTTCTCTTGGAATAAACGTACTACCGGGAAACGTCTTACGGAACAATTATATCATTTTCCGGAGTATGGAATTAGCGCGGGTTTTTCAACCCTTGGGAATAGGAAAGTATTCGGTCATGAAATATCGTTATACCCTTACTTTAGGAGCTTTTTTTATCGAGATGCACACAGTGCGTTCTTTCATCAATTTGGGTTCGGTCTTGGATATTCCACAAAAAAATTCAGCTTAGCAACGAATCCCGACAATATTTCCGTTGGATCACACCTTAACATGCATTTTGATTACCAACTTGGATATCGGTTAAATCTCAAAAAGGATTGGGGCTTAGAAGCCGCACTCCGATTTGCACATTTTTCCAATGCGAACATGGCTGAACCCAATTTAGGATTAAACCTCTTGTACCTAAATGCAGGGGTAACGCATTCAATTGGTGCCCAAGAACCAACCGTAAGACAAGACATTCCAAGGAACATCAAACGTCATGAAATGGCGCTAATATATGCGATTGGCGGCAAGCATACTCGAGCCCTTCAAAGTACCATTTATTTTACCTCATCCGCTAGCATTGAATATAAATATCATGCATTTCATAAGTTCCATTTTGGCGCCGGCTTGGATTTATTTTATGATTCTTCTACAAAAACGGAATTAAGTATTAAACCAGGTACCACGTATGAACCGAAGGATGCATTTAGCAGTGGGATTCATATTTCGCAAGAAATTGTGTTTGGCGACTTTAGTTTTATTCTACAAGAAGGCTTGCATGTTGGATTAATTGACAAGGTACATACTTCTCCAATGTATAATCGAGCCATATTGCGCTGGAAATGTAGCGATCACCTTCTAATTCACATCTCGATGAAATCGCATCTCCATATACTTGATTACCCGGAAATAGGGTTTGGATATCACCTAAAATCGAACTCATGAAACCAATAAAAATCCTAACCATTATTGGCTTATTATTATTGTTTTCATGTAAAAAAAATGAACCCGTTACCACTGAACAAATGGTATCAGAATTCGACACACTCGTGCTATCCGATGTTTTTGATGTCAACTTAATTCAAGGAACTGAAAACAGGGTTAAAATCACGGGCTCTAATCAATTTATTGATGACGTTTCATGGGAAAATAAAGACAACACGCTAACATTTCATAATAACGCTAAAGGTAAGTGGTTACACCCTAAAACGAATAAAATCAAATTAGAAATCACGGTAAACGGACTTGCAAAAATTGTAGCCAATGAGACCTGCAACATTAAATCATTAAATACACTCATCGGTGATGAAATTGGACTGGTGCTAAAAAGTAAATTGAATCATGCCTCCTTGGATGTTTCCTGCAATACATTCTATTACTGGAATAATTTTCCAGGTGGAGGTACATTAACCCTGAGCGGTTTTTGCCATTCCTTAAAACTATGGAATTATGCCTTAATGCAAATAGACGCTCGTGAATTAGAATCCACGGTCGCACTTGTTGAAAACACATCGAAAGGAGATGTTTCCTTGTGGGTTCACGACAGCATTACCTATCGAATATTAGGAACGGGTAACATCCGAGTGATAGGCTATCCGTCATTTCAACTGAATTCCGGGAGTTCTGGATCAGGTGATTTCATACTGCAATAAATTTAGTGCCCACGTATATGATTAACATTGATAATTACCTAGACGTCCATTTTATCCACCGCAGCAACTGGTTGCGTGCCGTAGTTTTGGGAGCGAACGACGGTATAATATCTATTTCTAGTTTAGCCGTTGGGGTTGCTACAGCGAGTCAATCAAATCAACCTGTTATTTTGGCGACCGTAGCCGGCTTGGTTGCAGGGGCACTCTCCATGGCTGCGGGGGAATATGTTTCTGTGAGTTCACAAACCGATACAGAAAAAGCCGACATTGAACGAGAAAAAGAGGAATTGCGGACAATGCCTGAAGCAGAATTGAATCTTCTTGCAGCCATTTATGAGCAGCGTGGCTTAAAAAAAGAAACAGCGATGCAAGTAGCTGTAGAATTAACAGAAAAAGATGCCTTAGCCGCACACATACGGGATGAACTAGGAATAACCGAAATCAGTCAAGCTAAACCCATTCAAGCAGCTATTGCCTCCGGAAGTGCCTTTACTGCAGGAGGAATTCTACCGCTGCTCATGGCCTTGTTTGCCCCAATTGAAAAAATGCCTTATTTACTTTATGGATCAACCATCATATTCTTAATTCTGTTAGGATATTTATCAGCGAAAACAGGCGGATCACCGATTGGAAAAGCCATCTTACGGGTCACCATTGGTGGCACCTTGGCTATGGGAATCTCTGCTGGAGTTGGGTATTTATTTGGGGTGAATGTGTAGTTAGCATTATACGAACCTTGCACTCTTAACATAAGCGCTTACTATAAATCGAATTTAATTAGCATAAAGCCATGGAAAATGGGTTTCAGTAATGGTTGCTTTATTGTTTTGAATAAATAAGCTAAACGTTGCCGCTACCGGACCATGACGCTTGCCATTACCTTCACGATGAACATCACCATCGGTTTTCCGATATACGACAGTATTATCCAATAAAAAAGGCCGGCATCGCCGACCTTTTTACGTGTTAAAGTTTAACAATCGGCAGAACCCCCGAGGCATGTTTCAACACATAACGTCCCGGTGACCAACTGGAAATATCTAAGATTCTTGACTCGTTTCCTCCCAACGCAAACTCAAACACGAGCCTTCCCTCGGAGGTAAATACGCGCACATTATCAATAATAGTTGAAGCGCTGTTACTTACCGTAATGGTCGTGGCGCTCGGATTTGGATAAAGAACTATGCTAGTAAGTCCCGCTTCATCCAATGAAACTTGAGAACCAACAACCACTTCCAGGGTATCCCCACAACCGTTGGCGTCTAATACCATGACCGAATAAGTTCCAGCAGCCAATCCGCTGATGGAGGCCATTGTAGAACCCCCTGGCATCCAATAATACATGTAGTTGGGAGTTCCGCCGGAAACCGTAACAGTAGCCGTGCCGTCCATCCCCATCATTTCATCCGTTGATGTGGTAGTTAAAGAAAGGGCCGCTGGTTCAGTGATGGTAACGGAAGTTGAAGCGGTACAACCTAACACGTCGGTTACCGTAACCGTGTAAGATCCTCCAGCCAAGTTTGTAATATCTTGTGCAGTGCTGCCATTCGACCAAGAATACACGTACGGTCCGGTGCCTCCACTTACCGATAAATCTATACTCCCAGACGGATTGCCAAAACATAATACATTCACCTGAGTTGCCGTAGTCACTAAAGGTGATTGAGGTTGGTTAATCGTTACACTCATTTGGTCAGTACATCCATTGGCATCCGTTACGGTTACGGTGTAGGATCCCGAAGGCAAATTATTCACGGTTTGCGAAGTAGCTCCATTCGACCATGCATAAGTCAACGGTGCAGTCCCGCCGACAACATTGACAGAAACAGAACCAGAGGCCTGTCCAAAGCAATCAATGTTAGTGTTGGTTGTGTTTAAACTAAGGTTGCATACTGGAACAGGAGCGCAGCCGTTCGCAGGTGCTTGTGTATAATTAAATACTAAACTTGGGCACGGAAAAAGGGTTGGAATCCCGCCGCTCAACAAAAGGTTAACGCCAGGTTCATGATAAATTACGTGGATTCCTCCGTTCATCACAATCGTTGCGCCAGTTTTCGCATATATCGTATCAATACCGCCCCCTGTTATCATGGTGGCTCCTGATTCAAGATATATTTTCATTATCCCTCCATCGCTATACAGCGTATCATTTTGACAAACCCATTGTGGCGTGAAACCGCCATTTACTACCTGATAGGAACTCACCACATTGGAATTCGACAATACGGTTGGACCGGTCAGGTTGGATACATTACTTGAAGCAGAAGCCGTACATCCAGCAGCATCAGTAACGGTCACGGAATAGGTTCCTGGAGCGAGTCCTGACAAATTTTGAGTAACTTGTCCACTGGCCCAAAGATAGCTGTACGGTGCTGTGCCATTCGTTACATTCAACGTTACTGTTCCATTAGGTGCGCCCCCCATGGCATTATTAGCACTTGCCGTCGCAGTAAGGTTGCAAGATGGAACTGGTGTGTAAACAAAATCATCCATCCCGATAAGATCAGAATTTGCACCAGTGGGTCCACCGTTTGGCACAAAATATCGAAAAGCGATCCGACCGGTTGTTGGTGAAGCCAAACCAGAAATTGTTATCGTGTATTGTGTCCAAATAGCTGGATATAACGCTGCGTTCAAAGTTGGGTTTATTTCAAGAAGTAAATTGGAAAAATCACCTACGGATATGTTGCTTGCGCCAACATTTGTGCTTGACCCATTGGTACTTAAGCGGACTTGTAAATTATCTGCATAAATAGATCCTGTACCTCTGGTGTAAAACGTAATTACATCACCATTGTTTAAATTTAACATGGGTGTAATTAACCAATTACTAATTGTATTTGTGCCTGCAACACTGTTAAAATTCGCTGAAATGAATGAATTTGCTGGAAGTGAATTGGCTGAAAAAGGCATATTTACTGGATCACCCTGGACCCAATTGGGATTAGAGCCAATGGGTGTACTTAGGTTTTGTTGATTCCAACCCGCTGCTGTTAGTCCCGCAACATTAGAAAAGCCCTCATTAATGGCTTGCGAAAAAGTTGATCCAAAAGTTAGTAGGCATAAACATGCCACGCATAAAAGTGTTTTCATAGAGTTAGGTTTAACTCAAAGTTAACTTAAAATTATAAATAAGAACAAATAAAGGAAACCTTTTAGCTACTTATTTTAGATATCTAAAGTCTTGTCCTGCCTTGATGGATTTCACGGTTTCAAAGATTAAGGCAATGCATGATTCTACGTCTTCTTTCCGAACCATTTCTACCGTAGTGTGCATATATCTAAGTGGCAAAGAAATCAACGCACTAGTCACCCCTTCATTCGAATAGGCAAAGGCATCGGTATCTGTACCCGTGGAGCGTGAAACAGCTGCCCTTTGAAAAGGAATCTTATTTTTCTCAGCCACTTGAATAATCTGACGTAAAAAGTTATTCTGAACCGCTGGACCATACGTTAATACAGGTCCTTCCCCAGATTTTTGGTCACCATTCTCAATTTTGCTTACCATCGGCGTTCCGGTATCGTGACACACATCGGTAATTAGGGCCACGTCAGGTTTAATTCGATGGGCAATCATTTCTGCACCGCGCAAGCCAATTTCTTCTTGTACGGCATTCACCACATACAAACTAAAGGGAAGGCTCACTTTTTTTTCTTGGAGCATTCGCGCTACCTCAGCAATCATGAATCCCCCTACCCGATTATCTAAGGCACGACCTACATAACGGTTCTTATTGAGCACCATGAATTCATCTTCAAACGTAGCCACACAGCCTACATGCACGCCCAGTTTTTCAACCTCTTCCTTGGTAGCACATCCACAATCCAAAAAGATATTTTTCATGCTTGGTGCTTCGTCCTTGGTATGGCGCATATGGATCGCAGGCCAACCAAATACTGCTCGAACAATTCCTTTATCCGTATGAATATTCACGCGTTTCGACGGCGCGATCATGTGGTCAGAACCGCCGTTTCTTCGCAAGTAAATAAACCCATCACTGGTAATGTAATGTACGAACCATGAAATCTCATCGGCATGCGCTTCAATCACCACTTTGTAGGGTTTGCCCGGGTTAATAACCGCTGCAACAGAACCGTAATTATCAATGATGAATTCATCCGTATACGGCCGCATATAATCCATCCATAATTTTTGTCCGGGCGATTCAAATCCGGTTGGACTTGCGTTGTTAAGGTATTGTTCTAAGAACTTTTCTGATTTAGAGGTAATGATTTTTTTCATGGACTATTTCATTAAGGTTACATTCCCTTTGATTATATTTTCTAAACCACCGTAACAGGTAACTTGCAGGTAGTAGTCGTAAACATCCGGATCGAGTTTTCTTCCTTGATAGATTCCATCCCATCCGAAATTCACATCCGTTGATTCAAATACCATTTCTCCCCAGCGGTCAAATACCCTGAAGATCATTTTTTCTACAAATAATCCACGCACATACAACACATCGTTATTCCCATCATTGTTTGGAGAAAAGGCATTAGGTACGTAAACATATGGTCCATCACATATAATCTCGTAGACCTTCACTTCGGTCGTATCGCTCACCGTGCAAACACCGTCTGAAACATAGAGGGTAAAGAATGTGGTTGCATCCACCGTGGCTTGCGTATTTTGTGCATTCGGATTGAGCACTGGTGCGGCGGGTACCCATTGATAAATCGGATAACCTGATGGGGCGCCAGTCAACGAAATCGTTGATCCTGGGGTAACTAAGGGTGGATTAGCATACGCTTGTACTAAGCTTGGATTTATATACGACACGTTAACATAAACAGAATCTTCTATCACACACCCGTTCGTACTGGTTGCCTGTACATAGAGATATTGCGTGGCTTGAGGTGAGATTGTTGCAGTCGCTTGATTCGTTGCACCTTGAATGATTGCCGCTGGACTCCACACATAACTAAATACCTCTGGAGAGTTATTGATTGCCGTGTACAAGGTTGGGCTGTTTAAACAGATTGAATCGGGTCCACTGATACTGATTGACTCTGAAAACACGGTAATGCTGATGGAATCTGTGTATGAACAATTCCCATTTCCTGCGGTCAAATAATAGGTTTCAGTGGTTGGAACCAAGACTTCCAATGACGCATCTTGAACAGGAACATTCAAGGTATCGGTAAATTGGTTATTGCTTGACCAAACAAAATAATTCGGACTACCCACCAAGGCACTTGGAGACAGCACGATGGTAGAATCAACACACAAATACATAGCATTAGGCAAGGCAAAACTGACGGAAGGATAAACGGTAATGGTAACAAAAGCGGTATCTGATGCATTACACACGGAATCAAAAATCACAAGCGCTGTGATGTATTGTCCCGGTACTGTGTAGGTTATTTGGGGTTCAAAGGTTAAGGAGTCGATTACTCCATTGCCGAAATTCCAATAGAAATTGGAAGTTACAGTGGAGGAATTATTAAAATCAACGGTTACCGGGCTGCATCCACTTTCCGGACTGGGCTGGTAATTGGCAATCACTGGAACATCAAATTGAACAAACACACTATCCGTTTTGGAACAAAATCCATTGTTAGCGGATACATAATACCACCCGGGATTGTTATTTGAAATCAACAAGGTGGAATCATTCGGGGATGGCGTTAACGGAGGCGTGAATGCGGAATTGGTCCCCCAAAGGTATTGACTCGCTGCTCCGTTGGTATTGATGGTCAGTGCATAGGGCGTATTTGAACACAGCGCAAGGGTATCAAACAGCACGAAATTAATGGAATCCAATACCGTAATGGTGATTTCAGCCGTATCGGTTAGGTTGCAAATGCTATCTGTCACGTACAAATACACTTGATACACTCCCGCATTCGTATAGGTAACCGTTGGATTGAATACCGTTGAGCTGGTATTGTTGTTCCCAAAATCCCACAAATAATCATCATTCTGCGAAGAAAAATTATTGAATATCACTTGAAAATCTTCACAACCAATGGTTTGATTGGCAATAAATTGCGCGGAGGGAATTAACTCGAAATCAAACTTGAATAAGAGGTTGTTACAATTGGCACTGTTATTTACACTGGAATATGCGCCCGGGGTAGTTGGAAAATCACTGTTTCCGCCACAGCCCCCACAAACCGATTGATATACCACCCCGTTTTTATCAAAGCGACTCGTTCCTCCATCCACATGTTCTGTGGAAACATTCCCCCCCATGTACGTAGCATAAAGCAAACTTAAAAAATCATGTTCTATCACCATCAAATAGAAATCGAACCCGGTGGTATTCGGCTGATAGGCATTCCCTGAAATGGGCATTCCGGAAATCGGAACATTTTGCAAGATATTGGCTCCCCAACCTGAAATGTATATGTTTCCGCAAATATCTACCAGGAAGGCGGAAGGCGAAATATTAATCTGGCTGCTCCCATTCCCAATGGTTGCACTCGCTTGATTGGTTGACAGGTTATTGCTTAGCTTGATTACAAACTGGCTGGAGTTCGGGTTGTTGTATGGTGCATTCCACGTTGGAAAAATCCCTCCTACGGATTGACCCAACACAAACACGTTGTTGTTTCGATCCACCTCTACAAAAAATGCTTGGTCATAATCATTCCTTCCTAAGTAGGTGCCCGCAGTGATTGCGGTTCCTCCAGGATTTAATCTAATCACAAAGCCATCGGATTTTCCACCTTGATAAGCACCCATGAGTCCACCAACGGTACCCGTTAAATTCGTAGATGATGTTCCCCCGCAGGTAAAGATGTTATTGAGTGTATCTACTTTCACCGAATAACAGGCATCGTTTTTACTTCCACCGTAGTACGAGGAAAATTGCAAGGCATTAAACGAAGGGTTCAATCTAAAAAGAACGCCATCTTGTCCACCGGCATTTGTGGCTTGAAATGGATTCACGGTTGGGAAATTCGTTGACCGAGTACACGAGGCAATTAATACATTACCTGCTTGATCCAGCATGATTTCACCACGGAACTGATCTCCGTAATTGGTGGTCAATGAATCATACAAAAATGCGCCATTATAAGGAAGAGAGGTGATTTTATAATTTACCCCATCGTTTCCAGTACCGCCAACATACGTTGAGGCCAAAAGGTTTTGACCGTTTGCGCTGAGTTTAGAAACGAATACATCCGTTCCTTGATTCAGAAAATACACCCCGTTAAATAAGAAATTTGCATTCGCTACACCGCCTGCGTGTGCCGCTTGAAAAGCACCGTTGGTGGTAGGGAAATCAATACTCGACGTAGCGCCAAAGATGTAGATGTTATCTACGGAATCACAGATTAAGCTGTTCGCCGTCTCTGTTCCTTGCACCATATCTCCCCCTCCTAAAAATGTCGCCCAAAGCATGGCTGTTCCGGTTGGGTTGAATTTGGTAATAAACACATCCGTCACTCCGTAATTCCCTCCAATGGCGACAAAATTCCCAGTAGGATCATACGAAGAACCGTTAGGCATAGGGAAATTGTTCCCGTAAACCATACCTGCTGAATACGCCGCACCACTTTGTCCGTAGGTCGCCGTCATTCCAAAATTATCTGAAAATGCCCCATTATACGTAGCAAAAACTAATACCGGGTCAATGACCAAGGGAACCGACTTATTATATGATCCCAAGCGAAAAACCACCTCATCACCTTGCACGATGAATTTACAATCGACCCAAGTTCTTTGCCCATTGATATCCTGAAAAGCTGCTAATTGCTCTTGTTTGATTTGACCCAGGGGAGTTTCAATGACTAAATTCCCATTTCTATCCACGCTGAGTTTGCGGTGTCCCGCATATTTCATTCGAACTTGGGAAGGATCCGCACCGGGTGAAACCACAAATCCATATTCTTGATTAACCCCTGTTGCATTGAATGTTAAGTCAATACCCGGATACAATTGATGCCTTACTAGGTGATCATACCCGTGAACCTCAGAGGCCCATCTCGTCGAATCTTTTCCAAGAAAATAATTATGATAAAAGGAAGTCGCTCCCGATTTCTCCATGGTGGTAAATGGCAGCGAATTAACAAAGGCTGCGTGCACTACATGTTCTCGAATGTCTTGATTCTTGTGTTTCTCACCTCGGTCATGCGCGTGCGCCATGGCACTTAAATCTTGCTGGTGAAAGATCATTTTATTCTTCATGACCCAGAGCTTCCCACCTTCCTTTTCTGCTTTAAACAAAACCCCTGAGGGCCATTGTCCTTTATTCTCAAAGAACTGAATGGCATTCAACGAGGGCATCGATTGAAAATTCCCTTGAGGTGACTGAGCATGAAACCCAAGGGCTAAGAAAAGTATTCCAAGAAACAAAACGCACCGCTTCATTGCCCTAAAAATACGGATTTTATTCGGGTGAAAAAAAGTATTCAACGCGCAGCGCACTTTTTTGTAATTTTACTTCGCTTTCAGCCCAACATTCATGAATCGAATTACAGAACTTTTTAAGATAAAATACCCACTCATTCAAGGCGGTATGATTTGGTGCTCCGGATGGGAATTGGCTGCTGCTGTTTCCAACGCAGGTGGCCTTGGATTGATAGGTTCAGGATCCATGTATCCGGAAATTTTAAGGGAACAAATCTTGAAATGTCAAGCTGCAACAGACAAACCCTTTGGAGTGAACATTCCACTCTTGTATCCGAACATAGAAGAACATTTAACTACTGTTATTGAACTGAAAGTTCCCATCGTATTTACCTCTGCAGGAAATCCAAAAGCCCATACGGCGCGTTTAAAAGCGGCAGGAATTAAAGTTGTTCACGTGGTGTCCTCTAAGAAATTTGCGCTGAAAGCACAGGAAGCAGGGGTAGACGCCATAGTTGCCGAAGGATTTGAAGCGGGAGGTCACAACGGTAGAGAAGAAACTACCACCTTGTGTTTAATTCCCTCTGTTGCTGAAGCCGTTGATATTCCGGTAATTGCGGCGGGTGGAATCGGAAGTGGTAAAGCCATGCTAGCAGTCATGATTTTAGGAGCAGATGGCGTTCAAGTGGGCAGCCGTTTTATTGCTACGCCGGAGTCGAGTGCACATATGGCATTCAAGGAACGCATACTCACAGCAGAAGAGGGTGACACCAAACTTACCCTCAAAGAAATTACCCCGGTGCGCTTACTCAACAACCCGTTCTATCAAGAAATCCAGACTATTTATGAAGAAAAGGGCACCTCAGAAGAATTAGCCGCCCACCTTGGAAGAGGACGCGCAAAAAAAGGCATGTTTGAAGGCGATTTAGTTGCTGGTGAATTAGAAGTAGGACAAGTTTCTGCCATGA
The DNA here is from genome assembly GCA_947500755.1 of Flavobacteriales bacterium. GTDB lineage: Bacteria > Bacteroidota > Bacteroidia > Flavobacteriales_D > Crocinitomicaceae > UBA952. The sequence continues at coordinate 14,352 of CANMTO010000032.1, forward strand.
TGCGTGTTATGAAACCGGCGGGTGACGTTGTAAAGGAGCTAATCACTGAATTCAACAACTTGGCTTCACAATTAAAACAATTGAATTTTTAAGATATGGTATCTTTTCATCGCTTTACTTTGCCCAATGGGCTTAAGGTGATTTTTCACCAAGACAAGACTACACCCATGGCGGTAGTGAATACCCTCTACGATGTGGGTGCACGGGATGAAGACCCGAATCATACGGGATTCGCTCACCTATTTGAACATTTGATGTTCGGTGGTTCTGTGAATATTCCAGATTTTGATGCCCCCTTGCAGCGTGCCGGAGGAGAAAGCAACGCATTTACCAGCAACGACATCACCAATTATTACGATGTCCTTCCTTCTCAAAACATAGAAACAGCCTTGTGGCTTGAGAGTGATCGCATGTTATCATTGGCCTTTTCTGATAAAAGTTTAGAGGTGCAGCGCAGCGTGGTCATTGAAGAGTTTAAACAACGCTATTTAAATCAACCCTATGGCGACGTATGGTTGGAATTACGCCCCCTTGCTTTTCAGGTTCACCCCTATCAATGGGCTACCATTGGGAAAGAAATCAGCCATATTGAACAAGCCACCATGGATGATGTACGTTCCTTTTTCGGGACACATTATCACCCTGGAAATGCTATATTAACCATTGCAGGGAACTACGAAAACCATCAAATAGAGGATCTGGTTTCCAAATGGTATGGTTCGATACCGGGAAAAAACAAAGGGGCCAGAATTCTTCAGCGAGAACCTATCCAGACAGAATACCGAACACTAACACTCAAACGAAACGTACCTGCTTCTGCGTTTTATTACGCCTTTAAAATGTCGGAACGAAAATCTGAAGGATATTACATTGCCGACTTACTCTCGGATGAAGTAGGAAAAGACAAATCAGGGAAGCTGTATTTGAGCCTTAAAAAAGACAAGGCGCTGGTACATGAAATCAATGCCTACATCTTGGGATCGCTCGATGAGGGCTTATTTATTGTTTCGGGTAAGCTCATGCCCGGAAAAACCTTCGAGGCCTTGGATGCAGCGTTATGGGAGGTACTAGAAACGTTCAAAAACACCTTGATTTCCACCCCTGATTTAAACAGGCTTCGTATGAAAGGGAAAACCTCTAAAGCATTTCAAGAACAAGGACTTTTAAACCGAGCGATGAATCTTTCGTTATTCGAATTATTAGGAGATGCGCATGGAATTAACGAAGAGGAAGCAATTTACAATGCCATCGAAGCACATCATTTACAGGACCATGCCAAATCGCTCTTTAGCCCAAGCAATTGCTCCCGATTATTCATTGAATCTGAAACTAACTAATATGACAGATACTATAAATCGTACGCAGGCCCCATCAGTCTCGCTATCCAATGACATTAATTACATTGCACCAGAGCTGCACTTCACTCCGGCGGGTGTACCTGTGTATTTGATGCGCAATGAAACCAGCGAAGCCGTTAAATTGGAGTTGATTTTTGACGCAGGCTCTATTTACGATGAAAAACCTGTAGCTGGATTAACCACCGGGATGCTTTTAGCAGGTACCGCAGACAAAACCATGGCAGAAATCAACGACATGATTGATGACCACGGGGGGTATTTCAATGCCAGTGTAAGTGCTGATTATGCCTACCTAAACATATTCGGGTTAAATGAATCCATGGATCAATTAATCCCCATCATTGAGGAAGCGCTTTACCATGCAAACTTTCCAGAATCCGAATTAATTCAGCTAAAAGCAGAGCGAAAACAACACTTGATGGTTTCACTCGAAAAAGTAAGCACCTTGGCACAGCGGGCCTTACAAGAACACCTGTTTCAGGGAACACCCTACGGCAGAATTAATCAACCCGACGACTTTGATGGGGTTACTCGAACTGACATCCAAGCATTTTTTGAAACCTATTTTAAAAAAGGACTGCGAAAAATCAATTGGGTGGGGAATCCAAGTGCAGCGCAATTAGACGGTATTTTGCAGTGTTTTGCACGATGGAGTAAGGAGGCAAAATCTTTACCCCCTATGAACTACACGCCAAGCATCGAGCGCATTGAAGTGAAGAAAGCGGATGCGGTACAAACTGGCATTCGAATGGGTAAAATACTGTTTGACCGATCTCATGCGGATTACCATAAAATGACCGTGGTTAATACGATACTGGGAGAATACTTCGGGAGTCGATTGATGTCGAATATTCGCGAGGACAAAGGATACACCTATGGTATCGGGAGTTATCTTGGAGAGAATCAATCCAACGGATATTTTGTCATTGCAACGGAAGTTGGGAATGAATTTTTAACGGACACCTTGGTTCAAATAAACGCAGAAATCGAACGCATGAGAACGGAATTAGTTCCTTCTGAAGAATTAAGCTTGGTTAAAAACTATTTATCCGGACAATTCCTTCGAAGCGCCGATGGTCCATTTGCCATGATGGATTTATTTTCGATGGCAGAAATCAGAGGACTTGATTATTCCTTCTACCAAAATGCCTTGCTTACCATTGAAGGAATTACATCCGAGGAAATCATGGAAACGGCGGTAAACCATTTAAATTCAGAAGAGATGTTGATTGTTACCGCGGGATAGCAACTTCTTTCCCTTACTCTCGTACAATTTTCTTAAGGACTTGACGTTCCTCACGCGCGCATGAGATATTTCTTACTCTTCAGTTTATTTCTTTTAGGATTTAATCTATCCTTTGCTTCGCATGTCATGGGTGGGGAAATCACATGGAAATGCGGTGGAAACGGCGGATATCTCTTTGAATTGGTATTTTACCGCGACTGTAATGGCGCTGAGGTCAATATTTTGTCCGAAAACCTTCGCGTTTGGAACCATCCGAGCGTAACGAACATCACGGTGAATTATATCTCGCGAACCGATATTTCACCTAGCTGCACCCAAGTTTCAGGTGGACCGCAACCTTTGGATTGTGGAACTGGATCCAATGGCGGCAATGGAATCGGTGCTACAGAAAAAGTCATTTATCGGTCTACCGAAATCATGCTAGCCGGAACCCCACCGGCTCAAGGATGGATTTTTACCTACGAAAATTTCGCACGATCAAATGCCATCACCAACCTAACCAATCCATCTACCTATGGCATGACCATCTCAGCCACTATGTTCGCTATTGGCGGACAAACAGGCTGTCAAGACAACTCACCACAATTCCTTCAAGCGCCTTATTTTGTAAGTTGCGTTGGCGATGCCTACGTGTACAACATGAATGCCATAGATCCAGACATGGATTCATTGCGTTTTGAATTTAGCGTACCCCTCAATCATTTTCCACAAGGCAGCTTCAATCCCCCCGTGAATCCTGCTCCAGTACCTTTCGACCTGGGGTTTACCTATCAATCTCCAACGCCTTCCGCAACCATTAGTCCAGGAAGTATTCCCGCGCAGCTAAACCCTCAAAATGGCGAATTAACGTTTACCTCTACCCTTCAAGGTAATTTCGTCGTTAAGATCAAGGTGTCCTCCTACCGCTTAGGACAATTAATTTCACAGGTGGAACGAGAAATGCAACTCAACGTGGTGCCTTGTCAACCCAATAATGCGCCACAATTCACTCCCCCATTCAGTGGTTCATTTACCACCACCGTAGATGCGGGAACCCTAGTTAATTTCAATCTTTCGGCAGCGGATAATGGGTTCCTTCAGAATGGTGCGGCACAATCGGTTACCATTAGCGCAACAGGCCCCATGTTCGGCACCAATTTCACGGCAGCTACAGGTTGCGGAATTGAACCCTGCGCATTTACCACCGGATTACCTGCCACTGGAGTTGGTCAAGCAAACGTCCCTTTTACATGGCAAACCGATTGTGACCACCTCATTAACTCCTTTGGCATTGTGGCCGAATCCATTCCGTATTTTTTTGTGTTTAAAGCGCAGGACAATTATTGTCAAGTTCCCAAGGTAAGTTACGCCACCGTGCAAATCAATGTGCGGAATCCTGGAATCATCGCTGCGCCTAACTTAAACTGCATTAGCTATACCAACGGGAACTACGCACTTTCTTGGAATCCCGTTTCAAATCCACTGAACACTTTTGTTTCTTATTCGCTGTATTCCCTGCAAAACGGATTGATTACCACGATCAACGACATAAACACCACAACCTTTTCTATCGGGGCGGCACAAGCAAATCAAGATTTTTATTTGGGCGTAGTGTCCGGTTGCAACGGAAGCATTACTCGATTCAGTGACACCTTACACCCCATCATTCTTCAATTAACCAACCCCAACAATGGAACTGCTTTGCTGCAATGGAACGCACCAAGCGCAATAAATCTTGGAGGCTATTATCATATATATCAACAAATAGGAAACGGTCCGTGGGTTTTATACGACAGCGTTCCGTACGGGACTACTTTCTACAAAGACACCGTGCGCATTTGTAACGGGACATTGGGCTATCAAATCATCTACCCTTATGGCGGATGTAGCTTTGAATCCAATACACCAAGCGACCAATTTGAAGACATGCTTACGCCGGTTATCCCTATCATTCAAGGCGTAGGATTTGATCCAGCCAGTGGAAACCTTATCTTAACGTGGAATCAAAACAGTCAATCAGACACCTATGGCTATGTAATTTACACCTTGGATGCCAATAACGTATTGTATGAAATCGATACCGTTTGGGGAATCTCCAACACCTCGTACACCTATGTTCCAAGTGGTTCTGGTCCGTTTACGTTCTCCGTTGCGGCCTTTGATTCTTGCTTTACCACAGCAGTTCCAATCACCTACCAAACCTCGGGGAAAGCTCCGCTAAATGGAAGTATCCGCTTAGAAGGCGCTATTAACTCGTGCGATCAATCCATCGACTTAGCGTGGACAGCATATCTTGGGTGGAGTGTGAGTTCCTATCAAGTATACTCCTATGAAAACGGGCAGTTGGTATTGCTAGGTACAACAAATGCCTTGAACAGCACCATCGATGTAGTGGGCGGAAACACCTACACACTTTTCATACAAGCCAATCTCGGTAATGGAAATGCCGTGCTTTCAAATCCGTATACGTTTATTGTACCCCTTCCCGGACAACCCAACTTTCATTACCTACAAGCGGCAAGCGTCAGTGGGAATTCCGTAGATATCCGGGTATATGTGGATCAAAACGCTGGGATTAACCAGGTGCAAATTGAACGAGAAGAAACACCGGGAAATTACACGGCAATCGGAACGGCAACGGTCGTAAATAACTTAGCTCAGTATACCGACGCGCAAGTGGATGTAATGAATCAAACAAATCAATACCGTTCAAAATACATCGATACGTGTGGAAACATCGGCAGTCCATCCAATGCGGCCACCACCATCTTGGCAACAGGAATAGCCGATGACGAAACGCAAATCAATGTAATCAGTTGGACCCCTTACCTTGGTTTTGAAGTTGGGGTGAGCACCTATGAGGTATACCGAATCGAACCGGATGGTTCTGCTACGCTGATTCAAACGGTTCCTAATGGACAATATAGTGTGGAGGATAGTGTCGACTCTGGTCCCTACCCCGGTGAAATCTGTTACTATATCGAGGCACGAGAACTCATCAACAATTACGGAATAGAAGAACGGTGCGCGAGCAATACGGTTTGCCTCACCTATACCCCAATAATCTACATTCCCAACAGTGTGTTTCCAGAAGGCATTAATAGCGTATTCAAGCCCGTCGCTACCAACATCGACCCGAATAACTTTAAAATGACCATCATGAATCGTTGGAGCAATATTATCTTTGAAACTACGGATTACAACCTGGGGTGGAATGGTCGTTTTCAAGCAAATAACGAACTTGTTCCAAACGATATGTACATTTATGTGATGGAATTTTATGATGCTGCAGGGAATCAACTAATCAAACGAGGAGAGGTATATGTTATTCGCTAACAATTCTCGTATTTTAATCATTCAAACGGCCTTTCTTGGCGATGTCATACTCTCGACCTCCGTGGTTAATTCGATCAAAGCGCAATATCCAGAGGCGCAGGTTGATTTATTGGTGAAAAAAGGAAATGAAGGACTAGTGCTTGGACACCCTAATTTAAATCGGGTGCTCACCTTTGATAAATCGAGAAAATGGCGGGAAATGTTACGGATTATTCGGGCTAACCGAGCTACACGCTATGATTTCATTGTAAACCTACATCGCTTTGCATCTTCCGGACTTATTGCGGTACTTAGTAAAAGTAAAACCATTGGCTTCAACAAAAATCCCTTGGCCCGATTTTATAACTTAAAACTACCTCATCCCATCTCAAAAGGCATTCATGAAATTGACCGGAATTTCAGTTTAATCGCTTCGCTTGGCATTAAGCACTTGGTAAAGCCATCCATCGTACCAAGCGAGGAAGCGATGCAAAAAGTTAGGGAATATCAGGAAACGCCTTATGTGTGTTTCGCGCCTGCATCGGTTTGGGCAACGAAGCAACTTCCAATCGAAAAATGGGTGGAGCTTTCAGAAAAGCAAGATCATATAATCTACCTCCTTGGTGGTCCAAATGACCGCGCACTTTGCGAAACCATAAAAACTAAAAGCCCAGCGCATATTCGGAATTTAGCGGGCGAACTTTCACTCATGGAATCTGTCGCACTGATGAAAAGAGCCGTACGGAATTATGTGAATGATTCGGGACCCTTACATTTTGCTTCTGCGGTAAATGCGCCGGTTACGGCCTATTTTTGTTCTACTGTAACAGATTTCGGCTTTGGTCCCTTATCGGATGATTCAGAGGTCAACGAAGTTACGGGACTTACGTGCCGTCCGTGCGGCTTGCACGGAAAAAAAGAATGCCCGGAGGGTCATTTTAAGTGCGGCAAGGAGGTGGTGGTTTAGGGGTTCCACAGGATTTGAAATCCCGTGGAACTACGTACAGAGATTTGATGTCCCGAAGTTCATTTTAAGTGCGGCCCTTCGATACGTCCGCTCCGCCAGGCGGAGGCAAACTACTCAGGGACCAGCACCCAGGAGGAAAAAATTTATATAAATCATTCCTCCATCTCCACTACCCGCTCCACGGTGCCGTCTTCGTAGATGAACAGCATGACCGTGTTTTTGCGGCGCGGAATAATTTTTCCGTTGAGGTCGGTGATTTTTACGAGCTTCTTAGCGCCCGCACCAAGCTCGTTAATTCCGGTGAAGTTCAAGGTAAGGTTTAATGTAATGGTACTGTCGCAGCCGTTGGCAGCAGGTAAGGTTTGTATGTAGGTGCCGCTTTGCGTATAGGTTTGACCGTTCAAGGTGTAGGAATCAAGGGCTGTTTGGGTTAAGGTGCTCACAGCGTTTTCCAACACAGTAACCACCACGGTATCTGTACCTTGACAACCTAAGGAATCAGTGCCATTAAGTACATAGTTGGCACTTTGGCTTGGTATAAAGGCTTGCCCGTCTACCACATTATTATTCCACTGGTAGGTACTGCCGCCGCTACCGTTTAAAGTAACTGGATCACCACTGCAAATGCTTTGGTCTGCACCGGCGGAGATGGCTTGCGAACCCAGCTGGGCATGGTAGAGGTCTTGAATTTCGCATGCGGTGAGGACGCGATTCCAGATGCCGATGTCATCGAGGGAGCCGTTAAAATAATTGGCCGTAAAAAGACATCCAATACTGTGAATAAATGAATTTTCAGTATTAATCGTAGGTGTTGGGGCATTGATATTCGTAGATAAAATTTGACCATCCATGTAGACGATTATTCCACTGCTTCCGCCCCCATTATAAGTCACAAGAATATTGTGCCATAAACTATCTGGAGTATAAGTGCTTCTGACTGCGCCGTTGCAGTATTCTACGCCAATTAAATCACCAGTTGTGTAAACACTAAACCTTGTTCCGAAGTTATTTCCACCATATGCAAAAAATTGCCGGTCACCTCCTGGATAGGGTAAAACACATTTAAACCACACTGAAATTGTTCTTTCACTATTCCCAAAGGGGAAATTATTTAATCCAGTAATATTTATTCCACTGTTGTTACCGGAACCGTAAAATGCAGCATTAATATTGTTTAACCTATCGGTAATGAATGCCCCATTTAAATTATTCCCATTATTCCCATTACCACTTTCGTCGTTAGCATTGCCGTTAAAGGGCCACCAACCTACCAAGCCGTTTTGGGGAACGTAGTTTGGGATTTGCGCTGAAACTGTGAAACAAAAACAAACCGCTGCAAGTAAGAATAGTAATTTTGTCATTTTTAGATTTTCAACAAAACTACCTTGAACAACGCATCCCTGTTGGTAAAAACATGTGAATTTTGACTAATTCTCCTTTTTTATCTTATTCACCAAATTGGAATTAAGCACCAAAATCTTCATGCGCTTATCCTTTGGATGCACTTGGGTAGAAAAAACGGCATTCTCCTGAAATTTATATAGTCTAGCCAATTCTACACTGAACTGTTTTAATACCGTTTCTCTTCGTTTTTTCAAATTATCCGGGGAAGGATCATCGTGGTTAACGAAATCATTGATTTCACTCAACTCTATACAATGTTCAGGTTTTGACAACCAAAAGATAAGTATTTCTTCTACCAGGTCAGACAACCCTCCCTTTGTGGGTAAGGAATTAGGCAATCGACGAGCCTTTAAAAACCATAAGGCGCCAATGACTCCAAATAAACCAAAGCAAGTACTTAGAATAATCCAGAGAATTCCAGTTGAATCAGCCTTTTTCTTCGGGTTATATAAAGGCAAACTACGTTCGAAAAAATTATCCTTAAACTGCTTTTCCGAATAAAATTCGAGTAACCCGTAAGCATTTCTTGTATGGTGGTTGGTTATTACACAAATCATAACATAGTTATTATTGAGTTTAACAATTTTTTGACAATCATTATCCGTTTTGAATTGATACTGTAGCAATACCCCATCCATTAAATTAAGTTCATAAATTTTATTCCCAAACATGATAATGTTACCGGAAATATATGGATTAAGACGTTTATTCAATGTATCAAAAAACAAGGTTGTACCCAAAACACACCATTTCTTTGAATTAAAATCAAAAGAGTAGGCCGTATTATTTCTATGTGATGCATCTGCATCTTTGGTTCCTAAGACTGCAAATGACGATTCTCTTTTCTCAAATAAGCTTTGCATATAAATGATTCGTGGTCGTTTTTCATTGAATAAATACCATTGATCCATTTCAAAATTGTAACGAGTCAGTATGCATTTGGTGGTAAACAGCCCATATCCTCCGAAAATATTGGGATGTCCCTCGTGCATGAAGAAGGCCCCACCAAACTGATTTTGGTGATGAAAACTTTGGTCTATGCGAACAATAGAATCATTTCGTAGCTCGAGTAACCACCCGCCGCCATGATCCACAAAATACATCGGACTTCCTTTTTCAGATAAAGGAACAAACGCAGTACGTAACTCATTGAATGAAACCTGACCATCCCATTTAAGTGGTTTCTTTATGACCTTTTTTGTTTTTAAAGAAATCTCTAACCGGTAAGTACTGTCTTCAATAACAACTAATTTGTTTTGGTTGTAATCAAAACAAATAACCGGATCCACAATTTTTAAGCGATGACTCTGCGACTTCCCTACAAAAATGCAACACAAAAACAGAATAAATACCAAGTACTTCATAAAACGAAAGTAGTAAGTTCAATGATTTTCCGGTTGATTTTTACGTGATTCCCCTATTTTCTCCTTTATTTGAAACTAACTTGGTCATAGAGAAACGCCAAGAGGTTCGCCCCCCCCTGGGTGCGGGTTTAAACCCGCACCCAGAAGGATTGACTATTTTATCAAATTCACATGCCCCACAAACTCTTTATCCTCCTGCGTTTGCAGCACTTGGAAATTCAAGACCCAAGTGTAGGTGCCAGACTGACAATTGGTATGGGTTGGTCCATAGTCGCCACCCCATCCTGTATATGGATCTTTGGATTCAAATACTAGTTCTCCCCAGCGGTTGAAAATCCTCAATAAATAGGTACCTGGTTTAAATCCTTGAGAAATTATTGGAAGAAATACTTGATTCTTTTCATCGTCATTTGGTGTAAACGAATTTGGTACATAATAAATCAAATTCTCTTCCACATGAATACTCACATAGGCCGTATCGGTACATCCCACCTCATTCATCGCTACAAGCGAAACGACATAATCTGCGGGTTCAGCCGGGAACAAATGGATCGGTTCAAAGCCAAAGCCGTATGTTCCATCTCCAAAATTCCACGCGTATGAAGATGCATTTTCTGAATTATTTGTAAATTCCACTAAGGGTTCCAAGGTAGTAACTTCGGTGGGATCTGCCCCAGCCACCGCAACAGGAGATTCATACACACAAGCCACATTAAAATTCGTTTCCGTTGCCGTACACCCTTGAGGATTTGTTACCGTCAATGAGATGTCATAGCATCCTTGTTGCGTAAATTGATACCCTACCTGTCCAACCTGTTCTGTGGATGCTCCATTTCCAAAATTCCAAACATAGTTCCATGACGTATTATACACAGCTGCTGTATAAACGACATTCAACAAACCGCAACCAATCGAATCCGAATAACTGAATCCAGGATTTGGACTCGGAGATATACTCACCGGCTGCATCGTACTATCCGAACAACCCGTATAAGGATCCGTGGCCACTAAGGTTACATTGTACGTACCAACTGCTGGAAATTGATGCGATGGATTGGACAAGTAGCTGTTAGTTCCGTCCCCAAAATGCCACAAATAATCATAAGCTCCTACCGACATGTTTTGAAACGCAATGGGAGTTAAGTCACAATATGGTGGATTCAAGGCATTAAACGCTACGGTTGGCCATGGATTAATCGTAACCGTCATAATAGAATCAGAACCTATACATCCATACGGAATTGAAACCCCAGATACATGATACTGCACCGTTTGTGGCGCATTCGTGGTTTGAATCAACACGTCATTAATAACCGAACTTGTTTGGGTTGGAGAATATGTCTCGCCCTGTACATTCGGATTAGGCGTAGCATACCATTGGAAGGTACTCGGAATATCAGCAAGTAAATTCATATTGACCGCTTGCCCAGCGCAAATTGAAAATTGCTGAGTTAATACATTCGGTGTCGGATTCACTGTGATGGTATAGGTTTGATTTAGGCCTGAACATTGAGTGGCTCCATTAATAAACACAGGCGTTACCGTAACTACCGATTGTATCGGTAAGGCCGTTGGATTTTGTGCCATGAATACCGGAACATTACCAGTTCCTGTTGACGCCAAACCTACCGCAGCATTAGAATTCACCCAATTAAAGGTAGTTCCACCAATGGGACCAAGAATCGGAACCACCGCAGAATTCGTCCCTTCGCAAAGGATAAGGTTATTTAGTGGAAAGGCCGATGGCTGTGGATTTACTACGATTTGGAAGGTGTCCTTTGCTCCGGCACAGCTCACGTTATTCGCAGTGAACAACGGTGAAACTATGATTGTAGCACTTATGGGCGCTACTCCGGGGTTAGATGCAACAAATGCATTTAAGGAATCGATTCCTCCCAGTGATTGAAGCCCAATAGCCGCACCGGCGGCGCTCCAATTATATACTGCTCCCGGCGCATTCCCTGTAAATAGCACCTGTGGTGTCCATTGATTATGACATAGATTCAAATCAGGATTCGGATTCACCAATGGAATTGGATTCACGAATACCGTAATTGGAATCACGGGACTACTACAGCCATTGGCAACGGAGGTTCCGATGACATGATAGGTAACTTCTTCTACGGCACCCGTTGGATTAACCAACTGATCATTGATGATTGAAGACGTTGTGATGTTAGTGGTTTCATTTAATACATTTACGTTTGGATCCGCATACCAGTTAAAGGTTACGTTGGTATTCGCAACTAAATTCAAATTCACATTTCCATTACTACAAATCGTAACGGTATCTTGGTTCAATAAAGCCAATGGCGGTTTCACAATCACCGTAATCGTTTGAGATGGCCCCTGACAATTCCCTTGAATCGATGTTGGTGTTACCGAGTATACCACCAACTGGTTTTGATTTGAATTATTAACCAACACATCATTAATCACCGCACCACTATTCGTAATCAACGATTCTCCAGTAACATTTGGATTATTCACCGTACAGAACCAGGAAAAATTAGAAGGAATATTCGCAGCCAAGATGGCATTCACTCCTGCCCCGCTGCATATCTC
>CANMTO010000033.1 GCA_947500755.1 Flavobacteriales bacterium
GTTGGGTAGATATAATGTAGCGATTTCGGGAAGAATCTCTGAAATACTTTTCGGAAGATTTTGCGTATTAAAACGCAAGGTATCACATAGCATAGCTGATTTGTTCGCCCCGCCATCAATATACGTTACTGGTTTAGGAAGGATCGGACAAAGCGTTTGAGCGTAAAGATTAAGGGTAGAAAAAAGTATCCCAAGGAAGATTATAATTCGCATGCGATAAAAATACAGCAAATTATCAAAGAAAAAGGCCGGTTGCCCGGCCTTAACTTAGTTTTTGTGAATCAAAGGAAACTTAAGTTTCGTTTTATTTTGCTCCAAGGATTTACTGTAGTTTAGCAAGAAAGTGATTACGCTTTCGGGTGCTTGTACTGAGCGATTGGAATTGATTACACGCTTTACGTTTTTGTACTTTTGAGTCATACGCTAATTTTTACCCAAAACGAAGCTTCGTACATATTATTGCGTTGCGTGTTATTTTCACAATATTTTTACCTTTGTACACCATCTACAACCTTAAAGATTATCATGAATGCACGAATCAAAGCTGGGGTAGCAACCGGCGACCAAGTTCAAGCCATTTTCGCATTAGCGAAAGAGAAAGGGTTTGCGCTACCCGCTGTCAATGTAACCAGTTCCTCTACTGTCAATGCTGTTATTGAAGCTGCCGCGAAATTAAATGCGCCAGCAATCCTTCAGTTTTCTAATGGAGGCTCACAATATTTTGCCGGAAAAGGCTTGTCGAATGTAAACGAAAAAGCAGCGATTTTAGGGGGGATCTCTGGTGCAAAGCATATTCATGAAGTAGCTGAGGCCTATGGCGCAACTGTTATATTGCATACAGATCACTGCGCTAAAAACCTGTTGCCTTGGATTGATGGCTTATTGCATGCGGGTGAAGAATTTTTTGCTCAAACGGGTAAGCCCTTATACAGTTCTCACATGATTGATCTATCGGAAGAACCCATTCATGAAAACATCGAATTGTGTAAAAAATATCTTGCACGGATGTCAAAAATGGGTATGACCCTGGAAATCGAGTTGGGGATAACCGGCGGGGAGGAAGACGGGGTAGATAACTCGGGGGTGGATAGTTCGAAATTGTATACGCAACCTGAAGAAGTTGCCTATGCTTACGAAGAGCTAATGAAAGTTTCGCCACGTTTCACAATCGCTGCTGCTTTTGGTAACGTACACGGGGTGTATAAGCCTGGTAATGTATTATTGAGACCGATCATTTTAAAGAATTCACAAGACTATATTCAGTCTAAATTTCATACTGGGGTTAATCCCGTTGATTTTGTATTTCACGGTGGATCAGGTTCAACCGTGGCAGAAATACGTGAGGCCATTGGTTATGGTGTTGTAAAAATGAATATTGACACCGATTTACAATTTGCTTTTACCGAAGGGGTAAGGGATTATGTGGTGAAAAACGTAGCGTACTTAAAAACCCAAATCGGGAATCCAGAGGGTGATGATAAGCCGAATAAAAAATACTATGATCCAAGAAAATGGATGCGGGATGGTGAATTAACGTTCATCAAACGCCTTGAGCAATCATTTTCAGATCTAAATAACTTGAATACCTTAATATGAGTTGGTTTAAAAGAAAAAAAGAAGGGATCACCACCAAAACGGAGGAGAAAAAAGAAACTCCGGATGGCTATTGGACAAAATGTTCTAATTGTAAAACCCTATACATTACCGGTGACCTCGCAAAGAATAACTTCGTGTGTGAACGTTGTTCTCATCATGAACGCATTGATTCAGAATCTTATTTTCAGTTGATATTTGATGATGGAAAATACACGGAATTAGATCAGGATATGATTTCAGGGGATCCGTTAGAATTTCAAGATACGAAGAAATATGTTGATCGTGTAAAAAGCACCCAAAAGGCAACAGGATTAAAAGATGCTTTACGGTCCGCGTATGGAACCCTTGATGGACAATACTTAGTAATCGCTGCCATGGATTTTGGATTTATTGGCGGTTCGATGGGTAGCGTGATGGGCGAGAAGATATCTCGGGCAATCATGAAAGCTATTGAGCTAAAAGCTCCATTTATGATCATCTCTAAATCGGGTGGTGCACGGATGATGGAAGCAGGGTATTCATTAATGCAAATGGCCAAAGTATCCGGAAATCTCGGGTTGCTATCGGAAGAAAAATTACCTTATATCTCCTATTTAACAGATCCAACTACGGGCGGTGTTACCGCATCTTTTGCCATGCTGGGAGATATTAACATTGCAGAGCCAGGGGCTTTAATTGCCTTTGCAGGTCCTCGTGTAGTAAGAGAAACAATCGGTCGAGATCTACCCGATGGGTTCCAAACTTCTGAGTTCCTCTTAGAGCATGGATTCTTGGATTTCATTATTGATCGAACCGAGATTAGAGCGAAATTAGGTCAAGCCATTCGGCTGTTTATGAATTGATGCAAATAACTAAACTTACCGATGACAGTTCGTGGTTGATAGAGACGGCGGATTTTTCCTTAGTGATTGATCCCTGGTTTACTGCTCAACAAGTGGATGGACATCCCTGGTTTTCCTTACAAAAACGTTCTGAAACCTACGGTCCCTTTGAGTTTCAGAAGGATAAACCCTTGTTTATTTTTGTTTCTCATCCATTCTCCGATCACTGCCACAAAGAATCATTACTTTCTTTTCCAACTGAAACTGTGGTGATTGCAGAGGACCGGGCACTAAAAAAAATCCGTGCTTGGAATTATTTTGCAGCGCTGAAGTCCATAGCTAAGGCCCCGTTTTTATTGGAACAACTAACCAAGGTAAGTCTCCTGAATCAAACACACCACGCCTTTATTTTACATGTGGAAGGAAAAACCTTGATGTATGCACCCCATGGGGTTAAATCAAGCCAAGATCTTCCGATGGTGGATGTGTTAATTACCACTACGACAACCTATAAATTACCGTTTTTTCTTGGCGGAACGGTGAATCTCGGACTTAAGCAAGCTAAGGCGGTATTAGCTAAAACAGGTGCTAAATTGGTACTTACTACCCATGATCAACAGAAAGAAAGTCGGGGGTTAGTGGGCTTGTTTGCCAGGCCTGTTTATGAATATGAGGATTCATTTAAATCCTTGAACCCAGGCGATTCCCTAGCGTTTACTGAGTTTATTTAAGGTGATTTGTCGTTGAGCGTTGGCCTTGAATGTAGTTACTCCATCAATTCGCTTTTTTAGGTGCTTTAACGAGGAATCTTCAACACGCTTACGCCATAGGATGTAACTGCTTCGTTTTAATTCCTTGCGCATCAGCGATCGTACTTCACTTTCCGTTAAATTAAACTGAATTTTGATGGCATCGAACGGCGTTCGGTCTTCCCACGCCATTTCTATGATACGATCGATTTCTTCCGGATTCATGGTTTAATTCGAGGGGCTTTTTCGGGCTTGGCATATTCAAAGCGCTGAATTATTCGTACTTCGGTGTAGGCATCCAAACCAAGGCACCCCACAATATTTGCCTTCGTTAGATCAGCAAATCCATCGCTAGCCACAATGTCTTCTGGGTAGTTTATCCATTGCACTTCACCAATCACTAGGTTTGTTCCATTTGACGAAATCGGGATGTTTTCTCTGAATACTAATCCAAAGGAAATTGGGGAAGAGGCTACGCTTGGTGCATTAAATCCATCAACATAGTATGGTTCTAATCCCGTTACATCAAATTCAGATTGCTGCTTTGGATACCGCGCCGAGGTCTGGTGTGCTAAGGCTATATCGTTGGACGAAATCAAGTTAATGGTATATTCTTTGGTCTCAAGAATGTTCTCATAGGTGTGACGTTCCACACTGTCTGGCCTAAAGATAATCCCTAATAACGGTGGATTGGAACCAATGTGAACCAATGAATTGAAAATGGCAAGGTTACTTTGATTGGCGGAATCTTTTGTTCCGATTAAACAAACG
This sequence comes from Flavobacteriales bacterium, assembly GCA_947500755.1. Lineage (GTDB taxonomy): Bacteria > Bacteroidota > Bacteroidia > Flavobacteriales_D > Crocinitomicaceae > UBA952. The sequence continues at coordinate 3,938 of CANMTO010000033.1, forward strand.
TTTTTATTGCCTACGATACTGTTGAAATACTGGACTTTAACTCGTGGTTCTAGCGTTTCGTATTCAGCTCGGTTCATTAGCTTCATAAGTGTATAACTATTCAAAGGGCCTTTTGTTTACTTCTTGTGTAACTTTTGCGACAATCTTATTCAATTGCAATCCCTACCTTTGTTTCATGGAGATTTTTGGATATTTGGCATCCTTAGTTATTGGGGTTTCCCTTGGGTTGATTGGTGGTGGAGGTTCCATTTTAACCGTCCCTGTACTGGTTTACCTGTTTCATGTTGACCCCGTAAGTGCTACCGCATATTCTTTGTTTATTGTAGGTGCCACAAGTTTGGTGGGCGTTGTTCCGAAGTATCGGTTGGGAGAAGTGAATTTTAAAACGGCTTTAATTTTTGGTGTTCCGTCAATCGCTGCGGTGTTTTTAACGCGTTCATTTCTTGTGCCCTTAATTCCAAAGGTGTTGTTTTCAGTGGGGGAATTTCAAGTCACGAAACCACTCATGATGATGTTGCTTTTTGCAGTTCTAATGGTATTTGCTTCCGTTTCGATGATTCGAAAACCTAAAAAAGAACGCTCAAATCAAGGTCCTCAGGTATTTAACTATCCGATCATTTTATTAGAAGGTACGGTTGTTGGGATACTTACCGGGTTAGTTGGTGCGGGTGGTGGATTTTTAATTATTCCAGCCCTCGTTATTTTGAGTAAGCTGCCCATGAAACAAGCGGTGGGAACATCCTTGTTGATTATTGCCGCTAAATCGTTGATCGGGTTTACAGGGGATTTAGGTAAAACAACCATGGATTGGCCTTTACTGTTAATGATTTCAGGATTAGCTATCGCGGGAATTTTTATCGGTTCCTTCCTTGCTAAACGCATCGATGCTGATCGGTTAAAGAAGGGATTTGGGTGGTTTGTATTGGTGATGGGGATTTATATCATTGTGAAAGAACTGTTCTTTGCTTCCCCCTCGTCGCATTAGTTTTAAATTTAACTTTGCATTATGAATATTGAACAAATTTATACCGGTTGTCTAGCGCAAGGCGCGTATTATATTGTTTCCGGAAATGAAGCCATTATTATTGATCCATTGCGCGAAACAGCACCTTATTTGAATCGCCTATCCAACGACGGAGTCACCTTAAAATTCATTTTGGAAACGCACTTCCATGCTGACTTTGTTTCGGGTCACTTGGACTTATCGAAGGCGACGGGTGCTCCCATTGTTTATGGCCCCAATGCTGTACCAAGCTTTGATTTTTATTCAGCAAAAGACGGCGAATTATTAACCTTTGGTTCATGTGCGATCAAGGTACTTCATACCCCAGGGCATACCATGGAATCTACGTGTTATCTCTTGATTGATGAACAGGGCAAGGAAAGCGCCTTATTTTCCGGAGACACCTTATTCATTGGCGATGTGGGTCGTCCCGACTTAGCGCAGAAAGCAGCATCTATGACGCAAGAAGATTTAGCGGGAACGCTTTTTGAATCTTTACGAAATCAAGTGATGCCCTTGGCCGATGACATCACTGTTTATCCAGCGCATGGCGCAGGCAGCGCATGTGGTAAAAACATGTCTAAAGAAACCTTTGATTCGCTTGGCAATCAGAAACGAACGAATTATGCCTTGCGTGCAGACATGACCAAAGACGAATTTATTAAAGAGGTAACCGATGGTTTACTTTCTCCACCGGCGTATTTTGGACAGAATGTGGCCATGAATAAATTAGGATATCAACCCTATGCCGAAGTGCTTTCAAAAGGTCTGACTCCATTAAGTACTGAAATGATTCAGGCCTTAGATGAAGATGTATTGTTACTTGATACCCGTCCGGCTGCAGAATTTGCGAAAGGATTTCTTCCAGGTAGTATTTTTATTGGGTTAGAAGGGCAATTCGCTCCATGGGTTGGGGCACTTATTCCGAGTGTAACGCAACCTATTGTTATCATTACCACGGAAGGAAAAGAAGAGGAAACCGTACAACGCTTGTCGCGTGTTGGCTATGATAACGTTTTGGGATATCTATCCGGAGGAATTGCAAGTTGGGAAGGTGAGATGGATCGCATTGATCGCCTAGAAGCTACAGCCGTTGAGTATGGATTAGAAGCTAATGAAGTATTGATCGATGTGCGCAAGCCCGGTGAATATGACGCAGAACATTTGCAGGATGTTTCAAGCATTCCATTGGACTATATCAATGAGCGCATGGCTGAATTCCCAAAAGATAAAGGCCTAGTGCTTCATTGTGCTGGCGGTTACCGGAGCATGATTGCCGCATCCATTTTGAAAGCGCGAGGATTTCATCAGGTGAAGGATGTTATTGGTGGGTTTGGAGCCTTAGCAAAGACTTCGCTTCCAAAGACGTCGTATGTGTGTCCGAGTACCTTGAAATAGTTAAAAATCCTACTTCTTTTTCGTAAGTAAATGAAACCCTAGTCCAGCACTAATACCATATTGGGCGATGGAAACAGACATGAATGGAGTTTTTCGAATCCATCCGTTGCTGTAATTTATTTCGGCGAAAAAGTGACAGTATTTTGAAAAATAAAAACTTGTGCCACCTTTTAACATATAGGAGGGGCTAACGCTCCATTGGTATGGTGCAGGAACGATCAAAAAAGGCTGTTGCTCCATTTCGGCGATTACGACTCCTGGTTCTGCGTGAATGTCGAATTTCCAATTCCTCTTACCGAGGTGATACCCAAACCCAGCATATATTGAGGTATAGTTTCTTGGAAATTTTTCTGGCGAATTAGTGTACAAAAGTTTTCCATTTGGAGCCATAATGTTGGCTTCTCCACGAACACTTATGCGGTTTTCTAATACATATTCTATAAACCCATTGATCAAGGCTACGGTAGTTTGTTGGGTGTAGAAACGAGTAGGGGCAATGGTCGCGCTTGCTCGAAGCACGGAAGGTTGAAAATAGCTTGGTTTTTCCTGGCTATAGATCAGGGTACTTACAAGCAAGAATAAACCTGTTATCTTCTGGTGAATCCCCATAACTTGGCAATTTTATAGTTTAAACTTAAGGTTACCAAAACATGTCCCGCCAAGGATGCTCCCTTGTGTTCATTGAAACTCAACGCACCCGTCGTAAAATCATAGTCGGTTTCAATGTGATTGCCTAAGTGAATCATATATTGCCCGGTTAGTGAAATGTCAAACCTTGGAGATAATTCCAGGTGTGTTCCAAGCCCGGCTTGTACCGCAGAACTCCAACGTTCGGCCGACATTGGCCCATCCAAGGGACTGAACCCATCTTTCGCTTCAATCTTTGAATAATCAAAGCAATGGCCAGCTAAGATGTATGGACGAAATTTAGGTTTAAATTCCTCTTCTTGACGGAAGTAGGCGAGCTGGTTTATCGGATAAAATAAGACACTCCACCCAATGTGATAATCGGTACGATGCGCATAATTCAAAATGTCACTGGTGATGTAATCAAAAAACCAATCGGTATTCACTGCATCGGAAAATCGTAAACGAAACTGACCACCAACCCCGGTTCCTGTCATTTCGTTCTCATGGTCATTAAATAAACTCACGGTGGTTCTACCGCCAAGAGACAACATCCCGGCTGGCGTATATTTTCGATCGGCCTGACCCAAAAAACAAAATCCAAGGGTAAGTGTAAAGATTAAAAGTATGCCCTTCATATAACGAAGGTAAGAAAGAATTTGATTTTGTATCTTCGCAAAAAGAATCATTATGCGGGTTTATTTAGATAATGCGGCTACCACACCAATGGCGGCGGAAGTAGTAGATGCAATGTGTGAGGTACTTCGAAATAAATTTGGGAATCCATCCTCTACGCATTCCTTCGGTCGTGAATCTAAGGCCTTAATCGAAACGGCCCGCAGAAACATTGCTGGTCATTTAAATTGTCATCCGGCCGAATTATTTTTTACCTCTGGTGGGACCGAAGCCGATAACTTGGCTTGCCATATTGCGGTGCAGGAGTTAGGCGTGAAACGCATTATTTCAACTTCCATCGAACATCACGCCGTGGGGCATACCGTGGAAATGTATCGCGACCGCTTTAATGTTCAGTTGCATAATTTAACCTTGGATGCGCAAGGGCATATCGATTTGTCGGAATTAGAGGCGCTGTTGAAAGAACCCATTCCCACCTTGGTTTCCTTGATGCATGCCAATAATGAAATCGCTACCTTGATACCTTTGGAACGGGTGGCTACCTTGTGTAGAACACACGGGGCTTATTTTCATTCCGATACGGTCCAAACCATGGGACATTATGCCTTTGATTTGAAAGCCTTGGATATTGATTTTCTTGCGTGTGCGGCGCACAAATTCCATGGACCAAAAGGTATTGGGTTCTTGTACGTGAATAAGCGCATAAAAATGACGCCTTTGATTTTAGGGGGTGCGCAGGAACGTGGATTTCGTGGAGGAACAGAGAACATCTCAGGAATTGTTGGGCTTTCAAAAGCCTTTGATTTGGCTTACGAAAATCTTGAAGGACATCATTCCCATGTACAAGGGTTAAAAACCTATATGATGGAGCGATTGAAAGCGCACTTTCCCAATCTTTTATTTCATGGAGATACCTCACCCGAGGGTTCACTCTACACGGTATTGAATGTGTGTTTTCCAGCAACAGATAAAGCCAGCATGCTGCTTTTTACCTTAGATTTAAAAGGGGTAGCAGTAAGCGGAGGCAGTGCGTGTACCTCAGGAGCTACTAAAGGTTCCCATGTGTTGGAGGGCATTGGTGCAGATATGAGCCGTCCAAATGTTCGCTTTTCCTTTTCTATATACACCACCAAAGAAGAAATCGATTTCGCGTTGGAACAAGTGTTTTCTTCATTTGCCGTCGCCTTAGCCTAATGGGGTCGCCTAAAAACGTGTTGTTTTTAGCTTCTTGGTATCCTCACCCAAGCAATCCCACCTTAGGTAATTTCATTCAAAAGCATGCCGAGGCCGCTTCTAACCACCATAACATAAGCACACTTTCCGTACATGCCAGCGACGTATCCGAAGTATTTGTAGAACAAATAAAGCGTGATAAACTGACTGAAATCCGTGTGTTTTACCCGAGAGCATCTGGGCTTTTTAAGCGCTTACGGCAGTATATTCGCTGGAGAGGTGCAGTGGCCTTAGGGGTAGAAACCTATCGTCAATTGGTCGGCGAACCGGACCTTGTACATCTGAATGTGGTATTCCCCCTGGGATTGTTGGTGAAGCAGCATTTCCCAAGTACGCCACTAGTCATTACAGAGCACGCGAGCGGCTTGCATGAAGGACCCAATGCCTACCCGAAGTGGATGTTGAAGCGCATGCTGCCGGTGTATCAACGCGCAGCCATGGTGTTGCCGGTGAGTGCCAATTTGGGTGAACGGATTAACTCATTGACCGGAACATCGTATCACGTACTACCGAATGTGGTGAACGAGGAGATATTTAGCATACCGAAAGGAACACCTGCCCATCATCGCTTTGTCCACATTTCCACCTTATTTGAAGCGGCGAAAAACGTGCATGGGATCTTGCGGTCGGTGGCAGAATTAGCGAAAACAGAACAAGATTTTGAATTTCACATCATCACTGATGGCGATGCTACAGAGGCGAAAAAAGTAGCCAGTCGGCTTGGTATACTTGATACGAATGTATTTTTTCATGGAACCATGGAGACTGAAGAAATCGCGTCTTTCCTGCACACGTGTAAGGCCTTGGTCTTGTTTAGCAATTTTGAGAATTTTCCTTGCGTGATACCGGAAGCATGGATGAGTGGGGTACCGGTCATTGCAACCCGGGTGAATGGAATTCCTGAATTTGCCAACGAACACAACAGCATACTGATAGAACCACGCAACGAGGCGCAACTGGCGGCGGCCATGAAATCGATATTGGACGGTAAACCCTTTGATGCCGAAGCGCTACGTACCTATGCCTTAACCCATTTCAGCTATGCTGAGGTAGGCAAGCAATTGGATGAGGTGTACACAACGATCTGATTTTTGGAATAAAATTCGAGACAGCTACGAAGAAGTAAATCGTAAAACCGGCCCTTCGGCTGGCTCAGGGACCGTTTTTTCTGAGGAAAATTATATTGGGTGCGTTCCCTGAGCCTGTCGAAGGGCGCACCTGGAAGGATCGTTCCCGTTCCTCGGGATTTCAAATCCCGAGGAACGGGGAGTTATTTAAACGAAAACTTTCGCTGTAAAAGTAAGGTTCCCGCACCGGCGGAGAAGCTGATTTTTAAAATTAATTTTATTTACGGCCTTTCAATTTCATAACTTTATTTTAATAACAGCTTTATCATCCTGAATAAAATCCGGCAAATTTCCAGTATCTAAAACAGCAATTTTATACAATTGTTTTTTAATCCTGTTTAGTTGGATTTCATTGGGTATAAAATCATAAGAGATATAATTCGTGTAAAACATTACGGGTATATGCCCATTTAATCGAACATTGGCATTAAACACCACATATTTATCATTGCCTAATTGAGTTTTTAATTTATTTATAAATGCCATTTCTTTTAAATCAGCTAGCCTATTACAATTGTCGTTAGGCTTCCATTTTGTATGATAATTTGTAATTTTTGTAAAATTGAAAAGAAATATACAGAGTACCATTAGCACGATTATTCTAAGGTATAATTCAACCTTTTTGAATTGAATTTTTCTTTTTATGAATAGTATTGCCGAGTCAGTCAATGAGCCTAATCCCAAAAAAAAGAAAGGAGAAACAATTAGACAAAAGGCAACCATTTTAGTTTCAGCGAACGAATAAAATACATACGTAATAAGTATTGAGGATATAATTGTCACTTTGAAGATTGATCTTGTAGACTTTTTGACAAGGAAAAATAAACCAAGTACTAAAAGAACAGGAACGAATGTACCCGAACCATAAATGTCTTTAATGGCATTTAAATGAAACCACATGCTCCCCCCATGTCCGTCTAATGGCTCGTTGAAATGTCTTAAATTATGTAAGTATTCATTTTGAGCCTCCATTGGAAATCTATAAAAAATGTATATCTGCCATGGAATAAATACAATTAACGAAATTACACCTGAAATAATTAGGGGAACGTATGACTTAATGGTGAGCCATTTTTTCTTGTCTTCAATACCCAAAGAAAAGAACCAAGTGGCGAACACCAACAACCCCGGAAGCCATTTAACAAGAACAGCACATCCAGTGAAAATACCGATTACTATAAGCCAATATTTCTTTTGAGAATGGGAATATTCAAACCATGCCCAAAAACTTGCAGTAACGTAACACAGGAAGATAAGATCATTATGATCTGTTGCAAACTTACCTGCAATCATCTCCAATGGGAAATAAGCCACAGTAAAAAATAAAGCGCCATAATAGCCAACATTATCAGCATTTGAAATTTTTCCTATTCGATAAATCATTATGGTGGCAACAGAATGCATGATAATGCTTGGAATTCTTATGGCCATCTCATTAATACCAACTATTTTTAAACTCAAGGCCATTTGCCAAAGAAACAAGGGTTGTTTATGAACCCAAATATGGTTGCCAGTCCAGTTTTTATAGTCATACGCTAATAAGGGAATAGAATAAAGTGTGGGTTTAAAAGGATTATTCATCATATTCTTTGCCACAAGAGCGTGATATTGTTCATCCCAAATAATCAAGAAATGGTCAAGGTTAGCGATGAAATATCCCAGTCCTATTGAGCCTATAAATAAAAAAATTAAACCTATTCGTTTTTTATCAATATGATACGTAATAAGCGACATAATAATAAATAGTGCACTTATTATTAAAGGAATAATTTGATTATAGGTATAATAATTTAAATTCATTCGTATGATTAAAGTTAAGTCAGATATTTAATATAACCCTTTTTTTCAATCGTCTTTAACAGAATTTTCTGGAGTTGGTTTGGTGAATTTTATGCGTTCACCAGCCCATGGGGTAAGGTTACCCGAACTGTCCATATACGAAAACTCAATTTCATAATGTTCATCATCTACCACATAGGTAAATGCACCCGAACACATGCCATGTCCAACATTGATTACCTCCTGATCGGGTTCGATGTAGTAGGTGGTTTCTTTCCTGGTTTTTAGATTTTTTACGGTGGTTTTAATAATGATTTCTGAGCTGTCTGTGGCGGGATTACTAAACACTACGTACTTTGCTGGACCGCATCCATAGTAATGAATGGTTTTCTTAAGTTCCTTCGCTTGTGTGAATAGCTCGGGTTTGTTTGTATCGACTATATTGCTCACGGTGTAAGAAATAGGCTCGTAGGATTCGGTCTTGCTGTTGTATCGATCTAAGTGCTCATATTCGGGTAGATTGTCAATACATAGGATATATTCAAGTCCTGCTTCTAGCGGAGTTTCTGGTTTCAAAATGGCTTGCGTTAAATAGAATTGTCCAATACAGATTTCGCTTACCTGTAGCTTTATTTTTTGACGCCCACTTTTTAAATAAACGGGGTGTTTTTTGTTTAGTGCTAAGATTACATGTTGACTTTCCGCGTATCCCGTTAAGACAAAAATTGAGTTTTGGTTAATTGTTTTATTCTTTGGGAACACCCAAAGTCCGTTACCAGCACAGTCTGCAAATACGGTAATGGTACAAAAAAGTCCAAGGATTAAAGTGAGTAGTGTTTTCATAGGGAATGAATTAGCGTTTCAAGATCGTTTAATAGGTCTCATCGAGGGTTAGACGTCATTTTTATTTTAATGAGGTAGTTAGTTCCATTCAATAGAGCGCTCACTGCATAGGGTTTTCTCTGAGCCGCTACACTTGGGAGTGTGCTGTTAGCGACTGTTCTTTTTCGCTCACTCATTTTACTGTCGTTTTAAATGAAATGTCAAGCCTATTTGTGTTGTTAATATTCCCGTCCAATTTTTACTGGTAAGCTCTTTTGTTTGATTAATTACTGCTTCGCTGTTCGGTGAGTATAGGTAGGGTGTGTATCCAATTGATAAAAAAGGTGATAAATAAAAATTGTTTTTCAATGTTAAACAATACCCAGCTTTTAAACAGATGTCGCCACCAATACCAAATGCTTTTGACCTTGTTTCGTCATACTCAAAGAGGTTTCCATCTAAAGTTCTAAAAAGTCCGCTTGATGTTGCGGAAATTATCAAGTCAGCATATAGCCCTTTCGATTTTTCAGCGTTTTCGTAATGTAAAATGTATCCTAGGTTTATAAAATGGAGTTGGAGTATATTGTTGAAATTTTCATTTTCTGCAGAACTCTGGAAATAAGCGTAGCTTACGTTTATTCCATGTTTAACATGGGCCTCATTTTTGAACACATAAGAAATGGATGTGTTTAATCCGTTCATTAGCAGTGGCTGCTTTTCTGTCAGGAAAGGCCTGCTCACATTGTAGGTTTGAATGGCCTTATCCCATTGGCTTGAATACAAATATTCATACGATGCATCCATTTTAATTTCTTGAGCTATGGTGCAGCCAATGTTCAATAATAATACAGTTGAAAAAATGATTGACTTCATTTTTTGATATCAGTTAACATGTTGATTACTTCTCTGTAGCCTGTTTCTACGGCACCATGAACCGTTTGATGATGCCCATTGGTATTCATTGCTTCACCTGCAAAATATAGTTTTTCACTTAGTGCTTCACTCGCAATTTTCCGGGCATCGCCCATGCCAATAGTGCTATAAGAATATGCTCCTTTTACGAAAGGATTGGTTGTCCAGTTTTCAACATGTGACGCGATAAAGGATGCTGATGCTTGGCCATTATACATGATGTCTAATTCTTGTATTAATGCGTTTGTTATCGCTGCGTCACTTCCTAATGATGTTAAATATTCGGCTTGTTCGCCCATGATAAATGCAAGCAATATGTTATCGTTTTGTGCTTTACCTATACTGTCATCGGCATAAGCGGCACACACTGACCCACCAATAATGTTTTGATCAAAGAATTTATTGCTAAATTTTAAAAACACCTTCATTCCTGCATCCATACCTATTTTTGCGAATGCAGCTGTTTTTTCATCAGGTAATGCGGGGGTAAATTGAATGTCAGCCGATTTTAGAATGGGTATTGGTACAGTAATAATGACTTTATCTGCGTTGAATGTATTGTTATTACTGTCAGTTATTAGAATGGTTGATTGCGAATAGTCAATTTTAGAAACAACTGTATTGAGTAAGATATAGTCCTTTACTTGATTTGCAATTTGGGTATCGATTAAATCGAAAAAAGTTTCTTCAAATTTAAAATCATCATCTCCAGCACTCCAATGTTCTTCGTCTTTATTATTCCCAAATACAGAAAGTCGAGAAGCTGCCGCACCTTGGTCTCCAGCAATGTTTTCAACAATGTATTTATATTCATTACCCAATCCACTTTGCAAGGCATAGTCTTCGAACGAAATATCGGGTAAATTATCGCCTTCAAAAATATCAGTTTCTTGTGGTAAGGAATTTACCAACTGATTATTAAACCAAAATTTGGTTTCACTATCATCGAGGGTGATGTTAGTTTTTGACTTTTTGATTAAATCGCCCAAAATACTATTTTTCCCATGTAGCCATTGTGCCCCCGTGTCAATCGGAAAATTGGCAAAACCGGTCAGCTTACCAAGTCTTCCACCATAGGTGGAGGAGGCTTCCAATAGTTGAAAATCTATTCCTTTAGACTTTAATATATATGCAGCATATAAACCTGCAGCACCCGCACCAATGATGATAACTTTACCGTCATAAGTTACGTCTTCAAGTAAGGTTTCTTTTCGGCAAGCAGCGAGTAATGCTGAAGGGATTAAAAGTCCACCTATGGAGAGTAACGTTGATTGTTTTATAAAATGTCGTCTATCCATTTTTTAAGATTGTTGTCAATTATACGTGTTTTTTTTGGTTTAAGCTAACGGTTTCCAGCTACAAGAAGTTGGCGATTTCGAAGCACTAAACTGTCTGCCTCCACAAAACTTGATACGAAGCACAAAGCTTCCTTTAACCACTGAAGCCGCCAATTTCTTGCAGGTGTTATAGGTTAAGCTTTCTTATTGCTATGTTTCATGTTGTCCTACTCTTAAAACTTTTTCGTCCTTGAATTCAATGTCTAATACGTCAGGGTCAATGTTTGCTAAGCCGGGCCTGAACCCAAGATAATTTTCAGCCGCTCTTGGATAGGGATAGGGTTGCTAACGTTTTGCGTGTAGGCGCATACCTTTTTCTGGTTGCGCGTTTGGGTTCTTAAGTGCTGGTTTTATTCTTTAATTACGTTGAATGTCTGTTTCAAATTCTCTCCCACACTAAGCAAATAAATACCTCCAGATAAATTGCCTAATTCAATGATTGTATTCTCAGAAGTTATTTTTCCTTTAATAATTGTTTTACCTGTATTATCATAAATCACATAAGCTGAGCCTATAAGCGTTATATCTACATTTACATTGATTAAACCTTGAGTTGGATTAGGAAAAACAGAAAATATATTATCACTACTTATTTGATTAATCCCTAAAGCACCGCAACCTACTGAAGTTAGTAAACTAGCTCTGGGAGCAACAAGAAATGTAGCCCTCATTCTATCTTTCTGACCTTGTGTAAATCTGTTTACTAAAGGGCAATAAGCCATATAATTATACCGGCTGTTATCCCACACACCAGCCAAAGAACAAGGGTTAGTCGTGCCACAATCTCCTTGTTTGTGAGGTGGCGTATCGCATACACGATCTCCATCGAGAATACAATTGGTGTCTACTGGACAAGAAACATTACCACCATCACCATTAAAGGTATGATAAAGAAAAAAGCCGTGACCAACTTCATGAGGTAATGTTCCACTGTTACCTGTCATAGAGGTGGAAACAATGACTAATCCATCATAAAGTCCCCCAACTGGATACGATGCATATCCAACAAAACTACCATTACATATTTCGCTAACTACCCAAATATTATAATAGTCAGAAACAGGCCATCTGCTTAAGTCTTTTATCGCAGTTTCAATTGCTCCGCTGCACGGATTACCAGTCGGTGTTATTCCATTTGTTGAATAATTTGCAACACCTGAACAATTAACCCTATTAATGCCGTTGGTTGAATTACCGTTTGGGTCTTGACTCGCAAGGCAAAATTCCATTTCAACATCAACGCCTAAACCGTTTGCATTACTAAATCGGTCATTAAGTCCTGTAATAGCTTGTTGAATTTGAAGATCCGAAATATTAGAACCTGTTCCAATAGACTCTCCTAAATGCATAATATGAACAACAACTGGAATGGTGTATAGCGTAGATTTTAAATTTTTAGTTGCGTGATTTTGCGTATTGGCCTCAACATTCGATTCAAGGTTAATGATTTGGTTGCGATAAGCAGAATCAGTTTGCATCCGATTTTTATGAATGTAATCCGTGCTGCATTCAGCACTTTGTCCCGTGCCCTGGAATTGAAAAAACAGAAGAGAAATTATTAATGGAATGAAATTTAAAGATTTTTTCATATTATTTCTTAAGATTATGTTACTCGTTTGGTTTTTCAGAATACGCCCTGTTTTTCCCACCACGGCGGAGTGGTTTTCTTGATTCCACATTTTTATTAGTTTATTAGTTCTGTATATATGACTTTCTTAAAAAGGTTTGGGGCTTTGCGCTGCCAGGCTTTTTATTTGCTCAACTTCTCAGGAAGCACTGATTACGAATATAGTAATTATTTTGTTTGCTTGCAGAAGCTAAACGCTTGGTAGAGTTTAGCCTGAGTTAGCACACGTTTTTATCTATTAAAAGCGTATTCGGACTTTTGAATCTGTGCTTTTTTTTGAATTGATTTTAAAGCGGACTTCTTCTTATATTCTCGAATAAACTCGCTAATTTCTTTGCGAGTATTATTAGTTAATGGCTTGCTTTTAATTAAAAAAATCAACGCCTTTTGGTTCTCTTATATGTCCCATGATTAAGACTTAAAATATTTGTCGACTAAAACTTGAGCAGCTTCAGTTGGAATTATCATTCGGTGGCCGCCTAAATTATAAGCGCCTAATTTATTCTGATAGTGTTCTATAAGTTTTTTTTTTTTTTTGATTCTACAAATTAAATGTATTAAATCCATTTTTAAGCTTTACATAAATTAACTAAAATAGTATTACCTTAAAATATTATTTTGCAGCATGAAACAGCAGGAGGAGTCTTTTTACAAAACAATCAATACCGCTGATGTAAAAAGTCAATATGGTAATTCATTTCTTGAGCTAAGTCGGCTTATAGAATTGCATGATCCAATGGAACTTTTGATTTACGACATAGAAGGTGAATACAATCCGATTTTAGTTGACAGATCTTCAAGTTACGCCATAAGTAAATTAGAATCCAAGTAATAAAAAATATAATAATATAAATGGCGCATCCAATTTACACGTTTATAAATCCAACCAACCAGAAACGCTATTTTCTGCTGTGGGATACAATTACCGGTTATCCCGAGACCATACCTATGGACTTCTTGACTTTTTTGCAATACAAAGGTCTTTACTACAAGGATTATATAGGAACCGTATTTTCGGTATACACCCATTTAATAGAAAATGGCAGTACCATGCCAGGCTCAATTTTTCCCGACCCGAACACCCAGCAAAATCCTTTTTTCTTGCAGGCATTATTGGTTTTAAGCGAATTGGAAAATGACGCAAGTTCTAAGAACGATGATTTGAATAAAACCCTCGAGGATTTATTTGTTTTGGACATAGATTTTTCTGATTTTTATAGTCAATATTTGAATCTTATTTGCACCATTGATGAGCATCCAAAGCGTCAATTGAATTATTACATTTCTTTGTCTCAAACGTCAACATGCTTATTAAAGAGCGGGGCTCTAATTGCGCCATTTGTAAATCAAGTCTTTGATGAATACGGGCTTCATTCACATTTTAATGAAAATGAAAATCGTAAATATGATTTTGATGCTTGGTTTAAAAATGGTTTGTTTTTTAATCATCAAGATGCAATGGCTAAACTTTTTGTCCTTTTGGGCAAAAACAACTTAATATCAATAGACGCCATCCCTCATTTGTTAAGAAAAAATGAAGAGGCCGTTGCATTGTTTCATTTATTCGGGATGCAAAGTCTATTGCCTGAAACTAAAATTCAAAGCTACAATAAACCAAGAGTATTTGAACTTAAAGCATTTGATTCAAGCCGCTTTTTAAAAGAATATGTGAATCATGTAAGTTTTCATCCGCTTGGAGATTTTTCTTTAATTGGACTGCAAATTTTAGAACTTACAGATGATGGATTGTACGAGCGTTTAAATGGGGTTTATTTAGGGGTCGGCAGGCTTGTTAATTTTGTTGATGAGAACGGTCTAAGATTGCTTCCAATGACGTATTCCTCTTATTTTTCAATTGATAAAGATGACACACTACATGCATTGGCACCATTGGGTCTTCAGCAGTACCATGTGTTTTCAAACAATGGAAGATTGATTGATAAGACGGGCTATTATGATGTTTGTAAGGTGAGCAATTCGGCATTTTATTTTCAACACATGGATCTTTTGAGTTGGCAAAGAATTGTTTACAACAGCGATTTAAGAATATCGAGTTGTGATGCTGTAAAACTAGAATATAATTTTGAGGATCCACTTGTCGCATTTCACGACTTAGAATTGAGTTTTGTCCAATACATTCAAGAAGAAAATCAAGAAGTCTTGAATCAAAGATTTATGAAAAGAGAAATCATTGCGCCAGGCGAGATAAACCATGATCACAATGGCGATGACGAATTGCCGTTTTAGTTATTGATTAATTCGAAATCGAATTTTTTTGATAAATTGTTGGTAATAATATCCCCTAACGGTATCGGGCTTGGCGAAGGTGGCGATTTTCACCATCCGCCGCGGCGGATTGATGCGGAGAACCAAACTTTGATTAACCACAAATGTGTCTGCGGAGCACTGAACCGCCACTTTTGCCAAACCCGTGTTCTATGCAGTTACTATGTTATGTGTTATTGGCTATCTCTACCTCAAAATCAAAACCTTTTTACTTATTTGTTCTCCACCAGCCAATTCGATTTGCAGTATATACACACCTTCACTTAGTGCAGATACATTTATAAGGTCAGCTTTTCCAGATTTAATCAGGACCTGACCATTAATAGAAACTATTCTCAAGTTCTCTATTTGCTCATTACTTCCTGTCAAATCAATATAGATTTCAGTCGAAGCAGGATTGGGATATATTTTTATTCCCTGCGGGTTTTCTTCAGTCAAACTGGTTACTGTGAATTGATTCGTAGATCCGCAACCATCAAAATCTACCACTGCTACCGTCATCACATTTCCAGTTGTGTCAATTGAAATCTGATAAGGTTCTACGCCTCCTGTTACGATAACCTCTTGATTAACCATGTTGATTTGCAGGGTGTCCAGCAAGCAGCAAAGGTATGTATTGCCGCCTGCGGGTTGACCATTCGGATAATAGATGTTTAGGATGGATTGCAAGATATTAGCCCGGTTCTGGGCCTCGCCTGAATTGTAAGTCAATGATTTCAGGTAATGCCAACCTACCCCATAATCAGGATCGGCTGTTGGGCCCTCCGTGTAAAGATTTGGATATACTGACAGGGCGTAATTGACGAATGCCGCGTTGTCAGCAGGAATCAGGTTGAAATAATTTTGAAGTCTGTTGTAGATCGTGAGAGAAGGCAGCACGCCTGACTGGGTCAATGTGTCTTGGAGCGCAATTGAATCTTGCGGAAGAATTCCAAAAACATGGAATAGGGGGCGCAAATCTGCCTGCGCTGCAACTGACATTCTGAGTATCCTCCCGTCATTATCCTGGTCATTGATGCCATGGTCGATCCCATTCTCAAAGTCTATGGATTCCTGTTTCCAAAAATTTCTGAGTGGACACCATCCCAGCATATTGACGATTTCAAAATAATGCCCATACCCTCGGTGCTGGTAACGTACTTCGTTTGTGGTAGAATTTAAAATAATTCTAGCTGAACCAAATGAATTGGAAACCATTCTGTGTGTGGCGGTCTTGTCGATGTCAAACGTATTCGGAACGAAGCTGTAATTTACGGCTACATTCAAGTCTTCTCCCAGGCCATAATTCATGGCCATGATGTATGGGAAATTGACTAAAGCCTCCTCTTCTCCCGCAAATTGGGAAATCGCCAGCGCATGCCCGGTTTCATGAAAGTTCGTCTCATCATCAGGTCCAGGACCATTAATGAAATAAGCCGGGCCAGGTACATCGGTATAGTTGAGCGGTGTGTTCGACATAGGATAACCGATTGAATAAACACCAACCCGTATATCTACATCAGCAATCATATACATATTGTGTTTGTCTGGAATGATCTGCCTGGCTAAAATGGAATTAACACCCCTTACGGCCTCCTCCCAGTCCAGCATGCTTTGCATGAGATCATATTGGCCGGGCACAATGGAATGCTTAGGAATGGTAAACATCACATTGTCCGTTTCAAAAACAGCCCAGGGACCGGGCTTGCTCAGTTCCGCGTTGAAATCAGTTGTTTCATAAAATGACTTCAATGAAAAGAAGGGGGCTTCCACGCCATTGTTCACAGTGACCTGGACAATATCATCGTCGGCACCGTAGGGGACGAGGATAGAAATCGCTCCTCCAAGGGGATTGAACACTTCAATGGTGTTTGAATTGATCAAGAATTTTTTAGAAATCCTGTCAAATCGTAGAAACGTGGGACGGTTTGTTAAATCCCAATCATGTGAACCCACCCTGATCCAATAGTCCTGGCCAACCAGGCTATTCGGTACTGTAACTGTCGCCACACTTCCGGGAGATAAATACAAACCAGTAGGTCGAAGTGCGTGATCGGTTCCATCTCCATTAATATCGTAGTAAGGGTTCATCCCATCCGGGTCTTCAAAATTAGCACGGATGGGTACTGATACACCAATGGTTGAATCTGCCGGCGGGTCAACAAATCCCGGGAAAGTTGTGCATGCACCATACTTCCAGCCATCGAGGTGTTGCGGATAATTTCCATAAACACCCGAAGTGAAAACCTCATCGAAAATCCCTTGCTGAAGACCGATCATTGCCCGTTCAAGTTCCATACCTGGTGCAATGGCAGGGTCCTTAGAAAAGCCGTTTTGGGTGCCGGGAGTAGTAAAAAGTGCCCCGAATAAATTATCATAATCTGCAACCACGCTTTTAGACAGCAATATATTAGACTCACTGATGGCAAGGCATCCAGGGAATAGTGTGAAAATATTTTTGATCAATGTCAGTTCAACAGGAGTGAGTGTGATAGTTGCATTGATATGGTCCTGAAGATCATTCAGCGCATTCAGAACTAAAACGCAGGAGTCCGAACAATTTACAATGGTCGAGGCATAGGATCCAATGTTATTCGATCCGCTGTAAACAAGCAATCCATCCAGGTACAGCTCACAGCCGGCTGGCGTATAAATACCATCTCCCCAGGTATCATAGATTTCGAAGAACAAACAGGAGCTCGACGAAACGCAGATGCTGTCAGAATAGCTTGTATTGTCCAGGTAAACACCACCCTGCCCTCCTTGAAGAACAATAGTACCTTGGAGATCAGACAGGGTCCAATACGTTTCTTCACCCCATGGATCGGTTAAAATATCGACTTTCACCTCAACTTGATTTGCTCCACATTGAGCAAAGCTGTAGCCAGTATATAGCGTCAGAAGGAAACTAATCAGTAGAATGTTTTTCATTTTTGATTAATGTTAACTGTTATTGCATAGAACGTTTGGCAGCTACAAGAAGTTGGCGGCTGTCAGTACGAATATAGTTGCGGAGAACCAAATTTCCATTAACCACAAATGTTTCTGCGGAACCCAAAACCGCCAATTTCTTGTAGCTGCTGTTAGTGGCTGCCTTTTTTTTCATCAGTAAGTTTTAAATATTTGTCACCTCGACTCTCTTTTAAGTCCTTAATGCTTTCATAATAGTTCAAACCTGCAAGTCCTGTCCCATGTGGTGCAACAATTGTTTCACTAATTAAATATCCATTGTCGAGAAGAAAAAGCCCTTTATCGTTATCGTCAGTGTACCAAATAAAATCAACTATTTTTCTTTCCTTAATATGTTTTAGTGGATTTTCTCGATACTCAACTTTATAAGGTTGATATTCCTTAATTAAGATGTCTTGTCCAAATATAAATTTACCCAGTTTGTTAAAAATATTCCATCTTTTATGTTTGTACTTTTTTACAATCTCTCCAACCGTTTTATTGTCTTTATTAATAAAATAAACAGGGTAGTCAGATAAATCTGTGAAAAGGCTTACAGCGTCTTTGTGCAACTCCTTTAACCAAATTTCGTCACTATAACCAAATGGAATATCAATGAGATACTTGTTGTCAAGTTCGATAAAACATTCACCAGTATCTAAGCCACCAACTTCCAATGTCACCAATGAATAAATATTGGTAACAGTTTTGTCTATGATTTCTTCTATCCGCATTTGTCAAATCTTTTTGTCGGTGCCGCGAATTTTCTTAAGGTTGCCACTAACGGTTTGCGTGCAGGCGCTCGTAACCCTGTGTTGCGCCTGCGGCAGGGTTATGGCGCTTGCACGCTGTTAAGGGCTGGCTTATTCCTTAATCACTTTAAATGTCTGTTGCACATTTTCTCCTGCA
>CANMTO010000034.1 GCA_947500755.1 Flavobacteriales bacterium
TGATCGCTCGTTATAACAATATTCACACTTGGCAAGAACGAAATCGATGCATTTTGACGAGAAGAACCATTAAATGATCCACAATACGCTAAAGGCATGTAATCCGCTTGATAACCCGTTAATCGGTGCGGTGCAATGGTTCCTTCCAAAATTCCCTCGTAGCTTTGATCTGGGTCTACTCCCGCCTCATCGGGATAATTACACGGATTTAAGTAAACAGGTCCGTCAGGTAAACACTCGTATCCAGGATCATTCGGATCTGTTTCCGGCGCATAATCTCCCGAACGAATCCAGTTGCTTGGGAAATATGCGTCGTTATCAGGAACACCCATCAACCAACGCTTAGAGGAATCCCCATACGTCATTGAAGACTCAATCATGTCGGTGGTTTTCGCAGTGATGTTCCCAGAACCCGCTGGGAAATAATATTTCTCTTGATGAATTTGAACAGAGATTCCCCATGCTGGAATGATTTGCTCATTGTCCCCTGCAATCGTAACATCAGAACTTACAGAATCTTGAATGGTTCCGCCTTTGGTATCGTAGCGATAAATCACCCAACTTGCCGTATCTGCAGCATTACCTGGAGAAGTTGGCGTGTAGTCTCTGAAACGACACTCAAAATAACCACTTTTCAAATTTAAGGGGTCAACCACTTTAATGTTAACTGGACCTTGGCCTGCCGCATATTCTGGATCTTCCATAAACCCAGTATTCAAAATGGTATTCAACGTAGCCTCTGTAAATTCTAGGGATCGATTTCCGTTACCATACCCATCAAGGCGCGTAATTTTCGGAGTAGATCCGTAAGAAACTAATTGATAGGTACCATCTGCCTCTGGCATTGGGTTGTGCGGAACTGCGGGTGTAGAGCTAATCGCAGTACCATCAAAATTCAAACGAGAAGAGATATAGGGCATCTTTTGACCGTCTAACAACAATGGATCATTCGGGTCGTACTTTTTAAATTCATTGTGCGCATAAGCCACCGCTACATAATAATATGTTTTGTGATTTACTAAACGACGTGCTCCTTGAGCAAAGGCATCTTCAGTTACCTGAAATGAGTGACGAATTCCTTTGTTTTCAGCATCCACTTTCTCCACTGGAACTGCAAATCCTAGCGCCTCATCAAATTCAAAATTAATCAATCGAGATACACTGTTCTTGATATCACATTGAGCCACCAAACGCGCTTTGGTTGGATCGGCGATATCCGAAATCGAAACATCTTGATTCTTTAATTGGAATATTTGATATCCTTCAAAACGGTATTTTCTATCTACGCTTGGATCTGGGATATTAATTTCATCGATTTCTTCGTAGGCTTCTTGATAGTTGTTTGAAGAAATTGGGTTTTCAATCATTAAAATCAATTCTTTGTCTAACTCCTGAATGGTTAATTTCGGTGCATCCGGTGGAGACAAGATTTTGAAACATGCATCAAACAATGCTTGTGCTTTTGTATCTGCGCGTTTCATCGCATCTACAGATGCCATTAAGGTACCTTCTGTACTACGTCCGTAAACTATACCAACAGTAATGTTATTTACAGCACCCGGCTTCAAGGTAAATGGCCCCGCTGACTGTACGAAACGTCGGTCACCCGCTGGGTTATTGCTTGTTGATTCATCCCATCCATTTGGATAAGCACCAGACATATCAACACCACCAGTAGACCAAGACAATGGATCTGATGTTCCAGGGAACATATAATCAGACAGCGTTCCTGGCGTACTTCCTAAACCACCATAATACATCTCGGAGCCATTTGCCCATTGACCTTCCATGAAATTATAAAATTCTGCTGCGGGACCTGGGTCATTATATGGATATGCTGACGTAGAGGTATAATAGGTAAACCTTCTCATACCAAAACGTTCGTTATCAATAATACCATCCGAATATCCAATACCAATTCCTTTGTAAACGATTCCATTATTAGCTAAGGCATCAACCACCGTTGGAACTACTAATGATTGAGTTGCGTTATCAAAATACGGACCTGGGTTATCGATTCCATCCGCATCCTGATATGGACCTTCGAAGAAGTCGCATCCGATCGCTGGAGGATTATCTCCATACCCTAATTTACCCCCGTCGTTTTCATCGTTAAGGTCTCCATTATACATGTATCCTAATCCACGAGAAACATCACAACCTGCGTAGTCATCTGCATAATTTCCAACATCCGCATCTAAATACTGCGCGAAATATGTATCGTAAAGTGTTTGGGTACCACGGTTTATTAGCTCATAGTTGTAGAAGGTCATTTTATTCACCTCATCATTGGTTGCAAAAGAGAAAGCCTGAGCTCGTATTTCCATACCAATTGGATCTCCATTTGTTTCCGTGTGAATATTTCCCTTATCATTGAAAACCCACCAATGCGTTTCATCACCAAACAAAGAAATTCGACGGTCAAACCCACACTGAATATCGTCACGACCTAAGATATCGTCGTACCAAGGGTGATCTCCGTTATCTGGGTTATAATTTCCATCTTGATCTCTATCATAATATGGCGCCAAGAAATAATCTTGTCCTTTAGATACATCACCATGCGCTGGCCAGTTGTAGATTCTGTTTAACTCTTCATTCGAAGGTGACTGCACATCATCACATTCTGTGGTAATTCCTGCTTGGCATTCCCACCAGATATTAAAACGAATCACTTCCGCTTTACGAATTGTGTAGAATTGGTCATAAGCAATACACTGATCTGGATCGATATTCGCCTCGCCGAAATCACGAATTGCATCATCGCCTACAGGAAACAGGGGATTATAATTTCCTGTACCTGATGTAACCGATAAGGGACCAGGCCAAAAGTCGTTCCCTTGACGGTAACGCAATGCGGCGAGCTTAAGCTGTCCGTTTACGTCTGTTCCACCCATCCATAACGCTCCTGCGAAAATCGCAAAACGATTGCTTCCTTTTGGTACCTCATAAGCTGCCACACCGTTTTGACGGTTTTGAAACATGGATCCACCTTGTTCAATTAAGGCACGCACATCATTAAATTCCATGATGTATTTGGCCGTAGCTGGACTACAGTTTGCTTTTGTGTTTCCTGTTGGCTTTTTACTTTTATCGTTTGGTCCATAATATGCCAAGGCATTTGAACCGATGAATACAATTGCGATAAATGCGGCAAATAATTGCTTTTTCATAACCTTTATGCTATTTATTTTAGAAATCATATTTTACTCCAAGACGAATGGTACGAGGTACACTAATGTTAAACGGATTATTCACCTTCATGGAGTAGTAATCACGAAACGCTTGTTCATCTGTTTGATTTTGAATGGATGTTTGACTCGCTGCAGCAGCTAAATATCCATCATCATCGGCATTACCGGTAGCACGGTAAATTGATAATATATTGAATTGGTTAAACAAGTTCGTTGCACGGATGTAAATGTTCAAGTTGGAAACTTTGTCTTTATCCTTGCTTTTCGCGTCTTTTGACTGGTGCGTTATGGTAATATTTCGATCCAACTGCATGTCTAAACGATATGTCCAAGGCATACGTGAACCATTCACTGTACCTGTTATCCCCGCATTCAGGTTACCAATTCCTTCATCTGTTATGAACGTTTGTGCTGAATATGGATACCCTGAATTGATGTTTGTAAAGATGTTCAAACCGGTGTTCTCCAACACATTGAAACTACCGATTTTCGGACCGTTATAGTCCTTGCCTTCACCGTAACGATAGTCAAATGTGATTGCAAATGCATGACGTTGGTCGTAGCTGTACGGGAAGATATTTCTAAGGTTAGGAATACCTGCATTAATGAATGCTGCCATCGAAGTTGCATCAGACCCTGTACCATCTGCGAACTGTAAGGTATAGTTTGCAGTCATACGAATATTTCCTGTTTGACGTAAGTC
This sequence comes from Flavobacteriales bacterium, assembly GCA_947500755.1. Lineage (GTDB taxonomy): Bacteria > Bacteroidota > Bacteroidia > Flavobacteriales_D > Crocinitomicaceae > UBA952. The sequence goes on from CANMTO010000034.1 coordinate 3,898, forward strand.
GTATGCAATGGTCATCCCTTTAACCGTACCAAAGTCGCGGTTACCGAATGTTTTATAGGAAGCAGGATAAGCCATGAACACATTAATTAACTGAACGTTATTGCGCTGCTCACGATAGAAGGCGGAGATTTTCAACGAGGAGGTTGCTGACAATACTTGTTGGAATCCTAATTCGTAATCCACCGTAGTTTCTGGTTTAAGATTCGCGTTTGAAATAACATCACTTCGTGTTTGGATGTATTGATACTCGTATGGATCAAAACGGAATCCTGAGGTAGGACGCTTAGTTAAGATGTCATAATGCGCAAAAAACGACGCTTTCTCAGAAATAGGAAAGGAGAAGGCGATTCGAGGCATAACATTAATTTGAGCTTTATAGTCTTCAAAAGCAGAGGCATCTGGTGCAGTTTGTCCGGGATTCAATACCCATGGAGCAATACCACCAGCACCTTGAATTGTTTTAGGGTCTTCTACCGTAGTACCTACTGCATTGTACCATTGATCTCCTGTTCTAAATCCGTTGATGCCTGTTGGGTTAGCAATATCATTGACATAAACGATGTAATCATCTCCCATACTTTCGGGGATATCTACCCAGTTGTATTGCCCTGGGTCATTTGCCTTAAGTTCTTTCGCTTCTTTAACGGTTCGTGCGTTAAAGAACAAATATTGATCTTTCAATACAGGTTGATTCGCATCAAATACATCAACACGTACACCCACGTTAAATACGATGTCCTTGAACGCAAATTTATCCATCACATATCCAGCCATGTATGTAGGTTGGAATGCACCAATAAATCGCTTATAATTTCCATTATCATCAAACTCGTTGAAGTACTTATTAATGTCTGTAGCTCCTTTTACTCTTCTTCCAGTATGATCAAATCCGTAGTAAGAAACGAATGAGTTTCCACCATTCATTAACTCATCCGGTGAGAACATATCAAACTGAAACATCCCTGGATCGTACATGTCGATGTCTACATAATCATCTCCGTCAATGTTTAAGCCTAGGGCTTTTCTTACGCTGTAATCAAAAAACGATTGGTTATCATTGTTTAACTGCCCACCATATACCCCTGTTCCGGATTGGCTGGCATATCCAGCATTCAAGCGGTCATACGTAATGGCCTTGAATGAACCGGAATCTGTAATTACACCCGACGCGTAGTTAAGTTCTTCAATGTGAAAATTCATCAACTGACGAGCAATTGACCATATGGCCACAGGACCTTGGTCACCGTTAGACCATCCGCGGTCGATGCGCTGTTCATATTCGAACCCTAAAGAAATGCTATGATTTCCAATAACCAAAGACCCTGCTCCCGTTACTCGGAACTGGTCGTTTTCAAACTTACCGAAGCCATTTGAAGGAGAACCGATATTAGACCAAATACCGTAAACGCTTTGAGGCGCATCACCATTTCTCAAGGCATTTCCTTGCTGGATTTGGAACAAGTTCTCATAGTGGCCTAAAGGCTCACCTTCATATATATTATAATATTGTGTGGTAATTGATGCAAGTGCCGCATTGGTTTCTGAAGGAGAAAATGCAACCTCTAAATCCTTAAATCCGTTGTGTTCCCAACGTTGTAAATTATCATTAAACTGATACGATGGGGTTCGGCGGGTAGTAAATCTACCTACATGACCATAATTAAAGATGTTATATTGATGCTTTGGGTCATACGAATCCCGAAGGGTTTTGCTGTAATCAACCATTAAGGTGTAATTCGCGGACTTGATTTTACTGTTTTTGTTATCACTCGTAAAACGTTGTGAAATTTTTCCATACACTCGATAATCCAAGCCTTTGGATTCCCCGAAATTGGTAAAATTCAAGAGGGATGCTGCGTAGGAGTAATTAGACGCCCTAAAATAATTTAACGATCCTCCGAACTGAACGTTAACCGATGGGCCTGTATTCACATCTATTTTACCTTGACCGGAAATGGTCGTATTTCTCGCATTCATTCTCCAAGGAACTTTTTCGAAATCCGACTTTGCTGTTGGATTGCCATCTGCATCCAAGGGATTTTGTAAAAACAGGGCATTGTGGAAGGTCCCGAATCCGGTGGAAGTTGGGCGTAGGGGATTTGCAAGAAGCTCATCTCTTGTTTCCTTGGTAACTCGCCATCCACCGCCAGCTAGGGGTCGGTTGTCCAATTCATCCGTGAGGTTACCAGAAACAAGAAAACCTAATAATGGGCGAGTTTTATTGCCCGCAGAATCTTTCTGCATCCAAAGTGGTCCAGATAACATTCCTTCTACGAGGTTGTACCCAAATTTATCCAATCCCATCACTTTACCGTCGTACCCATTTAGATCTTTCCCTTTAAAGTACGCACCAGAAGTTACTGCCTCAATACTACCAAAATAAATAGCAGATGGACCTCTTGTTGTAACCGAGATAATGCCACCTGTAACGTCACCGTAATTTGCTGGAACTCCCCCTGTAATTACCGAAACCTCTTCAAGCGCTGCTTTCGGTATGTTGGCAGAACCACGGACTTTAATTCCGTCAATAAAGAAATATGTAGCGTCTGAACGAGAACCTCTGACTGATATTTCACCACTTCCTTCATTGGTGTTTACTCCACCCACTGATTGCGCAACACCAGCCGCAGAACGCACGGGCATTCTTGCAATGTCTTCCCTCCCGAGCACGGCACCTGATGCCCCACCGTCTTTATCAATTAGGGGGACTCTATATCGAGTCACCTTCACCTCATCTTTTTGTAGCTCATTTTCGGGCTTACCTAAGGTTAGTTTTTCCAAAAAGATAATCTTGTCCGAAGAGATGATTACTCCTTGTTCGAGGGCGTCTTGATATCCTTCAATTTTGTTGGTTACCTTAACGTCGTAGGTTCCAGGGAGAATGGCATTAATTTGGAATTCCCCGTTTTCATCGGTGATGGCATTCCCCTTCATCGAGGTACCCGACATTAAATAGACCTTGGCGCTGGGAATAAGTTCCCCAGATTTTTGGTCTTTAACAATCCCCTTTAGGGTTCCCAATCCAGACTGAGCAAACATGTAAGCGCTTGAAAACAAAACGCTTAACACTAATAACTGTAATTTTTTCAGCATATTCTTTCGTAAATTGTTGCTAAGAACACATTAAATTTAAGTTGCTAAATATAGAAATATAAACTTGTATAGCCAAAATGTTAAAAAAATAAAAAGAAAAAAATGTCGAATTTTGCATCTTGATTACCGAAAATGCGCAACAAACAATAGATGTATGGTTGGAAAAACAGGGTTTACTAATTTTGTCCATTGGGAAATGGGAGAGATTCAAGCGCTCAATGCTTCAAGCGCGCAACTTACCCCTGTAGAAAACGCGCAACTGATGCGCTTGGGTAGTGATCAGCGAAAGCGAGAGTTCAAGGCTATTCGTGTATTAAAACAAGGGGTGTTTGGTGCGGATGAAATCATATATGGAATGCATGGTAAACCCGAAATACATCAAGCAGGAGTCACTATTGGAATAAGTCATTCATCGCAATGGGCTTTATTTGCTCATGCTACGGTTGCCTTTGGCTGCGATATTGAAGAGCCACATGAACGCATCAATCGTGTAGTGGATCGGTTTTGCCGCAGTGAGGAGCTTGAATTATTTGATACGGAAATTGGGATTATTCAACTTACCCAACTGTGGAGTTGTAAGGAGGCTATATATAAACTCGTTAATGAACCCGGGATTCATTGGAAAGACCAAATGCGATGCACTGCGATTTCGGAATCGAAATTTATGTTTACGGTAGAAACACACGTAAAACACCCGATGATTCATTGCGAAACCATTCAAGTAAATAACGTCATTATTTCCATCGCTACCTATGCATAAACCGACCAAAATACTCGCCAAATTGGCAAATACGCGCAAGGGAATCGCTGTTTTGATTGACCCTGAAAAAGCGAGCAATCAGGAGCAGTTCAAGCAACAGTTAGCCGCGATAGCGCTTATTGCCCCTGCTTTTATCTTTATTGGCGGAAGCACGGTCTCAGCGACCGAAATGAATTCGGTTATTGAACGCGTAAAGGCAAGTACAGACATTCCACTCCTCATATTCCCAGGGGGTATTTCACAAATAAACACTGAAGCAGATGGGATACTCTTTCTTTCCCTGATATCCGGAAGAAACCCAACATATTTGATTGGTGCCCATGTAGAAGCTGCTTCACAGCTCTTTAAGTCTAAGCTTGAGGTGATTAGTACCGGGTATATTCTAGTAGACGGAGGGGTCATCTCAGCGGTAGCCCGGGTATCGGAAACCGACCCAATCCCTCAACACGAAGTTACGCTCATATCATCGACAGCAAAAGCGGGAATATTGTTAGGCATGCATTGCCTGTATGTAGATGCAGGAAGTGGGGCCAGTAAACCCGTATCCACAGAAATCATTAGCGCGCTAGGGGTGCTTGGGTGTCCCTTGATCATTGGCGGTGGGCTGCGAACCATAGACTCCATAAAAAAAGCACATGAGGCCGGGGCAACGCTGGTGGTTATTGGCAATAAATTAGAGGAGGACCCTTCGTTTATGAAGGAATTAGCACATTACAATCGAAAATAGTACTTGAAAGCAACCGTAACTGGCAGGAATAGATGTACTAATACCTAATAAATAATGGCCTTTAAACTGAGGTCTAGGCTTTTAACATGATGGGTAAGTGCCCCGACTGAAATATAATGCACGCCTGCTTCTGCAAATTCCACAATGTTATCTTCTGTAATCCCGCCGGATGCTTCAATTTCGAACTGTGGGGGAATCATGTAAAGGCATGCACTAATCTGTTTTGGCGAAAAGTTATCTAATAAGATTCGATTCACGCCTTGGGTTTGAATCACTTCTTGGAGTTCCGCTTCATTTCTAACCTCTACCTCAACGGGAATTGTTAAATGCATCGCTATTTTGTATGCGTTTACTGCGTTTACCGCTTTTTGGATTCCTCCACAAAAATCAATGTGATTATCCTTGAGCATGATCATATCGTACAAACCAAAGCGATGGTTGGATCCTCCTCCAATGCGAACCGCCTCTTTTTCTAATAATCGAAAGCCCGGCGTTGTTTTTCGTGTATCGAGTAACTTCGCAGAAGTATGTGCAATTTTTTGACTCAAGGCTTGTGTTTTCGTTGCAATCCCAGACATGCGTTGCATGCAATTCAGAATTAAACGTTCCGTAGTTAAAATGTTTCGAGCATTACCTTCCACAATAAAGGCAAGGTCTCCGGCTAAAACGGAATCTCCGTCATTCTTAAACCACTTAATATTCGCCTGTGTATCCGTAAGCTCGTAGATCTGTTTAGCCACGTTAAGTCCCGCAATCACTCCGGATTCTTTAATTAATAATCTCGCGGTGCTTCTGGCCTCAAGCGGGATAGACGCGATGGTAGAATGGTCTCCTTCGCCAATGTCTTCGGCGAGCCAAGCCTGAATCAAGTCATGTAACATGGCAACAAAGGTAGAAAAGTAATTGGAGGTTCATGTTGAAAAGTTATCTTTGTTAGGTGAATCAGATGCTTGCTTCTTCTAAAAATTTAATAGGCTTTCTTGTGGTGTTCTTTTTACTAAAGAGCAGCGCAATCCTAGCTCAAGAAGAAGCGCTTATTCGCTATTGTCAAGAAAACCGTTTTAATCCCGTTGGATTAAGTAAATCCTTGAATGACTCACGGAAATCCACTCCATCAATGCGTGTATTGGCGGCCTATGAAAAATCATTAAACGGGAATTACTTAGGGTTTTCCCAAGATGTGCTTGCACTGAAGTCCATTCAGGGCAACACCTTGAAACACCCCTTTATTCGGCACCTTTATCAGTTACAGCGCTGCGAATTACAATTACATCTTGGCGAATTCACTGCCGCCAAAGAAGGATTACGTCGTGTAGTAGAAACCGCCCGAAAGCAGCGTGAAAACCAGTGGGTATCACAGGCCTATCGCTTGTTTTCCAATATTTATTTGCACGAAAACAAAAAGGATTCTGCCGATGCATCGAATTACAAGGCTATAGCGTTTGCCAAACGATCAAATAGCAAACTTGAATTAGCGCTTTGTTTGCATCAATCGGCCATAACCCATGCCCAATTTTCAAACATCCAAGAAGCCGTTACCCAAGAATTATTGGCACTTCAAGTGGTAGAAAAGCTCAATAATAATTATTATGAATGCATCTTTAATCGATTTATCGCTGAATTGTCGTTGGATGCAGGGAATTTAAGAGAAGCTGAAAATTATCTACGAAAATGCCAATTGAAAAGTGGTAGAATATCCAGTAAACGGTTGAAATTGGAAAACGACATTCTACGGGCACGGATCGAAATTAGAAAAGGCTTCCCGAAAGATGTATTGGTGTTTTTACCAACGAGTGTAAAGGGCTTGGAGCAATTAAAAGGTTACACCTCGCTTGGAGAGGCCTGGATGGTTTTAGGAGAAACCTACAATGCGGCGGGTCAAACCAAACAATCCTTAGAAGCATTCAATACATCGCTCACCTATTTCGAGCAATCGGGTGAACCAGAAAAAATGGCCAGCGTCTTTCATCAGATTGGATTGGTCTACTTATCAAAGAGAGATTTGGTGAATGCCGAAAAGAACATCTTAAAATCCATTTTAATTCGAAATAAAATAAGGGAGCGAACCCGCATTTACGAAAGCTATTTTGCCTTGGCAAATGTGTATGCCGATCAAGGAAAAAAACAACAGGCCTATGATTATCTTAAACGCCATACAGATTTTTTACGGCGAAATTCCTTTTCCATCGACAGTAAAAAAATCGAAGACCTGACACAAACCAATTCAAGGGAAGAACGAGAACGCTTAATTGAAACCCAAGAAGAAAAACTTCAAAAAGAACTTAAAGAGAAGGAAATTCTAAAACTTCAAAGTGACCGCCAATTACTAGGCATCAGTATTGTAATTGCCATTTTTTTTCTATCCGCAGTTTCTGTATTTTTTATGATTCGTCAACGAAACACGCTACAAGAGCAGCGAGAATCAGAAATGTCACAAACCCTGTTGCGCTCCCAGATGAATCCGCACTTTATCTTCAATGCCCTGGCGGTTATCCAAAGTTATATTTACGAGAATACGCCAGAAAAAACATCCAAGTTTCTGGTGAATTTTTCGCGCTTAATTCGCTTAATCTTGGAGAATTCTCCAAAAGAGTTTATTACCATAGACATTGAAAAGGAGATTTTATCTAAATACCTAACGACCCAAAAACTGAGGTTTGAAGATCGTTTTAATTTTGTAATCGACATTGACGAAGAGCTCCTTTTTAAACGAGCCCTGATTCCTCCAATGATTACACAGCCATTTATTGAAAACTCGATTGAACATGGGCAGTTACACACCGTTGAACGAGGGATTATTGAGATTCATATGAAGGAACATGCGGGCATGCTAACCATTGAAATCACCGATAATGGCGTAGGTAGAACAAAAGCGGGGAAAATTAAAAAGAATAAAACGCACAAAAGTATGGCGATAGACATCACTCGACAACGGATAGAAATTATGAATAAGAAATATAAGGGAAAAGGCAGTTTAACCATTGAAGATTTAGACCTCGAGAATAGCAGAGGAACACGCGTAATAATTTGTTTGCCAATCATTTACGAAAACACTACATTTGAAGCATATGAAAAAAGTACTGATAATAGATGACGAAAAACGAATTCGAGATTTCGTAAAACGCATGATCGATTCGTTTAACCTGGATGTCGAAGTATTTACCGATGGTGAAAACGTTGAAACGGGCATAGAATCTATCACCCGAATTCAACCTGACATCGTGTTTTTAGACATTCAAATGCCTGACGGCACTGGGTTTGATTTATTGGGCCGTGTAACGGACAAGAAATTCGAATTAATTTTTATTACTGCGTTTCAGGAATATGCCATTATGGCAATTAAGTTTAGTGCCCTCGATTACATTCTTAAACCGATTGATGAGGAAGAACTAAAAACGGCCCTGCAAAACGCCATTGACACCGTGGATTTCAAAAAAGAAGACTCACAATTTGAGGCGCTTACCCATAACCTTCAAACCAACCAGAAACGCAAGTTAGTACTTAAGACCCAAGAAAGTGTACACGTGGTAGATCTCAGCGAAATCATTCGTTGCGAATCGGATAAAAACTATACCTTCTTTTACCTGAATAGCAGCAAAAAAATTCTTGTTTCTCGAACGCTTAAAGATTTTGAAACCTTGCTATCAAATCATGGTTTTTTTAGAGTTCAACAGTCTCATTTAATTAACTTGGAGTACATAGAGCGCTATGATAAGCACGAAGGTGGTTCCGTAATTATGCGAGATGGTTCTGCGGTGCCCTTGTCACCCGCCAAGAAGGATCAGTTTTTCACTATGCTAGAAAAACTTTAAGCCAAGGCTTGCGTCAAGTCTTGAATTAAATCTTCAACATCCTCGATTCCAACACTTAAACGGATTAAACTATCCACCACGCCGCTTTGCTCTCGTTCCGCTTTCGGAATAGAAGCATGCGTCATCGTAGCTGGATGACCAATTAAGGATTCAACCCCACCTAAGGATTCCGCCAAGGAGAATATTTCAACTTTTTTAACCGCCGAAAGCGCATCCTCCAAGGTATTTCCTTTCAGAGTAAAGGATATCATTCCTCCGAAACCTCGCATCTGTTTAACTGCCACCTGATGGTTTGGATGGTGGGTGAATCCGGGCCAATACACCTTATCGATTTTTGGGTGATTCGCCAAGAAGTGAGCGATTTTCTCCCCATTTTCGCAATGACGCTCCATCCGTAAGTGTAAGGTTTTTATTCCTCGCAATACCAGGAATGAATCCATTGGACCCGTTACGGCACCCGATGAGTTTTGAATCCGATACATTTCATGCGCTATAGTTTCATTCTTGGTCACCAAGGCTCCCATGATCACATCTGAATGTCCGCCGAGGTACTTGGTTACTGAATGCATTACAATATCCGCTCCAAGATCCAATGGGTTTTGCAGATACGGCGTTGCAAAGGTATTATCCACACACAACATGGCACCCGCTTTTTTCGCAATGGCAGAAGCCGCTTCAATGTCGATAATATTCATCATTGGATTCGTTGGTGTTTCCACCCAAATCATCTTGGTGTTTTCGTTGACTTTGGCTTCAATATTTGATACATCTGTCATATCCACAAAATGAAAAACAAGGCCATATTTTTCGAAAATCGTTTTAAAAATTCGATAGGACCCACCATATAAATCATTCGTTGAAATGACCTCATCCCCTGGGTTGAGCATTTTAATAACGCAATCAATGGCCGCTAAGCCGGAACCAAAACATGCACCATGGGTTCCATTTTCAATGGCGGCTATATTCTTCTCTAGGGCATGGCGTGTCGGGTTCAAGGTACGCGAATACTCGTATCCTTTATGGTTTCCAACCCCATCTTGCACGTAGGTTGATGTTTGGTAAATTGGCGTCATGATAGCTCCCGTTGCTGGATCTGGTGCTACCCCTTCGTGAATGGCTTTTGTGGCGAATTTCATGGAATTAATTTTGCTCAAAATTAACAAAAGGATTGAATCTAACCGAGTTCTTTTGGATCCCAAAAACAGGATTCAAACTGCTGGATTTGATCATTTACTACTGTTATGCCATCCGCCAACAATTTTCGCTGCATGGCGCCCTCATCTTCAAAATGCATTTTTCCAGTTAGTAATCCCTTTCTATTCACCACGCGATGGGCAGGCACATCCAGTAAACCATGGCTCGCATTCATTGCCCAACCGACCATGCGTGCAGCGCCTTTTGAACCTAACGCTTGCGCGATGGCTCCATAGGTGGTCACCCTTCCTGGAGGAATCAACCGCACAATGTCATAAACAGCCTGAAAGAAATCCTTGTTCTTTGTCATTCTAAAATGCATAAAAAAAGCCGCAATAGCGGCTTTACAATTCATTATGTCTAATTACTCTTTGCAGCAATCTTTTGTCATCTTGCCACCAATCCATTTGCCATTTTCATCAAAATGAGCTAAGCAAGCCTTTTTTTCTGCAAGAGTACATCCGTTCTCATCGCACATCTTAGCACACGCTTCTTTGGTCATTTTAGCACATTCGTTCATGTCACATTTTCCCATTGTAGCATGGCAATTTTCTTTTTTTCCACATGAAGAGGGAACACATTTACCATCTACCATTTCACATTTGGTTTCAGATTCAATCGCTTTTTTAGCATCATGATTCCCGCTTCCTAAAATTGGAGCGATAACTAAACCAATTAAACACGTTAATTTGATTAAGATATTCATAGATGGACCGGAAGTATCTTTGAATGGATCTCCAACGGTATCACCAGTTACTGCTGCTTTATGAGCATCAGATCCTTTAAAGGTCATTTCACCATTAATTTCAACGCCTGCTTCAAACGATTTTTTTGCATTATCCCAAGCACCACCGGCGTTGTTTTGGAATACCGCCCAAAGCACCCCAGAAACGGTTACTCCAGCCATGTAACCACCCAACATTTCAGCGATTAATTGATTGTTATCCCCATATACTAATTTACCTAAAAGAACAATAGCAATAGGGAAACCAATGGTCATAACTCCTGGCAACATCATTTCACGCAATGCCGCTTTCGTAGAAATTTCTACACATTTTCCGTATTCCGGTTTACCAGTGCCTTCCATAATTCCCGGAATTTCCTTGAACTGACGACGCACTTCATACACCATGTCCATGGCTGCTTTACCCACTGAATTCATAGCTAAGGCAGAGAAAACTACTGGAATCATTCCACCAATGAACAACATCGCTAATACTGGTGCTTTAAAGATGTTTATCCCTTCAATACCAGTGAACGTAACATAAGCCGCAAACAACGCCAATGAAGTTAAAGCTGCAGAAGCAATAGCAAAACCTTTTCCAGTTGCGGCAGTTGTATTACCTACTGAATCCAGTATATCTGTACGTTGCCGAACTTCTTTAGGTAATTCACTCATTTCAGCAATTCCCCCTGCGTTATCAGATATAGGTCCGAAAGCATCAATCGCCAATTGCATCGCTGTAGTAGCCATCATTGCCGAAGCGGCTAAAGCTACCCCATAAAATCCTGCTAATTCATAAGAACCCCAGATAGCGGCTGCAAATAAAATGACCGTTGGAAACGTAGAAATCATTCCAGTTGCTAATCCCGCAATTACGTTGGTTCCGGCACCTGTAGAAGATTTTTGAACGATTTTTAGTACTGGTTTCGTACCTAGTCCAGTATAATATTCAGTTACTGAAGATATTAATGCACCAACTACTAAACCAACCAAGGTGGCAAAAAAGACTCTTAACGAAGAAATATCTTTAATTCCTTCTCCGAAAAAGGTCATTTTCATTGTAGTGGGTAACATCCACATGACTAAAAAATAACAAGCAATAGCCGTTAATACAATCGAAACCCAGTTTCCAATGTTTAGCGCTTTCTGAACTTGCGCTTCTTTTGCATCATTGCTTGAGATTTTAACAAGCATAGTTCCAATAATTGAAAACAGAATACCAAAGCCCGCAATAGACATGGGTAATAAAATTGGACCTATTCCTCCAAAAGCATCATTTATAACACCCCCCATATCTTTGATAACATAGTTACCAAGAACCATGGCAGCTAATACGGTTGCAACGTAAGAACCAAATAAGTCGGCTCCCATTCCAGCAACGTCTCCAACATTATCGCCTACGTTATCTGCGATTGTTGCTGGATTACGAGGATCATCTTCTGGAATACCAGCTTCTACTTTACCCACCAAATCTGCTCCAACATCAGCCGCTTTGGTATAAATACCACCACCAACTCGAGCAAATAATGCAATTGATTCCGCTCCTAAAGAAAATCCAGCTAAGGTTTCAAGTACGATGGTCATTTTATCGGTTCCATCAGCACCCCATACTCCTCCCATAAAGAACTGGAAGAAAACAATAAAAAAAGTTGTTAACCCTAAAACAGCTAAACCAGCAACGCCTAATCCCATTACAGTTCCTCCACCAAAAGCAACTTTCAATGCTTGTGGTAAACTAGTCCGAGCTGCTTGAGTTGTACGAACGTTTGTCTTAGTAGCAATTTTCATTCCCATGTTTCCAGCTAAAGCCGAAAAGAAAGCCCCAAAAACAAAAGCGACAACGATTAAGATATGTGTTGTAGGGACAATGAATGAAATGCCAGCTAAAACGATACTTGCCAATACTACAAAAATGGCTAATAAACGGTATTCCGCTTTTAAGAAAGCCAACGCTCCTTCATAGATGTAGTCTGAAATTTCTTTCATTTTTCCATCCCCTGCATCTTGTTTCAACACCCAAGCGCGTTTCATTGCCATAAACAGTAACCCAATCAGTGCTAGAACTATTGGTACATAAATCATCATTGACTCCATTTCTTTAATAATTAATTTTCTAAAATTTTCGACGGCAAAAATAGGGTATTTCGCCAATCTTTGCAAGTACGGACAAAACGAATATTAGGTTACGTGTTAGTCGTTTGAAATAATATCAAACAATTCATCCAAATTCGGAGAAATAATAATTTCAATCCGTCGGTTTTTAGCTTTATCCGAGGGGTCAACGGGTTGAAATTCACTGCGACCGGCCGCAACAATCCGCGCAGGATTCATTTTAGAATTGGCCAACAGTATATCCACCACGGAAGTTGCGCGCAACACCGACAACTCCCAGTTGTTCCTTGGAATAGCCGCACTTGAAAGCTTATCCGTGTCGGTATGGCCTTCAACCACAATCTCTAAATCCGTTTCATTTTCTAAGGCCTTGCCAATTTGAAGTAGGGCCTTTTTACCATCTGCCTCAACAACAATACTTCCTGATTTAAACAAGAGTTTTGCCTCCATACTCACATAGATTTTCCCGTTTTTCTGTTCTACTTTCAACCCTTGATTTTCAAAGCCAATGAGGGCATCGGTCACTTTTTTCTTTAAGGTATTCAAGGCATCTTCTTGGCGTTTTAACAACTCCTCCAATTCATTGACCCGTTGTTCACGTTCCTCTAAAAGCTTTTGTTTTGCTTTTAATTCTGACTCCAGGGTGACTAAAGCTTCGGATTTTTTTTGAAGTTCGATATTCTTCTGTTCAAGCTGTTTTTGAAGGACGGAAGCTTCCTTTGCTCCCGTTGATTTATACTTTTCGAATGTTTTAGTGAGCTCATCGAGTTCTTTCATCGACTTACTCAACTCTCGAGATAAGGTACGAACCGAAATGCCCAGTTTCGAGGTGTCTGTTTTTAAGGCATTTGCTTCCTTTTGCAGCGCGTCCACCGTGGATTTAAGCTCATTCACCTTAATTTCATAACCCTGATTGCTTTGTTTCATTTTCTCAAGTTCTTCGGAACATAACTTTTGCTGTGCTTCTAAGGCTTTAAACTTTTTTGAGGAAACACACGCCGAAGCAAGTGCCAACAAAACAAAAAACAAAACAGACTTTTTCATACGATTGGTTTTTACAAAAATCAGGCTTTTGTCCATGTAAAATCCGCAGAAGTCTTTGAGTTTTTAACACTCCTTCTTTAATTGCTTTCTCAATGTGCTTAACTTTGAGCCCGAATGTCAACACTTATCTTCAGTCTGGAACTTGTCGCATCCCTTCTTGGAGTGGTGTATATTGTGCTAATTGCCAGGAAAAATGCCTTGGGTTGGCTCGCGGGGATACTTTCTTGTGCGATTTTTGCGGCACTTTGCTTTGAATCCGACCTGAGTAGTCAAGGCACCATTCAAGTGCTGAATGTACTGATGGGCCTTTGGGGTTGGGTGCAGTGGCGAAAGCAGGTGATTCCAGTGAAATCATATCCTAAACTCAGCTATATTTTTTTGGCTGCTTTACCCGTGCTTTATGTGGGAACTACTATCTTCTTCCCCAGCTTAAATTGGACAAGCCGTTTTTTAGATCAAATCGCGTTGGTTTTTTCAATCGTTGCCACCCTGTTCACGGTTCGTATGATCCAACAACATTGGATGCTTTGGTTGGTCGTTAATGGGATAACTGCGGTAACCGCCTTCTCGAACGAGCTTTATTTCTACGCCAGCTTATCCGTTATTTATTTTGGGGTTTCACTTTACGGGATGTATCAATGGAGAAAATAACACCTTCCACCGTTCGAATTGCGTTCACGGGCCCTGAATGCAGCGGAAAATCCACACTGGCACAATGGCTTTCAATCGAGCTCAGCCTTCCATTGGTTCCAGAATATGCCCGCACCTATTTGGCCAACAATCCAAGCTATGTTCATGAAGACTTACACGCAATCGCCTCGGGTCAATTTACCCAAAATCATGAACATGATCGATGCATTTGTGACACAGAAATGACTGTTATGCGCATTTGGGAACACGTAAAATACGGAGAAATTTCGAGATGTATCGAGGGCTTAACGTTGTCAGAATCGTACACCGTGTTGTTCCTGTGTAAACCCGATTTTCCATGGGAAGAAGACCCCTTGAGGGAACATCCTGAAGCACGGAATGAGCTCTTCGAGTTATACCGTCAAGACTTGAATGTCCGTCAGGTGCCTTATCATATTCTAGAGGGCTCATTGGAGGAAAGAAAATTACGAATTTTGAGGCTAATTCCTCATTGATTCGGTACCTTTGCACCATGAAACGCCTAGTCTTTATTGCCCTGATTTTAGCCATTGCGATTCCAATTGCATACTTCATGGTAACCCAAGCCAACACGCCTGCTTTACCCTTTATCAACCCTACCGACGTGCAGTCAGAAATGGTTGATTCCAGTGTGCAAAACATTGGCCGAAATCACAAAATCGGTGCGTTTAGGTTGCTTGATGAGCAAAACAAGATTATTACCGACGAAGTAATCAAAGGAAAAGTATGTGTAGTGGAATATTTCTTTACTACCTGTGGAAGTATCTGCCCCATCATGAATCAGCAAATGCAACGTGTTCAGACCGCATTCGATGGGAATGCTGCATTTGAAATCCTAAGCTTTACAGTCGACCCAGAAAATGACAGGCCGGAACAACTCTTGCAATATGCTAAAAGCCATGCCTATCGTACGGGACAATGGCACTTTATTACCGGAAAGAAAGAGGCTCTATATTCCTTGGCAAGAACCTCGTTTTTTGTCTTAAAACCTGCGGAAGCAGCGAATCTTGGGGATGCTGGAAGCGACTTTATTCATACCAACAATTTTGTTTTGGTGGACCAAGACCGGCATATAAGGGGGTATTATGACGGAACGAATGCTGCTGAGGTAGATCAGCTCATCTTGGATATTGAGAATTTACTCGAATCCAAGTAGAAAATCCATATTTTTTGGTAATTTCAGCGAGTGAAACGGTATACAAAACTCACCTTTATTTATCTCATTTCAGCGTTTGCTGTATTTGGTCAATCCTATCAGGGCAATCAAAAAGTGCATGCCAAACCGGCTAAAGCTGCAGGCTGTGCTCCGCCAACCACAACTTCATTTTTAGAATTAAATAACGTGCGCGCCATGGTGCATACGGCCGGGAATTTATGGCAAATTCCGGGGCAAAACTTTTCACAATACGAAGTCCCTAAGAACTCAGGAATCATGGCCTTGTTTACTGCTGCCCTATGGCTTGGAGGAACCGATGTAAATAACCAGCTTAAGCTCGCCGCCCTGCGCTATCGGAATGGTCAAGATTATTGGACCGGTCCCTTATCGCAAGTTTTAGCAGAAACTAGTTATGAGGAATGCGATAAGTACGACCGCCACTTTATCAGCTCAAAAGACGAAATTAGGGAATTTAATGCATGGTTCGAAGCGGGATTAGCCGATCAACAATATGGCACGAACACCCAAGCTACGTTGTTTCCTAATTATCAAGTGCCGGAAATTATTAAAACATGGCCCGCCCATGGGAATGTCTCCTTGGGCCAAGACTATTACTTGGCGCCCTTTTATGATTTTAACGACGATGGGCATTACGATTGGCATGATGGAGATTACCCGTGGTACGACATAAAGCAAGATAAGCAGTGTAATGTGGATCGAGATGTATCTCTTTATGGGGATAAGAACTTTTGGTGGATTATGAACGATAAGGGGAATATCCATACCGAAACGGGTGCAGATCCCATTGGAATGGAAATCCGGGCTCAAGCCTTTGCCTTTGCTTCGAATGATGAAGTAAATAACATGACCTTTTACAACTACGTGCTGATTAACCGAGGAACACAAACCTTATATAATACATACTTTGGTTTCTTCACCGATGGAGCCTTAGGAGATCCGTATGATGACTATGTGGGTTGTGATGTCATGCGTGGCTTGGGGTACTATTACAACGGGGACAACTTTGATGGGGACAACTCGGGGTATAAAGGCTATGGATATTCCCCACCAGCCGTTGGAGTAGACTTTTTCGAAGGACCGTATCAAGACGATGACGGAATTGATAATGCTTACGGGATTGGATTGAATGAAGCGTTAAATGGCATTGGTTATGGAGACGGAATCATAGATAACGAACGCTTTGGAATGCGCCGATTCTTGTATTATTCAAATACAACGAACGGGGCAAACATCAATCAAACTGACCCCATTGCTTCTTCGGATTACTACAATTACTTAAGGGGATATTGGAAGGATGGAACCAAGTTTGTGTATGGTGGAAGTGGGCATATTTCGGATCCTGAGGCCGATCCAAATACCCCCTGCGATTTTATGTTTCCGGGAACATCCGATTTCATGGGATGGGGAACGGGCGGTATAGTTAAACCAAACTGGACCGAACAAACAGCTAATAATACGCCGAATGATCGCCGATTTGTAGAAAGTGCGGGACCTTTCGTGCTTAAACCCGGAGCGGTTAACAACATCACGGTGGGGGTTGTTTGGGCGCGGTCAAACGGCGGAGACCCCTTTACCTCTGTAGAATCTTTGCGCCGTGCCGACGATAAGGCTCAGGCCTTATTCGAAAATTGTTTTAAGGTTATGGATTCGCCACATGCACCCACCTTAGAAATTCAAGAATTGAATAATGAACTCATCCTTTACCTGTCAAACCCGATTAACTCGAATAATTATCAAGAAAAATATGAGGAGAACGACCCATTTATTGTATCGTCCAATCCCAATGTAGATAAAACGTTCCGATTTCAAGGGTATCAGATTTTTCAATTAGCAAATAATCAAGTGGCGCTTTCTGACTTGAGTAATCCCATAAAATCGAGGTTGGTAGCTCAATGTGACATCAAGGACAATGTTTCACGCCTTATCAACTTCGAATTTGATGAAGAACTCGGATTTAGTGTACCGAAAGAACGAGTTAATGGCGAAAACAAAGGGATACGTCATAGTTTTAAGGTAACAAACGACCTTTTCGCTCAAGGGCAATCGAAGTTGGTGAATTTCAAGAAATACTACTACATGGCGGTTTCTTATGCCTACAACAACTACGAAACGTATAATCCAAATGACCCCTTGAGCCTGAATGGACAAAAAATGCCTTTTATCGCAAGTAGAAAAAGTGCCATGGGTGAAGTGAAGGTAATGGAAGGGGTGCCGCATAATCCGATGCCTGAAGCTGATGGTACCTACCAACAAATAAGCTATGGGTCTACGCCTAGAATTACACGCCTCGATGGGTACGGAAACGGGAATCGATCCTTAGAGTTTACAGACGCTACCTTAAATACCATTTTGAATACTGGGTTTATGGAGGATCCCGAATATGAATATGGCCAAGGTCCGGTGAATATCAAAGTTGTTGACCCCTTAAACCTAAAAAGTGGTTATTTTGAATGTCGTTTCCGTGATTATACGCCAACCTCACCGGGTAACGCAGCCGATACCGCCAGTTGGGTGATTTATCGCTACGATACCAAAGGCGGAACGATTCAAGATTCTGTAAGTTCAGAAGTCACTATCTCGGGAGACAACGAACAAATCATTCCGGCATGGGGAATCTCGGTACAAATCCATCAAGAGAAATATTATTTCCCTTCAGGATCTGGCAACATTACAGCGAAAAGTACGAACATGATCGAGTCTTCTATTACCTTTAGTGACTCCTCGAAGCGTTGGTTGATGGGAATTTCTGATAACGACGCCTATTTCCCTACAAACTGGATTCGTTCGGGGGATTATGCACCAGAATGTGACGATACCGACCCTGCTTTTGAGGGTTTACCTAATGGTCCGACCTATTTGAATCCATGTAACTATCCCGATGATGCAGGAGTTGATCCGGACCAAAACTACGAAGGTATCTTGGAAGGAACCATTGCACCGCACCGATTAACGGGTTATCAAGCGGATTACATGCCTTTAGCGTATTGTGGATCATTTAATGGTTCTTCTCGTCAAAATGCATCGATTTCGTTCTTGCCAAGTGTGAATATTGTTATAACGAGCGATCA
>CANMTO010000035.1 GCA_947500755.1 Flavobacteriales bacterium
GCACAAATATTCCAACTGTTTTGATAACCGGTTGGGGCAACAAGTATATGACACGGAAGCACAGAGCCAAATTGCTGTTGAGAAAGCATTGGTGGGCCCGCTAAATTCAAGAGGTTTCCAGAGCCATTACCATGAAGAAGTATACATACAGGAAATCCGCCTTGAGGAACAGCACCCTGAGGTACTAAAATATTTATTGGGTAAGTATATCCGCTTGGTTGTGAAGTCCATGTTTTTGTAATGCTAATACTTGTGTTATTAGTTAAAACTTGAGAAAATCCAAATATTGGTAAGTAAATCAGTGCTATGAAAAGTAATTTAGTAATGTTTAAAGGTGTCATATATTTTGTTATCTACACTTTAGTTTAATCATTTCGTTGTTTTGAACTTGCCCATAACTCGTTTATACACGCAATAAACCTTCGCTTATACAACCAAACAAGGTGTATTGGCGCTATTTTATAGCGTATGTTCAAATATAATTATTTCCACCTAGGATTTTATGAATCGTATATTGCTATTCCCAATACGCAACAGATACACACCAATGGGTAAGTGCGCTATTTCTATCGTTCCATCGGAATTCAGATTACCAATAAGCCACGAACGTCCTTGCATGTCCAGTATTTCAAAGGATTCTGAGCCCCCACGCATTACATGCAATACAGATTCCGCCGGATTCGGATAAACCCCTAGGAGTTCTTGCTCAAGCATTCCAGCATAAAAGTCTTCCGTTCCACAAGCCCCAGCAAAGATATCGTTTGCCTCATAGCGATCTGTTGCGGGAACCATCGCCGCATTCATAGCGCTTGGTAAGCCAATCTTTCCCCATTGGTATTCCTGAACAAAAACTGGTTTCGTCAGATAGTGATAGCTGATGTCTGTTAATACTGACGTACCCGCAGGTGCCACGGTTCCTTTGTTGTTGTTACCATACGTAAACTGATCATTTCCCTGTATGCTGTAATTCACCGCACTGTAAGGAAATCCTGTGTTTGGTATCTCATTCCCAATGATGTTCTGAGAAGGACTCGTATTGTCGGAAAAGAATATTCCAAACAACGACGCTCGGTTTCTTAAAAAGGTATTGTAGGGACCGTTCGCTCCATGGGAATTATCAATCACGATGTTCTGCACATCATTTTGCTCAAATAAATTGGCATACACGTAATTACCATGTAACACCAATTCTCCAGCCGAATTAGCGCCTAACAAGGGATTTCCGTTGGTCCAAAATGGGTCCAAAGAATGATTGAACGCTGTCACATTACCGTTAGATCCCGCTTGAAGCAATACGCTGTGCCTTAAGTGCTTAAATACATTGTTCTCAATCAAACATTCATTAGTCGTGAAGTGCATTACCACACCATATCCCCTTCCGCCACCGCCGTATTCAAAGGCATCATAGAAATACGATTTCTCCACCTTACTATTCGATACACCCTCAAACTCTAGGTGTGCAAAGGTGGTTTTATTAGACTCGATGCCACTGACCCAGCAATTCTCTGCATAGGTAAAGTGAATGCTACTCGCCTGCTCTGGCGCGGTATTATCCATTCGTTCCATCGAAAAACACTGCAGACCAATGTTTCGTTTCATAAGGATGCGCTTTACCTTGGGCTGACGGTTCAACATATAATCCATACGTAACTCTGAATTCAACCATAAGGTATCTCCGGAGATCCCGGCAATTTTAACGAGTTGCCCCACACTACCCTGCGCCCAACTGGAGAAGACTAAGTCCGCATCTTGCTGTTGAATACGAATCCAATCTCCAGCCTGAAATGGAGAAGCATTTGAAACCACCAAGAACATTGTCCACTTGGCACCCTGAACTACCACCGACGCGGTATCTGCACTTTGCACTAACCCATTGGTTTGTATGGAATGTCCAGTCCCTCCTTGATTGAATACAAAATGTGTTGCATCCGCGCCATCTCCTGAGATTAAGCAATTACTCGGTAAGCTGATTGGTGCATTAAAAAAATAGTTACCTGCAGGAAAATGTACGTGAATTCCAAGCGCCTGATTCAATTGTAATAAGCTATCGATCACCGAATTCACCGAGCTTACACCATCCGGAATCGCTCCTTCTTGCACCGCATTGTAATAGGTAAAACCCACCGTACTCGTATCCGTTAATCCAGCCACGGTCCAATCTACACTGCGATTTGAGGGTAGAACTTGGCCGAAACAGCAGAATCCTAATGAAAAGACAAATAAGAATCGAATCATAGCTTAATGAATTTCCAGGTTGTTCCTGCGTATCGAATGAAATAAACTCCAGCCGAAAACGCGGATACATTAAGCGCAGTTTTGCCTGCTTCTATCTCTTGACTAAGAACCACAAGTCCTTTAGCGTTAAGGCATGATAAAAGGCCAGCGCCTTGCGTAAGCGTAATGCTTAAGAAGTCTTGCGTCGGATTTGGGAATAGCGAAATCCCCACTCCATCGATTGATTCCGTGGCAACCAATGGAAGCATCGGTTCATTTCCAATTACCGTTTGAAATTCGTCGTTCGGACCAATCTTCATCGCAAAGACGGACGATCCACCATTCATTGGATAGGTAAGGGAACCCAACGCCAAGGCGCCGCCATCCAAGGTTGGAATAAACTGATTAACCTTTTCATCTCCCCCGTGGTTGATGTATATCGGACCGTTGTCCCAATCGAAATTCGTATTAAATCTTCCTAGGGTTATGTCCATACCGAAATTGGGATTGCTTAAGTTCTCATTTCTATACCCCACATACAACTTTGTTTGTGAACCATTCAAGGTTATTTCGTCTAAAATCACATCTCCTGGATTCACATAAACAGATTCATAAAACAAACTCCCATTAAACTCATAACGTCCGGTGTAGTTGTCGTGCTCATTCAATATAGGGTCGTACTTCCATCCAATCAAATTAAATCGATTCAGGTTGAACGTCATGTCAGTAATTCCAAATGTGCCTTTATCGCCAATGGACGTAAACCACAAGGCAGTTCCATTTTCGTGATATGCCGCTAAAAATCCTTTATTTAAGGTAGAATCTGTGTTATAATAGGTGCCTGCTACCACGTAAATGCTGTCTTGTAATTCCAAAACGCTATGAATCGCATTGGTTTCCGTTCCACCAATAAAGCGCGACCATAAGGTATCTCCTGACGCATTGGTCTTTACAATAAATCCGCGGCTATTACTGGAATTCGGGTCTTGTGAAGAACCAACCATAACAATCCCATCGTCAAAGGTTAGTATTGCATCGTTGGTAAATTCCCACCCACCTAAATCAACACGTTTTTCCCAGGTAAAGGTTCCATTAGGGTCGGTATTCAAGAGGTAGAGGTCGTATGCAGTGACTTGATTTAGCATCGAACTCCCAGCCACATAGAGCCCATTCACGGCATGAGACATTACGCGACGACCTTCATCAAACTCATAACTTCCATAATGTTGCGACCATTGATAAGCACCGGTTTTACTGATTTTTAACAGGTATGCTTCTGCATTGTCTCCCCAGCTTCCACTTCGACCCGTAATCACATAGCTTGAATCTGGCAATTGCACTACCCCATGCCCCATGTCGTATTCTGAACCGGAATATTGGGTGTAAAAACTTCCTTGAGCAAACATTACCAAGGAAAGTAAACCGAATGTCGTTAAGATTAAATATCGCATCGCAAACGGATTGAAAGTGATTTACCAAAGGCACGTTTAGAAACCAGTCCGATCACATTGTCGGAACCAATCCCCAAGCTCAGGCGTTTGTAGTTGTAATGAATGGCGGAATTCAGTTTGAACCCAGAAAACCCACCGTAGCTCGCGCATAGTCCTAGGTGTAAGCCAGGGATGATTTTAGTCACCACACCGGCATATACATAGGGAATATATCCAGGAATCAAAATCATTCGAAACCCGTAAGAAGGCTGAATTCGAACAGGACTTTGCGTGTTAATCACATTGAAGATTTGAATACTTGCCGGTAAGAAAATGACTTTACTTCGGGTTTCAGTTTGTAATAAGCTGTCTGCATAGGAAAAACCAGGAGCTAGCAATCCTTCTCGATTAGCCAATTGGGATAAAGTATATCCGCCAAATGCGAATGATGTATCTATCGTTTGTGTTTGGAATTGATTGCTAACAGCGAACCCTAAATTACTAATGCTCAATTGCATGCTCATGGATTTTCCTGTTTCTTCATTCGCGATGTTAAACCGATAATCACCGCTTAATGCTAATCCCAACCCTTTGAAATAAGACGGAGAAGTAAGTTGACTAAAAGACCCATTACAAATCCCGTAGATGCTGTCGCCTTCGGCTGAATAATAGAACTTCATCGGGTCAAGTCCACCCAGCGTACATTTGTAATATGAATTCAAGCCTACCAAATTTAAGCTTGCGGAAGATTGACTGATGCGATCAAACAGTGAAACGCCAAGGGTTTGAAACTGGTAATAACTTGCCTCCGAAAAGGAAAAATTAGCATATTTCCCCAAGAAGGGCTCATTGCCATAAAAGGCCAAGGTATAAAGGTCTGAGGTATATTTTAACGATCCCATAAAGGTGGTTCCCAGTGTGGGTCCAATCATCCATCGCGAAGGATCTCCTTCCTTATTTTTCAAGGAAACATAGTGTGTATAGCTTGCCGTTGCTTCAAAACCAACCGTATTAAAGGGTTTGTCTGCATCCATTGAACGGCCTTTAGCCATGGAATCGATGTATCCTCCAAAAATCAAGGGACTCAACACCTCGTTACGCATGGTGGATGCGCTATAATCTACCGTTCCATTGACTAGGATCAATTGTTTCCCAGCGTAACTGGAATCAACATCGTAAGACCTTAAGGGTTGTGCAAAACCAACAGACACGAAGACTACACACCAAATTACATGAAACTTCTTCATTAGTAGACGATTTGAGTTTGTAATTTGGCTTTCAGGCGCACATGCAAAAATGCTCCCATAGGGATAGATACTTGTTGATTTGCGGAACCCGAAGGATTGGGTGTATCCAAAATTCCTTCCACACGAATATACTTCACCTGATTAATTTGTTCCATAAGTGTCTTGGATACGTAGAATTTAACGCTTGAATTCTTAACATACATTCCTGATGCATTTTGCGTGCCTGCCACAGCGCTTAAGACCAAGGCATCTCCTATCGTTTCTTCAATTATTTGGGCGCTTGCATCTAAAAAAGATAATTTCATTTGGCACTGCATCGGAAATGCATTGGAGGCATCCAATTGAAAATATCCTCCCGTAACATGAGTTTTAGCAGTGTTTTGGGTTAAACTAACAGCAAAGGTATCGGCTAAGGTCAGTTGGTCCGCTTGTAATTGCAGGGGCATTTGTGCATGCAACTCCACTTTCAATCTACTGGTAGAAAAGATCTCATCCCATCCCCCATTCACATTCCCATTGGGATTGATGGTTATGTTGTATCCCAAATTTAAGGTAGCACCTAAATTCTCAAATACCTGCTCCACGTTGCTGTTCTGTGAGTTGATCTGAACCTGCTGAACCGAAGGAGTAAGGTTATTCCAAGCTCCGGTGGCCGGAGCTAAATATAAGTCTTGCCCGATGCAAGGCGCCGAGAGCGAAACTGTATTCCCCGTGCTATTTACGTTTTCGATAAGGCTTAATTCACTCTTTACCGGAACCTTCATTCCGTTTGAAAGGGACAAATTCAATTGAATGTTATTTACATCCACTAATCCTGAAATAATGTTATTCAAATAGTCCACGGTTAAGGCTGTGGTATCGCTAAATACTTGATACCCAAAATATCCGCGTGCATAATCCAACGCGATATCTTTTAAGGTAGCTTCCACCTTAAATTGCTGAGACGGCGTCACATTCACCGTAGGTCCTGTAGGGTCTGTAATAGCGGCAACTGAAGCTTGTAAAATATTGAAAGAAATCCCATTTATTCCTCTTAAATCCATTTCATATCCGGAAAGATCCAAGGAGCCTGAACCAACGGTTGGATTGGCATTATCACCCGCCCCTACCGTAAGGGATTGTTGAAATAAGAGGCCGTTATTATATACTCCGGGTAGGGTCACATTAAACGTTACGCTGGTGGGAAGTGGATTATATACCTTAAGGTCAATTTCCCCACTAAAAACACGGATTTTCTTGAGCTGAACACCAGGAATATCGATGGTGTGTTCTTCAGTTTCATTAAACACATTGAATCCAGCAGGTACATTTAAGGCGATGGTTGGATTAAAAACCTGAACAACTTGGGTGTCTGGGATGGAAACGATATCCGACAAACCAAGATCTATTATAGTTTTCGTTAAATCGAGGTCTAAGGTCCCACCTGCGTTCGCAACTAAGGTGTTGTTGTCTGTTAATTTAGACAAATCTAAGGTGTCATTGATGAGCGGTGCGCCTAATTCGGTCTCCCACGATGTGGCTTGCTTCTTACAACTTGCGAGGGCAACAACTAATCCAATTAAAAAAATATAATATTTCATTACACGCGTTCAATTATGGTGGCATACCCCTGCCCTACACCGATACACATCGAAACCAATGCGTAACGTTTTCCTGTTGCTTTCACCTGTCTTGCCGCCGTCAATAAAATCCGTGCTCCGGTCATTCCAAGGGGATGCCCGAGGGCGATTGCGCCGCCGTTTGGATTAATTCGAGGGTCATTATCCGCCAACCCTAAGAGACGTGTACACGCCAATACCTGTGCTGCAAAGGCTTCGTTCAATTCAATCACATCCATTTGATCTATGGTTAAACCTGCCCGTTGCAAAGCTTTCCGTGATGCTTCCACAGGACCAATGCCCATAATGCGTGGTTCAACACCGCTTATCGCTGCGCTAACAATACGCGCCAATGGCTTACATCCTACCTGATTCACTCCTGCTTCAGAACCAATTAATAAACTAATGGCACCGTCATTCAAGCCCGAAGCATTTCCGGCAGTAACTGAACCGTTGGATTTGAACGCAGGTCTAAGGGATGCTAACTTTTCGATGCTCGTGGAAGCTTTAGGGAATTCGTCTGTTGAAAAAACAACCGGATCCCCTTTCTTTGAAGGAATCACAACCGGTACCAGTTCATCCGCGAAAAATCCACGTTCTGTTGCTTGCGCTACCTTTTGCTGCGACCTAAAGGCAAAGGCATCCTGATCTTCTCGAGAAATTGAAAACATTTCTGCTAAATTTTCTGCTGTCATTCCCATGCTATCCACCCCATATAATTTTTCCATTTGGGGATTAATAAATCTCCAACCAAACGATGAATCATACAGTTGTTGGTCACGTCCATATGCCGCACCTGCTTTTGAAAGCACAAAGGGGGCACGAGTCATTTGCTCCACACCGCCAGCGAGGTATAAATCCCCAGCACCGTCTTTTATGGCACGGGAAGCATTTACTGCAGCAGCCATGCCTGAGGCACACAAGCGATTTACTGTTTCCCCACCAATGGAAGTTGGTAAACCAGCCAATAAAGTCGCCATTCGCGCCACATTCCGGTTGTCTTCTCCTGCTTGATTTGCACAGCCCATAATGGCGTCTTCAATAAACGATGGATCGAATGAGGGGTGACGTTCAACAAGCGATTTCATGGTAAGCGCCAATAAATCATCCGCACGCACGGCGGATAGTCCTCCACCAAAACTCCCGATTGGTGTACGAATTCCGTCTATAATAAAGGTATCTTTCAAGGTAAATGTTTGTTGTAAAAATAAGGAAATTATAACGAAATACCGTGATTCTATACTGATGTAATAGAACCATACCATATGGGTTAGCGGCAATAAGATGTTAGAATCTAATGGCGTTGATCAGCATATTCCTATGCTCAGATGGACTCGGATACATGATTTATTCCCATTTTTGTATTTAATATGGCACAATTAACCGAATCACAGTTTGAATACCTATGTTCCCTAGGCATTAAATTCCACGGAGATCAAACGCAGTTATTGGCTTATGGTCATGATGAAACCGAGGACTTTGTTTTCCCTCCAGAGTTGGTTCTTATTCCAAATACACCAGAGGAAATTGCTGCGATTTTAAGTTATTGTCATGCCGAAGGAATACCCGTTACACCTGCTGGAGCTAGAACCGGATTAAGCGGTGGGGCCTTGCCCTTGCATGGAGGTGTGCTAATTTCCATGGAAAAATTCAATCAAATCCTTCACATTGATACGGATAATTTACAAGTAACCACGCAACCCGGTGTTATTACCGAAGTATTACAACAAGCCGTAAAAGAACATGGGTTGTTTTATCCGCCGGATCCAGCGAGTAAGGGCTCCTGTTTTATTGGTGGTAATGTATCGGAAAATTCGGGAGGCCCAAAAGCTGTAAAATACGGTGTAACAAAAGATTATGTACTCAATCTTGAAGTGGTACTTCCAACAGGTGAAATCATTTGGACAGGGGCCAACGTGTTAAAGAATGCCACCGGATATAACCTCACACAATTGATTGTTGGGTCCGAGGGAACGCTAGGAATAATCACAAAGATCGTACTTAGGTTGCTACCTCACCCCACGCATGATGTGTTATTTTTGGTTCCATTTTTCGATGCGAAAACGGCATGCGCAGCAGTTCCAGAAATCTTCAAAGCTGGAATTATACCGAGTGGCATGGAATTCATGGAGCGCGAAGCCTTGTTATGGGCAAAAGCATTTACGGGTGACGAGACCATTCCAGTGGCTGACAATCATCAGGCGCATTTGCTCATTGAATTGGATGGCTTTGATCAAGACCAATTGATGCGTGAGGCCGAGCAATTATTTGCAGTACTTGAGACCTTTGAAACCGATGAAATATTATTTGCCGATACCGCTGCACAAAAGGCGGCCTTATGGAATTTAAGAAGAAAGGTAGGTGAAGCAGTTAAAACACAATCTACCTATAAGGAAGAAGACACCGTGGTTCCTCGCTTTCAATTGCCTAATTTACTGACGCATGTTAAAGCAGTTGGTGCACGGTATGGATTTAAATCAGTGTGTTATGGGCATGCTGGCGATGGTAACCTGCATGTTAATATCATACGTGGCGAATTAAGCGATGAACAATGGGAACATGAACTTCCAAAAGCAATTACAGAAATTTTCGAAGAAGTAATTCGACTTGGCGGCACCATTTCCGGTGAGCATGGAATCGGATACGTTCAACGTCCGTACATGCCGCTCGCATTTCCTGAAGTGACTTTGAACCTAATGCGTGAAATCAAACGGGTATTTGATCCAAAAGGGATTTTGAATCCAGGGAAGATCTTTTAGTGTTATTGCATTTCTTCAAAGCGATCACCTTTTATCCAAGGAAGGTGTTTAGCATAAAGCAATACAAAAATTAAGGAGATAATCAAGTTAACGATCAAAATGATGGTTGGAACCATGGCAGGTGACACAAAAAAGTAAACGCTGACACACGCCAATAGATTGTAGATGATATAGCCATGAAACCCTAAGTGATTTCTTTTGAACATTAAATATACTGAAGCTGTTCCCAACAATGCAATCGCAATGTTTACGAGGTTACTACTAACGAAATGAGCGTTAAGCACGTCAGTCATTGCTTGAACTTTTTCTAACATTTCAACCAAGGCATCGAAACCAAGTTCCTTGAGTTCAACAATTAACTTAGCCATTTCTAAACGCTCTTTATTCAAATCTGCTTCGGTAGGTTTGAAAAATATGACTGTAAGGAGACCAAAGAGAACGGTTGAAGCCGTACTTATAAGCGTAAGTACTAAAAGAATCATTAACCCTTGCGGTCGTTTACTCAATTCACTCATTGCTTACTGTCGATCTTCAAGTTTATTGTTGTCAAGTACAACATTGTCTTTTGTAACAAGAATAAGTTCTGTACGGCGATTGGCTTGGTGTTTTTCTTTGGTGCAATATACTCCATTGGAACACTCGTTTTTCAACTTAGTTTCTCCAAATCCTTTTGCTTTGATTCGATTCTTACTAATTCCTTTACTGATTAAATAAACGTAGCAGCTTCTCGCTCTGCTCTGAGATAATTTCAAGTTGTATCTATCTGATCCTCTAGAATCCGTGTGGGATTCTAATTCTACACGCATCACATTTGGGTTACTGTTTAAGAAGTTAACGAGCTTGTCAAGCTCTGCCTTTCCTTCAGGACGTAAAAACGATTTATCGAAGTTATACAAGACGTACTCAAGTCGTAAGAAATTCTCTTCACTCACAGATTTCAATGCTACATTATATGGAATAGTATCCACGCAATTCCCTGTTTTAATAACTGGTACAGCAAAGGTTTGTTTTTCACAATTCACAGAAGTCATTAAAATGGAATCCACCGCATTTACTCCTTGGCTATTCCAAACATAGGATCCTCCTGAAGCGATTTTCATTTGAATTACTTTCCCATCTTTCTTGTAAACATCTAATAAAATCTCGCTCAAATCCTCAGTTACATCTTTGGTTACAGTAAGCTTATTGAAATACTGCTTAAAATAGGAAGTCAAATTAACCATAGCGCTTCCCGGATCTGTTGCTTTGAACATCGCTGTATCTGGAGTAAATGTTGAAGTACCGTTGTAGATAATTTGGTACTCATGATTTCTAACCAAATCAAACTCCTCCGATTGCCCTTTGTCATCGGTAACGATCTCCATTGCTTTATTCGTCTTTAAATCAGTAATCATAATTTTTTGAGCTTTTATGCCCTTTCCTTTACAATCTGCCAAGTTAACTTTCAAATCGGCTTTGAATACTGGTTTATTAAATGCGTAAATTTTGTCCACGAACTTTTCTCGGTTACTAGAAAAATAGCCTTTTCCGGTTTCTTCATCTACGTAGTAAGAAAAATCATCTGCTGCTGAATTTAATGGAGCACCGATGTGTGTTGGTTCCATACCGTCCATTTCGGAAACAAAAACATCCAATCCTCCGATACTATTCCATCCATA
This sequence comes from Flavobacteriales bacterium, assembly GCA_947500755.1. GTDB lineage: Bacteria > Bacteroidota > Bacteroidia > Flavobacteriales_D > Crocinitomicaceae > UBA952. The sequence goes on from CANMTO010000035.1 coordinate 10,907, forward strand.
GGAACTGAAATATAAATTACCCCAAGTTGAAATAAATGGAAAAAGCTCATCTTCAGTCGTATTTACTTTATCCCCTAAGTTCACTGGATTTGACCATTCCTCCGTATCAAAATCAAAGGTTGTTTTCCAAACATCCGAACTATAAATCGTATCAACAATACGCTCATTACTGTCGCGTACTAATGATTTAATCATACTTCCTGGGCGATCCGATGCGAAATACACCGTTCCCATCGCATCCATTGTAGCATGCCCGGTAGCAAATTGAATTGAATTAAAAGGAAATTCAACTGGTGTTAATGCATCTCCATCCACATAATAAACCAATTGTCTCAGCCTTCTAAATTTAATAGAATCTTCCTTATCTTTTTCATTGTAATTCGACGTTACAAACATCATGGTATTTGCGGCATTAAAAGATACAGGACCGTCATGAGCGCGTGTTCTGTCGTAATCTCTCCATTGATTTTTGTAAATAAAATCAATCCAAAACTGCTTTTGATAAAACTTATATTTCTTTGTTGCCTCCACAGAGTCGAAAACCGCAATATCCGAATAGAATTGTCCTGTTCTTGGGTAATTTCTATTAATAGCGGAATGATTATATTCATTGGAAACAAATAGAATTCCCCCTTTTGAATAAGGAAAAGCCCCATACACTTCTCCTCTTTCGGACTCATGATACTTACGAATATTATATTCTGAAGAATCGCTTAGGTTAAATTCGAAATCAGCTATACCTTCTTTTAATGCTATTAATTGGTCATCTTTTTTACATACAACCAAGGCCGAATCTAAAATACCCGAGACTCTACCCGGCTTGTTCATGTATTTAATCGCTTTGATATACATGATCCAATCTTGCTGATCATTCGATTTTGGAGCAAGTTTTTGAGACCAGTAAACGGCTTTGGAATACGCCTCAGACATGTAGGCAGCTTCAACTGTCCTTTGTAAGATTACTTTATTAAACAACGGTTTTTTAAGCGCTAACGTCGACAACTCCTCCCATACGGGTAATGCTTCAGCATAGCGGTATTCAGAAGAAAGTTTTGCTGCATACTCTGCTCTATTCTTTTGTGCTTGTACACCTAATACGACAAGACAAGCAAATGCGGTTATAATTCGTTTCATATTAAAAATATCGAGGACTTTGAATTGCATTATTTTTACCTTTTAAACCAAAAGAAACAACAATTTCATGTGTTCCCCACTGGTTCAACATTTTTCCATTTAATGGAAAATCAAATGCATATCCAGCCATTAAAAATTTATTGATTTGATAAGAGAAATTAACTCCAGCGCAATCTGTTGTTCTATAAACAGCTCCGAACCAAAAACGCTCAAGATATAATGCTGAAACATTCAAATCAGCGATTAGCGGTCCGCTTCCCGTATATTTAACGAGTACCGACGGCTTAAGAATTAACCCTGTATTGATTTTATGAACATACCCACCCATTACATACAAATGTCGTTGCAGGTAAGAATTCCCTGTATTATTATCGATATTGCGTTTTATTAATCTAGGCAATGAAAACCCAGCATAAAACTTGTTTGTATGAAAATACGCACCAAATCCAAAGTTAGCTTTTGTTTCGCGGTATGCCGTTGTATAATTAGGATCGCTTAGGTCAGTGACAATTAAGTTTGAAAAATCATAGCCATATTGTTGAATTCCACCAGATAAGCCTAATGAAAGACGCATATCATTTTTATTCAATCGCATGTGGTAAGCAAAGTTAGCCATGGCATTTAATCCCGAACGAGATCCAATTTTATCAAAAGCTACATTTGCACCAACTCCTATATTTTCACGAAGCACAGGTGAATGAACCGACAAGAATTGTGTATTCGGCGCACCATCCCAACCAACCCATTGTGCACGGGTTACTCCGGTGATGTTTAATTCTCCTTTAGTACCTGCATATGCCGGGTTAAACTGCAATGGATTAAAGAAATACATGGATGTTTGTGCATCCTGCTGGGCCTTAATACCTGTGCCAACAAGTATGAACAGCGTTATTAAACTAATTCTTCTCATATTATGGTTGAATTTCGATATATCCTTGATAAGGATCTTGTGATTTCTTATTCGTATCTACTACATAAAAATAGGTTGCTGCCGGTAGCGGATTCGGATTGGTTCCTTTCAAGTGACCATTCCAATCGTTGTTATATGGCTCTGCTTCATAAACTACGCTGCCCCATCGGTTATAAACGGTGACTTTTATAGATGGATATTGCGCCGTATTTTGAATGATCCACAGTTCATTTTGGTTATCGCCGTTTGGAGAAAGAAATTGAGGAATAACTATAGGAATCAATGGTGTACAACCCAAATCAAACGATTCAGAGGTAGCACATCCATTTCCATCCGTTGCAGTAACGGTAAATGTACCGGCGTCTATGTTATTTGCTGTTGCTTCATTATTTCCCGACGACCAGCTATAACTGAAATTACCTACTCCACCTGATGCTAATACCGATAAACTTCCATTAGCTTCACCGCACTCAGAACCGGTAGAGTCTATTTGCGCAATGCTAATCGGTCCAGGTTGATTTACAAATACCGTGGTGTCATCTTCACAGCCATCCTCATTTGAAACCGTTACCGTGTAGCTCCCTGTGGTTAAGCTATTCACGGAAGCCGCGTTGTTTTGTGCTGGATTCCACGTGTAATTTAAGTTACTGCCATTTCCATTGTCTGTATCAATACTCACAACACCGTTAGAACCATTAAAACATGTTACGTTTGTTACATTAACTTGAGTGATGTTAATTAAGGTTGGCGGTTCAATTATCACTGTGTATGTAGATGAACATCCGTTGGTGTTATCATTTAATATCACTACATATTGCCCAGGTTGATTGATTACTGGATTAAATGTATTTCCTCCTGAAACAATGCCTGGACCCGACCAGGAAGCAGTTGTATTCAATGGGTCGACTACACCGTTAATTACACCGATACCAGTTACGCAATCTAATCCGTTTTGTGGAGTGGTGGTATAATCAAAGCCCGGTGCGGAAAGTACGTTCACTAAAAACTGATCTTGAACGGCAGGACAATCGCCTAACTGCACTTCAACGTCAATCGTTCCTGTGATGGTATTACCCGAAACATTGCTGGCGGCATTAAACGTTGGGATATTCCCAGTTCCAGAAGCCCCTAGGCCTATATCCGTATTATTATTTGTCCATGTAATATCAGCCCCTGGAGGTGTTGAAATATAATCTTCAGGATTTACAGGCGTTCCGGGACAAATCGTGAAATCAACATTCATATTAATTACTAATTGAGGCTGAACTGCAACCGTAACTATCGCGGTATCTCCTGGACATGCCGCATTTTGAACCGTAACGTAATATTGTACAGAATCAATCGAGTTTCCTGAATTATTTAAGGTTTGTGCAATGTTACTTCCTATACCGTTCGCTGCGCCAGTAATCGTATTTGGGAAAACCGCTGTCCATGTGAATTGCACGTTATCGAGGTTACTCGTAATGTCTATATCCGTAGTTTCGCCGTTACACAATTCATAAAATAACGGATCAACATTGGCATTGGCTTGCGGATTCACTGTAATCACGTGAACGTCTGCGGAGTCGTTGGAACATTCCACCGTGGCTTCAATTTGAATAATCCCTGTTTCGTTGGTATTGTTTTGCGGCAACAAGGCAGAAAAGACGACCGGCGTTACGCCATTGCCTGAAAGTACTGTGATGTTGCTGATGTTAGTAGTATCCGTGATATCCCAATAGATCCAGTAATTCGGTTGATCCGAAGTCATGGTGAATTCCACTGTTGAATCACCGCTACATACGGTTTGTTGGAGTAAGGAAAAGGTAAGGTGAGCCTCCGGTTTTATTACCAAGGAATCTAAGGTAGAATCTGGCCCACAAGAGTTTCCTGTGTGAAGCCAAACATAATATGTTCCCGGTTGACTGAATAAAATCTCTAAATCGTCTGAACCATTGGTCCAAAGTGTGTCATTGTATGCAGCGCCTGTAAATCCATTGGATGAACCTAAACTCCCTGCATTTACGGTAAACGTGTTTGGTGTGATTTCCCAATAATACCCGTACGTAGTATCGCATCCCGCTTGACTCACCGATTCACCAGCTACCGTTTCGTTCGTAAAGGTTACTGGTTCCAAAACACAAATAGGCGACTGAGGAGTGTAGCTAAACTCTGCTGTTGTGCCCGTTGAAATTATAATAGGCCCAACAGTAATGACGGTAGGAATACCGTTATTAGAACAAATATTTTGCGCTACAATAGAAGCGGAATATGCATTAGGAATTGGAGGCAACCCGGGAGCGTAGACATAATCTATCCCACAAGAAGAGGTGTTGAAAATATGGTTGATGGTGGTGTCGTTTGATGTGGTAAAAACAGAAGAAGGTGTACCGTCGGAAAAATTAACGGTATACGTAATGGGAACATCATTGGAAAGAATATCTATGGAATAAGGCGATGGAAGACATGTATTAGAACCGATTGCCGAAACAGTTACCTGAGGTGCACTTCCATTAAAGACAATGTAGGAAGCGGTGTTGGTGCATCCGTTTTGGGTAACGGAATGAACAAGGGTAAATTGACCCAAGGGATAATCGTGGGTAATTTGACTTCCCACCATCGATAGATTGGTTGACGTAGAACCATCGCCCCAGTTGAACACTTGAGTTACCGTATTATTTACCGCTGCATTAAAGGAGAATAACACTGAATCTATGGCGCCACAATTTTTAAAGATGGTCTGACCTCCTTGTGTTATTGTTCCAAATCCACCTCCTGTAGATGCGAGGGTTAATGCCGCATTTGGTAGCGCATTAACATCAATAGTTCTCGTAAATACACTTGGAGGAAAACCTAGATTTGTAACCGTTAACGTTACCGTAGTAGTTGGCGCCGTAGCCGTATTGTAGGTCACGGTGTGCGGCCCTGCAGTATTCGCCGTAGCTGGCGTAGCACCTAACCCGAAATTCCATAAGTAGGTGGTTCCGGCAACCGTCTGATTGGACGTATTATTAAACGTAATCGTAGATCCTTGGCAGAGCGTTATGGTTCCCCCCACAGATGCCGGAACAGAACTAAAGCTTGCATTAGGCGCTTGACCAAAGGTTACTAGGGATACCATGAAACCAGTAACTAAAAATACGTTTTTAAGCATTGGGTTTGTATAGATAATTAGCTTCAAAGGTAGACAAATGAATTAAATAAAAGAAATCCAGTCTATCTGCTTTTTTAAACGCTCCATTGTTTGTTCCTCTTCAGACCCTGCTGCTGGGTTGAAATTATACTTCCAGATCGCCGAAGGTGGCATGCTTAATAGTATGGACTCTGTTCTGCCATTGGATACTATTCCAAACTTAGTACCTCTATCAAACAGTAAGTTATATTCCACATAACGGGAACGACGCAAGGATTGCCACTCATATTGTTCTGGACTCGCTTCTACAGGAGTATCCATCGTTTGCTCCTGATAAATTGAAGGGAATTTTTTTCCTAATGCCAAGCAAAAATCAAGAATTTTTAGCCGGTCGGTGTCAGATTCAGGAACTAAATGGTCGAAAAAGATACCCCCTACGCCTCTTGTTTCATTCCGGTGGGGTAAATAGAAGTACTCATCAGCCCATGCTTTATATCGATCGTAAGCTGTTAAATTAAAGGTGTCACATATTGATTTTAAATGCTGGTGGAATTTTGCAGCTTCCTGCATGTTCACATACATCGGGGTAAGGTCTATCCCACCCCCAAACCACGATTTACCTTCATTGGTTTCAAAGTACCGAACATTCATATGAATGGTTGGGTGCATTGGGTGAACAGAATGCAATACAATCGATACTCCGGTGGCTAAAAAGCTATCCCCTTGCATGCCCATTTGCTGCTTCATTACTGGTGTAATTTCTCCGGTAACTTTTGAGAATGCCACGCCGCCTTTTTCAATAACTCGACCATGGTCCATGGTCATGGTGACTCCTCCCCCTCCCTCGGTCCTAACCCATGAATCCGCTTGAAATTCAGCCTGTCCATCGTGCGCGGACAATGCTTCAACAATCTCTAACTGCAAGTCCCGGAAAACCTGTGCTATCTCATTTCCATGATTCATCCTGTTGATGTTTGAAGGTGACAAAGCGGCAAGGCAACATACCGATGTTCGAGTGATAATAACGAACTGTCTTGCCATAATCGAATGAGGTCATGAGTCCAGTTGATAGCGGTTTATTTCCTGAAAGCCAGGGAATTAATGTATTTAAAATATCATAACCAAGTAAAACCGATTTACTAAGGTCTGTCTCATAGGCAACGCGAAACGCCTTGTGGAATTTTTTCACCCTTGGACGTTCCAAATCAAAGCACGTGGTGCTCATGTAGTTAAACGCCCCCTGATTGTCAAGGACCGAATTAACTTCTTTAAGCTCTGTCCATTCACGCAACCCAAAGAGTTCTACCAGGTGATTTTCCCGAAATAAGTTCATTACGTTCACTACTTGTTTTTTGTCTTGACTTACGCAAACCATATTCAAAGGACTAGTGGTTTTGGAAAATGCTTTTAACATAGGCTCATTTGCCAAAATCAAGCGGGAGTTTTTCGGGGCGTAATCATAAAAATTTTGAATAAACTGTTTTTCCAACAATGTATCTGAATCTAAACCCGTTTGAAATAAGACGACCTGCTCATTTTTACTTAATTCGCCTAACGTTTTTCCCAACACGGCAATCTGGGGAGTAACTTCAGAGGCAACCATAAAAAGTGACTCATTTGACCGCAACTGATCGTTCATATTAGCAATGGGTAAAGGAATAATAAGCGGAATTCCTTGTTTCATCGAGAATGCAGATAATTTATTGCAATCCGGGGCATGAACGGGGCCAATAAACACATCGAAACGATCCAGTTTTCCAGCACTGATTAGGGCGTTAATGGATTCTTCTTTCGATTGATAATCGAAAAAGTACACGTCGCCATTCATGGTTGTATGGAGGGAATCTATACCTACCATTATTCCCATGTAAAATTCAAACGCAAATTTTTGATACCCCTTGAGTGGAAAGGACACAGAATCCAAATTGAAGGGTAAAAACACAGCGACACGAAGCGATTTATTACCCGGTTTCGGGTTTAATGGTATTGGTTTATCGACTATTTTTGACGGATTAGCAGAAAACGATTTCTTTGGCGGAATCGGATTTACTGAAACAAGATCCGTGTGCGTATCGATCGGAATTTTTAGGTTCATTCCTGGAGAGATTGTACTCGAGCGAAGTTCGTTAAACGCCTTAAGCTCAGAAAGGCTAATGAGATAACGTTTAGCAACATCGTTCAATTTATCGCCATTTTTCACCGTGTAGGTAATTACGGAATCAGAAAATTCAAATGTTCTAAAACTTCGTTCAACAACAGGACCCTCACCTTCTTCCGCAGGCACATTGATACTTGCATCTATCCACCGTTTAACCCCATTTTTAATGAGCACATGTTGATTGAGTTGCACTCCTTTGGAAAGAGAGGGATTGATTGCAATTAAAGAATCCAAGGTGATAGCAAACTTCTTAGCGATTCCAAATGGAGTATCACCACTAAGCGCCAGATAAGAAAAGGTAGACCTACTTGCGCGAACAAACACGGTAGCTCCAAGTTGTACGTTATCGGTGAGTGTAGGATTATCGGCTTTAATTTGTGTGGATGACACATTTGACTCCTGTGAAATGGAAAACAAGGTCATTCCTTCTCGAATAAAAACTTCATGATAAAGTACACCATCACGGGTGGTTAAGGGAAAAAACACTTGTGCCAACACAAGCCCTTGCAGCGTCATGCTAAATAGTAGTATGAGCAACGGTTTTATTCCCATTCTATCGTTGCAGGGGGTTTTGAACTAATATCATAGGTTACACGGTTTATCCCTTTAACCTGATTGATAATTTTATTTGATATTTCTGCCAAGAATTCATAAGGCAAGTGACACCAGTCTGCGGTCATTCCATCGGTGGAGGTTACCGCCCTAAGTGCAACGGCATTCTCATACGTTCGCTCATCCCCCATTACTCCAACCGATTGAACAGGAAGCAAAATTACACCCGCTTGCCAAACGGTATGATAAAGGCCATGGTCCTTTAATCCCTGGACGAATATATGATCCGCCTCTTGAAGAATTCGCACCTTTTCTGAGGTGACTTCTCCAAGGATTCGAATGCCTAATCCAGGACCAGGAAAAGGGTGTCTTTCCAACAGCGCGGAATCCATGTTCATGGCACGACCAATGCGCCTAACTTCGTCTTTAAACAGTGCCCTGAGTGGTTCAACCACCTTGAGTTTCATGTAATCTGGCAAGCCTCCCACATTGTGGTGCGATTTAATGGTTTGAGAAGGTCCACCGGTTGCCGAAATCGACTCAATGACATCGGGATAAATGGTACCCTGACCCAACCAAGCTGCATGCTCCACCTTGCTTGATTCCTCGTCAAATACATCTATGAAAACTTTGCCAATGGCCTTGCGTTTCTCTTCCGGGTCGCTTTTGCCTTTCAGGGCTTCAAAAAACCGGACGGAAGCTTTCACCCCTTTGATATTTAATCCCATGTGTTGATATGAATCCAATACATGTTGAAACTCATCCTTACGCAACAATCCATTGTCCACAAATATACAATGCAGTCGGTCGCCGATGGCTTTGTGCAAGAGCATGGCAGCTACCGATGAATCAACTCCCCCCGACAATCCAAGGATCACTCGGTCATTCCCGATCTTCGCTTTTAAATCCGCAACACTTTCTTCAACAAAAACCCCTGGAGACCAATCACCTACGCAACCGCAACAGTTTAAAACAAAATTCTTTAATACCTGCATTCCATCGGTAGAGTGATAAACTTCTGGATGAAATTGAACCCCATAAGTCTGTTCGCCTTCAAATTGAAAGCCTGCATATTCCACAGCTTCTGTACTGCAAATACGCGTTGCATTTGAGGGCAATTGAGCGATAGAATCCCCATGAGACATCCATACTTGGGTGGGATAGTTAATGCCTGACAAAATGCCATCGTAGGCCCCCTCTTCTATCATGGCTCGACCGTATTCGCGGGTATTGGACGCCTTTACCTCTCCGCCATACGTTTGAGCGAGTAGTTGCGCGCCGTAACAGATCCCAAGAAGTGGTAGTTTCCCTTTGATTGCCGATAAATTCGGTTTTGGAGAAGATTCTTCACGCACTGAAAACGGACTTCCAGACAAAATAACTCCCATGCAATCTGGTGTTTCTTCACCTATTGCATTCCATGGGTGGATTTCGCAATAGACATTCATTTCTCGGATTCTGCGCGCGATTAATTGCGTGTATTGAGACCCGAAATCGTATATTAAAATGGTTTGATGCATGCGCAAAGTTAATTTAATTTGAGGTTACCGGATATCGTGAAACTTAAAGAATTGTAAAAAATCACTTTCATAAATTTATGATCAACAATATCGATACGAAATAATTACCTTTGCCAACTACATACGAGATTATGATTAGCGACATACTAAAGAAGATTTTTGGGGATAAAAGCACAAAAGACCAAAAGCGATACCAACCCTTTGTTGACCAAACAACGGCTTATTTAACTGAAATTCAAGCCTTGAGTGATGATCAATTGCGACAGAAATCCTACGAGTTCAGGAAAAAAATTCATGTAGCGATTCAACAGCAAGAGCTTGAAGTTCAACAAATTCAGGAGCAAATTGCTGATGTTTCTCGTTCAGTGAACGAAAAAGAGGCATTGTTCGAGCAAATAGACGCACTGACGAAAGCACTTGATGAAACCATCGAGGATGTTCTTCTTGAAATACTACCTGAAGCCTTCGCTGTCGTTAAAGAAACCGCTCATCGCTGGGCGATTCATGGGCAATTGACGGTAGAAGCAACGGATTTCGATCGGGATTTAGCAATAAAGAAAGATGGAATTACGATAACTGGAAATCAAGCCATTTGGCACAACGAATGGACAGCGGCTGGAAATCATGTGCAGTGGAACATGGTGCACTACGATGTCCAGTTAATGGGAGGCGCCGTGCTTCACCAAGGGAATATTTCCGAGATGCAAACTGGAGAAGGAAAAACCCTTGTTGCAACCTTACCCGTTTATCTGAATGCATTGGCAGGGAAAGGAGTACATATCGTAACGGTCAATGACTATTTGGCAAAACGTGACTCGGAATGGATGGGACCTTTATACCAATTTCATGGATTAAGTGTCGATTGCATTGACAAGCACCAACCTAATTCAGATGCTCGAAGAAATGCTTACTTAGCGGATATTACCTTTGGTACCAATAATGAATTTGGATTTGATTACTTACGCGATAACATGGCTGGACACCCCAGTGAGTTGGTGCAACGCAAACACCATTTTGCCATTGTGGATGAGGTCGATTCCGTGTTGATTGATGATGCCCGAACTCCGTTGATTATTTCTGGTCCTACTTCCAGCAACGGTGAGCAGGAATTTCATGCACTAAAACCTCGAGTGGAGCGCATCGTTGACGCTCAGAAGGAAGTGGTTCAAAAATTCTTGCTTGAAGCCAAGAAAAATCTAGTCGTGTTAAATGAACTTCAAGCCGACAAGAAACTTGAAAAAACCATGCTTGAAGAAGGTGGAATTGCCTTACTAAGAGCACATAGGGGGCTTCCAAAAAATAAATCGCTGATCAAATTTTTGTCGGAACCGGGTGTTAAAGTGCATTTGCAAAAAACAGAAAACACGTATTTGCAGGAACAAGGCAAGCACATGAAAAAAATTGATGCAGAATTGTTCTTTATAATCGATGAAAAAAACAACACGATTGAGTTAACAACTAAGGGAATTGACTTGATTTCAGGCAGCGATGATAAAGACTTTTTCATTATGCCTGATATTGGTGCAGAAATCGCAAAGCTTCAAAAGGAAGAACTTAATAACGAGCAATTTCTTGAAAAGAAAGATACGTTA
>CANMTO010000036.1 GCA_947500755.1 Flavobacteriales bacterium
AAATTCATTCACAAAGAAAGTAAAGTACTAACTAATGTTGGCCTTGGAACAAAGTCTTATTGCTCACCTGAACAGTGGGAAAGTGGTGTTTCTGACAGCCGTTCAGATATTTATTCACTCGGTTTAGTTTACAGAGAATTATTAACGGGATCGCTAACAGGTCAAATACAAGAAAGAAGAATTAATGACATTGTAAACAAAATGACGGCAACAAGTCCAGCTGATCGTTATCAAACAATGAGCGAGGTAAAAGAAGCCATAAGAGCTCTAAATGAAATATCCACCAGCGACCCGATGAAAGATTTTTGGGAAGGTGTTATTGCAGCAACAGCAGTGGTTGGAATTGCAATTCTATTGGCTAAACTAATTGAAAATAAATGAAAACCCAGCCACTAACAGCGTGCAAGCAATATTGCCTTGCCGCAGGCGCAACACAAGGCAACATCGCCTGCACGCAAACCGTTAGCAACAATAAATACAAATAATATGAAAGTAAAATTACTTACTGTATTACTGACATTTATTTTCAGTTTTACATTTTGGACAAATGCAGAAGCTAAATGCAGAAGAGTCGCAACCGTAAAATACCAACAACAGTATGGTTGGTCAAAGAAGTATACGGTTGAAGTAACATTTATGACAGGTATGGAATTAAATCAAGCTACAAGTAGTTATGATTACTCATCTTATTCTGTTTATGCTATTATATTTTGGGGTGAAGGTCAAGCAACAATAATTAAGTTGAAAAGTTACCTTTTATGTGGTTACGAAGTGACTTGTGATTGTATTGATAATTCAATATATGACTTACAAGGTTACGACCAAGATGGAGATAAATGGAACATCTGTTTAAGCGACTATTGTTACTAATAGATTTACTGTTGCTAACAGCGTGTAAGCAATATCCCGAAACATTCTCTCGAGACATCGCAAATCTGCAAACCGTTACTCCCATTAAAACAAACCAAAAACCAACTATGAACCACTGGACTGAGCGAAACAACGCGCTCCACAAAACGTTTGTATTTTCCACGTTCCAAGAGGCTATAACTTGGATGGTAAACGCAAGTGTTCACATTGAACAATTGAATCATCATCCGAAATGGACCAACATGTACAACACCGTAACGGTCGAGTTAAGTACACACGACGAAGGAAATATTGTCACTGAAAAAGATAGGAAATTAGCGCAATTATTAGATTCTATCTAACGACATCTTGCTCCAACTTCAAACGTTTCAGCCATTCTGTCATACAACTGAAAAAGGCACAAGCCTTGTAAGATTCGACCCGTGAAACATGAACATTTTGATCATCGCATTTGGCCCTACGCCCTTCCGGGTGCCTTTATCCTAGCCTTCCTTTGGTTAATCCAATGGGCGCAGCATTTATTTGCCCAGCCATTTTATAAATACGGCATTTTACCAAGAACCCTTGAGGGCTTAAAAGGGATCCTGTTTATGCCGCTAATTCATGACAAATTAGATATCAATCACCTGTTTAACAACTCCGTCGCATTTTTATTACTTTCTACCCTCCTCGCCTATTCATACCGAAAAGTTTTTCTTCCCGTGTTACTGATTAGTTGGATTTCTTGCGGCGCCCTCTTATGGGGTTTTGCAGAGAATCACGGGTCCTATCACATTGGCATTAGTGGCGTGATTTACTCCTTGTTTTCTTTCCTTTTTGTATCGGGTATTATTCGACGCTATTTTCCACTTCAAGCCTTATCGTTTTTGGTGGTCTTTCTTTACGGCAGTTTAATTTGGGGGATTTTCCCCATCGACCAGCACATTTCATGGGAAGGACATCTCGCTGGTTTCGTGAGTGGGATTATCCTAGCGGTTCTGTTTCGCAAGCAAGGGCCCGTTCGTCCGAAATATCAATATGAAGTGGAGCGTGATTTAGGCATTGATCCCCCAGACTTAGAAGGTGAATGGTTGCGACGCATGCAAGAACAAGAAGAAAAATCAGACCCGCTAATTATTACGTATCAGTACATTCCTAAGCGTGCTGAACCGGTAGCTACACCTCTGGACGTTCATACGCAATCAAACTCGCCGTCTCAGGACCAAGCGCCCTCGGATCCGAACCAAGAAAATCAACCGTAACCAAGGCTCCTGTTTGCAAGTGAATGGATGCTCCTGTTAACCAGGTCAAGAATTCTGACATGCCATCATTGTGCCCAATAAATAGCATGTGATCTTGCACCTCGTTTGAAAGCATCAGTTTCCATTGGTCAAGGGTAGCCAAGTAAAGCACCTCCGAATAGGTAATCGGAATTAAGGGATTACAGGCATTCGCAGTTTCTCGGGTACGTTGTGCGGTAGAACAACGGATTGAGGTGATTGGAAGTACCTTCATTAATTCCATAAGTTCCGCCACTTGTTTGATTCCTTTCGGTGCCAAGCGACGATCGATATCTTTACCGCTCCATGCCTCACGCTCCGTTTTTGCATGCCTTAAAAAATACCACCTCACAGGCTTTGATTTTTCAATAAGCGTTCATTGAGCAGTTTCAAATGCGGTACATTCAACTGATTTTCCAACAAGACCAAATGATCCATCCGATGCGCATCTGTTCCCACGAAATCCACAGTAAATTGATCCAACATGCGCTCTGCTTGTTTTTTAACTTCCGGGCCATAATGTCCCGTTAAGGAATTCAAGTTGAGTTGAATGTTTACCCCCATCGCACGGTATTTTTCCGCGGAGGCTAAGGATCCATGAAAATATACGTAGCGTTCAAAATGTGCTAAAACAGGGGTGTATCCCTTGTCTATGATTCGTTGGAAGGTTTCAATCTCAAATACGGGTGCATTCACAAAACTAAATTCAACCAAAACATAGCGCTGAGGGCCAAAAGATAAGAGCGGGGTGTTTTCCAAGCGGTTTACAAAGTAATCATCCAAATAATATTCTGCCGCCAACTCCACCCGGATCGTTAATCCCGCTGCATCCATTGCCTGGTTAAGCTCCAAAAATCGTAGCTGAAGGTCGGCTTCTGAATTCGGATACATATCCATTTTGATGTGTGGCGTAAGGATGCATTTTTGATAACCCAACTCCTGCATTTTACTGAGCATCGCAAGCGATTCTTCCATAGTGCGCGCACCATCATCTACTCCAGGTAAAAAATGGCTATGCATATCGGTATTAAACCATGACAAATTCAAGGGAGCTTGTAAATGCTGCGAGTTAGACCTAGAAAAAATTCGCGACAACCAGCCCATTAGCCGTACATTTTCTTGTAATAATCTAAGTATGCGCCCGAAGTCACATGCGCAATCCAATCTGGATTATTCAAGTACCAATCTATGGTTTTGGATAAGCCTTCTTCAAACGTAATTGACGGTTTCCAAGCGATTTCTTCTTCCAATTTTGAAGCATCAATCGCGTACCGCATGTCGTGTCCGGCACGGTCTTTAACAAAACGAATCAAGCCGCGCGAAGTACCTTCGGCACGGTCAAGTTTCACATCCATCAAGTCACACAAGCGATGTACTAAATCTAAGTTGGTCCATTCATTGAGTCCTCCAACGTTATAGGATTCCCCAAGTCTTCCTTTGTGAAAAATCGCATCAATGGCTGCCGCATGGTCTTCCACCCATAACCAATCGCGGACATTTGATCCTGCACCATACACAGGCAACTCTTTTCCGTGCACGATGTTATTGATCATGAGCGGAATCAGTTTCTCTGGAAAGTGATGACTGCCGTAATTGTTTGAACAATTCGACATTTTAATGGGCATACCGTAGGTATGAAAATAAGCCATCACAAAATGATCAGACGCCGCCTTTGAAGCTGAATATGGACTGCGTGGGTCGTAGGGAGTTTCTTCGGTAAAATATCCGGTTTCCCCTAAACTTCCATAGACCTCATCGGTAGATACATGATGGAACACGTGATTTGAAAAATCTGCACCCCAAAAGGAACGAGCTGCTTCTAACACATTGACTGTTCCCAATACATTTGTTTTCACGAATTCTAAGGGTCCTTCAATGGAGCGATCCACATGAGATTCCGCAGCTAAATGAATTACATCTGTAATTTGATAGGTTTCAAACACCGAGCGAACTTCGTCTAAGTCCTGAATATCACCCTTTACGAATTGATAATTGGGTAAATCCGCTACGTCACTTAGATTTTCCAAATTCCCGGCATACGTCAACTTATCTAGGTTGATCACTTGATACATGGGATAGGTGGTCAACAACCGACGTACTACGTGGGATCCAATGAACCCAGCGCCTCCTGTAACTAAAATTCGTTTTTGAAACTCCATCACAAACTCCAATAAACTAGCGAATTAATTTTCCCTTTATAGATTCCTTTAACATCGATAAATACTCCTTGACCGTCCTTCAATAAGCCCTTGAAATACGATTCATCCAAGGCAGCGTATTCGCGGTGATTTACTGCAACGATAATGGCATCATATTGGGTTCCAGGTTGATCAATAAGCCCAACACCATATTCATGCATCATTTCTTCTGAAGAGGCATGTGGGTCAACCAAATCAACCGACATCTGAAAGGACTTTAATTCATTTACGATATCTATCACTTTAGAATTTCGAATATCCGAAACATCTTCCTTAAAGGTAGCGCCCATAATTAAGGCCCGTGCCTCTTGAATAATTTTCCCTTGAGCAATGACCCGTTTCACCGCTTGTTTAGCGATGTAAAAACCCATGGAATCATTCACGTAACGACCACTGGTAATCACTTTCGAATGGTATCCTGCTTGTTGCGCGCGGTGGGTTAAGTAATATGGATCTACGCCGATGCAATGTCCACCCACTAAGCCCGGTGAAAATTTCAGGAAGTTCCACTTCGTTCCAGCCGCTTCTAGCACATCGTAAGTGTTTATATTTAGCTTATTGAAAATGATCGATAACTCATTGATAAGTGCAATGTTAACGTCTCGTTGCGTGTTTTCAATGATTTTTGCCGCTTCAGCTACTTTAATGGTTGGCGCACGGTGCACCCCGGCATCTACGACCATTTCATATACCTGGGCAACCGCTTCAAGTGCCGCTGGGGTGGAGCCTGAAACCACTTTAACGACATTTTGCAGGGTATGTACTTTATCTCCTGGATTAATTCGTTCTGGAGAGTAGCCCACGAAAAAATCTTCATTGTATTTCAATCCCGAAACCTTTTCTAAGATGGGAATGCAATCTTCTTCGGTACAACCGGGGTAAACGGTAGATTCGAACACTACACAATCTCCTTTTTTCAAGGACTTTGCAACGGATTCTGTAGCGGATAGCAACGGTTTAAGGTCTGGAAGATTGGAATCGTCAATGGGTGTGGGTACGGCAACAATGTAGAATGATACCGAATTGAGATCCGACAGCTGATGCGTGAACGTTATATCACACCCTTTAAATGCTTCCGAATCCAACTCATTGCTTGGGTCGATGCCACGATTCATTAAGGCAATACGATCTGCATTGATATCGAATCCAACGACCTTTAGTTTACGCGCAAAGGCTAAGGCAATTGGTAATCCAACATATCCTAAACCGATTACGGCAAGGGACTCTTGCTTGGTTAGCAACTGTTCTATATTTAAATTACTCATGGTCATTTCCTTGTATAATTGCCTGTTCGTCTCTTACCTTATAAATTCGTTCAATGATATCAACCACTTTCAACCCTTCGAGTGCATTCGTAGTAGCAGAAGTTCGACCTTTCAAGGTATCTATTACGTTACCAATGATATAATTATGATTCGCCGCAGAGCCTTTATACGCTCCGTAATCGTTTGCGGGGTTTGATGCATTCAAGGTTGGCATCTCGTAATCCTTTACATTACAAACTTCTACTTCATTCATGTATTGTCCGCCGATCTTCACGCTTCCCTTACTACCAATAATCGTTAAGGAACTCTCTAAATTTTGATTAGCAACCGCGGTTGAATAATTTATGCACCCCATACCGCCATTTAAAAACTTAAAACTCACAAAACCTGAATCTTCAAAATCCGTTGAATCCCCGTGATTAAAATCTGCAAATTTTCCTTGAATTTGTTCTATATCTCCGAACAACCAATACATAATATCTATAAAATGAGAAAACTGGGTAAACAAAGTCCCTCCGTCTAAATCGCTAGATCCTTTCCATCCACCCTTCTTATAATAGCGCTCATCCCGATTCCAGTAACAATTTACTTGAACCATGAAGATTTCTCCTAATACCCCATCCTCTACTACTGATTTAATCCATTCAGATGGTGGTGAATACCTGTTTTGCATGACACAAAACACCTGTCGATTCATTTGCAAGGCCGTATAAATGACACGTTCACAACTCTCTTTGGTAAGTCCCATAGGTTTTTCAACCACTACGTGTTTTCCTGCCTTTAACGCAGCAATGGCTTGTTCGGCATGTAATCCATTTGGTGTACAGATATTTACTACATCAAAGTCCAACCCTGAATGCAATAATTCCTCCATGGTATTTAGATGAGGAACAGCGTAAACCGCTGTATTGCATGCTTCCATCGACCGAACATCACACATGGCAACCAATTCGGCCTCTGCATCGCGCTGGATCATTTCTGCATGGCGCTTACCAATATGACCTGCACCAACGACGGCGAACTTTATTTTTTCTTTATTATTCATCATGAAATACGTTGTACTTGTTCATTTAATAGCTCATAGACCTGATTAGTCTCGGGACAGGTAGCGCGGTTGGTTTCATCAAACTGCAAGCGATGTCCATATTCGCTCACCCAACCAATTTGTCGACCGGGATTTCCAACAATCAAGGCAAATGGCTTCACTGCTTTTGTAATTACCGTTCCTGCGCCAATCAATGCATACCTTCCAATTTCATTGCCACACACCACGGTGGCATTGGCTCCAATACTCGCGCCTTTTCTCACGAACGTTTGCGCATACTGATCTTTTCGAATCACATGACTTCGTGGGTTGATCACATTGGTGAAAACCATGGAAGGCCCCAGAAACACGTCATCTTCGCACACAACGCCGGTGTAGATGGACACATTATTTTGAACTTTAACATTTTTCCCAAGCACAACTCCAGGAGAAACCACTACATTTTGTCCAATATTACACCCTTCACCAAGATGTGAATCCGGCATAATATGCGAAAAATGCCAGATTTTAACCCCTTTGCCAATGTGGCAACCGGCATCAACTACGGCAGTATCGTGTACAAAATAATCCATCATTTTTGATTGTAATTGTCAAAATTCTTGTGCTCCATCGCATAAAGCTCCTCCGAGCTCAAGCCTTTAAAATATTCATACGTTAAGGCCAATCCTTCTGCCCTTCCTACCTTAGGCTTCCAACCCAATAAGGATGTAGCCAGTGAAATATCAGGTCGACGTTGTTTAGGGTCGTCAACGGGCAAGGGTTCAAAAACGATTTTTTGATCGGTTTTCGTAAGTTGGATAATTTCTTCGGCAAAATCTAACATCGTAATCTCGTCTGGATTCCCAAGATTCACAGGCTGGACATAGTCACTCATTAACAGGCGATAAATGCCTTCAACCAAATCATCCACATAGCAAAAGGATCGTGTTTGGGATCCATTTCCAAAGACCGTAAGATCCTCGCCACGCAATGCCTGACCAATGAATGCAGGTAAAACACGGCCATCATTTAATCTCATTCTTGGACCATAGGTATTAAAAATACGAGCGATTCGGGTCTCAAGGCCATGAAAGGTATTATACGCCATGGTCATGGCTTCTTGAAAACGTTTTGCTTCGTCATATACTCCTCTAGGTCCTACTGGATTCACATTACCCCAATACGATTCGGTTTGTGGATGAACCTCGGGGTCTCCGTATACTTCGGAGGTAGAGGCGATCAGAATTCGTGCATTTTTTTCTTTAGCCAAGCCCAAACAATGGTGAACCCCTAAAGATCCAACCTTTAAGGTTTGAATTGGAATCTTTAAATAATCGATTGGACTTGCCGGGGAGGCAAAATGAAGAATATAATGTAATTCACCGGGTATGTGTATGAATTTAGATACATCTTGGTGATAGAAGTCGAAGTCTGCTGAGGGCAGCAAATGTTCAATATTCGCCATTCTCCCTGTGATTAAATTATCCATTCCAATCACATGAAATCCTTCACGTATGAAGCGATCACACAAATGCGAGCCTAAAAATCCAGCCGCACCAGTAATCAATATGCGTTGCTTAGTTTTCATCTTCCAATACTAAAATAATCAAATCCTTCAGCCCGTACTTCTTCCGGTTCAAAGATGTTGCGTCCATCAAAAATCACATGTTGATTCATGTTCTTGCGCATTATAGAAAAGTCCGGACTTCTAAACACGGACCATTCTGTACAAATTATTAACCCATCCATCGATTCCAAGGCTTGATAAGGATTCTTTGCATAGCGTAAGCGATCGCCAAATTGTGTCGCCACGTTATCCATTGCTTCAGGATCATACACCGTTACGGATGCACCGGCATCCAAAAGCGCTTGTATTAAATATAATGCGGGGGCCTCGCGAATATCGTCGGTATCTGGTTTAAAACTTAAGCCCCAAATCGAAAGTTTTTTCTTGCTGAGGTCTTGATGAAAATACGCTTGAATTTTCGGGAACAAGATCGTTTTTTGATGATCGTTTACGCGCATTACGGCCTCCAACAATTGAAAATGAAAACCTTCCATTGCACCGCTGTGATGCAAGGCTTGAACATCTTTAGGAAAGCAGGAACCGCCATACCCCATTCCTGGAAACAGAAACCGTTTTCCAATGCGTTCATCTGCCCCCATCCCTAAGCGAACGGCATCTACATTTGCCCCTACGCGTTCACAAAAATTTGCGATCTCATTCATGAATGTAATCTTGGTAGCTAAGAACGCATTTGATGCGTACTTCGTAAGTTCAGCGGATTTCTCATCCATAACCAAGATAGGGTTTCCTTGACGAACAAAAGGTTTATACAAAGATTCCATCACCTTTATGGCACGTTCATCTGAGGCGCCAATCACAATGCGGTCCGGTTTCATAAAATCGGTTACCGCAAAACCTTCTCGCAAAAATTCAGGGTTTGACACCACACTAAACTCAACCGTTGCGTGCTTCGCAACGCGTTCTTTTACTAAATCAGCGGTACCAACAGGAACCGTACTTTTATCAACAATGACCACATATTGATTTAATAAGGGGCCGAGCTCGTCGGCTACATTCAAAATATAGGTCAAATCTGCTTGACCGTCTGCACCAGGAGGCGTGGGTAGGGCTAAAAAAATAAGCGCTGCACCTTCTATTCCATCAACCAAACTCGATGTAAAATGTAAGCGGCCTTCACTCAAATTACGTTCGATCAATACCGATAAGTTTGGCTCATAAATCGGCGTAATTCCTTGTTTTAATGTGGTAATTTTCGCTTCATCGATGTCTACACAGGTAACGAAATTGCCTGTTTCCGCAAGACAGGTTCCGGTAACAAGGCCAACATACCCTGTTCCAATAACGGCTATTTTCATAGTTGGTTAAAAAAAGAGTGAACCGTAGAGACGATGTAATCACGTTGATCATTTCTCATTTCGGTATGCATGGGTAAACTAATCACGCGTTCCGTAAGATAGTCGGTCACCGGTAAGGCCAGTGAATCGCAACCGAAGGCGCTAAACATAAGCTGGCGATGTGCAGGAACCGGATAATAAATCATGCTTGGGATCTCTCGTTCCGCTAAATATTCGTGCAGTCGATCCCTAAGCTCAGGATTCACTTGCAAGGTATACTGATGATATACATGTGTGGAATATGCTTTTCTCACGGGGATTGTTATCCCAGGAATGGATTGAAACGCTTGATCATAAAAAGCCGCCAGGTTTTGACGCGCATCATTGTATGAATCTAGGTGCTGTAATTTAATTCGCAATACGGCGGCTTGCACGGAATCTAACCTTGAATTACATCCCACTTGATCGTGATAATACCGCTTACTTTGTCCATGATTAGCAATCATCCGAAGCCTAGACGCGAGTTCATCATCATTGGTCATCATGGCTCCTCCGTCTCCAAAACACCCCAGATTTTTACTGGGAAAAAATGAGGTGCATCCGATATGACCCATCGTTCCTGTTTTGGCTACATCCCCCGTTGAAAAATAATAATCGCAACCAAGGGCTTGTGCGTTATCTTCAATCACATACAAGTTATTAGCGTTGGCAATGCGCAAAATCTCCTCCATGTTTGCCGCTTGACCGTATAAGTGCACCGGCACAATTGCTTTGGTTTTGGAAGTGATGGCGTTCGCTAGGGAAATCGGGTCCATGCAAAATGTTTCCGCATCCACCTCAACAAATACAGGCGTTAATCCCAACAACGCAATAACCTCGGTAGTTGCAATGTAGGTAAAAGACGGAGTAATGACCTCGTCACCCGGTTGCAGTCCAAGGGCCATCATGGCAATTTGAAGCGCGTCCGTACCGTTGGCACATGGAATCACATGCTTTACACCGAGGTACTCCGACAACTCTTCTTGAAATGTTGAAACCTCGGGGCCGTTAATAAACTGGGCCTTGGTAATTACGGATTGAATTGCGGCATCTACTGAGGGTTTAATGCGCTCGTACTGAGCCATCAAATCAACCATTTGAATTTTATTCATTCACTTTGTTTTGAATTACAAAAGTAGGTAAAATCATCGGTTCACATAACCTACTTACGTCAGGAATCCTTAATAAAACCAAAGATAATTACCTATCTTTGTTACATGTGGAAAAGAACACTCCCCATCTTATTTATTGCCCATTTTGCAAACGGACAAGTATCGCTTGCTGATACAGCCGCTGAAGCACGTGTGTTGGTAAGTATTCATTATGCTACCGGTTGGACCGGTGGGGATATGGTGAATCGTTACGGATATTTAAACCTTGTTGGGTTTAGCGGTGGGTATAAATTTCGAAACAACTGGTTTTTACTTGGTGATGCTAATTTTATGTTTGGAAGCCAAGTAAAAATACCCGCGTTATTAGATGGTCTTAAAGATTCATTCGGCAACATTACCGATGTAAATGGCGACCCCGCAACAGTGAGTGTATTGGCGAGGGGCGTATCGGTGAATGCGCAAATTGGCAAATTAATTCCATGGAGCAAAAGGAATCAAAACTCGGGGATAATGGTGCATTTTGGCGCTGGTTATCTCAATCACCGCATACGCATCGAAACACAGACTCAAGTAGTTCCTTTGATTGAATTAGATTACAAAAAAGGCTATGATCGCCTCACTACCGGAATAAGCGCTACACAGTTTTTAGGGTACGCTTATATGCCAAGAAACGGATTTTATAATTTCTACGGGGGCATATACGCGATAGAAGGATTTACAAAAAACCGCAGAACCCTCTTTTTTGATGAGCCCTCAGTACCTGTTTCAACCAAAACCCGTTTGGATGTAATTGTCGGGCTAAAAATAGGGTGGTACATTCCATTCTATTCCACAAAAAAAGACTATTATATCGAATATTGATGCGCAGTGTATACGATTTTTCTATTTTTTTATTCGGAATCGGAATCTTCATTGCGCGCTTCTTTAATGCCAAAGCGAGGCAACGTTTTCAAACCAGGAATGCTTGGAAATCTGAAATTCCGCCTGGTCCGTATGACCTTTGGATGCACTGTGCTTCATTGGGAGAATTCGATCAAGGGCTACCTGTACTTTGGGAATTTAAATCCACCTATCCAAAGACCAAAATCCTAGTCACCTTTTTCTCTCCATCGGGCTTAAATCATTACCAAAAACGTCATCATTGTGTAGATCATGCCTGCTTAATCCCACTTGATCACCGGAAGAATGTAGCGCAGTTTTTAAATCATGTACAGGCCAAAAATGTGGTTTTTGTAAAATATGAGTTTTGGTTGAATTTTATTTTTGGAATTTCTAAAAGGCACATCCCGCTTTTTAGCATCTCAACCCTGCTTCGTAAAAAGCAATTTATTTTCAATCCATGCGGAGGCATTTTCAGAAAGGGCTTATCCCGGTTCAATCATTTTTATGTTCAAAACGAGGCAACGAAATTACTTTTATCCAAGATTGGTATTCAACAGGTTACGGTGAGTGGGGATACTCGGTATGATCATGTACTGCATCAACAAAAAAATACCTTAGAAAACCAACATACTGCTCCCGAATTGGTAAACCTGCAGAAATACTGTGGCGATAAAACCGTGTTTATTCTTGGCAGCAGCTGGTTAGTTGAAGAGGAAATGGTACATGCCATTCACGACAAAATACCACTTGACCTTACCATTATTGCCCCACACGACATTTCAGAGAAACACCTGTATGAAATCGAAGCCATGTTTGGGGATGAGTGTATTCGCTTGAGTGAGATTGATCGCGTTACCGGTGAATCCGTTATTCTTGTTGATTGCATTGGATTACTGCACCAACTTTATCAATTCGCAAACATTGCTTTTATTGGCGGGGGTTATACCGGTAAATTACACAACATTTTAGAACCAGCGGTCTATGGTCTTCCGGTGATTTTTGGACCGAAGCACCATAAGTTCCCGGAAGCCGATGAGTTTGTGGCGAAAGGGCTTGGGAGTGAGGTTTTGACACCTCAAGAATTACTCGAAAAGATTCAATTATTCCTGCAAAATGAGGAGGCAACAAAAAACAAGATCACAGGATTTATGGGCGAAAAATCAGGTGCTACTAAACGCATAAGCAGTCACTTATTTAGTAAGCTCGCTGATTCCGGTTTTCCCTCCAATTAATAAAGGATTTATTTACGACTTTATTACCTCCAGGAGTTGGATAATCCCCAGTAAAATACCAGTCGCCGGTATGACCCGGACAGGCCTTGTGCAGATTATCCACGGTTTGAAAGATAATAGTAACCGCTGAGTTAGCCTCTTTTGGACGCAATAACATGGAAATTCTGTCGGATATTTCCTCCTCAGTAAACGACTCATAAATGCGTTTAACCTCATTCTTTACCGCTTCCTTTGGAATCAACAATTGGTCTAAACAGGCTTGATAAACTTCTTCAATGATATGATCTAAATTGCGTTCTTTCAATAAAGAAATTGCCGCTTCAAAGGCAATGAAGTCACCCATCTTTGCCATATCGATTCCGTAACAGTCGGGATATCGAATTTGGGGAGCCGAAGAAATGATGATAATTCGTTTAGGTTCTAAGCGACTCAACATCCGTAAAATACTCTTTTTTAATGTCGTGCCTCGAACGATGCTATCATCAATCACCACAATATTATCCCGGTGGGGCACAATACACCCGTAGGTAATGTCATATATATGCGTGACCAAATCATCGCGAGAATCATCTTGGGTAATAAACGTTCTCAATTTCGCATCTTTGATTGCGATTTTCTCAATCCGAGCTCTGCCTTCAATAATTTGAGTAATTGATTCTGAACTTGGATTTGGGCCTAAGGCTAATATAGCATTTGCTTTTTCAAGGTTGTGAAAGTCCTCCACTCCCTTCATCATTCCATAGAAAGAAACCTCTGCGGTATTCGGAATGAATGAAAACACGGTGTTTTCGATGTCTCCATCGATGGCATCCATTACTTGTGGGACGATATTTCTACCCAAGTTTTTGCGCTCTTTATAAATATCAGCATCGGAACCCCTTGAAAAATAAATGCGCTCAAACGAACATTTCTTAATGGTGAGCTGGGGTAAAACCTGTTTTTCAGACACCTTTCCTTCTTTTGGAATAAGCAAGGCACAGCCAGGTTCTAATTCCTTTACTTGATGTTCTTTTAAGTTGAATACCGTTTGAATCACTGGTCGTTCGGAGGCAACTACTACCACCTCCTCATCTTCATAATAAAATGCCGGACGAATACCCGCTGGGTCTCGCAGAACAAAGGCATCACCATGACCGATTAAGCCCGCCATAGCGTACCCACCGTCCCATTTATTGGAGGATTTCTGAAGTACAGAAACTAAATCTAAGTGCTCCCCAATCTTAGATGAAATCTCAGGTTTTGAAAATCCTTCAGACTTAAATTTGGCATAGAGCCGATCATTCTCTACATCTAGAAAATGCCCGATTTTTTCTAAAACGGTTACCGTGTCTGATTTCTCTTTTGGATGTTGACCTATCGCCAGTAATGAATCGAACAATTCATCGACATTCGTTAAATTGAAATTCCCGGCAAGGACTAAATTCCTAGTCATCCAATTGTTTTGTCGAAGGAAGGGGTGACAACTTTCAATGGAATTTCGACCAAAGGTGCCATATCGTAAGTGACCCAGAAACAATTCGCCTGTAAATCCGGCATGTTTCTTTAAATAAGCTACATCTTTTAATTTTTCCGGGGACTCAGATGCAAGTTGGTTGAATTTAGAACCAATTTGGCCGAACAAATCTTGAATCGGATTGGTTTCTATGGAGCGCGCACGGCTGATGTACCGCTCACCCGGCTGCACATCTAATTTGATGTTTGCAATCCCAGCACCATCCTGCCCTCGGTTGTGCTGTTTTTCCATTAACAGCTGCATCTTATTTAACCCATAAAATGCGGTTCCATACTTTTCAAGGTAAAAAGATAGGTCTTTCTTCAGTCGCAGGAGGGCGATCCCGCATTCGTGTTGTATTGCATCGCTCATCGCGTTGCGAAATTACTCAATGTCTAAGCGATTTCAACGGAATTGTTAATTAATTGAGGTAAACGTTTATAACTTAATGTCCCCCCGGCTGGCAACACTTCGGCAATAATTTAACCGCTTCAGGATCTGCTCTCATTTCATCTGCATCATACCCAACTCGCACCAGTGCAAGTCGAAGTTCATTCAGGCTTACTTTAGACGGTTTATAAACGCAGGTCGCGATTTTTGTTTCTAAATTCAACTCCGCATACTTGACCCCTTTTTGAAAATTCAATGCACTTTCAATCCGTTCTTTACAATCGCCACACAAGGAGGATGTTTTTATATAAACGGTGTCAATCGTCTGTTTTTTTTGGCCCAGCGTTATGCACGAAATGAATAAGGAGGCAATTAAAATGATTTTTTTCATGATTTTTTTTGTTTTAAACTATACGTTATTCCACCATAAACATTGATTCCGGTTATCGGACCCCAAACCATGGTGGCATCAAAGCTTGGGTCTTGTGGATCTTGGGCTGATATGATTGGATTTGCTTGTTTCACATTCAGTATATTTTCTAGACCAATATACGCTTTAATTTGCTTCCATTGATAAGAGACTTGTCCAAACAAGTAGGGATACCAGGGAGAAAATGCCATTTCAGCGGCGGAATGGTTATGTGGCATGCGCATTGGACCGACAATGTTGGCCGTGAGATCTGCTTGCAAGCGCTTGTTTTTTGATGTCCACGAGGTGGTAAATAGCAAGCGATGGGTTGGAATCATCGTCTGCTGCTGCATGGTTCCATCATAAATGGATTGCACACTCAAAAATTTGTAGGCCCCTCTAAGATTAAACTGTTTCGAAAGCACCCAATCAATTTCCGCTTGACAGGCGAGCGCAGTGGATTGATTTTCGATATATGAAAAGACAATTGCCGCTTGAGAAATATCCCGGTCTATATTTAATTGCCGTTCAAACCACGTATAGTACCCATCCAAGGTGAGGGTCGCCTTACGCTTGAATAACTGGAATTCCGAAGCAATGGATCCACCAACATTCCATGAGATTTCAGGAAGTACACCTTCAAGCGGTAACACCCAAGCCCTATTGCTTGCCATGAGTGAATTATTCTCAATTAGAAAATTCGGAACCCTCCACCCCTTTCCTCCGGTAATGCGCAGATCTGTTTTAGGCGTCAATGCGTATTTAGCATGAATTCGCGGCACAAAGAACCATCCAAACAAGGAATGATAATCTAAGCGGACACCCGATTGAACGGAGAGGCGATTAAGCAACAGGGAATATTCAGCAAAGGGTCCGGTAGTAATCTCTGTTCGTTGGAGTATGCTTATCCCGGCCTGTTGTGTAATATCCAATAAGGTGGTTGATGCGCCACTTTTTAGGGTATGTTTACCATCGGCACTTGATCGATCATAATTAATCGAAACATAATACCGTTTTTCTTCACCGCTTGAAATGCGCTGTCCTCCAATGGTATTTCCTCCAAAATAACCGCCCGTGCGATGTACTTTAACATGATTAATTATTCCCAGTGATTCCCCTGAATGGGAACCAAAAAACCCTGTTTTCGCAGTGGCTTCAAGGTGTTGGTTGGTGAGTGCCACGTGAAATGGAACTAAAGCGGGTGAAAAAGGAGATTGCCCAGCAAAGCGGTCATCGTAATACCCGTATACCGAAAACTGGGCCTCCATTCGTTCTCCATTAAACTGCCATTTATTGAGCGCAGAAACATTCTTAAATTGTGGTAAATCAAGAAATCCATCACGGTTTTCATCAATAACGGTTTGATTTACTGCACCATTCAAGAGTAATGAGGTGGCCCATCGCTCATTGATTTTATGACTCAAAATAGCATTCATTTCTCCCCGACCGAAACGATTTCCGTAGACATTTACTAAGAATCGCTCCGATTCGAACGGATTTTTCACAGTCAAATTGATGAGGCCGGCCATAGATTCATGGCCATTTACTACCGAACCGGTTCCTTTAGAAATCTGAATGCCATCGAGCCAAATACCAGAGAATGACTGCATACCGAATGCAGTTTCTAAGCCCCGTAGAAAGGGAACATTCTCCAATTGAAATTGGGTGTACACCCCATCCAGTCCAAGCAACTGTATTTTCCGTGCCCCAGACACCGCATCCGTTAGATTCACATCAACCGACGCATTGGTTTCAAAAGATTCAGATAAATTACAACATGCTGCACGCCGTAACTCGCCATTACTAATTCGCTCTACTTGAGCGATGCTAATTTTCATGGTACCATTTCCTGCCTTTCGTTCCACCAATACTTCAGGCTGCAGTTGATCACTAAACAAAACAATGGAGATTGCTCCGAATCGGTCTTTTTCGGAAAGCAAGATGGTGTCGGGTCGGTATCCCGCACTGAGTATCACCAAGGTATCAGGGAATCGTTTTCCAAGATATAATTCGAACTTGCCTTCCGAATCACTAAATGTAGCCTTTTTGGCCTGCAGTAGTTTGATTTTTGCGCCATTCAACGCCAAGGTATCAGACAAATTCACCCCGCGAACAAAGCCATGTAGCTGCGCAAATGATGGCGTTAAAAGGACTACACCAAAAAGGAAAAATAAGATGTATTTAATTTTCATGAGTTTTTAAATTATACGTTCAACACTAAATATGTCGAATCCTATAATCTAAAACATTGAATAAATTTCAATAAGGAGAGTCCTGAACGGACCAGCGGTGGGGGAAATGCAAGGTTAACTATCGGTTGACTTATAATGCATAAAAACTCCCTAGAAGGGGTGTATACGTGAAGTGTTAAGTAATCTAACGCTATCGATAATTTAGGAAGGTAGCTTGTGTTTTCCTGATCTACTTTGAGAGCAATGATTGTGCTATTTACTGAACAACAATCGGTTTGATCTATGGAACAGCAGGCTGATTTTAGTTCATCTTCGCAATGTGATTCCGAATATGAAAACCATGTCGTATCATGCGAATTCGTTTCTCTACACTCGTGATGAAAAATTGGTATACCTACAGTTACTAAAAAAACAACTGCAGCTAAGCATCCTAAAATTAATCGATTCAACACGGGTCTAAGTTAACTAATTATTTCTTTAGGAGTTCTACTAAGCCATGCATTTAACAACAAGGCTCCAATAATTAAAAACGCACTCACATAAAACTCGATCGATAATATTTTGTGTTCATTGAGCAATACTACGGCAAGAATCATCGTGTAAATAGGCTCCAAATTAATGGTTAGGGAAACCGTGTATGCGCCTAATTTTTTAACTAAATTAATGGCTACAATAAAGGCAAACGAGGTACACACCAACCCGAGGAATAACAACCACAAGAGATCCTTCTGTGATAAGTAAAATACGGCCTTAGGGGCATGGGTGAGCAATAAATACAAGGAAATACCAACCCAACCTGTGGTTAATTCATAAAAAGACAGGATTGGAGCGGGAATGGTTTGAGATAACTTTGCATTTGAAACCGAAAAGATGCCCGCGAGTAAGGCACTTAATAAACCGATTCCCGTAGCTAATAACACATCACCTTTAAAATCTCGCGCAATAAAAGCAACCCCAACAACCACTATTAAACTAAAAAACAATTTTTTCCACTGAAAGGCTGTTTTCATGATGAGCGGCTCCAACCAAACCACATGTACGGTAGTAGTTGCAAGGCACAAAATACCTAAAGAAGCTGTGGAGATTTGAATTGCATAGTAAAAGGTAATCCAATGAAGTGCTACCACAATTCCAACCAGAACTACGGGTACAATGTGCGTTCGCGGCACCCTAAAACTCGATTTAGTGAACCATAAATACACTAGTAAACCCAGGGATGCAATGAATACCCGATACCAAACGATAATGAAGGATTCTTGATGTAATAATTTACCAATTATGCCTGTAAATCCCCAGAGAAAAATAATTCCATGCAATAAAAGAAACTCCTTGAGTCGCGGCATGTATTACTTAATCTTTTTCCAAGCGGTAATGGAGTTTTTGCTTTGATTCACGTAGGATGTGTCTCCGTCGGCTTCAGCCAATTTAATGCACTGTTCCGCAGTTTTTATAGCCTCTGTATACAGACCAAGTTCTGCTTGAATCAATGATTTTGTTCGCAGCATCCAATATGCTTCTGCTCTTAGCACAATTGCTTTATCAACCCATTCCAAAGCTTGTTTGTTATTGATTTTTTCGTCCAAATAGAATTTAGCGGCCGTATGATAATCATTTGCACTTGGTCCGTTCATGGTTTTTTGAATCGATGCCAACACCTTATCTTTTGTATTCATGGTGAACGGAAATTTCACCGACACATGGTCCCATGTAATAAACAAATCGGCTCCACTGTTTTCCAGTTGATCCAACCCGATGGTTAAATTCTCAGTAAGGTCAACGCGCGCGCTAACCGGTGCAACAAGTTCGAGTGCAACTTTTGTTTGTTCCCAAACGGGCGGCATGCCCCAATTGCCAAACTCGGTATAAAACGCCAATTTCCACGAAGTTTTTCCAGGCATAGCGAAGAGTGCATAGGTGCCTGCGGGCAAGGTATCTTTACCAAAAAACAAGGCATCGGAAGTTGTGAATTTGGTATTTTCATTTGCCCCTAGCCTCCAGTATGCATCAAACGGAATTAAATCACCGAAGATTGTTCGACCATTTACTGCGGGACGCGAATAACTAATACTGATATCGGTTAACCCTACTCGTTGCTCAAGCTTACAGGCAGGACTTGCCTTTGGCGCGTTAATTTGTGCAAAGACACCTGATAAACTGATGCTTAACATGCTTAAAAAAAGTATTTTTTTCATCTTTTTATGTTGTTTTTATTAATTGACTTATTTCCGTAAATTCCTGCTCAGTCGCGCGCTCAAACCCTTGTTGAAGCAGGGTGAATACTTCAGATTCTCGGTTGCCCCCCCAGTGTTTCTTTGCCTTGTGGAACACCCACCCGCTTGGGTTTTGTTGACCCATGAGTAAGACCCCTTGTTCTTCCGCTAAATACCCAAATATACGATCAGTTTCGCTGACTCGTTTTACATACCTCGTCTCTTTAAGCACCTTTTCCCAAACTACTTGACTAAACAAATTAGCTAATTCTTGTGCTTTTGAAGGGTTCGTTTCGTTTAACGTTTTCCACGTTTCTCCCTCAACCCCATTCACAATTAAAAACGCCACAAAATCCGTTTCAAGTGCCTCCAATTGCGCCAAGGATAAACACGGATAGTCCATTATTGTTTATTTTCAGCGGTATAAACATCCAAGGTAACATCCACCACTTCAGGCAATGTTTTCTGGGTTGTTGCTTGTTCAAAGCTCAAGGTATAGGTGCCTTGTTTCGGGAATTTATCGTGCATGAATAATTTAGAGAACGAAACCAACGAACCGCTTTTATCCCCAGTCCATTTACCGGTAGCATCCGCCGTAACAATTTCTAAAGGGAATCTTTGCGACTTTCCCATCGGACCATTGATGGTTAAGTACAACCACAAATTTGCGTAGGGGTAATCGACGGTCGTTCTTACGGTAAGCACAAAATCATGCGTGCTCAGGGTATCTGTGATTTTAACCTTAAACGTAGGGTGAAACTTCTCTTTCCATGCGTGGTCTGAAATCGCGACAGATTGGTTGAATACGGCATCAGAACCGCATGAACACAGTAGAAAAACTGCACTAAAAAAAACAGCAATCAATCTAAAGAAGCTCCTATGCATTGGATACCGGTTGGTTTGGATTTCTAGGTTTTTTCTTCTTTTTCTTTTTGGGCTTCTGCTTGTTCTCAAAGCGATTGAGGCTGTCTTGTCCGACCACATTATCATATCCAATCTCTACTTCCTTCTCTACTTCAAACGCAAATTCCTTCAAATCTCTCGGGGTACTTCCGTTTTTATTCATTTGTTGAACTTTACGGACTTGTTCGGGGGTTAACACGACCAGCGCACCTTCTCCTGGATAGGCATACCACATGAACTGTTTAAACACATCGGTTTTAACATGATAGGCATCTCCTTTCTCAGTTTTCAACTTAATGTCAGCCTTAGGCAAGGCTTTGAGGGCCTCGGTATACATATCTAACTCATAATT
>CANMTO010000037.1 GCA_947500755.1 Flavobacteriales bacterium
GCATGTCTCTCGGAAAAAGAAAGCGTTCAAGTAGATGTGCTGCCGACATTTGCCTGCCTTTTTCTAGCGGTATAAATTCCGCCACTTCTTTTACGATATCGATTACTTTAGCATCTGCCTTGAATTCAATAATGTCTTGTGTGTAGTGACCGAAAAAGAGGGTGTCGCCTACGACAATTTTACCGCCCTCTGGCTCCAGTTCCCCTAAGAGTAACTTAATAAAGGTTGTTTTCCCCGTTCCATTGTTTCCAACCACCCCAATGCGTTCTCGCCGCTGAAAATTATAGGAGAATCCATCCAGGATTTTCTTGGATCCATAGGATTTCTTCACGTTATGGAATTCTACAATTTTCGTCCCTAAACGCTCCATTTTAATGCCAAGTTGTAATTCTTCAGAACCTACTTTTCTTGAGGCAGCGTTCTTTACATCTAGAAAGGCATCAATGCGCGCTTTTTGTTTGGTTCCTCTCGCTTTGGGCTGTTTGCGGATCCATTCCAGTTCTGTTCGAAACGTGTTTTTGGCCTTATCTATACTGGAAGCGAGTTGTTCTTGACGCTCCGCTTTTTTATACAGGTAATAGGAGAAATTCCCATTGTATTTATAAAGGGTCTTATCTTCAAGTTCGAGGATCACATCACATACCGCTTCTAGAAAATATCGGTCGTGAGTCACCATAAATACCGTGGCTTTACAGCCCGATAAATAGGATTCCAACCATTCAATCATGTCTAAATCCAAGTGGTTGGTGGGTTCATCCAGCACTAAAAAGTCGGCTCCAGCAAGCAGTACTTTGGCCAGTGAAATGCGTTTTTTTTGTCCACCCGACAGGGTTTTAATCAGGTCATTTGCATCTAATTTTAATATCCCTAGAATTCTAGAAATCTCTGCTTCTGTTCCCCAGGCGTCAAGGGCCGTAATTTCATTGCTGAGTCGTTCCACCTCATCATTGTCTTCTGTTTCTAAGGCTTTGTTGTAGGCGTAAAGCAAGCCATGACTTTCGTTGTAATTGTCTGATACAATATCCCAAACGTTCGAATCCGCGTGGTATGCATCCGTTTGATCCATCCAGGCAATGCGGATGTCTTTGCGAAAGACAACAGTACCGGAATCCGCCGATTCTTTCCCATATAAGCATCGAAGCAAGGTGGTTTTTCCTGCCCCATTTTTGGCAACAAGCGCTACTTTTTGCCCTTGATCAATGCCAAAAGTAAGCTGTTCAAAAAGGATCCGTTCACCAAAAGATTTGGAGAGATTTTCAATGGAGAGTACATTCATGATGTGTGTGCTTAACGCAAGCGATTGATAGAGTCTAGTAACATTTTGTCTTTTAGCACTCCTTTATAACCAAAATAGGTAAACGGCAGGGTACTAGAAAACACGTAAAAACCAAGTTGCACGAAATTTGAGGAGTCCGCGGGGGCGGTAATGAATAAGTACGTACTCCAAATAACGAAAAGAAATACAAGGACGGCGTTGATTAACATGGAAATTCGGGCTAAGCTGAGTTGGCGATGCATGTTTTTATAGGCCATCAGGGTAATAAATAACAGCAAGATCATGGCAATGGCCACCAAAAACAAAGGAATCGATTCGTTGGACACCAAGGTTTCGTCGGTATTTGTTTGGGTATAAGTAGTGCGTCCAAAAATATCAATGGTACGTATTTTACCACTGTCCTGTAGTTCGAACGATAAAAGATCGAGTCCGGTAAACAAAGCACCAAATAACAGCATAGTAATGGCAAAATGAACAGTTTGAATGCGTTGTAACATATCAAATATTTTTTTACAAAGATAAGCGCTTATTTAACAAATAGGCATCAAGGATAACGAGTGCAGCCATTGCTTGAACAATAGGAACCGCCCGAGGTACCACACAAACATCATGTCGCCCACGTGCCTCCAGCGCAATCGCTTCGCCTTGAGAATTTACCGTTCGTTGGGTTTGCATCAGCGTGGCCACTGGTTTAAACGCTACCCGGAAGGTAATCGGCATTCCATTTGAAATTCCTCCTTGTATCCCCCCAGAATGATTGGTTTCGGTATTAAATCCTTCGGTAAATATATCGTTATGAGCACTTCCTTTCATACCAATCGCATCGAACCCACTTCCGAATTCCACACCTTTTACGGCATTGATTGATAGCAGTGCCTTACCCAGTTCCGCATGCAATTTATCGAATACTGGTTCACCCAATCCTGCGGGTACACCGTGAATAATCCCTCGAATTGCCCCGCCCAAAGTATCTCCCTCTGTTTTCGTGTGTTCCATTAAGGCAATCATTTCATTAGAAACGGATTGATCCGGACAACGCACTAAACTTTGGTCAATCGCTGTGGTACTAAAAAATGTCGTTGAATTAAACCGACAACTTCCAAGTTGATCCACATAGGTTGAAAACGTTATCCCTACATGCGCCAATAGTTGTTCCGCAATTGCCCCCGCTACCACTCGACATACCGTTTCTCTAGCACTAGACCTTCCGCCTCCGCGAGGATCCCGGTGACCGTATTTTTGGTCATAGGTAAAATCCGCGTGGGAGGGCCTATATGCTGTATTAAGCTGTGCGTAATCTTCCGGACGTTGGTCGTGATTCCGAAGGATGAATCCGATCGGTGTTCCAGTGGTTTTGCCTTGGTAAATTCCCGATAGAAATTCAACTTCATCACTTTCATTTCGCGGTGATACAAGGGTCGATTGACCCGGCCTCCGTCGATTTAATACGGCTTGAATGTGTTCAAAATCCAAGGTGAAGTTCGGAGGGCATCCCTGAATAATTCCGCCCAATGCTGCCCCGTGTGATTCACCAAAGGTGCTTAATTGAAAAAGCGTTCCAAACGTAGATCCTGCCATGGTTCAAAGTTAAGGCTTTTCAATGGGTTTCAAAAAATTGATGTTTCGTTTTAATCCCTGAAATCCAGTTCGTTTAATCGCACTATTCTTAAAGAGAATTTCAAAATGATTGGAGCTTAATTCTTGCCACTCCTTGGTGTGTAGATTTAAGAGTTCAAAATCAGGATTGAATCGTTTTTCTTGATGTGCTTTTGAAAACCGATTCCACGGACAAACGTCTTGACAAATGTCGCATCCAAACATCCAATTTTCCATGGATTGGTTGAATTGTTGCGGGAGGAGTTGATCTTTTAATTCAATGGTTAAATAAGAGATACACCGAGAGGCATCAATCTGATAGGGGCTTGTTAAGGCATCGGTTGGACAGGCGTCTAAGCATTTCGTGCAGGTGCCACAATAGTCCCGCATTGGGGGATCTTGAGTGAAGGATAAGTCTGAAATAATCTCTGCGATGAAAAAGAAACTCCCCTCTTTCGGGTGAATTAAATTGGTGTTTTTACCGATCCAACCCAATCCTGCCTTCTTTGCCCAGGCTTTGTCCATCACCGGCGCCGAATCCACAAAAACTCGCCCTTGAATATCTCCGATTTCTTCCTTAAGCGCTTCTACGAGTAGTTTTAACTTGTCTTTAATGACCTTGTGATAATCTTCCCCGTAGGCGTATTTTGAGATTTTTGGTGCGCCTTCCGTTTGCGATTCGGAGGGAAAATAATTTAACAACAAAGAAATTACGCTGTTGGATCCTTCCACTAAGCGAGTTGGGTCCAAGCGCTTATCGAAATGATGTTCCATGTAGGTCATTTTTCCATGACGTCCTTCGCTAAGCCAGCGCTCTAGTTTTGGTGCTTCTTCGGCCAGAAATCCTGCTTGGGAAAATCCGCAATAAAAAAACCCGAGTTCGCTTGCTTTTTGTTTAATGAACGATTTGTATCGATCGGCATTCATCGTTAGAACAATCCGCCTTGAAAATGCCCCATATCTCGCCCGAGGTGTTTGTAGGTTTTCTCCGTAACTTTTCGCCCGCGAGGGGTGCGCATCAAGAAGCCTTCTTGAATCAGAAAGGGCTCATACACTTCTTCTAAGGTGCCTGCATTTTCGCCAATTGCCGTGGCTATCGTTGATAATCCAACCGGCCCACCACTAAATTTATCCATGATTACCTTAAGTATACGAATGTCCATTTCATCAAGACCGTTTTCGTCTACATTCAATGCTTTTAATGCAATTTCTGTAATTGCGTCGTCTATGGTTCCCGTGCCTTTAATTTGCGCAAAATCTCGCACCCTTCGCAACAATGCATTCGCGATACGCGGGGTTCCACGACTTCTACTGGCAATCATATAGGCTGCGGTTTCATCGATTGGTATGTTTAATAAACTTGAAGATCGCTCCACAATGTGGGTGAGCGTTTGTGCATCATAGTATTCTAGCCGCGAATTAATCCCAAAGCGTGCGCGTAACGGAGAGGTAAGTAATCCTGACCGCGTAGTTGCTCCAATGAGCGTAAATGGGTTCAATGTAATTTGAATGGTTCGCGCATTTGGGCCTGAGTCCAACAAGATATCGATCACATAATCTTCCATCGCCGAATACAGGTATTCTTCCACCACCGGACTTAAGCGATGAATTTCATCAATAAAAAGCACGTCGCCTTCGCTCAGATTGGTCAACAATCCCGCTAAATCTCCAGGCTTATCCAATACAGGTCCACTCGTCACTTTAAACCCAACGCCCATTTCATTGGCAATGATATTGGCTAAGGTGGTTTTTCCTAAACCCGGAGGCCCATGCAATAAGACGTGGTCTAAGGGTTCGTTTCGCAGTTTTGCGGCTTTAACGAAAATATGAAGATTATCAACCACTGCGGGTTGTCCAGCGAAATCTGCCAAGGTTTTTGGTCTCAAGACCTTATCGTAATCTTGCTCTTGGTTTTCTGCCTGTTCTCGATAATCAAATGATTCTTCCAATGGGTATACTTTGTACTACAAATTTACCATTCCATTTGAATTGGTGGACTACACTAATGCACGAAAATCGGTTAGAAAATCACTCATGCTATTAAAGTGAAAGTCCGCTACGATTAATTTAGGATTTGGGACATGGGTTTTTTCAGGAATACAAACAACGCGCATCATTGCCGCCTTTCCAGAAATCACACCGTTCAAGGAGTCTTCTATCACAAGGCACTTGTTTGGTTTTACTCCAAGAGATTCAGCCGTTTTAAGATACACCCCAGGATGAGGTTTTCCGTAGCGTTCAAACTCTGCAGAATGCACTGCGTCAAAATAATGAGCAATGTTTAGGTATTTGAGTACGGTATCAATTAAACGTTGTGGTGATGAAGTGGCTAATCCGATTTTTATATTCGTTTTACTCAGATAATCAAGGGTATCAATAACACCGGGTAAAGAATATGGGTTTTCTGAGATTAAAACTACCATTCGATCTATGATTTGATTTACCACCGAATGAATGTCATCAATCCCCCATTGGTCTTCATGATTCCAGTATTCCACTACTTGGTCTATACGCAATCCTACGGTTCGTTGAAAATCTTGGGCCGTTAAGGTGCTCCCTAAGGAGGAAAACACATCGACCATGGCGATTTTCCACAGCGGTTCGGAATCAATGAGCACGCCGTCCATATCAAAAATGACAGCCTCAATGTTGGATTGATTCCAATGCATTATCGAATAAATAAGCGTACTTTTTCGATTCTTCGTTCACTAACTTCTTCAATCACCAGACGAATATCGTTGTTAAGGGCCAAGGTGGTATCCTTTTCAGGAATTCGCTCAAGGCTATAGGTAATGAGTCCTCCTAAGGTGTCGTATTCCTCGGATTCCGGAAGATTAATGGGATAATTTTCGTTGATGTAATCAATTTCTACCCGCGCCGAAAAAACAAATTCATGATCAGAAATTTGTTCCTCTAGCCAATTTTCTTTGTCGTGTTCGTCTACAATATCTCCAAAAATTTCTTCAATAACGTCTTCGATGGTAATGATTCCTGCTGTACCGCCATATTCATCGTTCACTATCGCGATATTGCCTGTTTGTTTTGAAAAGGTTTCTAATAGTTCCGTGCCAGAAAGCACCCCGGGTACAAAGCCGATGGGTTTTAATATTTGCGTAATTGAGCTGGGATTACTAAAGAAATCATACGAGTGAACATAGCCAATGATATTATCAATGGAGTTTCGATAGATTACAATCTTTGAGATGCCTTTTTGTTGAAAAAGCGCCAGGGTGGATTCCATCGACTCTGTTACATCAACCGCAATAATTTCGGTGCGTGGAATCATGCAGTCTCTCGCTTTCACATGATTGAATTCAAGCGCATTTTGTAAAATGGTCATCTCATGTTTCAATTCCTGCTCTGGGGCGATTCGCGCATTTAGGTCTTCCACGTAGTGTTCTAGGTCGATTTTAGAAAATACTTTTTCTGAGGATTTCATTTTTGATCCCGTGGCTTTTAACAGAATTAAGCTTAAAAATAGCACGAATTGGGTTGGTAAATAAAGAATTCCGTACACAATCAATAGGGGATAGGTACCGATGTTCAAAAAACGATTTGGATTAATAGAGGCAATTGCTTTTGGAAAAAACTCTGCACCGATTAACACCAATAACGTAGAAAGAATGGTTTGGATGATAAGGATTAATATTTCGTTTTCAATGCCCCACAATTGCTTAGACTCCCCGATTAGCAAATGACCAAAGGTTATCCCATAGATCACGAGTGAAATATTATTCCCCAGGAGCATCATGGCAATCATAGTAGATTGGTTCCGATAAAATATTGCATTTACTTTTCCCCGCATACTTCCTCGCGTCCGCTCCACTTCAATCCGCAATCGATTGGAAGAAAGATACGCTTGTTCCATGCCAGAAAAAAAGGCTGAACCAATGAGGGAAAATATAAAAAGTATGATGTATAACTGTTCGCCCATTAGATTACGTCTTTACCTATATCCCGTCGAAAATAAGCATTTTCAAAGGATATTTTTGAGATGCCCGCATAGGAACGGTCTAGCGCTTGTTGAAGCGTTTTTCCAAAGGAAGTCACTGCAAGAACTCGTCCTCCATTGGTGAGCACTTGTGGCCCATCAGCGGTGGTTCCTGCATGAAATACTAAGGCATCGGTCACGGAATTTAGCCCATAAATAATCTTCCCCGATTGGTAAGCTGCGGGATAGCCCCCAGAAACCATCATCACAGTAGCTGCCGAATGCTCAGCAAATTGCACATCGCGTTCAGACAAGGTTTTAGTAGCTACACCTTCCAATAAATCCAAAAGATCTGATTTGATGCGTGGAATTACCACCTCTGACTCAGGATCTCCCATTCTGCAATTATATTCGATCACATAGGGATCCCCTTTTACATTGATTAATCCGAAGAATATAAACCCTCGGTAGTCGATTTGCTCTTTTTTGATTCCTTTAACGGTTGGGATAATCACCTGATTTAATACCTTATCCATAAATGCCGCGTTGGCAAATGGAACCGGGGAAATCGCCCCCATACCGCCCGTATTTTCTCCTTGGTCTTCTTCGCCAATACGTTTATAGTCTTTCGCTTCGGGTAATAATTTAAAAGAAATCCCATCCGTTACCACAAACACGGAAAGCTCTATGCCTTTTAGGAATTGTTCAATGACTACTTTTTGACCTGCAGCACCGAATTTTTCATCCAATAGAATCTGGGTGAGTTCATCCTCTGCAGTTTTTAGGTCGTCAAGGATTAACACTCCTTTACCTGCCGCTAAACCATCCGCTTTCAGCACGTATGGTGCCTTCATACTGCGCAAAAACGCGATGCCCTCCCGCAAGGTAGCTAGCGTAAATGACCCGTATTTTGCGGTTGGAATTTTGTGTCGCTGCATAAATTCCTTGGCAAAGGTCTTACTTCCTTCTAAGGCAGCACCTGCTTGGGTAGGGCCAATTAATGAAACGCTTCTCAATTGAGGGTCTTTTTTGAAAAAATCGGCAATTCCCAATACCAAGGGCTCTTCCGGCCCAACGATAACCATT
This sequence comes from Flavobacteriales bacterium, assembly GCA_947500755.1. GTDB lineage: Bacteria > Bacteroidota > Bacteroidia > Flavobacteriales_D > Crocinitomicaceae > UBA952. The sequence goes on from CANMTO010000037.1 coordinate 7,890, forward strand.
TCTATTTTTTGCTCAATCACAAAAGATTTAACGGCCTCAAAATCTGTTACATTCAGCGCGATATTTTTTCCAAATTGCTTCGTTCCGGCATTCCCCGGAGCAATAAAAAGCGCCTCTAATATGGAACTTTGAGAGATTTTCCAAGAAATAGCCGATTCTCGTCCGCCAGACCCAATTAATAACACCCTCATATGGCACAATGGGTTAAAAGCGATTCAAAAAATGCCAATCCGTCTCGATTGTTCAAGTCGCTATCTGCAGCGCGTTCTGGGTGCGGCATCATACCAAATACCCGTTTATTTTTGTTGGTGATTCCAGCGATATTCAGTACGGACCCATTGGGATTATTGTCCTCATCCACTTTGCCGTCTACGCGAGCATATTGAAATAAAATCTGGTCATTGTCTCTTAATTCAGTAATGGTATCCTGAGGGGCATAAAATCTACCTTCCCCATGTGCAATCGGGATTTTATACACTTCACCCGTGGATAAACCAGCAGTGATGGGTGTTGCCGTGGTTGCGGGAGTAATGTATATATTTTTACAAATAAACTTCTGCGCTGTATTGTGTAACAATGCGCCAGGCAACAAGCCGCTTTCTGTTAATATCTGAAATCCATTGCAAATCCCAAGCACATATCCCCCGCGATTTGCATGTGCAATCACTTCGTTCATAATGGGCGAAAATTTTGCAATGGCACCAGACCGCAGGTAATCTCCGTAGGAAAAACCACCAGGGAGTATCACCATATCTACGCCTTGTAAATCCGTGTCTTTATGCCACAATGACACTACTTCTTGATTTAATAAATCCTTGAGCACGTAAACCATGTCTTGGTCGCAATTGGATCCAGGGAAAGTAACTACACCGAATTTCATATCTCTTATTTGAGATGCAAAGGTATCAATTCTTAGTGAAGCGAGTCAAGAAAAGAAAACTTAAGTAAGCCATAAATCAACAAAAGATAGAACAATAGTGAGGAGGGAAGGCTAAACCGTTTTGAAAGTAAAGGAAAGCTGAAAAGTATACTTAAGGGAACTGTAAAATACTCGATTTTCAAGGAGGGTTCGCCTAAAAAAGCACAAAACAACAAAGAAAAAAATATCCCCACCCCAAAAAGATTGATCAATTGTATTTCTTTTTTTATTCGATTTCCCGCATTCGAAAGTTTATGGCGCACCCCAATTATACTGACCACAAAAAGACAGAATACGACGGCTGCATTAATCGCATGAATCAAGGAGAAGTTTAATAAAAAAGGATTCCAAGCGTAAACAAAGGGGATGAATTGAATATCATACAGATAGTAGAAACTAATTAAATAACTAAAAGGTATGGCGCTCCCAAGGATATAAAAATAGAATTCTCGCATTTGAAAAGGTCGGAAAATAAGATAGCATAGCATGCCAAATGGAAGGAGCAGCACAAAAGGGGGGTATACGGTAGCAGCTATAGCGATAAAAAAGGCCGCATTAAAAATCCGTAAGGTTCCTGTTTTATTTTGGTTTAATTTCAAAAACTGACTTAAGGATAAAATAATCATGCTTGAAGCCAAATGAAAGCCGTTGAATTCATAGAAATTCATAAAAAGTGCCGAAAAAACCACAAAATTCAATGCAGGTAAATAGGTGTTTTTTTCATTGAATTCGGCAGAGTTAAAGGTATAGTTCAATGCAATGGCATTAATCAGCACCCACGTTGCTGCAAGGATTTCAGTATATATACTGGATCCGCCTTGTTTAAGGGTCGCGTTCCCCCACCAACCAAATTCAATGTCTAAGGGCCCATTGGCGGTAAACGTTAGCCGATAGGAAAGGTGAAAACCAAGAAGAACAAGGGGTAGAAAAAAAAGTGCAAAGGGCCTATTATCCCCGAAGAAGCGAATCATGCAACTAAATTAATCATTTCTTGTTGAACCTTTTATTTTAACTTTATTTGATTCAATGCTTGGAAATTGAATTAAATTATATATTTGTTACCTTTCAAACAACGCCCTATGTCAACCGATAAAACACGATACTCCGATGCTGAACTTGAAGAGTTCAAAGAATTAATTGATAAAAAATTAGAAGAGGCTCAGATAGATTACAACTTGCTCAAAGGGTCTTTATCGCACAACGACGATCACGGTACCGATGATACTGGAAGAACGTTTAACATGATGGAAGACGGTTCAGAGACCTTATCGCGAGAAGAGGTAGCGCAACTCGCCGCGCGTCAGGAAAAGTTTATTCAAAGCCTACGAGCAGCGTTAGTACGAATTCAAAATAAAACTTACGGGATTTGCAGAGTCTCCGGCCAATTAATCCCCAAGGAGCGTTTACGCCTTGTGCCGCACGCCACAATGAGTATTGATGCTAAAAACGCTCAAAAGAATTCGTGAGTAAAAAACACTGGATTGCACTTGCAATACTATTGATTTTATTAGCAATAGATCAAGGGGTTAAGCTCTACATTAAATCTTCATTTAATCCAAACGAGACTCGATATGTCATTGGGAATTGGTTTGCGTTGCATTATATTGAAAATCAGGGAATGGCTTTCGGCACCACGTTGGGCGGTTCCATTTATGGTAAATTAGCCTTAAGCGTTTTTAGAATAGTGGCAATCGGGGGGATAAGCTATTACATTTTGTTAGAGATTAAACGCCATGTAGCTTGGCCTCAATTAATTGCATTAACCATGATTTTATCCGGTGCAACAGGAAATTTAATTGATTCCATGGTGTACGATTTTATCTTCCCGTTCAACCCCTGCGAGAGTTTTAACCAACTGGAGGGTTCGGGCATAAAAACAACCTGTGATCAATACGGAATTTCGTACCCAGTAGAAGTTCGAAACAAAGGATTTTTATTTGGAAATGTGGTGGATATGTTTCAGTTTGATGCCTATTGGCCAACTTGGCTGCCTTGGGTAGGTGGAGAACCCGTATTTCCCGCCATTTGGAATGTCGCTGACTCTTGCATTTCCATCGGGGTAGGGTGGATGATCCTGATCAATCGGAAGCAGTTATTTACGTTTGGAAAACCCAAGGTCAGTCAGGACTAGAAGTTCCATTTCATGTTTCTGTCATCCAACAACGCAAAAGAAACCTTGTAGGTTAATCTTGTCTGGGTTTGATTCCCATCAGACACACAGCCGTAAATACCGATGCGTAGCCTCCTCCTAGATAGTTTAAAGCTGCGTTCCAACCCCGCGAGTAGTTCATAGTGCTGGTACTTGTGCTCCAACACGTACATCGCCCCCCCACCAACGACTAATCCGATGCGTGTTTTTTTCATGAAGGGAATTTTGTTTAAAATCGCGCCGTTGTCGTGGTGAACAAAGTGTGCCTCATGCACCCAGCTTTTGGTAGGGAGCGTTGTATCTAGGCCTTGAAACGAGTACAAGGGGTTTGAAAACCATATGGGATCCGATCGCCGTTGATACCGTAAATCTGGTTCGCGAACATCCTTCATGGTAATAAAGGTTCCAGACAATAAGCGATAGCTTGTATTTCCCAAGAGCCCCAGTTTAAAGTTTTGTTGTATCGCAAAGCTCAGGTAGTCGTAATTAATATCACTCCCAAATAGTCCAGATACACCCTTTTTATAGTAAAGACTAAACGTTGGCCAAGCGGAACCAAGAACAACTTTGCGATAGGGTTCCCTCATATACCGCTGTTTTGGAACAAAGGAGAGATCAAACGACAAAATAGATGCTTGGTAAGGATCGAAAACCATGGCACTGTCGTTAGGTATAAACTGATCGGCGAGTTCTAAAAATTTAAAATCAGTCAAGCTTCTTCGCTCCGCCAAGTTCACATTTGCTCCGGCGTATAGGCCATTCACCAATTCATAGTTAATCCCTACATTCAATTGTGTGGCCTCAATAAAATTGTTCCTCCTGTAAATTTGAGTGATGGCGTCAAAACCTCGGATCACATCAAATTCGTGACTGAGTGAAGCCGAAACATCCCCCTGATGGAAGGGGTCGAAACGATACCGATTCCATATGACACCCTTGGGGTCACGATTCAGAAAACCATAGGAGATTCGGGTATAAAAATCGTAGGTGCGTTGGTTTTCCCATTTTTTGAAGTAGTCAAAATTCGGAGCAACTCGAGGACCACCAATGCCAATCGGTTGCACCATGGTAGCCAAAGAACCAAAGGAGACCTGTTGCCGCTTTACACGATTTCTGTGGTCCACACCAAACCAAAGGATTTTCAAGGCGGTAATTTTATTAAATACTGCATCCACCGAATCCAAGTATTCTTTTTTATTATGTGCTTCCGTGATGCTATCCTTCAAAAAGATAAACCGTTTTTCTTCTTCGCTCAAACCAACCGCACGCGTTTGTCCCCAGAAGGCACTGTCTTTTTCATACGCACTTTGTTCTGTGACTGCCACCTCCGTATTGAAAAATTTAGCAGGAAAATTCGGGTTGAAATTGTAGTTACTAAACAACGCGATGGTGGAGGCATTAGAGGTTTCAGATTTATATTTAACCCCATAATTTAGCGTTTGCTTAGTGAGCACACACAAGGTATCACCAGGATGTTCAAACTCTTGATTGATTTCGAAATGGTCATAAATGAGTAGATTCCCTTTATTCATGGTTAGCGATAGCTTTTTGACCAGCCATAGCGTATCAATGACCCAAATATACCCCTCAAGGGTAGTGGTTGCAGTATTTCTAGGAATGATTTTAATCCGGGAAATCACTTGGCCATCCTCCTCATATTTTTCCTCTAAGCGATATTTGTAGGAAAGAATTCCCGGAATAGAGATGGGTGAACTGACAGGGGTTTCGTGAAGGTCATCTAAATGTAGCAGATTTTCGAAAAAATTGAAATTACTTTTTACGGTAGTCGTATAGTACAGATTTTGCGAATTCCCATAGAGGTCGTATGCATTTCGAATTTCCTTTACTTTGTTTGGCGGGGCATAGGAACGATTCATTTGAACCTCTACCAAGTTCATTCGATTACTCAGCGTATCTGTTGGTTCTTCAAATGGGCGCTCTTCGGATTCCTCCTTTTTTTGTTTTTCTTTGGGTGGAAACTCCAGTTTTTCACTTGCCTTGATATAAACGTCTACGGTATGAGGATAATTCCATGGGTTGATGCTGTCCCGCTTATTGACCACTCGCAACATGATTTCACGACCAGGATTAGATTTCTTTATCGAAACGACTACGTCTTCAATGTCTTTGAAATTCGGCGGAAATAACTGGTAGGTTTTGCGTACATCGGCATCGCTCAAGCCCAGGTAATATTCCCGGTCTTCATAACCGGTTGCTGTAACTACCAGGTAATACTCCCCCGGCATTAATCCCATTTCAAAGTATCCAACCACATCAGATACTGTGCGCAAAGACGGGTCGTTTTTCACATATATTTTGGCATATGGAATTGGATTTTTCTTTTCATCAACTACCGTCCCTTTTAAAAACCGTTGGCCTATGGATGAAAATCCAATGCTTGAAATCAGAAGAAAAAGGAGTAGTCGCATCATGTAATTAGACAATCAAACGCTGATTTTGTTACTATGATTTAGATTTATTTTGTTGTTCATTCAAATATGCTTCATGTTTCGCCATTCGGGCCATCATCCATTTTTTCATAACAAACATGCCTATGGCAACTGCGGTAAATATGTAATATCCCGCCCATTTGTCGAACCCTTGTGTAAATCCATTGTAGCTGACCACAATAAGACTAATGACCGCTACTGCAATCCAAAAATAACCCATAATTAAATTATATGTTTTCATCTGATTTGTTTTTATAGTTCTTCTTCTTTTTCAATCACCACATTTCCCTGTGGTTTCAATACTTCGTAGTTGCTGAAATCTTGCTTCGTTTTTAACCCTTCGCCCATAAATCTTCCTTTAGGAGAGAAAATATAAACGCGTTTCGGGGCATAAATCAGGCTATCTTTTTGCTGCCAGTATAACACCTCTGTTTTTAAGGTTTGTTTTTTTTTATAATTGTAAAGTCGTACGGAGTCCTTGACCATCAATTGGTTCGTCGAGTGGTTAATCTTGCCGTATTTAGCCGTTAATGTGGAGATGATTTCCCCGTTTTTTCCATAGAAATTAACGCGCAGGCTATCTCTGAGGTGTGTGAGGTGTTCGGGGGATCGGTAGGTCTCTGCAAACCCAGCACGTAAAGATACACGTGCGTAACCCGAATCACTATACACTAATCTAAAGTCAACAATCACCTCGTCGGCAGATTTTGGATTAAAGCTAACGCGTTGCACCTCATCCATATTATTTTCGCACGCGAAAAGAATCAAGAACATGGGTAAGGTGTAACATGCTTTGAACATTTAGTCCATTTTTCGTTTTCGAAACCATCGTTCGAAGCTGGCAGGGGATAAGATGGCTCCAAGTTGGATCGCGATAAAGTTTTCTTGCAAGCCCGAAGGCTCAAAGGTACCTCGTTGCCCCAGCGTACATGAAAAATTAATGGACGAAAATGATTGTTGTGCCAACACGGGGATGCCTAATCCTACGGTTATTCCCTGTTCGATGAAGGGGTAATTCGCGGGGTCTACAAAGGGTAACTTACCGTAATAGGCTCCCACCCGATAGGTGAATTTGTCAAAAAGTTTTAGGGTCGCAGTATTCTCATACAGAAACCGTTCTGGTTTAAATTCAATGCCAATGGAATAGCGTTGTGCTGGCTGTGATTGATTCCCTAAGGAGTCAAACGTATACCCATTGAAGCGGTATGAAAAGGCATCATTGCGCTGATATTGGAATGCAAAAGTGAATTCAGGATGTAGCGTTTTAGTTTTTACTTTTCGGGGATTGAGCCCAATGCGGTATGCCACACCGATCGCAAGCGATTGTCCTTGGATAACTGATCCTTCGTATGAATTGGAAAATAAGGTGTCGTAGCCACTGGGTGAATTTAAGTTGGGAGCATTGTAGAAGGTCCGTTCTAAAACACTGTTTAGCGAGAGGTTCGGTTTGTACGTGGTTCCAAATCGAATATCACTTCTATCACCCAGTTTTTGATAAAATGAAATCCCCGCGTCGAAGCTAAGTGCATTAACAGTAATTAATTCTTCCATAATTCCCCCAGAAGTATTGGTGCCGAGAATCAGTTGACTAATCCGCTGGTTTTTTACGGTGCCAAAATTATACCCCATATGGGTTCCAAAGGCAAGATAGGTTCCTTTTCTTACGATGGGAGCATATGTGCCACCTATAAAAACTTGATTGATGTAGCCGCCTCCTTGATAGGTATTTCGAATCGAGTCAATTCCTGTAAATATTTTCTCGCTTAAGTAGTACCCTTTTGCAGAAAGAGGTTTTAATCCAAAAGCCATTCCGAAATGTTTTTTTAATCTAAAGCCAAGGGCAAGGTGATTTAGATTTCCGTTTGGACGAATATCAGTGGTTTCGTTTTGGCTGTAAAATGAAACGCGTTGGTTAACCCCAACGGAGAACAAGGTGTTTCCTTTGCTGAGTGAGGCGTATGATGCGGGATTTAAATAATTCAGTTGACCAGAGTCTAAGAACGGCGCGAAAACATTTCCCATTCCGGAATAAATTCCATGATCGTTTAATTGATGATCTCCGATGCCATAGGAGGTGAGTGGGTGTGACGTTAATTGTTGACCAAAAGAAAATGCTGCGTTTAAACTAATGCAAAGTATCAGAAGAATGTTGATGTAAGTATAGCGCATAAATCCCTTTTAGGGTTAGATTTTCGTCCACAAAGATGTCATTTTTTTGTCCCAAATCAAAATAATGCGCGTCGCCGCCGGTGAGATAAATGATCAAATCCTCATAACGATTGTTAAATTCATGAATACGCCAGTTGATTTCCGCTTTTACACTTCCCATCACACCACTGTGTATGCTTCCTTCACTACTCGTTCCGAGTACATCCCAAGCGTTCGTGGGGTTTACTAAGGGCAGTTGTGACGTATGCTCATGTAAACTTTGGTATCGCATGGAAATACCCGGAGATATGGACCCGCCTTGGTACGTCCCTAAGTCATCGATGAAATCGAATTTAATGCATGTTCCGGCATCAATTACCAAGATGTTTCGGGACGGGTGATTTTGATGCACAGCCGCCATGTTGCACAAGCGGTCGATACCTAAGGTGCTTGGTGTTTTATAAGTATTGGAGAAGGGAAGGGGGTTCATGTTCGTGACGGCGTAAACCTGGCATCCCATATTCATTAAGTCTTGCTGAAGTTGAAGTTCCCCTACATTCGCAATAACAACGATATCATTCGCGCTAAGGTGTTTTTCTAGGGAGCCTCGTTCTTGAAATCGATTGGTTTGCACCAGCTGATTGCCTATGAAAGCACCCAGTTTAATGTGGGTGTTGCCACCATCTAGAACAAAAACCTTGGTTAAATGCATGAATCAAAGGTAGGAAAAAGCATTACAATTTCGGGTGAGTTTGATCCCTTTTCGAATCCTTAAAATGAATTTGAATAAACAAAAAACCCTGACGCTGCGGTCAAGGTTTTGATGTGGTACCTCCAGGAATCGAACCAGGGACACAAGGATTTTCAGTCCTTTGCTCTACCAACTGAGCTAAGGTACCAGCCCACAATTGGATTGCAAAGGTACACTATTTTTCATTTTTTCAAAATTTTGTTATGATTTAAATGAGGGTGCGTACGTGTTAAAAAGTTCAAAAATTTTGAAAATCATTTTTTTCTTTCTGATAAAAATAACATATTTGAATATGTCATAACCCACAGCGGTTTTTCCCAAAATAATTTTTAAGCATTTAATAGTAGGTTTTTAGCCTGCCAGGCAAGCTATGTGTTGTTTGTCCTGGAGTTAAAAAAGTTCTTTGACATCTTGGTTGGTCGTCAAGAGTTACTGTGCGCAGTGACTTTCCAACATGTTTTGGCCTCATAATGAGGTGTTTATATATCTATTAACCTTAATTTATTTTATTTATGACACGTTTAAAGCTAGTTTTTGGATCTGAAAAAAACGTAAAATTGATCCGTCGCCGCGTAGAAATTGGAGAAAATCCAAATTCAGTTTCCGGAAAGAAGTTTGAACTTCAATTGGACTATGACGTAATGTTTGAAGCGTTCAAAAAAATGACAGAACAACTCCCAAATGCTCCAGGGATTTTGATGGTTTCTGGATGCACTGCACAAGGAAAACTAGTGTATATTAAATTGATTAAAAGCGACTACAGTTTACAGTCGTCCGTTAGAAACGGGTCATTAAAACGCCGTTTTAATGAGTTTTTAACACTAATCGAACTTAATAAATATCGATTTGTACAGGTTCAACTTGCCATCGCAAGTTGAACCTTTTTTTTGCCTTAGTTTCTCACTACGGTACCCAGGCGTAATTTCACATTAGCCGCCTTTGCGATTTCAAACAAATCCACTAATTTTTGTGCTTGTGCATTCTTGTCAAAGCGCACTACCACAATGTCATCCTTCAATGCTTTTGTGCGGGAGACCAGTTGCGACATTAAGGCCTCGTCGTTGTCAATGATTTGATTTTCAAGATCTTTGTCAAAGCAATAAATATACTTATCATTCACATATTGTACGGAAAGGGTTAAGTGAGATTTATTGGTTTTCAGCGTGGTATTCGATTCGGGTAAAGGAACCTTAATCACATTTGGATTGGCAAGGGTTGAAATAATTAAAAAGAACAAGAGTAAAAAGAACATGATATCACTCAAGGCTCCTGTGGCGACCTCAATGTGCCGACGTCTATTTCTATTTAATGCCATGATTATGGACGAGTTAGTTTCGTGAATTTTACAACCACCTGTTGCATACGCAAGGTGTTTGAATCAATGATAGAGTTCAAAATATGATAACCGGTATAAGCAACCAACCCAACAATAAGGCCCGCTGCTGAGGAAAACATTTTTTCATAAAGTCCTTCGGAGATGATCCCAATAGAAACATTTTCGGTTCTAGAAATGTCGTAAAATACGGTAATTACCCCAGAAATCGTTCCAATAAATCCTATGGTAGGAGCAATACCTGCAATCAATCCCAAATGGCCCAAGTTTTTATCCATCTTACCAATTTCAATGTTGGCAATTTTCTCCATGTTAGACTCTATCTCATTAGGTTTCAAGCTACTCTCTATACTTTCTAATCCTTCCTTAACAATCGCAGCATAGGCGCCGTCTTGGTTTCTAACCATTCCCATGGCATCAGAGAAGTTACCTTTCTCGAGGTGTGGCTGCATATTATCCACCAATTTAGCATCGAATTTTACCATTCTGCGGATGTATAAAATACGTTCGTAAATCACATATAAGGTGTAAAATAAGAGTATGCCAAGCGGAACAATAAATTCCCAAGGAATTGGGGGCATGCCACCTCCCTTACTTGTTGTTGCAGCAGCAGCATCTTCTCCGCCACCAATGCTATTATCTTGTGCCAATAGAGCAAGGTTGAAGGCAAAAATCCCAAGGATGCTTAAAAACAATTTCGCGTTATTTCTCATGAGTGTCAATATTTTGTCACGCTAAATTAAGAAGCATTCATTCACCCAAGTCCGACCTTGAGTTTAGATTTCCACATTGAAATGTTATTCAAAGCGCATAAAAAAGCCATGCTACCGATGGCTTTGATTTTAAGTTGTGGTTATTTTTATGGCAAAACTTCTACACGTAAGGTTTGTACCGCATCATTTAGGTCTACTGCGCGAAGTAAATATGAACCCGGCGCAATGTGATTAATTTCGGTATTAAATCCGGTCAAAGAGCGTTCTAATACAACACTTCCATTCATTGATATCAGGGAAATATGGGTTAATTCGTCGTTGGCCGATAGAGAAAAGGCTCCGTTGGAAGGGTTTGGATACACCCGTAGTCCGGCAATAACTTGGGTTTGAATATTTGCCAATTGGCTTTGATGAACCCTCACAGGGATTGTCATTTCTATACTTTCTGCCGGAACCCCGTTGTCTGAAGCGTTTATAAAAATATGATAAATGCCTTCTTGTAGTCCTTGGGCATCGAAAGAACATGCTAAATTGATGTAATCGTTGTTACTAACGTTTTCTACATAACTGAATCCAGTTGGGGCATTGCTTGAAATTTCGTAGGAAATTAGTTGGCCAAATTCCGGGGTCATTAGTGACAACGCAAATTGAGCGAGGTTCATGCTTTTGTGAAGGGTGTCGCCGGTATATACATCAATAGTATCGCAAATGTTGCTATTAATAACCAAAGGTGGGATGTTGGAGGCATTCATGCCCGCAACATCAAAATAAACTTCTTGATCGTCTAAAAAATCAATTTGATCTGGAAATGCGTAAGGCCCATCAAACCCTATTCCAGGTGCATCAAACTGTCCTACTTGGAAAAAGTCAACTCCGTTGCCGATGTTCACGCCAACGGTGGCAGCAAATCCCCCGAACCCACTAACTCCCGATGAGGCATCACCTGTGGTCCATTGCATGTCTCCGTAACAAAATGAAATGTTATTATTACCGTGTATAATTGTATCCTGACCATTGGAAATCACCAGTTGAAAGGTGTTCGTTAAGTTATCGTTCATATCAAAATATCCAACGTGATCCCAAATAACAATCATGGCGTCGTTGGTAACTTTGTACCATACACTTCCTCCGTTAGCGGAACGAGTGTCTACATCTCCCCAAAAAGGAGCTATCATGTTATAGCCTGGGTCCGGGAAAGGGTTGGCCGTAAATTCGAAATAAGGCGCTAAAAATGAAATATTCCCATTGTTGTTAATGATTACACTATCATATTGAGTTCCGTAGAAATCGAAACTGAATGGAAGTTGAATGTAGTTAGTTGATCCATCATCATTAGGACTCATGGCCAAGGTATAGCTGTTGTCCAAGGTCAACATGCATCCACACATTCCATTTTTATTGGCTGCAGCATTAGGTTTAATCTTGTTTGGTGCCACTAAATCGGAAAATTGATAGACGGTTCCGGTACTTAATTGACCGCTTTTTTTCAATTCATCGTATTCAGAAGTTGAAATACTTAAGGAGTTTTTTTGAGCGAAAGAAGCTCCTGCCAACATCACGCAGAGGTAGATTAGTTTTTTCATGGCCGTAAAATTTAGGGTTTCTTATAGCATAACGAGGCAGTGATATTCGCGTTGCCATTAGGCCAAAAAAAAAGCCTCGCATTTGCAAGGCTTTACTATTTACATGGAATAATTAGTGTTTTGATAGATACTCGGCTACTCCGTCGAAACTTGCTTTCATCGCTTCATCTCCTTTATGCCAATTCGCTGGACATACTTCACCGTGCTCTTCAAAGTATTGCAAGGCATCAACCATTCGAAGGGCTTCATCTACGTTTCTTCCTAATGGAAAAAAGTTAACCAATTGATGCATGACCGTTCCTGATTTGTCAATTAAAAACAACCCACGGTATGCAATCATCGGTCCGCTTGCAGTTAATGAGCCGTCCATATCATATTCGTATTCTCCAGCCAATACGCCAAATGCTTCTGAGATTGTTTTGGAAGTGTCCGCCACAATTGGATAGGTTACGCCTTCAATCCCACCTTTGTTTTTTGGTGTTTGTAACCAAGCCCAATGCGATTCTTCCGTATCTGTTGAACACGCAACCACTTTTACTCCACGTGCCTCGAATTCTCCTAATGCACTTTGAAATGCATGTAATTCAGAAGGACAAACAAATGTAAAATCCTTTGGGTAAAAGAAAAACAAGACATGATTTTTTCCTACATATTGATCTAAAGAGAAATTATTTACGATTTCACCTCC
>CANMTO010000038.1 GCA_947500755.1 Flavobacteriales bacterium
GAAGGAAATAAATTATCAAAAGGAAGAGCCATTCAAAACTTGATTAACATTCCTCAGGACGATAAGGTTAAAGCGTACGTAAAAGTTCAGGATTTAACAGACAAGGAATACATCAATAATAACTTCATCATCATGTGTTCCAAGCATGGGGTGATTAAGAAAACATCGCTTGAGGCCTATTCTCGTCCGCGTACCAATGGAATTAATGCCATTACGATTCGTGAAAACGACGAATTATTAGAAGCGAAATTAACCAATGGAACAAACGAGATTGTTTTAGCAACATCCTCTGGTCGCGCGATTCGATTCAATGAATCTACGGTACGTCCGATGGGTAGAAATGCCTCTGGTGTTCGTGGTGTTACCTTAGCTGGCGGTTCAGACGAAGTCATTGGAATGATTTGCGTAGAAGACATCTTCTCAACCATCTTAGTGGTGTCTGAAAAAGGATTTGGTAAACGAACTTACTTGAATGACCCAGAAGATAAAGAACCGGTATATCGCATTACCAACCGTGGTGGTAAAGGGGTTAAAACCTTAAATATTACTGAGAAAACGGGTAAATTACTTTCGATTCAAAACGTATTTGACGAAGATGATTTAATGATCATTACCAAGTCTGGTGTTACCATCAGAATGCACATCGATACCATCCGAACGATGGGTAGAGCAGCTCAAGGAGTTAAATTAATCAGCCTTAAGGGCAATGCCGAAATTGCTGCGATTGCTCGCGTACCGCGAAGTGAAGACGAGGATGAGGACGCAGAAGTGATTGATGCAGACAATAACGGCGATGAGTTAAGCAACGATGGTATGAATGTTGATGAACCAGATGCCGATTCTTCAGATGACCTAACCGATAACGAATAATAATTTTATGAAAAAAACCAGTCTTCTGGTAGCTTTAATGTTTGTTGGAGCTTCCTTCTTTGCACAAAAAATTAATGTTACTAACGCTCACAATGCTTTTAAAACTTACGTTCCCTTTGTTGGCGATATGGAAACGAATAGAAAAGCACTAAAAGAGGCTAAAGAAGCAATTGATCTTGCTTCAGTAAATTCCGAAACAGCCAATGCTTTAGATATGCACCGTTACAGAGGTATGATTTATTTCAGTTTAATGGAGTCCTCAACTGTGGAGGTAGGAATTTCAGGTGCGCAGCCCGATGAAAATATAATTAAAGAGTATGAAACAAAAATGAAAGAAAGCTTTGATTTTGTTTTGAATGCATCAAATGATGTGAAAAAATCAAAGTCTGAAAAGCAAGAAATCAATGACTTCGTGAAAGCAAAATCCCAGTTTGTATTTAACATGGGGCTACAAAATTTCAATGCTAGAAAATACGATCAAGCTACACAACTCTTTATTGGTGCTTTTGAAATCTCCAAATACATAAACGAGGAAAATGCATTTGCTAAGGACAATGCGATTTTGAGTTTTCGTAGGGCTGTAGATACGCTAACCCAGCAAGGTAAATATGACGAAGCAAATAAACTAGGGGATGAGATGCTTGAATTTACTCCGAAGAATATTGAAGTTATTATTTCACTTATTAATGTCAATTTGCAAAAAAACGATATGGTAGCCTCCGAGAAATTCCTAAATATGGCAACCTCTATTGATTCAACAAATAAGCAATTATTTCTTGTCTTGGGTACATCATTAATGGAGATAAAGCAGCCAGAAAAGGCTAGTGAAGCATTCATTAAGGCTCTTAAACTGGACCCGAATTACTCAGATGTAATTTATCAATATTGCACAATGCTTTTCAACTGGGCAATTGAACTAAGAAATACTGCCTCAGACATGAAAATCAATGACCCTAAAGCAAAAGAACTAGAAAAGAAAGCAAATAAGAATCTAAATACGAACATTCAAGTTCTTGAACCATTTATTAAAGCTAATCCAAGTGATACTATTGCAATTGAGATAGCTTGGCGCACTTTTTCTTTTTTAAGTAATGACGTTAAATATTTCGAATATAAGGATAAGTGGTTTTTAGTTAGAGATAGTCTAGTAAATACAAAATTAGTTTTGGATTCAACTAATGCCTCAATTAATTATTTAAAATTTAAAATACTTAGCGATTGGGCAAAAGATTTTAAAATAAGAGCAGAAGACATCGAATTAGACGAAGTTAAAGCAGATTTAATCGCGAAAAGTAATGAACTTAATAAAAGAACATCTGAAATGCTTAATAAATATTTAGAAAAGAACCCTAAGGACAAAACCGCCTTGGAAATTGGATGGAGAACATATTCTTACCTTGACCAAACCGATAAATCGGCAGAACTCAAAAAACGATGGGAAGCCATTAAATAAGGTAAAGCCTCGCTCATGCGGGGCTTTTTTTATCACCACCTTGTCTGTTGAGTCGTATTAAATTTGTATTTTTGAACCATGTCATTTGTGCATCCAGGGTATTTATGGTTTTTAAGCCTGCTTGCCATCCCCATTATTCTGCATCTTTTTCATTTCCGGCGCTTTAAGCGTTTCTATTTCCCTTCCCTGAAATACTTAAAGGAACAAGAACAGGAGAAGAAATCGGTTAAAAAACTTAAACGCTTACTTATTCTTTGTGCACGGCTTCTTGCATTTGCAGCACTCATTTTTGCTTTTGCACAGCCCTTCTTTAAACAAGCGGCATTGTCAAAAAACGGAATTCCTGTTACGGCAATTTATGTGGATAATTCACTTTCCATGAGCACTAAAGGAACAGAAGGGGAATTGCTTTCGGAGGCGCGTGAAATCGCTAAAAATATCATCAGTAAAAGTTCGGGAAATACGCGCTTTTTTATTGTCACTAATGGCTTTTTGGGCATAGAGCGGGAATTACACTCCAAAGCCACTGCATTGGAAGTAATCGATAAAATAATTCTCAACAAATCACCCCGCCAGATGGGACAGGTCTTGAACTGGCAGCACGAGTACCTGAATCGATATCACCGAGAAATTGCCGGTATTTCCAAAGTCAACAGTGTTTATATTTCTGATTTTCAAAAAAGCACCGGTAGTCTTTCCACTTATAAACATGAACAAACCCCTTGGAATGAACAGGCGTATATAATCCAATGCCTGCCTCAAAATTCCGATAATTTATTCGTGGATTCTGTATGGATGGAATATCCAGTTCACAAACCTGGTCAATCCTGCAAATTGAATTTTCGGGTAAAAAACATAGGTAAGGATGAGGCAACAGATGTTCCAGTAAGTGTTCAATTTGACGGAAAAACTCGCATGACTAACCTTTCCATTAATGCAGGAAGTAACGCAACTAGCCACATGTTCTTCACCCCAACCAATCCGGGATATATCGAAGGAAAAGTTAGCGTGGAAGACCGGAACATCACGTTCGATGATGACTTTTATTTCACAAATGAATTATCCAAAGAAGGCCATGTGGTAATAATTAACGGGGAATTTGGAGAATCAAGCACAGAAAAAGTATTTTTAACTGAACCCTTTTACACGGTTGAAACCTGTACTGAATTTTCATTCAATAAAAGACTTTTAAATCAAGCCGATTTATTAATTCTGAACGGAATAAATGAACTTCCTTCTGGCTTAATTTCAGACATCTCCTCATTTTTAGCGCAGGGCGGAAGTGTTTTTTGTATTCCTGGAAGCGAGATTAACCTAACGGATTACACGCAGTTGTTAAAAACTGTAGGCCTATCCGGATATAATGGAAAAGTCACCACGGGAAATCAACTTTCCGAGATCTCCTATGCAAGCAAGTTCTTTAATGGCATGTTTGATAAACAACAAAAATCCTTGAATTTACCTTTATTGAAAAGTGTTTACTCGCTCAGGGATTATCGCCAAGCAAACGCCGAAGTACTGCTTAAATTAAGAAACCAGTTGCCCTTGATGCTCGCTGTAAAACAAAAAGGTATGTTTTATCTTTTAAATACCGATCTGAGCAAAACAAACGGTGGGTTCACAGCCAATGCCCTTTTTCCATCGATTCTTTTAAGAAGTGCTGAACTTAGTCTTCGCTCCTTCCCCGCCTACTTCACCATCGGCTCTGCAGGGGTGCTTGAAATCCCTAGTAATGCGAGCCAAGATGAGCCCTTAACATTAAATTCAACCTCGGAAACGTTCATTCCAAAGCAAATGATCTCCGATGGAATGGTGCGCTTGCAGCTGAATCAACCGGAACTAAATGAACGCATTACAGAAGGGTTTTATACCGTAAAATCATCTCAAGTTCTGGGCAAACTTGCATTTAATTTAAATCGCAGTGAATCTAACACTGCCCTACAAAGCGAAGACGCGCTTAAATTTCAGTTTGGGCAGGCAGGGTTTTCGAATGTTTCTATTCAACGGATGCAGGATGGGAATTCAAGTTTTGAGTTCTCTATGGAAAAACCTAGTTCATTTTGGCGTACTTTTGTTTTATTAGCCCTTCTTTTCTTACTGGTTGAGATGGCCATATTAAAATTCTGGAAATCATGAAGATTCTGTTAAAATCGGCACGAATTACGGATGTTGAATCACCACACAACAACACGAGTAAAGACATTCTCATTTCCAACGGCAAAATTGAAAACATCGCCACCTCAATAACAGATTCCGAGGCAATGGTGCTCAATATACCGTCGCTCCACGTTTCACAAGGCTGGGTTGATTTCAAAGCTGCTTTATACGACCCAGGAGTTGAAGAGCGAGGCGGATTAACGCAAGGCCTCGATGATGCCGCACTTGGTGGGTTTACGCACCTTGGAGTCTTGCCCGCTGATACTCCAAGCACAGATAACAAATCGGCGATTGAATACAAACGACGAATGTCCAGTGGGCACTGTGTAGAAATGCATCCTATTGGAGCAATCTCAAAAAAGCAAAGCGGAAAAGAACTTTCTGATATGTATGAAATGTACCAGTCGGGCGCGCTTTGGTTCTCGGATGACCAACATCCAATCAATGAAGGAATTCTAACTCGAGCCCTACTCTATTCACGCGATTTTGGTGGTAGAATTCAGCTAACGCCAAGATCCAATAATTTTTCACTGGATGCCCAAGTGAATGAAGGAGTTGGTTCTACGCGCACGGGCCTGAAGGGCGATCCAGCATTGGATGAACGAATACAAGTGATAAAAGCCATCGAAATTGCCGCATATACTCAAAGTGCCGTGCATTTTTCTGGAATTTCCTCTAAAGAATCTCTTGCCCCGATTCAGGCCGCAAAAAATGCAGGCTTGCCCATTACGTGCGATGTGCATGTCATGAATTTGTGCTTTACAGAACAAGAAATTCTAGATTTCGACACGCGCTTCAAAGTGCTTCCCGTACTTCGGTCCGAAGCTGATCGACTCGCGTTGATTCATGCGTTAACCCAAGGAATCATAGATGGTGTGGTTACAGACCATCGCCCCTTTGTGTTGGATGACAAACAAGTAGCCTTTGATGAAGCGAATTTCGGCGCACCCCAATTACAAACAGCATATGCAGCCTTGTTAAAACATACCGGATTATCGAGCGATGCATTGGTGGAGCAACTTTCTGTAAAAAACCGATCCTTATTTGGGATTGCCTCCAATCCGATACAGCTTGGGGCCATCGCGGATTTAACATGTTACGTTCCGAACTTAGCATGGGAAGTAGATAACAGCTCACGAGAACAGGCATGCAACCCCTTTGTTGGTGAAACGCTAATCGGACGCGCCATTGGTATTGTAAATAACGGGATTGTTATGTTAAATGATCCTGGCCATGTCAGCTAAGGCATTCATCGCTCAATTCCTGAAGAAGGGAAATAAAGTGGGTGCCGTGGCTCCAAGTTCACGCTTTTTAGCGGCTAAAATGCTTAAACAAATCCCCTTCGATCGCTGCGAGACCATTGTTGAATTTGGTCCGGGTACGGGAGCTTTTACAGGCTATATTCAAGAAAAAATGAAGCCCAATGCGCGCTTAATCATCATTGAACTGAACGAAATCTTTTGCCGCGATTTGACCCAGAAATTTACTCGTCCAAATACGGAAATCATCCAAGGTTCAGCCACAGATTTATCAAACATCCTATCCGAACTAGGCATTCAAAACGCAGATTGCATCATTTCTTCCCTTCCACTGGCGATTTTCGATGAAACCTTGAGGGAAAATATACTGACTGCGGCCCATCAATGTCTATCAACAGGGGGGCATTTTGTACAATTCCAATATTCCCTGCAATCTAAGAAAGCCGTACAACGTCATTTCAAGCATGTGAAATTGACCTTTACCCCGCTAAATATTCCCCCGGCGTTCGTTTATAGCTGTAAAAAATAAGGAACTCGCTCAAAGTCCTTATCTTTGCGCAAAATCTTAAGAAATGTTATCTGTACAGAATCTATCCCTGCAATTTGGTAAACGTGTTTTGTTTGACGAAGTAAAAGCCAAATTTGTTCAAGGAAATTGCTATGGAGTCATAGGTGCAAATGGTGCAGGAAAATCCACCTTTCTTAAAATTCTTATTGGAGAACAAGACCCCACCACCGGCAGGGTTGAATTAGAACCCGGAAAACGCATCGCTTTTTTACGTCAAAATCACTTTGAGTTTGACCAATATCCTGTTTTACAAACCGTAATCATGGGACACAAGCGCTTGTATGAAATCATGCAAGAAAAAGATACCCTCTATGCTAAAGAAGATTTTTCTGAGGCGGATGGTATGAGAACCGCGGAATTGGAGGGTGAATTCGCAGATTTAGAAGGTTGGAATGCAGAAACGGATGCAGCAACGTTATTGAGTAATCTGGGAATTGACGAAAGTAAACACGATCAGTTGATGCAAGAGATTTCAAACGAGTTGAAAGTTCGAATCCTCCTCGCTCAAGCGCTTTTCGGGAACCCGGACGTGTTAATCCTAGATGAGCCAACCAACGACCTTGACCTTAAAACGATCTCATGGCTCGAAGATTTCTTACTAGATTTTCGAAATACGGTCATCGTAGTATCGCACGACCGTCACTTCTTAGACACCGTCTGTACCCACATATGTGACATCGATTACTCAAAAATAAACTTATATACCGGGAATTACACCTTTTGGTACGAGAGCTCCCAGCTTGCATCCAAACAACGCTCAGATAAGAACAAAAAAGCAGAAGAGAAGAAGAAAGAGCTCATGGAGTTTATTTCACGATTCTCTGCGAATGCTGCGAAATCCAAGCAGGCAACTAGCCGACGTAAAATGTTGGACAATTTGGATTTAGAAGAAATCAAACCTTCCTCTAGAAGGTATCCTGGAATCACCTTTCATCAGGACCGTGATGCAGGAAATCAAATCCTTTCCATTGAGAATCTTGGTAAAAAGCATGAAGGAAAGTTTCTGTTTCAAGGAATTACATTTACAGCGAATAAAGGAGATAAAATCGCAATCGTTTCAAGAGATTCATTGGCATTAACCCAATTTTTTGAAGTACTAAACCAAGAAGCCAAAGCAGATACAGGTTCTTTCACGTTTGGAACCACAATCAGTACCGCTTACCTTCCCAACGACAACCACCATTTCTTTGCGAATAAAGTCAGTTTAATTGATTGGCTTCGTCAATATGCGCATGGAGATGAAGAACGCGAAGAAGTGTATTTAAGAACCTTCTTAGGCCGCATGTTGTTTACGGGTGAGGAGGCAATGAAAACAGCCACCGTACTTTCCGGTGGAGAAAAAGTACGTTGTATGCTCTCTAAAATGATGTTAGCTAAGGCAAACTTCTTAATCATGGATGAACCTACGAACCACTTAGACCTAGAGTCAATTACGGCGTTAAACAATGCCATGATCGATTTCAGGGGATCAATGCTGTTTACTTCACATGACCAGGCGCTTGTTAATACCGTCGCCAATCGAATTATTGAACTCACGCCAAAAGGTATGATTGATAAGATGATGACCTACGATGATTACATTGCTGATGCTAAAATCGCCCAACTGCAAGAAGAACTATACTAAGAAGTATGATCGATTACCGCATTAGCCTCTACCAAGCAAGCCGGCATCGAATCCAAGTTCATGTTACACTTCCTACTCCCGACAACGAAACCATACTTCGAATAGCCGCATGGCGTCCAGGAAGGTATGAAGAAGGTAATTTCTCGCGTTTAATTTCGAGTCTACAGGCGCACCACGGTACAAAGCGCTTGTCTGCACAAAAAATCAGCAAGAATGAATGGCTAGTGAATACAAGCCATGTCGACGAAATACACGTTTCTTATTTATATTACGGGGCTGAATTAACCGCAGGAAATACGTATTTAGATGAAAAAATACTATTAATAAACCCAGTTAATCTACTGATTTACAGTGATTACATAGTCAATGAGGAAATAAACTTAAGCATACAAATCCCATCCAATTGGAGCCTGGCAGGTCTTGAACATAAACCCGACGGCAGGGCGCTCTTTACAGGGTTAGATGAGGCCTTTGACACCCCGATATTAGCAAGTCCTGCCATTGAGTCTTATTCTTACAACATTTCTGATTATAGATTTTATATTCATTCCGTTGGTTCGCATGGCATTCCAAGCGAACGGCTAGTGAATGACTTCAAGCAGTTCACCGAAAAACAAATACAGGCCTTCGGTGAATTCCCTACTGCTACCTTTTCATTTTTATTGATCGGTGTGAACGAAACTTATTTGCATGGGGTTGAACATCTTAATAGTACCGTAATCGTTCTTGGTCCTGTCGAAGATTGGGCTACAAAACGCTACGAATCCCTATTGGCGGTTTCATCCCATGAGCTATATCATGTATGGAATGTGAAGACCATAAGACCCTTAGAGATGCTCCCCTATCGGTTTAACAATCCTACCTATTCTCGGCTCGGCTATGTATACGAGGGAATAACCACTTTTTTTGGCGATTACTATTTGCTTACAAGTGGGTTAATTACTTCTGAGCGTTATCTTCAACTGCTTGAAGCGCAAATTCAAACGCATGCCGATAATGTGGGAAGATTCAACTATTCACTGGCGGATTCGTCGATTGATACATGGGTTGATGGATATGTGAAAGGTACGCCCGGACGCAAAGTATCTATTTATAATGAAGGGAGTCTGATGGCTTTTATCCTCGATGCTAAAATCCGCGAAGCAACGAATCATAAAGGAACCTTGCAGCACTTGATGAACCGCTTATTTTATGAGTTTGGATTAAAACAAAAAGGCTATACCGAGTCAGACCTCTTACAGCTACTCAAAGCCATATCAGGAATTGATTTCGGTGGAACATTTGATCAGTATATTCATGCGGCAAACGGATATGAATCCCTGCTGCAAGAAGCCTGTTCTTTTTATGGCATGGAACTGCAACAAGAAGTTCCAGCTGAACTTCAAAACGCGTTACTGGGTATTAAAATCCTTACTAAAAGTGAAAAAACATTCATCACAGACATCGCTCCTGGAAGCCCTGCGGAGGTAGGTGGCCTATCTGAAGGTGATGTAATCGTATCCATAAACGACCATGTAATTACAAATAATATATCCGAAGTTCTCGCTTCCTGTGCGCATGAAGTGCTGAAACTTGTGATACGTCGACGCGGAGAAAACATCGAAAAAACCCTGCCCTTGGTGCAACGGACCTTTTACCCTGCGATGAAGTTGATTATGAAAGAAACTGATCAACACCAAATTAAAAAAAATCGTCAACATTTTGGGATGTAGCATTGGGATAAATTCAATGCTTTTTTTGTATTTTTGGATAAACTAGAATTATTATGAAAACAATCTACCTACTAATCATTTCATTACCTTTTTTCAGTGTAGCTCAATCCTTTGATGCAACCAATGAAGCCGCTATTGGATCCTTGGCTTCTCTGCATCTTTGTGATTCAAACGCAAACATACAAGCCAACACCATGGGAGCTAATGTCACATGGGATTTCAGTCAAATTGCTGGAGTTTTCGGAGTTACAAAAGATGTTCAAATACTCGATGCCACACAAGATCCAAATTACGCATCATTTACTGGTTCCACTAAAATGTATGATATCGGTGGAAACCTACAAACGTTTTATTCATCAACACCAAATGGTCGAATTTCTCAAGGTTTTGTCTTTAATGAAGCTAGCTTGGGTGCTGTGGTTGCAAGTTGGAATGTAAACCAGGAAAATCTTATGGTTTATCCCTTGAGCTTGGCCTCTCCCCCCCTAATTGATGCCTTTTCAGGGACAGTAACATCAACAGCAACAGGTACCTTGCCTGCTACCGGTTCATCTGTCACCATGGTAGATGGTTCAGGGACTTTGTTATTACCAGGGGGTAATTCCTATACCAATGTGATGCGCTTTCATTTAAAAGATTCTGCAGTGGCAAGCGTATTTGGAACCAATGTAGCGTTTGTACGAAATGTCTATGAATATTACGATTTCACAGTAAGTAATATGCCGATTTTCATTACGATGTCGGTTGATGTGAATTCAGCCTTAATAAATAACAGTAGCACCATTATTTTGAGTAAAGACCAACCGAATACATTTGTGGGTGAAACTGAAATAAATCTGCCTTCTATCCACCTATATCCAAACCCTGCAGTAAATGAAATTCAACTGAGCGGTGTTAAAACTGGGGATGATTATGCCATTACAAACCTCGCAGGAATCCGTATGAATTCAGGATCATACAACGGATCCATTGATGTAACAAACTTATCTGCTGGAGTTTATTTACTTCAAATCAATGGTCAAACAGTTGAATTCATCAAATAAGGTTCAATCTTTTTTTAGGCGCTTATTTACTGCTTGGCATTTTATTGTAGCGCTCCTTTTTTTTGGCTCGAATACTTTCGGACAAGTTTCCCAACAACTCACTCCCGAAATTCAGGCATACTTATTTCACATTGTTCGAAAAAGTCCGATACTTGAAAACAACGTAGGTTCAGCTTTTGAATATAGCGGACCGCTCGTAAGGCTCCCGGATAATAGCATCAATTACGATTCTATTGATAAAATCCTGACTGTATCGCCAAATTTGTTGATCATACGAACCGATATCTTAGCAAAAAGTCCTAAAGGAATTCTCATTGAAGCCTGCAACAAAACATCGATTTATGAGATTTGCAGACAAATACAAAAGTACGCTGAGGACGACCCTATTTCAGCGCTGCCTTTACTCGACCGCTACCTCACCTTATTTTTCAATCAGCTCCCCAATGAAATGAAACGCGGCAAGCTGTATGAACTGCTATTGGATCCTATTCAAAGTCCTATTCTACAGACCAATTACTCCTTTAATGAGCGGCTATATAACCTCCAAATGAACGGCCATACCAAGGCAACGGATCATAAAATCCTGCTGGATGCTCAAGGCAAGGCAATGGATCAAACCATAGAGGAACGCACACGCAGTTTATTTCAATTATTGGGTGGAACTTCAACCTTATTTGAAAGTATTTTAATGGCTGCGGGCGATGGAAGTTATACCGAAGGAATGCTTCAGGAACGAGATAAAGATGACCAAGGGACTTTCAATAAAGGTTTGCCTCGTGCAATCGGCTTATTCCCTTATGAGATCGAACTCAGCACTGATAAGAAAATACTGCGGACTAAGCGTATCGCTACCAAAGATTTGTTTACCGTTGGAAACCAAAAATTAACGCAATTGCATTTTGATGTGTGGGGCTACAACAGCACCAATCAAACTACGGTAATTATTGATAAAGGTGGACGACAATACCCCTTGTTTGGTTCGCAAACTACGCGATTTTTAACCCCAGATTCAACATTCTCAACAGGAAATACATTCATGAAGGTATTGAATGATTTAAACGACGTGACGTATAAAGAACTCAAAGAACAATTGGAAGGGAAAAATGGATTGAATCAACAAGTTAGCCACACCCAGCAACAATTGGGGGAAATCGAAACACTCATTAACCAGAAAGAAGGCGATTTGGGAGAACTGTATAAAGAGGATTATCGAACAAAAAATCGGGCCAAACGCAAAGAACTGAAACAACGCAAGAACGATGATCCAAACCTTGCCTTGAAACCAAAAACCAAGGCCCGAAAAAAAGAAAAGAACAACCGACAAACTGATCTTATTGAGCTCTATGCAGGATATGATGAAACGTTGGAAGTACTAGAGGCGCTTATCGAAGAGCGCGATGAGGTGGCCAAAGAATTTGCACACCGGGATAAAATTTTTCGTTGGTACCAGCATTTACTCGGGGAACAGTGGATGAAATTCACCTCAAGCAACGGCCTTTACACCTTTGAAGACGGAACAACGTTCGATATATTCACACAAGAATTAACGTTTCTCCCAAGTGATACCTCAGAATTCGTGGAAATCCGCTTGCTCTCTATTCCAGAGGATTATGAGGGCGAAAACTCCGATGAAATTATGATGCATATTTCTATGGTAGACGCCCGGCCTTTTTATGATGCAGACTTTGAAGTGAACTTTGAAGATGTATTTAAACCTGACGCTTATGCGTTTAAAGGACAAATATTCACAGAGAAAGACACTGCATTTTTTAGGAAGTTTTTTGAAGCATTTAATAAGAATGCGCTTCCCATCGAGTTAAGCTTAGAAGGCATGGGTATTGGTCTCTGGAAAGACAGCCTGATAATTCGAGACCTAGAGCAAGCAGAATTGAAGGGTTATCCGGGCAATACTATTGAGGAAAAACAGGCGAGCAGGGAGTCTTTGGCCTTTAAATCCTTGCGTCATGCAGCACTTCAAGTAAAAATAAATCGGTCCTTACAAATACATATTGAAAGTGCTACCGACCCTGTAGTATCAAACCTTACCTCTACCCAACTTCCGATAGAGTCCATCCTAAAAACGAACAACGTATCAAAAAATGAATTACTATCTGTGTTGCGCACTCGTTCCATTCTTGTGCAAACTAAAAATGAGTTAATCGCAATTTGTCCGAAGTATCTCAGCACACAAAAGGCGAAAAAATTCATTGATCAGTTAGAAGAACGTGTGGCACAAAGTAAATTCTATGTTGGAAGAACAGCCGTTAAATTACCAAAAGCACGCGAGTAAGATTATTGAAAGTACGTTTCCGGGAAATTCACCAGATACAAGCAGTGTTTTGCGCGCGTTACACAGGTATACAACCAGCGCACATATTCCTTTTTATCCATTTGCTCGGGGATAAATCCATAATCGATAAAAACAGCATCCCACTGCCCACCCTGCGCCTTGTGCGCAGTAACACAGTACGCGTACTTAATTTGTAAGGCGTTAAAATAGGGGTTCTTAAGAATGAGCTGATAACGTTTTCGTTTATTGCGTTCCGAAGCATAATCCTTTTCTATTTCAAAAAACAACTGCTTCAAGACATCTCTCGGGAAATTGGGTGCATCGGAAAGCAGTGTTTCTTTGAAACAAATCACTGTGCGTTCTTTATTGGGTTCACTTAAAAAGGAAACATCAAGATGAAGAAAATCAAATCCATAGAGGTGTTCCTCACGTATGATACGAATGATCTGAAGCATCTCACCATTCGCAATTAGCCCCATTTCAGAATCAGCAGCCCAAAAATAATTGTTCTTAACCACCATCAACCACTCCCCTCTGACTACGGTTTCCTCGTATTGAAATAATCGATTTCTGATTTCTTGATTCCATTTACCTGCACGTTTATTTGAAATCGTTAGCATTACAAAGGATTCGTCTCCAAATTTCCGTGAAGCCTCCAGTGCTTCAAGCAACTCAGAACCATTGAGGGAAATAACTTCCTTACCCAGCGACACAAAATACGGGGGATTATACGCTTCCATGGTGCGAAGAAACGTGGCATTGGTTGTTATCTCAGAATCCGCTGCTTGTCTTACGACCTCCGTTAAGGTATGAGCAAACATGCGTAAACTCGGGTATAGGTTGGCTATATAATTTACTTGCAACGCAGGAGAATCGGTTTGGCCGACCGGTGGTAATTGTCCTGGATCCCCCACTAACATCAGGGTGCATCCCTCACCTGAAAAGACGTATTCTAATAAATCATGCAATAAACTCCCCTCTTGCTGGTGGGATTCAACACCAACCATTGATGCTTCATCCACAATAAACAGTGTATTTTTATGTAGGTTTTTAGCTTTTATAAGGCCACCCCCATCCACAGAATCCGAGATGAAATAAATCAGTTTATGTATCGTCCCTGCGGGAAAGTCGGCATAGCTCGCCATTACTTTTGCGGCCCTACCCGTTGGTGCTATTAATTTTAACTTGCGTTTCTCCGCTCGAAAATGCTTAACGATATAGGATATCAGTGTAGTTTTCCCTGTTCCCGCATATCCGCTTAGCACAAAGCAACGGTACAAGGATTGGTCAAAGTCGAACTGGTTAAAGGTGTCAATGGCTGCTTTTTGATCGGTGGTGAACTCCATACACAAAGTTCACAATTAATGTGTTCGCTTGAACATTCCTGTGGCCTAAGTTAAATAAATTGTAGTTTTGTAAGGTCTATGAAAAAAGCCTTGATTGTATATGAAGATCGTCGTGTTTCGCTTATTGCGGAAGATGCGGTATTTCACCAGAGCATCAGATCGACGGTGGATTCATTAATTCACGAAGAAATAAAAACTTTTATTAAGGAGCAAACAGGTTCATCGTTTCTTCACGCTCCTGATTATATTCATGCTGTTGTTGGGACGCATCACCTGACCTTACCCAGTTCCGTTTACCTTGAATCGAATCTCCAAGAATACAGTACGCGAATGTATGGTCCGCAAGCTCCCTTACATGAAATTTCTGCTACAACAAGTGCTGATGGACAGGTAACCTTAATCCATTCACACCCCACCTGGTTAAATGAATTCGTGGCACAACAGTTTAATGGTCAAGCAATTTACAGCATGCATCAGTTGTTATTGAATGCCCTTCAGCGCGATGGAATTTTCAGCATTGATTTGCATTGCTTTGAGAATCAAGCATATCTTGGAATTTATCACCACCGAAAATTGTGGTATTCTGATTTTTTTGAATTCACATTGGTTGATGACCTCATTTACATGATGATTAATACCCTAAATCAATTCAACGTGTCTACAGAAGGTGCCACCATTCGATTGAGCAGTACGCACTCAAGCATACAACCCGCTCAGATTAAGGCATACCTCAAACAAATTGAACCACTTAACCTCACATCCATAGAATCCAGGGAATTTCGTGCGTTATTTTCTACCCTATTATGAGAATTATTTCAGGTTATTTAAAAGGCAGGTCGTTTGCCGTTCCGTCAAGTTTTCCATCACGACCCACCACAGATTTTGCGAAGGAAGGACTCTTTAATGTTTTGGGAAATCAGGTTGATTTTTCAGAATTACGGGTATTGGATTTATTTACAGGAACAGGGAACTTGAGTTTCGAATTTATTTCTAGAGGAGCAACAGATGTTGTCTGCGTAGATAAAAGTCCTAAAGTAACCGCTTGGCTAAAAAAGAATGCAACGAATCTTGGGATTCAAGAAGGCTTGAGTATACATACACAAGATGCGTTAAGCTTCATTCAACGGGCTACGCAACAATTCGACCTTATCATTGCCGATCCCCCATATGAGTTAGCAGTTCACAAAGAAATCATTCAAACCGTATTTGAGCGAAACTTATTGAAATCGGAAGGCGTTCTAATCGTAGAACACGGAAAATTTACGGCATTGAATGAAGAAACAAATTTTTTAAATACCCGTACCTTTGGGAACGTTAATTTTAGTTTTTTCCAATGAAACATCGCCGTGCTTTTTTTCCAGGTTCTTTTGACCCATTTACAAAGGGACATGAAGCAATTGTACATAAAGGATTACTTCTTTTTGATGAAATTATCATAGGCTTAGGCATACATTCCACTAAGACACCCTATTTCACGTTAGAATCAAGAAAATCGCACATCTTGTCTTTATTCCCTGACCTCCCTGTTCGGGTGATCGCGTACAGCGGATTAACCATAAACGCATGCCAAGAAGCAGAATGTTCCGTCATATTGCGTGGCCTGAGGGATACCAAGGATTTTCAATATGAACGCTCTATTGCACACATGAATTCATCCATGGCATTGATTGAAACTGTGTTTTTACTCACCGCACTGAGTAATTCTGCCATAAATGCGACCATTGTTAGAGAAATACATCAAAATCATGGAGATATCACAAAATTCGTAACCAATTCCAACCTCTTAGTTAAGTAACTATGGAACTTCGTTACCTGCTGCTTCTATATTTGAGTATTGTCACATTCATGCATTCAGCGCAGGTGACCATTACAGGGTATGCCCCTCAATTTCAAAATCAACAGTTTCATATTTGGAAATATAGCGATTTCCTGAGTGGCTCCTTGCAAGAAATACAAGAGACCGTAGTAAACGAAGAAGGGATTTTTACATTCAAACTCCCGATTGACCAGATTGAAAAACTGGTAGTAGGCAACATGCAATTAACGGGGTATCTATATGTTCAGCCAAAAAGCCGCTACAACATAGAATTTATTGCAGATCAACCGCAGCACAAAAGTTACAACATAAAGGAAGAGGTTGAGCTTACGTTTTTGGATTTAGACAGCAATGATATTAACTACAAAATATTGGGCCTTCATGCGTGGTTAGACAATAATTTAGCCGATATATTTGTAGAGCGCGATAATAATCCAGGATTATACGCTTCAAAAATCATCGTGTTAAAAAAGATGCTGTACACGGATATTTTGCTAGACACTGCCGCTTTTTTTTCAAGCTTTATGCGCTACACGATTGCAAACGACATTGATAACCAAGGGTTTCTTGGTGCGCCTTCTACACTGGAGAAGTACCAATTGTATTTAGAAAAATCTCCTATACGTTACGACAACGACGTTTATATGGATTTTTTTAAATCATTTTACGATCAATACCTGTCGCAAATTGATTCAAAAGTTTCAGATGAATTGTTCGCTGCTTTTGCCGCTAATTCACTAAACGCAAGTGATTCGATATTATCGACGTGTCCATACCTTAGTAATCCGGAATTGCGCTCGCTGGTTAGGATCTATATCTTAAAACAAGCCTTATCGGATGATTTCCTTCCCAAGTCAGTAATTCGGTCTAATCTGCAACATATCAGCGCAAATGCTGTTTTCCCGTATCACCGACTTATTGCAGCAAATATCTGTTCCCAAGTTGAACTTATTCAAGTCGGTAACACCTTTATTTTCGATAGCCTAAAAGGCCCGAATGAAACCGTTATTTTATCGAAGGTTGAGAATAAATTTATTTACCTGCATGCCTTTAACCCTTCCAATACGAATGCAATTAATGAATTAGCGGCCTTGAAAAAATTGCATAAGGCCTATGGGAGTAAGGTGGAATTTATTACCATTTATGTGCAAAAGGAAATCTTGAACTCGACAGAAAAATACGCCATGGAATCGATTGAATGGAGCCGTGTTGGATTTACCTTGAACGACCCTATATGGGCTAATCTGGGGATCCGGACCTTTCCTTACTACATATTGATTGATCGAGATTTTAACGTAGCTGCGTCTCCAGCGCTTTCCCCTACACCGAATGGAAAATACGAAACGATAGAGAAAACGTTTTTCGACTTATCTAAACCCTAATTAGGATTCAATTTCTGCGGAAAGACCGTTCTCAAGAAGCGAGGTGCATTTTGGTTCCAAGTCTTCATACGTCCCATGCTTTACAGCACATTTTCCCCCGTAATGAACGATGTACGCACATTGTTCTGCCGCTTGAGGCTCCAAACCACAAATAGTGACCAAACAATGAATCACATGATCGAAGGTATTCACATCATCATTGTAAAGAACGATCGCTAACTCTTGGTCTTCCAATACCGCTACCTCTGTCTTTTCACTAACCTTTTCTTTCATTGTTAATTTAAAATTACATTCAATGATAATGCCTCAGCCAAGTTCCTAATCGATTCTCGATTAGCTTCTGACGCTGGATAAAAATCGATGCATGGATGTGCTTCGTTTGAATAACTCACACGAAATGGTATTTGATTTCGAATTGCAAAGTCGTGCACCATTGGAAAGGTGTTAGAATTGTCCTGAATGGACATCTTTTCCACACGTTCAGTGTTCAATTCGGATAAGGTGAAATCTGAATAATAAATGGCCAATAAAGGTGAAATATCCTTCGCATCAAGGGGAGCCGACCTGAGTACATCCGGCGTGTAAACGAATGCCTCCATTCGATTATACGCATTCATTTGTCCCAAGAGCAGTGTGTCTACTGATTTTGAAAAGGCATAAAATACGTTCGTGGGATCGATGAGCTCAATTCCACTCAAATCAGTATTCACCGCTGTTTTTGTTGGTGAAGCCAGATTTTCTGACTCTTGTTCATACGCCAAGGCAAGCTCAATTTCCTTAAAGTTCACTGCAATACCATCTCGATAAGCCACGATATAGGCATCGGTATATCCGAGTGTTTTTAACGCGTCTCGCTGTTGCTTGGCGTCGTTCAATTGTTTGAATTTACCGCTGTTATATTTATACAACCCTGTTTTTGATTGAATGTAAAATAACGCAGGAACATTGTTCAACTTTCCATTGTCTTGGTTCTTCAATGCTGCTACCTGAATCGTATAATACACCTCTTTTGGGATATTTACTGTAGACGGGGTTAATTCCTCTTTGGAATTCAGAAGCGCTGACGCTTCACTCAACACTTCATCCTGGTTCCGTAGGGTACACAAGCCCTTTTTCTCATATTCGAGTGCTTGTTTAATTGGAATCCTTTTTCCGTCGCAATACGCCACCACAAAGGCATCGGTATATCCTAGGCCTCGTACCTGTCCCCGCGCTTCATTGGCTTTCATGGAATTAACAAAAAACCCAGTAAGATAGGCGGTTAATTCATCCGTCAACCGTTCCCCTGACACAGGCGAGAATTCTCGAAAGAAATAATCAGGAACTGCGTTTCTGAATACCCCAACTTGTATTCTGAAAATTAAGCCCTTTGGGAGTGTCGTTAATATGGGATAACGATTGCCCTGTTTCTTATCGACGTTAAGTGTAAAGGCAAGCGATTGGGCATCCAATGGCGTATACACTAAATTTTGGCTAGGCGCTATTCCTTGACTCGCAAGAACATGGTATGCTTCCCTATCTTCCATCCGCTCAATCCTTGCTAAAATTCGCGACTCTTGTGCTTCGAGAATGTTTAACGTGTTAGCGAGTTCAGCCATTTCTTCACTAATGACTTTTATTGCTCCATCATCAACCGCTCTGAACAAAGCAATCCTCTTTTGTGCTATTTGTATTTCGATTTCATTGCGTTTTGATGCTAGACTTACGAACTCTTTCCGTAAACCAATGTAGTCATCATAGGACTTGTCTGAACCGAGCTTAGTGCGCTGTTGCGGCGTTAATTCAAACGAAGGATTCGGAGTAAAGGGCTGCATTTTCACAGGTAATCCTTTCACAACTAATCCGTTGGTAATTATTTTAGCTGTATTTTCACTGAATTTCGTCTCGAATTGACGAATTTTTGAAAGGTCTACGATGGATTCCGATAGTGCTTCTGCAAGCATTTCACCCTGCTTTTCTCCGATGATTAAGGCATACGTTGAGTCTCCATATGTGGTTTTTAGCGCTAATAAGGCTTTGGCAATCCTTAACTGATTCTTTAATAATGACATTGAATTATCCAACCCACCCTGCTCGGGCTGGAGCGATGATAACGCGGTTTGTAATTCCTGAACCTCGTTTATTGCATTTTCTGTTTTTTGTTGTTCCTCAGTTTTTATTCCTTGAACAGGTAACGTAGCTGATTCAGCTAGATTCACCGTTACAGCGTTCGCCGTGCGTTCGTTGGTGACGGGATTTGTTGTATTCGTCGCCGGCGCGGTAGTATTCGTTTCTGCGGGATTCACCGCTACATCGTTCGCCGTCCGTTCGTTGGTGATGGGATTTGTTGTATTCGTAGCTGGAGCAGTAGTATTCGTTTCTGCGGGATTCACCGCTACATCGTTCGACGTCCGTTCGTTGGTGATGGGATTTGTTGTATTCGTAGCTGGAGCAGTAGTATTCGTTTCTGCGGGATTCACCGCTACATCGTTCGCCGTCCGTTCGTTGGTGA
>CANMTO010000039.1 GCA_947500755.1 Flavobacteriales bacterium
CAAACGTTTAGAACCATTGATGAGGTAATTCAAAAAGCGAATAACACCCCATATGGCTTGGCCGCTGGGGTATGGACCGATAAAGGTTCTAGAATATTCAACCTGACCACAAAACTCCGTGCCGGAGTCATTTGGGCCAATACCTACAATAAATTTGATCCTGTTTCCCCCTTTGGAGGATATAAAGAAAGCGGGTTTGGAAGGGAAGGTGGCGTACATGGATTGAGTGCGTATTTGAAATAATAAGACACTGAGATTATTTGATTTAAAAAAGCGAAAAAGAACGTAAGTCATGGAAATTTTAAAAACATATAAAATCTACATCGGAGGAGCTTTTCCACGGACAGAGTCTGGGCGGTATTATCCCATCGTTGATCCTTCAGGGAGTACGATTGCCAATGTGTGCCTATCTTCTAGAAAAGACGTTAGAAATGCGGTAGTCGCTGCGCGAAAAGCCTTTGGGGGATGGTCTGAAAAAACAGCCTTCAATCGCGGCCAAATCTTGTATCGAATGGCAGAAATGCTCGAAGGACGAAAATTGCAATTTTTGGAGGAATTAACGAAGCAAGGTTCAAGCACGGAGGCCGCTGCACAGGAGGTACAAGAATCCATTGACTGTTTAGTGTATTACGCGGGCTGGGCAGATAAGTATCAACAAATTGCAAGCAGTGTAAATCCAGTGAGTTCTTCCCATTTCAATTTTTCTGCGTTGGAACCGATGGGTGTTATTGGAATTGTTGCTGCCCAAGAAACATCGCTTATTGGCCTAGTAAAATTTATTGCCCCGGCAATTTGCGGGGGAAACACCGCCGTACTGGCTGCTTCTGAGGCATTTCCGTTATGCGCGGTAACCTTTGCAGAAGTGGTTCATTCATCGGATGTTCCCGGTGGAGTGGTTAATATACTCACGGGTAAGGTATCGGAATTAGCCCCAGCCATGGCAGCACACATGGATGTGAATGCGCTGGTTACTGAATCCTTAGGGGAATTGGATAAACCGCTTGCATTGGCTTGTGTAGATAACCTAAAGCGCAACATTGCTTATCAACATGCATTACCGCAAGGATTGCAATACATTACAGCCTTACAAGAGGTAAAAACAACCTGGCATCCCATCGAACAAATTGGGGGAGCAAGCAGCAGTTATTGATTTCGTTAAGGAATCAAATACGGGTTTTCCTTGAGCCACTTCGCTAGGTCTTTTTTACTTAAAAAAACTTCCGGTGCACCCACTGCATAGGGTCCGATTTCATAGGGTTGGTAGAAAAAAGTGATTCCTTTTCGGGTTATCGCAAAGGTCTCAGGTAAATCAAACGGCTGTTCACCGGTAGTAAACCACCAACCGTCATTTCCATTTTGTGCTATGAAATTCCGTTTTGCGAAAGCTTTCAAGGACGAACGATAATTATTGACAAACAGGTCTGCGAGGGTTATTGAG
The DNA here is from genome assembly GCA_947500755.1 of Flavobacteriales bacterium. Classification (GTDB taxonomy): domain Bacteria; phylum Bacteroidota; class Bacteroidia; order Flavobacteriales_D; family Crocinitomicaceae; genus UBA952. Next base: position 1,439 of record CANMTO010000039.1, read on the forward strand.
GCACCCGTGGTTAAATCCACGTTGAGTACTTGCACGCTTGATTGGCCATGGGCAGCACCCATCGCGTAAAAATACCCGTAAACCCCTAAACTCAGGTAGGTATTTGAAGAATCAATCCGTGAGCAAGAATATTCATCCTGAATATATTCCATTTCTCCATCCGTATTACTCACCGATTTGATATCCGACACGAAGCGTTTGATGGTTTGCATGTTGCCTACCTTTCCTGTTATTTCCTTACAGATTAAGGCATTAATCTTTTGCGCAACCGCACTATTGTTCAATGAAACACTTAACCCAGAAACGGCTCTCTTATTGCACCATCCTTCATCAAGCTCGAAGTCTTCAGGCGCAACCAAGTCGCAGTTTTCATCGGAAAATTTGAAGGGGTTTAAGCGCAAGCCACTGGGAAGCACTGTAGCTTGCGCTACTTCCATGGTATCCGCGTTGAGCGCTACTGGTTTTTTCTGTTCAGCGTTGGTGGAATTGTTGTTCGTACAGGCGCTTAACGCAAGGAGAGATAAGGCAAAAAGGGTAAGGATTCGCATCGTGTAAGATTGTTGAACCAAAGGTATATCAAAAAAAGTACATCTACTGTTTACGTCTTCTTTTTTTGGGTGGCGAAGGAATCTCTGATTCTACTTCTTCTACGGCATCGGAATCAAACCCATTGATAAACTCCTCATCGGTGCGTTTTGGTAGTGTAGAGCTCAACCCATACTCAATCCCAATAACTAGGCGGACAAAGCATCCTGATTTCTTTCCGTCATTGGTAAATATCACGTCTTGCTTCGATCCATGAATAAGGGCAAACGGCGATGTGAGCGCATTTCCTTGAGAAACCAGGCCGTAAGACATGGTGTCTCTGACCCACAGGGCGGTTTCCGTACCCAATCCGGCAAACTCTCCATTTTCATTGCGGTAGCCGCCGGGCAGTAGATTGAATTCAAAATAGTTCTCACCCGGGCCGGCATTTTTCCAACCTTCCGTACTGCGTAAGCGCTGACCAACCAAACCCATGCTGGCCCAATTGACCACCCCTTCATTCGTGCGTATATACAAAGAACTCCAATCCCCGTTGTTGGCCACACGGGCACCTTTCGGTGCCAAGCCCCGGGGATCGGCAATGGCAAACCAGTTATACATATGGCCATATATTCTTCCCAAGGTGGTATCATTTCGATAATCGCAATAGGCCGGAATCCCACTGGTGAGGCATTCAATCCATTCTTCACGGGTTTTGGCGTTACGAATTTCATCGCCATTCCGGAAGGTGGTAACATCTAGGTTTTTAATAGCCCAAGACAGGGTATCAATTTCTATAAAATCGCGCTGCGCGTGCATGGTTAAACTCACCAAACACAGTAAAAAAAAGAGGTGCTTCATTCGCATAGAACGATAGGTTTAGGGTTTGTTACCTTGGGTTGAGGGATATCTTCCATAAAATTGCGTTATTTAACGCTGCCTAATTTGATTTCATTGGTTTGATTTAACCAGATTTACTTTTTGAGAAGGCATTTAAAATAAAAAAGTTAAGAAATCTAATAGCACGTAAAAATAAAATAATAATCACACCCCCCTTCAAAAAACGTTCAACTGGCGCCAAATCATTGATTTCAATATGCCTTGATTATTCGTGCGCAAATTAGGACAATAAGATTAACCCCACCAAGCGGTTGACCTGAGTTGTCAAACTATTTTTTGAGTTGAGTTCGGTTTTGACTTGCATTGTCGAGAGAACCCATGGGTGGACCGTTTTATCACCATGAAGGTCTGCCCAAAAAGTGATGATTTTAGTCCTAATCTATGGATAAATTTTGTGGAGCAGCATTTCTTTCATACTTTCGCGCGGTAACAACTCTCTGTCCTTGAATTCCTCTAGACGCGCTATTCTGCAAGCAGCTGCCATCATCGGTTTCCCGGTATTTATTCTTTTTGGTTATAATTATTCCACGCTTACCCTTGGAGTCGTGGATTACCCGATTAAAAAAATAGACCCGAATGCCCCATTGACGGTGCAAGCGCCTTCGAAGAATTCCTCCCAACATACTGCATCGATCAGTACCTCTGAAAAAAAAGAAATCATTGCGGATTTATTGAATAACCGGTACAAAACACCCTCCGACACGAGTCAAAAACCAGCCAATACACGTCCCAGAATGCCCTTAAGTGCTGAAAAGGATCAACATATTTCGCAGCGGATCCTATTACTCGGAGATTCAGAAACGGGGGGCTTAATTTACCCCTTGAATGATTACTGTGTGGCCAACGGGCATAAACTTGAAGCGGTTTATACCTGGTTCTCCGCATCCATTTTAAATTTTGGATATTCTAATAGAGTAGATGAGCTTTTGGAAACATATAAACCCACCTTTGTGATTTTCGTTGTGGGACTGAATGAAATGTATGTGACCGACTTGGACCGAAGGGCTGAAGCGGCGGCATTATTTCGAGATAAACTAGGCGATATCCCCTATTTATGGGTGGGTCCGGCGAATTTCACCACAGACCAAGGAATTAACAAGGTCTTTGAGCAAAGCGCCGACCCCGGTTGTTTTGTGTTTTCAAAAGACCTCGAAATCCCACGAGGGGGAGATCACCGCCATCCCAACACGGAAGGCTACAAAATGTGGATGGATTACATTGCCAGTTACATTCAAAGCAATCATGCATATCCCTTTAATTTTTTACCGCCTGAACGCACCAATTTTAAGCTTCAAGGTCGCGTGATTTTAGCCAACGCAGCAAAAGATAAAGGATATTAAGGGATGAATCAATTACTGCAGGATTTTCATTATTTCTTTTACTACTCGCTTAAACAGCCTTGGTTTTTTACGGAGTATGGGTTTTTATTAGCCTTAGCGCTCTTCTTAGTTGGGTATGCGTTTTTCACCCCAAAGAGCCAATGGAAATTGGGGTATTTGATTGCCTTTAGTTTATTTTTCTACTATAAATCAAGCGGTCCGTTTTTATTGCTATTTGTTGGCGTAATTATGTGCGATTACTTATTGGCCCGTTGGATTCATTCCCTGGAAGGACCCAAACGAAAAGCACTCTTGTTTTTTAGCATCGCCTATGGCTTATCGTTCTTGCTCTATTTTAAGTACTCGAATTTCGTGATTACCAACGTAAATGAGCTCTTCGAGACAAGGTTCACCACCAAAACGCTCTTTTTACCGATTGGGATTTCTTTTTACACCTTTCAATCCCTAAGTTACCTCATCGATGTGTATCGAAAAGAAATTGAGCCTTCAAAAAACCTACTAGAATATGGCTTTTACATGACCTTTTTTCCGCATTTAGTAGCCGGCCCCATTGTGCGTGCCAAAGATTTTTTACCACAAATTAAGAATCCCTTAATTTTTGATCAACCCTTACTCAAGGAATCCTTGCTGAGAATTACTACGGGCTTGGTTAAAAAACTATTGATTGCCGATTTTTTAGGAAAATATGTGGATTTAATTCACGACGCGCCCAGCGGGTTCAGTGGCTTAGAACATGCCTTAGCCATGTACGCTTACAGCTTTCAAATATATTTTGATTTTTCTGGGTATTCTGATATCGCCATTGGGATTGCCTTGATCCTAGGGTATCGGATGAAGGAAAACTTCTTTAATCCATACACCGCAGAAAACATCACTGTTTTTTGGAGAAAATGGCACATTTCCCTGAGTTTATGGCTTCGTGATTACATCTATATTCCCTTAGGCGGAAACCGTAAAGGCACTGTAAACATGTATCTATTCCTTTTTCTAACCATGCTCATTGGTGGGATCTGGCACGGTGCGGATTGGAAATTCATTTTTTGGGGTTGCGCCCATGGCGTATTACTTATTCTTCATAAATTATTCGTTAAACCCCGTGAAAAAGCCGCCAAGTGGTCAACGGTACTTGGAATCATTTTGACGTTTCATGCAGTAGGGTTTCTTTGGATTTTCTTCCGTGCCACCTCATTCGAAACCGCCTTTGAAAGCATACAGTTCATCTTCACCAAAACGAATCCATTGGATCTTGTTGGTTTTTGTTATACCCGTCCCGAAGTCATTTCACTCTTAGTGATTGCTTCAGGAATTGTATTTGCCCCTTGGAAAATGAAACAAAACCTTATAAACCGAGTTCTTTCTTTACCTTTATACTTATGGCCAGTAATACTCTTGGTTGCCTTGCAACTTATTCTTCAATTTCGCGACAACAGCATCGAACCGTTTATCTATTTTCAGTTTTAGTACTGTTATTATTCCCCCTCATTCTGAGCGCGCAAGACAGCACAGGATTTATATACATTCCCATAGAACGTCCTGAAGTCCTTGCTTCATCATTGAGTGAGGAACGCATAAAAAATCCATACACCATTGTACATTTTGGCGATAGCCATATCCAAGGTGACCGAATAAGCGGAGCGCTTAGAAACAACTTACAAGCGCTAGGCGGCAATGGAGGAAGCGGTCTGTTTTTTCCCTATTCCCTTTGTAAAAGCGTTGGCCCTGCCGGAACAAACAGTCGAATTACAGGAACCTATACCTACGCCACACTCTTAAAAAACCCAACAAACCAGCGAATCGGTGCTTTGGGATACCAAATTTCTCTGAGCCAAGGTGCCGTATTTACGATGGAGTTTAACGAGCAATTTAGGGGACAGCGAAGTAAGGAATTTACCGTACTCATCCATGGAACAACGGATACTGTTGCGATTGCTTTAACAACACCTGGCGTATTAAAATCGCAAGAACCGATGGGGAATGGACTAACCAAATATAGGTTTGAATGTACTGACATCCCATCAAAAATAGAATTTCGAGCCTTAAAGGAGTGTTCCCTGTGGGGATTAGAATTCATTCAAGAACAGGGTTTAGTCTATCAGCAATGCGGTGTTGTTGGGGCTCAATTTACACACCTATTGCCGTATTCAGCAGACATATTGTCGATGTTGGAAAGGCAAAAACCAAGCGTAGTGGTGTTTTCTTACGGCACCAATGAATCCTACGGTTCCTTAGATAGCTTGAGGTATCAGCAAAAAATTTCAGCGTTCATTCAATCTATAAAAACGGCATTGCCACAAGCTGCTATATTGATTACCAATGCACCAGATACGCGTAGCGCTGGAAAAACCCCAAAAAGCGAACTCCTTGTGAATCGATGTTTAGACCGCATTGCTAAGGAAACCAAGGTTGCCTATTACGACGTAAACCGTGCGATGGGTGGTTGGGGTTCACAAGCCCTTTGGCAAGCAAACGACTTATTTTTAAAAGACCAATTACACTTCAACAAAAAAGGGGCGACCTTGATTGGATCATTGATAAGCCATGCCCTTTTTGTTGCTTGTAGCATCGGGAATAAGCAGCAGACCCTTTTGAAGCAAGAAATCAGCGCATCGTTTCCAAGGCAACGCACCGCTCCGATTCGTACAGAGCCCACCCCTGTGGATCGGATTTATATCGTTAAAGCGGGGGATTCCCTGTCAGCGATTGCGAAGAATTTAGGCACAAGCGTGGACGCTTTATGCAAATTAAATGGGATAAGCGATCCGGACTCCTTGAAATTAGGACAAAAAATACGCTATTAATGACACGAATTTGTCACTACCTTATATACCGTAGTGGGCCAATTCGGATTAGAAGCATAGCCCGTTGCGCCCAGCTTCTTTAGCCATAAGTTCTCGTCGGTGTTCCCTTTCATGGACTCATAAAATTTCTTAGACACCACAAGCTTACAAAATCCAATGTATCCATCAGTAATCGTAGGATAATACCTGTATTTACTTTGGTGATTTGTGATGTCATAGCGACAATCGCCAACAATCCCAAAATGATTATTTAGTTTTTTTGCAACCACGCTCACTCCTCCTCCGGATTCGTGATAAGCCACCGCTAACATAAGGCAAGAAGGGATTTGATAAACCAATGAAAGGCTATCTGCCAAGGCCCGATACGTATCGAAGTACATCGGCTTTTGTTGCCCATAGGCAAACGAAAAACCGAGTAGCTGACCTATGAATACCGTGCGTATTAAGCATTTAATCATTAGTTAAAGATAGGTTAATCTTAGGAGTCAACCTAATTTACGCGTACTCAAGGAATTTGTACCTTTGTTACATGAGTACAATCAGTGCATGGATTAACGCCGCTAGACCGCGAACCTTACCCCTCTCTCTTGCTGGAATATTCGTTGGATTATCGCTTTCGAATGCCCAAGGAAGTGCGGCCCCTCTTACCGTAATTGCTTGCCTATTCACAACCATTTGCTTTCAAATACTTTCAAACCTGGCCAATGACCTTGGCGATGGAATGAAAGGCACGGATAATGCGGAGCGTATCGGTCCAACGAGAGCGGTACAATCCGGTGAAATATCCATACGTCAAATGAGAATCGGCGTTATGGTATTGGGGATGTTAAGCCTGTTTTCCGCAGGACTTCTCATTTACGCTGCGCCTGCTATACAGACCGCCTCTGGCATGCTATTTTACACCCTACTTGCGGTCCTTTGTGTGATTGCAGCGATCACCTACACGGTTGGCAAAAAGGCCTATGGGTATCACGGATTTGGAGATGTAATGGTTTTCTTATTTTTTGGTGTAGTCGCTGTTAGTGGTACAAAACACTTGTTTGGCTCCACGTTCTCAACCAATGAACTTTTTGGAGCCTTGGCTATTGGAGCGTGGAGCACCATGGTGTTGAATTTAAACAATATGCGGGATATTGAGAATGATGAAAAATCCGGAAAACGAACGCTCGTTGTACGTTTAGGGGCGGTACACGCGAAGCGATATCATTACTTTTTGGCAATGCTGGGGTGCAGCGCTTGGGGAATCTTGCTGTACCAAATCTCCGCTGAAACTCAAAGCTACCTCATCGCATTGGCCGGACTTCCGATGCTGTTCATTGCAAGACACGTCCGTCGTGTGGTATCGATACAAGAAGCCAAAGCCTTTGATCCTGAATTAAAAAAAGTAGCATTAAGCACCTTTTTAGCCTCCGTTTTATGCTATGCATTACGCTTCATTTAGGGCGCGCAATTATTCATAAAAGTTCCCTTGAATCTGTAATAATTCCTTAACTTTGTCGAGCAAAATTAACACGTATGAAAATCCTAGTTTGTATAAGTAAGGCTCCGGATACCACCTCAAAAATTGCGTTTACCAACAATAACAGTGCATTTGATGAAAATGGCGTTCAATATATTGTTAATCCGTACGATGAATGGTATGCCTTGGTAAGGGCCTTAGAAATTAAAGAAACTTCGGGTGCTAATGTTACGATAATTACCGTAGGAACAGCCGCGGATGAAGCTATAATGCGCAAGGCATTGGCCATTGGCGCGGATGAAGCGGTGCGTGTTGATGCCGAGCCTACCGATGCGTTCATGGTAGCGTCAGAGATTTCTAATTACGCAAAAACTCAAGGGTTTGATTTAGTACTTACTGGAAAAGAAACCATAAATTTCAATGGCGCTCAACTTGGAGGAATGATTGCTGAAGGATTAAATTCCCCGTATATTTCCATTGCCTCTAAGCTGGATGTAACTGGTACGATGCTAACCTTGGAACGCGAAATCACCGGAGGTGTTGAAGTAGTCGAAGTCTCGCTACCTGCCGTTGTTTCCTGTGCGAAGGGAATGGCAGAACAGCGTATCCCAAACATGCGAGGCATTATGGCAGCGCGCACAAAACCGTTACACGTATTGGCTCCAACAGTTACAGAAGCGTTAACGAGCTATGTGACATTTGCCAGTACGCCAGCAAAATCTGGTGTTAAACTAATCGATCCGAACAACATGGATGAACTTGTATCCTTGTTACATAACGAAGCAAAAGTAATTTAACGATGAAAAATCTAGTATATATCAACGGGAATGGTCACTTGAATAAAGCGGCTTTTGAAGTAGTCACCTACGCCAAAAAACTAGGCGGTGAGGTAACGGTTTTGGCTTCGGGGAAGATGGATTCCTCCCTTTTGTCCTCCCTTGGAGCTTATGGCGCAACGGAGGTTGTTATTAATCGTGGAATCACGGGGAATGATGATCAGCAAATCGCCGCTTGGATTGCCACCAAAACAACTGGGGTAGACAATATTGTCTTTAGCCATGACTTTCAAGGAAAAGCGATTGCTCCAAGGCTTTCTGTGCGATTAAAGGCGGGATTAATAGCCGGTGCAGTTTCACTGCCTGAAGCCGACGGTTCCGTTAAAGTAAACGTATTCTCAGGAAAAGCATTCGGCTTTGTAAAAGCGCATTCTGCACAACGAATTATTTCTTTATTGCCCAATAGCATTGCTCCAGAAGAATCGGGAACTTCCTGCCCTGTAGCTGAAATCACGGAAGAAATGGGAGCCCCTACGGTACGCGTTCTTTCGGTTAAAAAGCCTGAAGGTGCTATCCCATTGCCTGAGGCAGAAATGGTTGTTTCTGCGGGACGAGGGTTAAAAGGTCCGGAACATTGGGGGATGATTGAATCGCTCGCAAATTCGTTAGGCGCTGCAACCGCATGTTCCCGACCGGTAGCAGACATTGGATGGAGACCGCACCATGAACACGTGGGTCAAACCGGAGTTGCCATACGTCCAAACCTGTATATTGCCGTTGGAATTTCTGGTGCAATACAGCATTTAGCGGGAGTCAATGGCTCTAAAGTAATCGTGGTGGTAAACACCGATGCGGAAGCTCCATTTTTTAAAGCGGCCGACTATGGTGTAGTAGGTGATGCCTTCGAAGTTATTCCAAAACTTACCGAAGCGATCCATAAATTCAAAGCAGCTCAATAATTCATCAGCACCCATGGAAAAGGTTCTGCTGGAAATCACTGGAATAGAATATAGTCAAACGCACTCTGGTTCGTATGTCTTGCACCTTAAAGAAATTCATGGCAAAAGGCATATGCCTATAGTTATTGGTAGTTTCGAGGCACAAGCGATTGCGGTTGAATTGGAGAAAATGAGTCCAAACCGTCCAATGACGCATGATTTATTTAAACCGATTCTGGATGTTTTTCACATCGCGGTAAAGGAAGTAATTATCCATGAATTTAGAGAGGGGCTTTTCATCGCCAAAATCACGTTAATAGGGGAAGATGGTATTCCAACAGACATTGATTCACGCTCATCCGATGCCGTTGCCATTGCCGTTCGATTTAATGTCCCGATCTACACCACGAAACAAGTAATTAATGAGGTCAACAACCTCAGTGAGGGCTATTCACCTTCCGAAGATTCATCAGCGGACTTACCGGATTTTGATGAGGATTTTGATGAGGAGATGGACCCAGAAGTGGAAGTAAAAGGACGTGATATAGAAGAGCTCGAGGCTCAACTCCTGGAAGCATTAGAAAACGAAGATTACGAATTAGCGACAAAAATTCGCGACGAAATCAATAAGCGAAAAAAATAGTATCTTCAAGCCATGGAAACACTTGGCTCACCTTCGCATAACAATCCCGTTAAACTGCAATTAACTATTCTTAGTTTTCTCCAATATTTCGTTTGGGGAGCGTGGTTGATTACCGTGGGGAAATATTGTACGATTACCAGGGAATGGTCCTTTACTGAATTCGGTGCCATTTTTACCACCATGGGTCTTTCCTCGATTTTCATGCCCAGCCTTATGGGTATTGTTGCTGATAAATGGATCAATGCGGAACGCTTATTGGGCATTCTTCATCTGCTAAGCGGTATTGCCGTCGCATGCCTTCCCTTGGTGCAAGATCCCGGAATGTTTTTTTGGGTTACCCTAATTGCGATGATTTTCTATATGCCTACCATCGCGTTATCGAATGCTGTGTCGTATAGCATTCTTGGACAATTCAAGCTAGACCCCATGAAAACGTTTCCTCCGATTCGTGTCTTTGGTACGGTTGGATTTATTATCGCCATGTGGGTTACCGATCTTACGGGAAATAGTGCCTCCGCCAACCAGTTTTACATCAGCGCTTTGGCTTCATTGGGCTTGGCAATCTTTTCGTTTACCTTACCTAAATGTGCCCCCAAGGGTGGGTCAAACGAGGGAAAAAATATGATACAAATCCTAGGTTTAGATGCCTTTAAATTGATGCTCAATTACAAGATGTTTATTTTCTTTTTGTTCTCCTTGATGTTGGGAGGGGCACTTCAATTAACCAATATGTATGGAGACACCTATTTAAGTACGTTTGAAGCATTTCCAAAATATACAGAGTCCTTTGCCGTAAAGCACTCAACGGTAATTATGTCGATTTCTCAAGTTTCAGAGACCTTATTTATCCTTGCAATACCCTTCTTTCTACGTCGCTTTGGCATCAAGCAAGTGATGTTGATGAGTATGATTGCGTGGGTCTTGCGCTTTGGTTTATTCGCTTACGGTAATCCAGGCGATTTACTATGGATGATTTTATTGTCATGTGTAGTCTACGGGATGGCCTTCGATTTCTTTAATATTTCGGGATCGCTCTTTGTGAACTCATCAGTGTCTGAAGATAAGCGCTCATCCGCTCAGGGCTTATTTATGATGATGACCAATGGCTTTGGCGCTATTTTAGGGAGTTCCGTTAGCGGTCGATTAATTGACGCCTATTTCACGAAATCCTTAAACACCGTACAAGAGGTGGCGTCTTATTACGAAGTTAAGGCTTCTCACCCCATGATCACAGAACTCCTCAAAGGGAATAGCCTTAACTCAAATGGGACCCTCAGCAAGGCAATCATGGTGCAACAATGGGAACCTATATGGTTGAGCTTTGCTGGTTATGCACTCGTGGTAGCCATTCTTTTCGCCATCCTGTTTAAGCACAAACACAATCCCGACGAAATTGGTGAGATTTCACACTAGATGTCTAGTTTGTAAACGTTTTGAAGGGTAGAGTTATCGATCAAGGTAACGTCTAAATCTTTAATTATGCCATCTGCCACATCATAGACCCATCCGTGTAGATGTAAATCTGCTCTACGTTCCCACGCCCCTTGTACTATGGATGTTTTCGCCAAATTACACACCTGTTCAAACACATTGAGTTCTACAAAACGATTCACCCGTGCTTTTGCATCTTGAATCACATGAAGCTCGTCATGATTCATACGGTATACATCTTTAATATGACGAATCCAGTTATCAATTAATCCCACATGGGCATTGGTCATGGCTGCTTGAACCCCACCGCAACCGTAATGGCCACAAACAATGATATGCTTAACTTCTAACACATTTACAGCATAATCCAATACAGACAAAAGGTTCATATCCGAGTGCACCACCATGTTGGCAATGTTTCTATGCACAAAAACCTCTCCGGGAGGGGCTCCAATAATCTCATTTGCGGGCACTCGAGAATCCGAGCAACCAATCCACAAGACCGGAGGTTTCTGTCCATGAGCAAGTTTATTAAAAAAATCCGGGTCTTCCTTTAATTTATCAGCGACCCATTTTTTGTTGTTTTCTAAAAGGCTATTATAATAAGTTTCCATAGTTAATTCGTTTAAATTAAATGCTGCCCTTGATACAGCACCGTAATATTTTTTGTTTTGGACGTGACTGAAATAAAATCAATTAATAGTTCTTGAATATCATAATCTAGCGATTTACTTCGCATAGAATTAATTGTAACGTGTGCGTCATTAGGAATGTTCATTAGGGTATTCTTAATGCTTGCAATATTAAGAAAATTGACGTTTTCACCAAGTACGATTTCCGTACCATGTTCCGAAGTGATTACCTCGTGATTCCCTTTAAAATTGCGTTTAATAATGTATAAAATTGCGATTACTAACCCAATTCCAATCCCTTTTAGTAGATCTGTAAATAAAATGGCTATGATGGTGGCTATAAACGGAATAAATTGATCCCATCCTTTAGTAAATTGCGCTTTAATCAATTTAATATTAGTCAGCTTGTAACCCACAGAAATTAAAATAGCTGCAAGGGTCGCTAAGGGAATTAAATTTAATATTGGGGCAATAAACAGAATAGCCACAACCAACCAAAGCCCGTGATAGACTGCGGACATTTTAGATCTTGCTCCACCATTTAAATTAGCCGTTGAACGAACGATTACTTGTGTAACAGGTATTCCACCGAGTAGGCCGGTGATGGTATTTCCAACCCCTTGAGCCATCAACTCGCGGTTTGGATTCGTAATTGCCTTTTCGGGATCTAAGCGGTCGATTGCTTCTACACTTAATAAGGTTTCTAAACTTGCAATGGCTGCTATTGTTAAGGCCACGATATAAACCTTAGGATTATAAACAAACGAAAAATCAGGAAAATGCATTTGCATTTCAATGGATTTCCATGAAGTTAATTGAGGAATCTGCACCAAATGTTCTTTAGCAATGTGTAAATCATGTCCAGTTGCAGTTAATACCACATTGATTAATGTTCCAATGATGATTACCCAGAGCATGGATGGAATGTACTTAAAGGCGATAAATTTCTTAAATTTTGCTTGTTCGAATAAGACAATTAAACCCAAAGAAACCAAGCCTATCATTGCAATTCCAGGGTCAAGTGCTTTTACGGCATATAGTATTTCTGTTAAGGTATTATGACCATCTTGTTGAAAAAAAGCTTCATCGCCCACATAATCTTTATCATACCCAATGAGGTGGGGTATTTCTTTTAAGATTAAGGTAATGCCAATAGCGGCGAGCATTCCTTTAATTACCCCAGAGGGTAAATAATTCGCAATAATTCCAGCCCTAAGGAGTGCGAAAATTATTTGAAAGATTCCAGCTAAGATCAAGGCCAATAAGAACGCATTGAACGATCCCAAAGTAGAAATGGAAGAAATTACAACTGTTATTAAGCCGGCGGCCGGCCCAGAAACACCAAGTCGGGAATTACTTAATGACCCAACAACGACTCCACCAATGATTCCGGCAATTAAACCAGAAATAGGTATTGGAGCAAAGCCTTCAACCGAAGTTGAAGCTAATCCAATCCCCAAACATAAGGGGAGTGCAACAAAAAATACGACAATACTCGAAGGGAGATCCGCTCTCCATGATTTAAAAAGTTTTTTCACAAGAAATTAATTAAGTTCGATGATTAAATAAGACAATAAGCAAGTAGGTTTAGCTTATTTCTGGGGGATAGTCAATCGAAAATAAAATCTCTTTATAGGTCACATTGGAATTATGCCAACATCTTGAACCACGAAGATCTTCAAAGATAACACTGAATTCATAGATTGGATTTAATACAGAGGGCTCTATGGCAAGTTCTTCTTCAAAATCCTCTGAATCACTGGAATCATCATCGGTATCACTCCATTCAAGTACAATTTTCTTATCCACACATAATGGTAAACTGAGCTGCCCAATAAAGGCAAACAAAAAACAACAAATTAAGAGGCGATGAATCTTCACTTTCGTTAAATTACATGAAGTTTTTTACCCACCTTAATAAACGCTGCAATGGCCTTATCCAAATCTTCGCGCGTATGTGCTGCAGAGATTTGTGTTCTTATACGGGCCTGACCTTTAGCCACTACGGGATAAAAGAACCCGATGGCATAAACCCCTTCATTTAAGAGCTCATTCGCAAATTGCTGAGACAATGCCGCGTCGTACAACATGATTGGAACAATTGGAGAATCACCCGGTTTAATATCGAATCCAGCGGCTTTAATGCGTTCTTTAAAATACACGGTGTTTTCTTCTAGAAGGTCACGCAGACGTGTAGTACTGCTTAATAAATCAAATACCTTAATGCTTGCTCCAACAATAGAAGGCGCCAGTGAATTTGAAAATAAATACGGTCTAGAACGCTGACGTAACATTTCAATGATTTCCTTTTTACCGGTAGTATATCCCCCCATAGCACCACCTAAGGCTTTACCCAAGGTTCCAGTAACGATATCTACCTTGTCTTGTACGCCGAAATGTTCCGGAACTCCCCTGCCAGTTTTACCAATAAATCCGGCAGAATGACATTCATCCGTCATTACAAGCGCATCATATTTATCTGCTAGCGCACAAATCTCATCCATTTTAGCTAAATCTCCATCCATAGAAAATACGCCATCCGTTACGATAATTCGAAACCGTTGAGCTTCTGCTTTCTTCAACTGTTCTTCCAAGTCTTCCATATTCGAATGCCGATAGCGATATCGTTGCGCCTTGCAAAGTCGAACTCCATCAATAATGGAAGCGTGATTAAGTTCATCGCTAATAATCGCATCTTCCTCGGAAAACAGAGGTTCAAAAACACCCCCATTGGCATCAAAGGCTGCCGCGTATAAAATGGTGTCTTCCGTGCCATAAAATTCTGCGATTTTTCGCTCTAAGGTTTTATGAATGTCTTGGGTTCCACAAATGAATCGAACCGATGATACGCCAAAACCATGGGTGTCTAATGCATCTTTCGCGGCTTGAATAACTTCGGGGTGAGAGGAAAGGCCGAGGTAATTATTGGCACACATAATCACGACATCTTCCCCTGTACTCACATGAACATTGGGGCCTTGAGGCGTCGTAATAATACGCTCCCTTTTAAGCAAACCCTGTTCCTCAATCGTTTGCAGCTCCGTTGACAGATGTGCTTGAATTTTTCCGTACATGATTATTTTTTTGAATATTTCCGCATGCGCTTTTCCAATACTTGCGAAAGCAGGTGTGCTTCCTTTTTGGTTAATTTCTTTCCAAATTTAATCATTTTACGGTAGTAATCGAAAAAGAAACGCTCGCCTCCGTTCACCCAAGGAGAAGATTCCCACACGGATTGGAATGATTTCTCTTCCGGGATATCATAGGATAAGTCCGTGATGTTTTCGAAATAATAGGGAGTGCTTTTACCGTAAGACCGAATAGATTTCTTGAGATGCATTCCGATTTCGTCAATCTTAATGAGTTCTTGGCCCCAAACTAACCACAAAAATGAGCGTCCTACCCGTATGGCGTAATACAACCAAAAGGCAAGAAATATCCAAAGAATAATTCGCTCCTGTTGCGTTAATTTCACCGCAATCATAGCCCACCAGGTAACTGCACCAATGGTAATCCACATCCCCAACCAGGCGCCCATCAAGGCTATTGCCCAAGGCTGTTTTTTAGGAAGAATTACAATCGTGGTCTTAGTTGCATGGTCTATAAAACTGATGCGCTCACTTATTTCAGTCATTGATTACCGTTGGAGTTGCAAAGGTAAAACTCCGTTTTGAATTCGAATCAAATACAACCCATTAACCGCTTGCATCAATTCAAGCACCTGAACCTCAGAGGCAATGTGATAGCTTGCCACTGTTCTACCTTGCAAATCAATAATGGATAGCTCTTGCCCCAAATAATTAGCTAAGCCACTTAGGGTAATTACCCCTGCGGTAGGATTTGGATAAACAGAAATCCCCATAGCACTCAAGTCTTCGATGCCAAGAACCGTGATTTCCTGCACTGTAGTATCTGATTGACCACACGCATTGGTAGCAATCAGGGTTACGGTATAGGCACCTGGCGTGGTAAATAGATGCGTGGGTTGAGTTTGCTGGGAAGTGTTTCCATCTCCGAAATCCCAATCAAATCCATTTGCGTTTTGCGAAGTATTGGTAAGGGTTAATTGGCCTCCATTCAAAGTAAAGCTAAATCCAGCAATAGGCAGTGCTCCGAGATTAATATTCAAGGTAGACGCGGGACTTGAGCCACAGGAATTACCTGCCGTTACGGAAAGAACACCCGGTATATTATCCAAGGTTAGTGATATGGAATTGGTCGTACTCATACCTAGCCAGGTTGCAGGAAAGGTCCAATTGTAATATGCAGAAGGGTCATTAGCGACTGAATACGTTTCCACAGCGTTCGGACATGGAGTGGCATTTCCTTGAATGGCCCCAGGTATTGCAGGGAGGGCTTCTACGGTAATGTAGGCGGTATCTTGAAAACTACTTAAGTTGATTCCATCACTCACGGTTAACGATACGGCATAGGTTCCTGGTTGGGCATAGCTTACTACAGGATTAGCAACGGAAGAAGTGGCTGGTGATCCACCAGGGAAACTCCAGGTCCAGGAATTGATAACTCCACCGGTAGTTTGATCAGAAAACTGCACAGGAGTATTCACACATACCGTGGAGGGATTTCCATTGAATTGAACTGCCAATGGACTTGAGAGGTTATTCCATTTCCACATGCCATTGGTCGTTGCGTTTGTATTAAACCAGCCTGACCAACCGATGGAAGGCGTTAAAAACTCACAGTATAAGTGCTGTTGGTTATCGATCAGTGCCCATGTTAACCCACCATCAAGTGAATACGAAGAACCCGATCCGCCGTTTGCAGCTCCTGTGGTGAACAGGGTATTGGTATTCACTATGGCACACAATCCGTTGGAGAAAATCG
The DNA here is from genome assembly GCA_947500755.1 of Flavobacteriales bacterium. Lineage (GTDB taxonomy): Bacteria > Bacteroidota > Bacteroidia > Flavobacteriales_D > Crocinitomicaceae > UBA952. The sequence goes on from CANMTO010000039.1 coordinate 17,726, forward strand.
GCCCATTGGTCGCCAATTGAATCCATGTAGATCCCGCGTTTATAGATTTATACACGGCACCACCATTGGTAACAATATATCCCGTGGATGCAGAGGAGAACGAGAAATTTGCACTGATGTTAGCCCCTGCAAAATCTAGAATTGGAGAGGTATACACTGCCCACGTAGCGCCTTTATTTGTTGAATGAAAGATTCGGCCTTTATTCGTTGAAAACCAAATACTATTTCCAACTACATCTAATTGGCGCGTATATCCATATTCCCCGGAAAGTGGATTAGGAATGTTGGCTCCCGACACTAAGGTCCAATTTGTCCCTCCGTTGATTGTGCGATAAATTTCGAATTCTCCATTGATTGGGTCACCCATGCAGAATCCTTCGTTGGCGTCCCAAAAATGAACAACGTTCGTAAAGGAGGATGCGTTACTAAAGGTTGCAGTGGTTTGCTTGGTCCATGTTGATCCGCCATTGGTGGTTTTCCAAATTCCTCCCAGTTGACCTGCAGCGTTAGGATAGGCAGCTAACCATGCGGTAGTAGAAGAAATCCCTTGAACCATGGAAATTCCTAGGCCTGCATTCCCCACGTTAATATTTCCGGGGGTCCATGTGGTTCCACCATCCGTGGTTTTGGCAAACTGTTGCACATTGGCATTCGCACCACTGCCGTCATACGCCGTAGCCCAGACCACGTTTTGGTCTACGATGGATATCCAATGTACCCCACGATTAGCTGCTGAGAATCCAGAATTTTGTACAATCCAATTTCCATAAGGAGGTTCATTAACCGTGATGTATGCGTTTTTTGTTTCGGTATCTGTCGTAACTGAATTGGTTACCGTAAGTGAAACATTATACGCTCCTGCTGTTGCGTAGGTAATGTAGGGTGGTGATATCCCGTTGTAGGTGGCTGGCGTTCCACCAGGAAAACTCCATTGGTATGAGGTAATGTTATTTCCTCCTGTGGCACAATTTTCATAGAAAAATACTGAATCTCCTTCAAATATGGTAGTAGGGATTGCAAAAAAGTTTGCCACAGGTGCACCTGGCGCTAAGCCTTGACCCGCACATTGCACAGCAGCGAGTGCGTCGATCCGTGGACCCATGTTTTGATTAATATTCACGCCACTACTGAGTAGGCAGCTTAACACCTGAGCAGGGGTTAAGGTAGGATTTACGCTGAGCATTAATCCCACTAAGCCTGCTGCGAAGGGAGTTGCCATGGAAGTACCTCCCATTTTTGCATACGCATTTCCTGCTGCGGAGTATACGGTACTTAATAAGCCGCCGTTGGAATATCCACCGGGGGCTGCGATGTCAACATAGGGGGTTGCACCGTTAAAATTTGAAAAGCTTGAACGTTGATCGTTGGCATCTACGGAACCCACACAAATTACATTGTTGTAAGCACCGGGGTAATGCAGGGTAGTTACGTTACTATTTCCTGCTGCTGCCAAAAACAACACATTCGGGTATGCATTGATCAAGTTTTGAAACGCCTGAGACGGACTGGTTCCTCCAAAGGACATGCTTACTACATGTGCCCCATTTTCGCAAGCCCATTGAACCCCTGCGAAACCATACCATACAGACCCTGACGAAGAAGCGCTATTGGGCGTACATTTGACACCGATTAATTCCACATTTCCACCGAGGCCAGCGATACCCACGTTGTTGTTAATATCAGCAGTCGCTAAACCTGCACAATGGGTTCCATGCGACCACCCTTGGTCTTGCGCATGCGCAATTGGGGGAGCTGCG
>CANMTO010000040.1 GCA_947500755.1 Flavobacteriales bacterium
CACATTTAAATCAGCGACCAGTTCAACAGCGCATCCGGTATTTTGACACGAATGCAGCGCAACTATTTGACTAGTTGGGGGTATTAATTCGACTCACCACTAAAAACACCCCAAACCCGGCACCAAGGGATAACAAAATATTGACAGTAAGCAGCGCCCATTGTCCTTGCTCAAATAACTGAACATTCTCTGCCGAAAAGGTACTGAAGGTGCTGAAACCCCCGCAAAAACCAACGCCAATCAATGGAAGCAGCCATGACGGTTTGTCTCCTGATTTAAGGTAAACTACCAACAAGGCGAGTAGGGCCGTGGCAAGAACATTGCTCATCAATGTCGCCCAAGGAAAGTGCTTCGAATGCAGCAGTTGTTGCGAAATAAAGTAGCGGAGCATGCTTCCCATTCCACCGCCAATAAATACTAAGATCCAATGCATAGGTTCAATGTTTTTTTAGCGAAAACCTGTGCGGAAAATCCAATGAGACCACCAACAAGTATTCCCGCAACGATATCACTTGGATAATGCACGCCTAAATACATCCGGCTATAACACACTAAGATTCCCCAGGTTCCTAGCATCCATAACCATAAATTTTCCTTTCGAATCAGTAGTGGGAACATGAAAAAATAAAATCCCGCATAATTCGCGGCATGTGAGGAAATGAACCCGTATTGTCCTCCGCGATAATACACCCCGGGAGATTCCTCGTAATAATGCAATTTCGGGCCTATAACTAAGTGGTGTGAGGGCCTGTAACGTTTTACACCTTCTTTGAAAACACGGCTTGATATAAGGTCTGTTAGGATTACCGTTAGTAAAATAAATCCAAAAATATACAGGGATTTTTTCCATGCATAATGCCTGAAAAGGATCGCCAATGTTATTGCGTAAAAGGGGAATGATATCCATGTTTTGCTCGCATACCAAAAAAAGTCATCTAACAATGGAGTATTCCATCCGTTAATAAGCGCTAGGAGTTCTTGGTCTATATGCTCAAGCCATTCGATCATTCATTCAAGGCTTTCCAAATCATGTCCTTTAATTCGGACAATCCCGTTTGTGCAACCGCTGATATAAAACAAACCGGTAAATCTTTAGGGAGTAGTTTGGTCATTTGCTTAATCATGAGCTCATCTAACATGTCACTTTTTGTAATAGCCAACATACGCGTTTTGTGCACCAATTCCGGATTGTATTTTTTGAGCTCCTTCAGTAGGATTTTGTATTCTTTTTTAATGTCGTTGCTGTCTGCTGGTATCATAAATAGCAGCGCAGAATTTCGCTCGATGTGTCGAAGGAAACGCAGTCCTAGTCCTTTACCTTCGTGAGCGCCTTCAATAATCCCAGGGATATCTGCCATAACAAAAGAACGATGGTCTCGGTATGAGACAATTCCTAAGTTAGGCCTTAGTGTGGTAAATGGATAATCCCCAATTTCTGGTTTGGCTGCAGACAGCACTGAAAGTAAGGTGCTTTTACCGGCATTTGGAAATCCGACTAACCCAACATCAGCAAGGATTTTTAATTCCAAGATTTTCCATCCTTCCATGCCTATTTCACCGGGTTGGGCGAACCTTGGTGTTTGGTTGGTTGGCGATTTAAAATGGTCGTTTCCAAGTCCCCCGCGTCCGCCGCGCTCTATGATTTTCTCCTCTCCGTCTTCGGTAATTTCAAACAAGACTTGACCGGTTTCACCATCTTTTGCAATCGTACCAAGAGGTACTTCTATGTAGTTGTCTTTTCCTTGCGCACCGGTTTTGAGTGCCCCTGAACCATGAACGCCATGTTCAGCCTTGATATGTTTTTGGTATTTTAAATGCAGTAAGGTCCACAGCTGTTTGTTTCCTCGAACAATAATATGCCCACCACGACCACCGTCTCCGCCATCTGGTCCACCTTTCGGTATATACTTTTCTCTTCTAAAATGGGTTGAACCGCCTCCGCCGTTACCTGATTTTGTGTGGATTTTAACGTAATCAACGAAATTGTCTGAAGCCATTATTTTTTTGAATCAATTGCGGAAAAAAGCCGCTCGGTTATGGAATCTATGGTGCCGATTCCATCGATTGCAATATACTTGTGTTGAGCTGCATAGTAATCCTTAACAGGAGCAGTTTCTCGGTTGTACACGGCAATTCGGTTGGCAATAATTTCTGGGTCTGCATCATCGGCTCGACCACTGCTGATGGCTCTTGTAGTTAATCGAGCTTTTAGTTCTTCTTCCGCAACCTCCAATCCTAGCATTACAGTGATTGAGGTGTTTAATTCCTTTAACAAGGTATCCAGGGCATCAGCTTGCGGATTCGTTCTAGGAAATCCATCAAAGATGAATCCCTTTGGATCGTGTTGCTTCAACACTTCATTCTTTAACATATCAATGGTTACTTCGTCTGGTACCAAGTGGCCTTGATCCATAAAAGTCCGAGCAAGTTTACCGAGTTCGGTTTCATTTTTTAAATGGTATCGAAAGATATCACCCGTAGATAAATGAATTAATCCATAGCGTTCGATTAGCCGTTCGGATTGGGTGCCTTTGCCTGCCCCCGGAGGGCCAAATAATACGATGTTTAACATATGTCTTAGGATTTGACTTGGTAAATTGCGGATAAATTACGTCCGTGTTGGTCATAGTCTAATCCATAACCTACTACGAATTTGTTGGGAATCTCAAAACCATAATATTTCGGTGGATGGGTCCCACGATAGGCCTCCTTTTTAAAAAGTGTGGCACATACTTCAATGGATGCAGGCTCTTGGATGGAGAGTAATTTTATCACCTTATCGATGGTGATTCCCGTGTCTACAATATCTTCAATAATAACTACGTGCCGATCTTTCACGGTTCCCGTTAATCCGATGAGCTCATCAACCCGGCCGGTGGTTCCTGTACCAACATACGAGCTTACCTTCATGAAAGAAATTTCGCAGGGAAGTGTGACTCTTTTCATTAGGTCTGAGGTAAACATGAATGCGCCATTCAATACCGAAAGAAAGATCAATTCTTTTCCTTCATAATCTATGTTTATTCGATCGGCCAACGAATCAACAGCGACCAGAATCTCGGATTCACTGAGATACGGAATGAATAATTTATCGTGTAATTGAATGGTTTCCATACGTAATGTGGGTCAAAGGTACTAAAAAAGCAAAAACGAATGAAGTGAAACAATACGTGCTTTAGCTATCTTTGTCAGAAATACGGATATTGGATGTATAAAAAGATTGGCGTACTTGGCGGTGGTCAGCTCGGACGAATGCTAATTCAAGAGGCAATAAATTTGGATGTTGAGCTGCATTGTTTAGAGAATGATGATGATGCACCTTGTGCGAAAATTGCCCATGGATTTAAAAAAGGTTCTATTACCGATAAGCAAACGGTACTTGATTTCGGGGCTGCGTTCGATTTAATAACCGTAGAAATAGAGAATGTCTCGATTGAAGCGCTCTATGAATTGGAAGCATTGGGAAAAAAGGTATTTCCGCAACCTCGGGTGCTGGAATTAATAAAAGACAAAGGCCTTCAGAAACAATTTTATGCGCAGCATAATATCCCAACGGCTCCCTACATGCTATTGGATGTTAATTCAGATGCTATTCCTCCGTTTGATTTTCCATTTGTACAAAAGCTCTGCGTTGGGGGATATGACGGTAAAGGGGTTAAAATCATACGTTCGAAAGAAGACTGGGACCATCGCTTAGTCGGCCCTTCAGTGGTCGAATCGTTAATTCCTTTTGAGAAAGAATTATCGGTAATTGTAGCTAGAAATCCAACTGGTGAAGTAAGCTGCTTTGATGCGGTAGAATGTGAATTCAATTCGGAAGCAAATTTGGTGGAATTTCAGTTTTCACCTGCAGCCATTTCCAAAGAAATAGATGCCAAGGCTCAGGAAATTGCCATGAATGTGATTTCAACCTTAGATATGGTGGGTTTGTTGGCAGTAGAGTTCTTTCTTACTGAATCCGCTGAGTTGTTAGTCAATGAAATCGCTCCACGTCCACACAATTCAGGACATCACACCATCGAGTGTTGCTATACCTCACAATTTGCTCAGCATTTGAGAGCAATTTTGAATTTACCCTTGGGAGACACACGCTTGATTATGCCTGGTGCCATGCTTAATATCTTAGGTTCACCGGGGCATGAAGGACCTGCGGTATATGAAGGATTAGAAGATATATTAAGCCTTGATGGGGTCTATCCTCATTTATATGGCAAAACGAACACAAAACCATTTCGTAAAATGGGACATGTCACCATACTGGGTGATGATTTGAGAGTCATAAAAGAAAAGGCGGAAATCGTTAAAAATCGCTTGAAGTGTATTGCCTCAGAGTCCTAGGCTATTAGTTTTAATGCGCGTAATTTTGATTACGTCTCCTGCGGAGTCGCACCACATTGATGCAGAATGTACGACTCCGAAGGAGTCGATTTATTTCGGTTTCCATTAGGTAAAATATAGGACTCCTTCGGAGTCCCAGATATTACACAAAGAATCGAACTCGAAAAAGGTAAGAATGGCAATGCTTAAAAAATACTTCATGCTTCGAGATTTAGATTCATCTTCCTTTTAGATGTCTTAAATTTAATAAACTTGTGAAATTAGCGGGTGAATTAAGTCCTAAAAACCGATGCGGGTTCTATTTTGGTTATTCTTCGAATAGCGAATAAGGGTTCCTGAAATGGATTTCGTTGCGGAGATCAAGCTAAGGGTGTCGAGGTGAAATCTTTACGTCGATGCGTTAGCATATGATTCCCATTCATGCAATTTAATAGCGCTGGCTATAGGTTTGCCAACTGGCTTGTGGGTATTCTTACGTAATAATTGACCGCGTTTGGGTAATCTGCCATGTTGCCATTCAAAAGTAGAATATCAATGTAATTTGAGTTTAGGTTCACACTGTTCATGCGATTGCTGAGGTATATATAGTTTCCTGAGGTAAATGCGGGAGTTTTTATACAAGTCAGTGGACCATCGATGCCTTTTTTTATGTACAATTTGTCATATTTGATGCACAGGTAATAGATTTGCCCTTGGTGTTCTATTATTCTAATCCTATTAATTTCATCAGATTCTAGATTCAAAGGGGTATAAATTACATTCCCTCCTTGATCAAGTTCTATTTGAGTATAAGAGGCTTTCCAATCAACAATAGGGTCTATGTAGCTTTGATAAATCCCAAGTACCCGATCATTGGTAGTGACAAATAACTCGCAGTTATCGGCAAGTCTATTTCTTGTAGAAGCAAGCGGATGCGTGCTTAAATCAATAAGCGTTTGGTGGGTCCAGCTGCCATTCAATCGGTTAAAAAGTTTGTTTTTATGATAAATTGCCGGTAATCCAGGCCCCACATAATCGTCTTGTATTGCTAGGATACAGGGGCCGCTTGAGGTGGTGGCGACAAATGGATAATAGTAAGAATTTCCCAGGTTTTGTCCTGCGAATTCTTCACTCCATGACGCTTCGGTTTCTTGCTTGGAATATATCTTAACATCTTGATTAATTCCAAAAGAAACGTATAAGGTATTATCAGCACCAATTGCGGCCCCAATGCGAATATTTACAGATTCCGGATCCCCTTGGTTATGGTCTTCAATGATTTCATTCAAGTGAGAATCAATATTACCTGCAGAAGAATAAGGAAACCAATAATGTTTGAGCCTTCCCAAAGAACCATTCTCCGAAGGGTTAATCTCTGTAGGTTCAAACACAATAACGTGCAGCAAACCATGGGAATCAATCAATAGATTTACAGGCCGTGAAGTGGGTATGCCAGCTCCCTTTACCCAATTTCCTTGATTAGTCTTACAATAAATATAGGCTGTTGAAGGATTATTGGCATTGGGATAGCCATTGACAAGGTTTTCATTTTCAATAACTGCCATAAATACCTTATCCTCGAAGCGAACAATTTTTTGTTGATTGTACCCCCACCATGTAGCATTTTGATCGTGGTAAGTACTTCCTGGTATTGCTTCGAATGTTATCTGCTCCAGGTAGTTACTCAGGGGTACTTTGTCTTTATTGCAACTTGAAATAAAAAAGATAACGCAAAATGCAAGCGAATGGTTTATGAGATAATTGAGCTTTCTTCTGCTCATAAAAATGGCGAAATTTCCAACCCCAGCCATTCCAAGGTAGCGTTACAGAAAATATCTTCGATCTGGGTTTTCGATAGGTCGCTTTCTTCAATGAATTTACCGATCTCTAAATCACCAAGCGGAAATGGATAATCCGATCCCAAACACACCCGTTTTGATCCCTGCATGTTTAGGATATATTTCAAAGCATCTATGTCGTGCGTAATGCTATCAACCCAAAATTTACCTACATATTCCCGGGGATTCACTGGATTGTCTATTGCAACCAAATCTGGCCTGCAATTGAATCCATGTTCTATGCGTCCGAGTGTTGGTAAAAAGGATCCGCCGGCGTGGGAAAAACATACCCGTAACTTCGGTAAGCGCTCAAGTACACCGCCAAATATCATGGAGCATGCCGCTCTAGATGTTTCCGCAGGCATCCCAACCAACCAAGGCAGCCAATATTTTTTCATGCTGTCAAATCCCATCATTTGCCATGGATGAATCATGACGGCTAGGCCAAGGCGACTACAGGCTTCAAATATGGGGAAAAATTCATCTTCACTCAGGTTATTATCGTTGATGTTAGATCCGATTTGAATTCCGACTAAACCAATAGATTTAATGCGTTCTAATTCTTTAATGGCCTCCTCGGTATCTTGCATGGGGATGGTTCCTAAGCCAATGTAATGTTTGGGATATTGTTGAATCAATTCAGCAATGTGGTCATTTAAAAAGCGTGATAATTCCGCACAATCCTTAGGGTTTGCCCAATACGAGAACATTACCGGAATAGTACAAACCACTTGCACCTGTGTGTTAAATTGTTCGTATTCTTTAATCCGTAACGATTCATCCCAACAATTTTCTACAATCCTGCGAAAGAAGGCCCCACCTTGCATCATATTGGCTGAGCCATCGGTATTCGATTCCAAGTGTATGAATTTTCCATATCCGAATTTCTCTGTCCAATTGGGCATTGTTTTCGGGAGAATGTGCGTGTGCATGTCTATTTTCAACATGGTGCGAAGGTACTAATTTTCACCAATCTAAGCGCATCATGTAGTCGTCCATCACGAAGCCATTCCCAATATCGAAGACCGCCTCTTCATGGATATACATGCCTTTTTTATGGTAAAATTGAAGGGCAGGATTAATCTTGTTCACTTGAAGAATCAGGTGCTTGCAGTGTTCATTTTTGCTGGCTGTAACTACCGCATTAAATAATGCACCCCCAACACCCGAATGTTGTATTTCAGGTAATACATAAAGTTTATGCAGTTTGCTAAATTCCAACGAAGGAAAGTGCACCTGATATCCTGCATATCCAACAGGGTTTCCATCGCGTTCTGCAACTAAAAAACTATGTCCGTCACTCAGGTTTTGTTCAAGTGCTTGCTGCGAATACATGGTGTTAAGCATGTATTTAATTTGTTCCTGTGTGATAATTTCTTTATACGCAATTGGCCAAATTTGAGCGGAAAGCTCCGTTACGAGGTATAATTCTGAACGACCAATGGTACGAATCGTTAGGGCCATTAATTAGCTTTAATAAAAGAAGCCGATTGGATTCTTCCGTTCATAGAGATTTGCAAGGTGTATTGACCGGATTTTAAGTGCTTGACGGAGACGTGCTCATCTTGAATTGGAAGCACGATGCATTTTCCTTGAGCATCAACCACCGTGCATTCTTTGGGTAGTTCATCCACCAGGGTAAAATGTAGGGTTTCTATTACTGGGTTGGGATAGACGTTCCAAGCATTTTCTACGCTGTTCTCTGGGACTTCAACTAAGGCTAATGCCTCTAGAACAGCAGCATACGCATTTAATTTTCCCATACCCCACAAGGGACTGCCTAAGGCGGGAATAACTCCCGTGAAATTATCTGTACGAGCCGTTTCTTTGATGAGTTGTTTAACTTGAGCTGCAGAAAGCCACGGGTTGGCTTCTAGAATTAAGGCACAAACCCCGGCAACCACGGGTCCAGACATGGAGGTTCCTGAGAACTTTGCATAGTCATAGGTTTTGTTGTTGAATGTAAGAGAGGAAACCGTGGTGTAGTTTGCGTCTGTAAATGAAGAAATGGCACTGCAAATAGATACACCGGGTGCTGCGATATCAGGTTTCATGACGCCGTCATAGCGAGGACCGTGACTGGAAAAACTGGCTAAACCACCACCAACACTAGATCCACCTGCAGTTAGATACGAAGGAGCATAGGCAGCAACACTGATTACATCGTCCGAACATGAAGGTTCTGAAATTCCGTGGTCTGCGTCTCCTGGAGTTGTTCCCGTTCCAGCATATGAAAATGGCATACCCCAGTTCCCAACATCAGTGGTTAATTCGGTGACATTCCAATAATTTACGGTGCCGTCTATCGCAGTGGATTTTAACAGGATTTTAAGCGTCGTATTCGTACATTTTAAACGCAAGCGCATTTGAGGTTTTTGATTCAATGGATGAGCAGAATCTGCTGCAATGTTGTAAAAAATCGTATCGTTTCCTGCTACTAAGAAGGTGTCAATGTACGTATTGGTAACGTTGGTGCTATAGAACGGAGATTCAACAAGGGTTGTATTGCTTGAGTTCTTCACAATAATTCCATTCGAGAAGGCATGCCCAACTTCACCCCAAGCGTGGATGCTTTGACCCCACATGTTCGCATTGGCAGCATAGGAATAAAAATCAACTTTTGATTTTAGTTGGTCGTTGTTAAAGGTTTTTTTAAGGTGAAAATTTACATTCCCGTTGTTCCCGGCGGAATTTACAAACACAACACCCAGGTCAGAGTATGCTGTTATGGCTTGACTTAACAAGGAATTCCCATCTAAGGTTCCAAAGTGATACAACCCCCAGCTCATATTAATAACCAGTCGTTTTCCGGCGGCTTGTGCTTTTTGATACATCCATTCCCACGCATCCAACACGGCAGCTTCATCTACCAAAAAGGTAACGAACAGAAAATTTGCATCGTATGCTACTCCTCGGTAAGCGGTTCCTGCTCCGCATCCGCCTGCAATAGAGGCTACGTGAGTTCCGTGCGTGCTGTAGCTGTAAATGTTTGCGGTATCACTTCCTGCGGCTAAGAGCGAACTAGCTCCAACATACTCTGTTCCATAATTAAATCCTTGCGGATGAGGTCCGCTCGTTTTGAACTGATCCCAAGCGGCAATGATACGGGTTTGACTTAAGCTGCTGTCGTAAAAAGCGGGGTGGGTATAATCGAACCCCCAATCTGTTACTCCGATGTATACATTTTTTCCTTTGAATCCTTGAGGTAATCCAATGCCTTGGTGCACACTATCTGCTCGAACGTCATGGACCGCTTTGTCCAGTTGATGGTTCACTTTACCCGCTAATGCAAGATACTCTATGCCTCGCAGTGAAGAAACGTATTCGCTGGCTTCAATCGGAACTTTGATACTCACAATATTTCGGATGGGATTCCCTACAATATAGTGCGATCGCGTTAGGCTAAGCTTGTCAAATTCAGGATTGATTTTAGCTAAAAAGGATACGTAAAATCGGTTATTAATTAAGTTGATGGGGTAAGAAGATAGGGTAGTGCTATCCAATATTCCGTCTTTGAAGTCATTTGAAATGATCCCTAGTTCGTTTTTGTCAGCAAGGGACAGTGTGTTTTGCCCGTGAATCGGAAATAAACAAAAGAAAAGCACCACTAAGACACACCAAGTTCTCAACATCTCTCAAAAATACGGAATAGATTTGAATCTCTTCGGTTTAATGCGACGGATTTACCTTAGATTATGAACGAGTGCATGTTGAAATTATCGGGTTTCGAACAGGGTGTCTTTTGTTTTTCGCACCTTTTTTAATGCGATATTGGAGTCTTCTGGGTGCCGAAATCCAATGGGACACAACAAGGACGCACTAAGGCCTTGACTGGAAAGGTCTAGGAGTTCGTTGAGTTGGTCTTTGTCAAATCCCTCCATGGGCGTGGCATCTATTTTAAGAAGGGCACAACTCAATAAAACCTGTCCAAGTGCAATGTATGTTTGTTTTCCGGTCCATTGTTTCACCTGCTCATCTTCCATTTTCATTATGGCTGATTTAACATGCGTGCCAAAACCTTGCAGTTTTTCCGGGGCTACGTTTCTGGTATCTGCCATTAAAGTCACATGCTGATCAACATAGGATTCTGAAATTGCTGTGTGATGACAGAATACTAGCAAATGCGAAGCGTCCACCACCTGCGCTTGATTCCAAGCAATCGGTTTAATTTTTTCGCGTAGTTCCTTCGTTTCAATGAGCAATACTTTTAATGGTTGCAGTCCGTAGGATGTCGGGGTAAGGCGTATTGAATCTAATATGGTTTGAATGTCGGACGCTGGAATCCGCTTTTCAGCATCAAACTTCTTACAGGCATAACGCCATTCCAGTGCTTCTATAAGTTGTTTATTCATCTTGATAATTAAAATTGCATGGGTACTTCAATGAGCAGCAAACGACCCTGTTCACTTGCTTGGATTTCTACGCTGGGTGTTTCCCAAACGCCAAGGGCATCGCGAGTCCCAAGGGCTTGCTTAGCGATGACTTTTTCTCCTTCGATGTTCATCAGGTAAACCCCATTTCCGGGATGCTTGAGGGTGTAGGTTTGATTGGTATTGGGAGACATGTCAATTATATGTATCCATGCGGTTTGGTGGATCCACAGGCCTTCATCATCTGGGCTCGGAGAAACGAGTTGTAGGAACGCATCTTTCATGTCCGAGTTATTGTATCCCAATTGCTGATATCGAGGGGTGACTTCTTGCTGGTTTGGAAAGATCCAAAGTTGAAATAAGTTGATTTCTTCGGTTTGACTTGCATTAAATTCGCTGTGGTGAATTCCCGTTCCAGCACTCATTACCTGTACTTCTCCGGCATGCACCACTTCTGAAAATCCCATGCTGTCCTCATGTTTTAATGAGCCCTTTAAGGGAATTGTGATAATCTCCATGTTGTCGTGGGGGTGCTTTCCAAAACCCATTCCTGGAGCTACAATGTCGTCATTGAGAACACGCAAGGCGCCAAAGTGCATCCGGTATCGATTTAACCAAGAAGCGAAGCTGAAGGAATGTCTGGCTTGTAACCATCCGTGGTCAGCAAATCCTCGCGTTGAGGCAGCGTGAAACTCTTGTTGCATCATATTATTTTGAACACAAAAGTAGTGGCTTTGTTCGTTCAGACCGCATCACCATACTTTTCAATAACGTATGTTAATATCATTTAAGGGCGACATTGCTTGGCAACCGATATTTCTACGAACTTCGTTCTTATGGTATTAAGTAGATTTTGGCTCGTTATTTTTATTTCCTCCCTTGTTTTTATTCTGGTGGGGATTTCCTTCAATCAGCAATATAGCATTGATTCGGTCATCAATGGAAAACAAAACGACCCCATCCTTATCGGAGAGAAATATCTGTTTCAGTTACCAAGAGCATTAAAGGATACGCTAAAGAAAACCCCGGAAGGAACGCTTGTTTTTAATCTCAATGAAGCGGATGCTGATACCACTTACCAACTAACCGATGGTCAAGTAAAAATTTTCAGCGGCGTCCAAAAAACTGATGGATTGCTTCCAACTGCGAAGTCAACCATCTTGGATATTATTCTCCCCTTATTGGCTTACCTCGCGTTTTTTGCGGGCCTCATGCAGTTGCTCATAGACTCTGGGGCTGCCGAAGGGTTAGCGAAATGGTTAAGTCCCTTCTTTGTTCAGGTGTTCCCGTCGGTTCCCAAGAACCATCCGAGCATTTCGTATATGACCTTAAATTTCGCGGCTAATTTTCTTGGACTCGATTCTGCGGCTACGCCGTTCGGGCTCAAAGCGATGGAAAGTTTACAGGAGATTAATCCAGATAAAGACAAGGCGAGTGATGCTCAGATCATGTTTCTTTGCTTGCATGCGGCTGGCTTAACCTTAATTCCAACTTCGATTATTGGCTATCGAGCTGCGGAACATGCTACCAATCCGGCGGATGTCATGTTGCCGTGTATTATTACCTCTTTTATAGGAACCATAGCGGCCTTGGTTATTGTAGGAATCCGCCAACGGGTGAATTTATTGAGTGGATTATTAATTGCGGTCGTCTTTAGTATCATTGCGGCGATGTTGGGTCTGCTTTTTTACATTGGTTCTTTAGACCTGATGGCAAAAAATCATTTTACCTCTAATTTTTCAGGGGTATTACTGCTTGGTATTATCCTACTGACCTTAGGATTTGCTTTTTGGAAAGAGAAGCGATTCAAGGAAAAGAATACTACGGTCTTTGATTCCTTTGTAGTTGGCGCAAAAAATGGAATGAATACCGCGGTTATTATATTTCCGTATGTCTTAGGAATGCTCGTAGCGATTTCTGTATTTCGTAACAGTGGAATGTTTGAGTTATTGAGTCAAGGAATTACGTGGGTCTTCTCTCAGGTTGGATTATCCAAAGAAATCACCGATTCTCTACCGGTGGCTATGCTGCGTCCGTTTAGTAGTGGTGGATCGCGTGGGTTCATGCTGGATGCCATGCGGGTTTATGGACCGGATTCGTTTACTGGGCGATTGAGTTGTATTTTTCAATGCAGTGCAGAAACAACCTTTTATGTGGTGGCCGTGTATTTTGGTGCGATCAAGGTAAAGAATACGCGCTATACCTTGTCTACCATGTTGTTGGTTGATTTAGTTTGTGTAATCGCTGCGATCTTAGTGGCAAGTTGGTTCTTTTAATATGTTTAGTTGGTTTAAAAAAAAGGAAGAAGAAGCGCCTAAAGAGCAAAAGCAACTTCAATTAAAGCCTATAAATTATTCGGCGGAGGTAATCTTGCTATGGGCTAAGGCGGTTGATGGCGATAAGGTAATTCAACTTGGACTGAGAGAGTCTGGTTTCCCGGAATTGTTTCATGCGACCAATGCCATTTATTTGATTCAAGAATCCAGAGATTGGTTGATGGATAATGGCTTTGCGCATTTAATGGCCATGATTAATGCAGCGGAAGGCATGGAAAAAGCCCAAGCTTGGCTTTTTAGTAATCAGATGGAATTACTATATCACATGGGGCGCGCCGTGGATCATGAGATGGATAGTTGGGATTGGTTAGGTAAGCATGCACCACCAGATTTGTTTATTTTAACCAAATCAATTCAAATAGTAAAAGATCAAATTGAAGAAACTCACCGAGAAATACACTACTTCGGTAAGGATTAGTAGGACATAAAAAAAGCCCGCCGAAGCGAGCTTTAGTTTTTTTCAAAAGGGTTTCTTAGATTTTAGAAACTTTTCCTTTCAATACATTTCCTGAAACCGTCATTACGCTGTAATGATAGATTCCGTTTGGTAGGTTTGTAATGTCAACGTTTGTAGTAGTTGCACTCAAGGCCAATTTACCATCCATTCCGTAGATTTCTACCCCTGTAATCGCTTCAGAAGCATCAAAGGTTAAGGCACCATTGGTTGGATTAGGATATACATTCACTGATGCAGCCAATTCATTTACATTGGCACCGCCAGCGATTGAAACGTTGTCTAACCACAAGGTGCTGTTAGGAACTCCAAATCCCGACCCAAAGGCAGCACCGATCGAAGAGGACGCAAGCACGATTACACTGTTCGCTGTTCCCATTGCTCCCTGAATCGGATCCATTGGAATAGAAGCCATTTGCCATCCGTTTGAATTTCCAACAAATGCACCAATAGCTTGGAATAATACCACGTCATCGTTTGGACCTGCACCCATTGTATCACTAAATTGACAAGCAACTATAGCCGTATCTCCTGCTGAAACGATGTGGTTGAAGGCAAAATCTAAGGTTAACGAACCTGCATTCGGCCAAGAACCAGTCACAACTTGCTGCATTACGCCGGCAATTGTATCCGATGGCCAAGACAATATTGCTGCTGTACCTGCATCCGCAATGGTCATAAGTTTCGCAGATTGAGTTCCTGCATAGGCATTCGCAGTTTCCATAGTGTATAAACCGATACCCCATCCTGGACAATCTGTGGCAACACCCGGAAGTAGCGGAGTAGCCGCTTGTTCGAAGTTCCCATTGGTAAGAACCTGCGCATTCATTGAAGCAATTGAAGCTCCAAAAACTAAACTAAGTAATAATTTTTTCATGTGATTGATTTTAATGATTCATATCAAAGATAGTGATTTTAATGCGCTATCACGATTTCGAGGTTTTTCTTTTCCATATACCCTTGTTAAATTCAATTATGGGCGCATGATTTGAACATCTACGCGTCGGTTTGATTTTCGACCATCCGCGTTGTCATTCGCCGCTACCGGTTTCCCTTCCCCATGATGCTGGATAATTATTCGTTCCGCAGCTATGCCATTCATTACTAAGAAATCCCGTACTGCATTTACCCGGTTCTTAGATAAGCCAACATTATATGCTTCAGTTCCTACTGCATCCGTGTGGCCTTCCAAAGAGAGTTTATAGGTAGGATTCATTTCGAGCAAGTTTACTATGCTTTCTAATTCCCCATAACTTTCCTTCTTAACAACTGATTTATCAAATTCAAATAAGATTGTTTTAGAAACAGCACCAACATTATCTGGTGTTTTCGATGGTTCAATCGTTTTATCTATATAGATTGTATCCACAAAGCGCTCGGTTTGGGTAATGAACACAGTGTCTATTCGTTCAATCGTTTTGAATATTGTATCCATCTTAGTCTTTACAATCTTAGTGTGTTCTGGTCGGCAAAGCGTCATTTTCAACATCACTTCATGAGACCCACTGCTGTACGATGCAATGTTCGCAAGAGGTGCTTCATAGGCATACCCAAAAAAGAACTTTTCTTTTACCGTGATTCCTGCACGGGCAACTACTCCTACTTGGGACCTAAATCCAACACCAAACTGAATAAACTTCTTATAGTTCGCATCCATGTTGATATCAGCTTGCATGACATTATTGATGCTTCTTAAAAATACATTCGGCCTCATTTCCCATGTATTATTCAATGGGATGTCATATCCTGCGCCCATCAAGTAGTGGGCCCGCTGTACGTATCCGGGTAGGTTCGTGTATCCAAAATTGGAATAGGTTTTAAGGAGTTGTTTTACACTTCCAAAGACATAAAGTCCACCTAATTTATATGCAATACCGATATCTGAACTTATCGCTCCCGCACTTTGGTTTCCGCCATTCACGATAGGGTCAAGCAAATCGAATGCCACCGCATTACTGGGATTTACACGATAATTGTTGTATCCCACGGATAGGCCTAAACGAAGTGATTGTTGACCGAAATAGAATCCATAGGAAACATTTCCAAGCGCAGAGACTTGTTGCAACATCCCGATCTTATCCAACATAAATTGTCCTCCCACTCCCCAATGGTTTCCGAGGCGGGTGGAAACGGTCAAGTGATTCGTAATCGGTGCCCCTTCCAGTTTTACCCATTGGTTGTGATGCGACATGCTGATTTCAGTACAATTGTTTGTACCTGAAAGCGCCGGATTGATTAAAAATAAATTATACCCGTACAAATAGGATTGAGGAACTTGTTGCGCTGATACCATACCAGTAAAAGCAAACACAAAAGCGAAGATGAGTTTATTTTTCATGGGTTATTTTTTAAGTCTCAATAAGTTAATCGCTCCGTTGTAGCTTTTTTCCCCACATTCGATTGAATAGAAATAAACACCATCCGGGAGTGGTTCGTTATTTTTTGTCCCGTCCCATTCATTTTGGTACTCCGTGGTTTCGTAGAGTGGCTGACCCCAACGGTTGTAGATTTTAACGGCACATCCGCTAATTTGATTCGGGTTATCTATTTTCCACGTATCATTCTGCCCATCACCGTTTGGAGTAAGGATGTTTGCGATTTCGAAGTCCCCAGAGCAGGTTGTTACGGCTAATTCAAGGGTTACTAAGGAATCACACCCCGCTGCGGTACTTAGGGAATCCACATAAATTCCGCTTTCTGTTAAGGCCGTTCCATTGAAGGTATAGCTTTCCCCTTCACAAATTGATCCATTCACATTCGTGGTTAGTGGGGAATCGATATACAAGGCTAAAATGACAACAGAATCACATCCACCGGTTGCACTTAAGGTATCAGTAAATATTCCCTCAGCACTGAGCAATGTTCCATTGAAATTATAGCTTGATCCAGAACAGATGTTTTGATTAACAATAGAGGTAAGGGTTGGGCTGAATTGAAGGTTTGTTAAGATTACACTATCACATCCGTTCACAGAATTCAAGGTATCTAAATATGCACCCGGAGAATTGTAGGTATTTCCGTTAAGGGTATAACTTCCACCCGAGCAAATACTAATGGATTGCTGTGTTAGCGGAATCGTCGGTAAAAAGGAAAGTTGGGTAATAATCACACTGTCGCAACCGAGCGGAGTTAATAAGGAATCAATGTAGGTGCCTGCTTGAGTTTGTGGCGCACCTTGCAAGACCACACTTGTTCCTGCGCAAGCGCTGAAGTTAGTGTTCACTGTAACGGGTAAACAGGGTGTTGCGCAACCTGACGCATCAAAGGTATAGGTTTGTGTGCACGCCCCATCGCCGATTTGAACAGTATAGTTTCCAGCAATAGCTCCGGTGTAGGTTAATACTTGGTTTTGATTGACGGTTCCCGCTTGTGCAGTGGCACCTAAAGGATTAGTAATGGTATAAGAATACGGCATGCCACTAAATGCATTCATGCCTCCTGTTGCAGAAAAGGTCACGGTACAGGTATTGTTGTTGTAGCTGAAGTTCGCAGTAAGCGATTGTAAATAGACGATTGGGATTCCTGTTTCAAGGGTCGCTGTTCTACAATTAAACATTCCCCAAGATGCCGCTTGATCTGCCGCGGGGGAGAGGTAATACAAGGTGTTGAATTGAGGGTTCCCAAAGCTACCGTTCCCATTTCCGTTGTTTACAAATACGCCAGTTCCTTGAATGGAATCAATGAAGGTAAACCCGGAGTTCATTACTGGATTAGGTACCGGATTGGTTTGGTGTATAACATATCCTCCTGAAATACATGCTGGGAAAGATGCTGTGGATTGTCCGATGCCATTCAATAAGATTCCTGGAGTAATTGTATCCCCGTAACAGACATACAAGGTGTCACCCAAATTCACATCGGAATACCCTCCGTTTGAACTGTTTGCAAAAACATCTCCTGCATCGCTGGTTAGTTCTTTGATGTATTCAATGATGTATTGACCTTCATCGCCTGGTGCTCCACCATCAATTTGAATGGCGTATACCTTTCCAGAATCGAGACAACAAAGCGTTTCTTGGTGGCCGTTGTAATTTGCGGTACCAGAAACCAAGGGAGTAATCGATGGGGTATATCGCGTACCGTCAACGGTGTAGGTTGCTGGACCCAGACCACCATAGCACGAGGTGCCATTTAATAACTCAAACACGTTGAAACGCAATAAGTTCATCCCAATGTAGGCACGAATGCTGAGCTCTACAGCCCCTGATGGTGGTCCAACAAAGTAATGCCACACGGTTTGATCGGCTCGATTCGCTTGGTTTGGGTGGAGTGGGGGTTCGCCTGCTAAATATTCTCTACACGCCAAAACGTTCGACCCCGCTACCGCCTGAAAGGTAGGGTTGGTGCCTGCCGGAATTACAGGAACTTCATACAAGGTATCGAACAAGGTTAGGCAAAGGATGTCATTTCCAGGGGCATTATTGGAAGGGTCGCTTATGCTCGGATTGAACACCCATGAATTAATGTTTTGAGTACTTAATGGCGTAATCGCATCGGAAGGGTCAATCATCCCAAAGTATTTATAGCCAGGTTCAAGACAGGTTCCGTTAACAATCGCGGAAGGATCACCACCAAGAAAGCTATTCGTTCCGCCTTCATCAGAGGTAATGTACTTCAAATTAGAACAAAGAAAATCATTCGGAACGCCAGGTCCAAAGGCTTTATCGTAACCAAATAAGGCAGCGCTTTCGCCATAGAGGGCACTTTGATAATCGCCTTCGAAGGTTATTCTTCCGGAATTTGGCGCCACAAAGTTTAACCAAACGCTTTCATTCATAGAAGGATTACCCAATCCAACGTGTGGGTAGTCGTATGCATGATATTCGGTAGGATTCGCAGAGGTATGTTGTTGTCCTGTTTCACCTGCCGCATTTCCGCCGTCTAGAGCGCAGCCAAACACGAGGTTGGTGGTAGGCGCATTGTTATTTGCTGAGGAAATGGCATTGGTGCCGAAGTTAACGGTAGTAGAAAGGCACGGGATGTCTTCCAAGTTCGGCGCATTACCGCCCAAGCCATCAACACGAAGTTGGTAGTATCCATGGTCGTTTGGACCGTCGGCTGTAAATTGAATGTAATAGGTTTGTCCTGGAATTAACTTTTGATAGGAAATAAACGGAATGGGGTCGCAGGCATCAAGCACGATTTCAGCTTCTGGATCAATGCCCAGTAAGTCTATACCATCAGAAAAATCAATGTGAGAAAGGTATTCAAACTTGTTTTTAACGGTTTGACCGGTAACCACATGAACCCCGTCGGTGCAATTCATTCCATCGGCTGCATGATAAATTTGGAAATAGGTTCCAATATCCGTACCTCCCAAGTCACTGGTAATGTTAACGCTTCCGGTTGCTGGGGCAACAAATTTAGCCCACAAAGATCCCGCATTTTGTACATCCTGTGCGGCCGGTTCATTGGGCTCCAAGGTTGCGTTACAGAAACCATAGGTGTACGTGGTATTAAGTGTTAATTGCTGTGCTGCACAAATGTTGTCTTGCATGTAGTTAACTACCAGCGGTAAGCGTTCCACCTGCAGGTTAATAACGTATACTTGCGCGCATCCACCGTCTTGACTGGCCGCAGTGAAAGAATAATTTAAAATTCCAACCGCCGCGGGTACAGGCATGGTAACATTTTGTAAGCCGGTTTGACCATCGGTAAAACCGAGCACGTCATAGTTCCCCGCGTCATCGTTTTCGTAGGCTTCCCATGCGAGGGTAATGCTGGTTGG
>CANMTO010000041.1 GCA_947500755.1 Flavobacteriales bacterium
CGATTTCGAATGCTCTGCTTGATCCAATGTTCGTGATGATCAATCCATACGGTCTTATGCCTGCATAGTTCCTTCACATAGTGAATGCTGGGGAAATATGCCGTTGGGAAAATCACCTATGCCAAATACTTGAAAATGGCAATTAATACGCCGATTCCTAAGGCGAAACCAATGAGCTGCAGTATACTAAATGAACCTTCCTGACTAACATTTTTAAGGATTCGTTCCATTCTAAATCCTTTATACGGACTTTTAGATAACCAAACTAAGGATGCCCTACCAACGATGTGATCTTCGGGCACAAATCCCCAAACCCGGGAGTCGGCTGAATTATAGCGGTTATCTCCCATCATCCAATAATAGTCCATTCCAAAGGTATAAGTGCTTGCTTTTTTACCATCGATGAGAATCGTTCCGTCTTTCTTTTCCACTAAAGAGTGCCCTTCGTAAGCACTAATGATTCTTCGGTACCAGGCAATATTCTCGGCACTGATTGAGACGGTAGTACCTTTTTTTGGAACCGTGAATTCTTGGAAATCAGTCATGGTATTATTCACATAAAAATCCTTTGGAAAACACTCTAAATTTTCAATCAAATCCTCTGGGGAAGGGGTTCGTTTCTCAACCGTGTACGATGGGCGGTCGATGTGGGCTTGAAAATTAGCCGTTGGATACGCCTTTTGTATCTCACGTTTCTCGCGCGGACTAATGTTTAACACATACGGATTCGTAGAGTCACCTTCTTCAAAATCGAAACGTGAACCATCAGGGGCATTCTCTAACCCATAGATATCGAATAATTCCTGTGCATTAAAGGTGGTCGAGGACTTACTGACATCCCACTTAAATGCCATATTGTCAAAGATCTTAGCAGGTTTTCCGTTACGGTAGACGGTAGCATTGGAAACTTTAATGACATCCCCCGGGGTACCAATGCATCGCTTAATGTAATTCTCACGTTTATCCACTGGACGGTAGATTAAGCCACCGTGGGACATCCCTTCAGCATTCTCGGAAGAGTAAATGGGGAATAAGCCGTTTTTCATATTTTCCCGAGCAATGTTTCGCCAATAATCGATGTTATCGATGAACGTCATAAACTTGAGGGAGTCTGCTGCATTCACTCCTTTTCCAAGCAAGTTATTTTTAATTCGAAACTGCCAAATCGCCTCGTTATTGATAATTCCATGGTAATCATGGCCCATTAAACCGTTAGGGATTCTTGGGTCATACACCGCAGTGTCTCCTGAAGGATAATTAAAGACCACAATATCATATGGTTTTATTTTTCCAAAGCCAGGTAAGCGGAAATAGGATCCTTTCTCAATTGTTAAATAGGATGGAATATTCACCCATGGAACGTTGTTGTGCACAAGCGGATAGGAGAGGGGGGTAATCGGAACTTTTGGTCCGAAGGCCAATTTGTTAACAAATAAGAAGTCGCCTACAAGCATCGTTTTTTCCATGGATCCCGTAGGGATTTGGAAAGGTTCAAACACATAGGTTCGAATAACGGTTGCTGCAATCAGTGCGAAAAGTAAGGAATCTCCCCACTCTTTAACTCCGGATTTACTTCCAGCCTTCCTTTTGCTTATTAAGGAAAATAAAAATTCTAAGGCATGGCCCAAAACCGGTAAACACATAAAAAGCACGAGGTGGTCTCCCCATTTCCTTGCCTCAATTTCTTTGGCGTTATTCCAGTTTGTTTCAGGAACTATGCATGCTTTTTCATCCCTTCCAAGTTGATACATAATCCAATACGGAAGGAAAATACCTTGAAGGGTTTCCGCCAGTGTAAACTTGCCAAATCGTCGGATTAAACTTACATTGGCGACCATCATCATAATAAGATGAACCCCGGGAATGAGCATGAGCACCGTCCAAAATGGTTTTTTACTCGTATGCTTAAACACCAAGAAATAATTATACAACGGAATGTAGGCATGCGAAGATGGCAATTCCATTTTTTGAAATAATTTCCCCCATTGTCCGATAAAGGGATTTATTAAAATTAACAGGTAAAAAAAGATAAAACTCATGTGCTTATGTTATTTGTAAAACATCTTTCATCGTGAAAACGCCTTGTTTTCCGAGTGCGAATTCTGCCGCGAGAATAGCGCCTAGTGCAAATCCGTCACGGTTGTGAGCTTCATGCCTCAGCGTAATGGTATCTATGGTGGATGTTGCCCTGATTTCGTGCGTACCGGGTACATCGGGAAGGCGTTTCGCCTCAATTAATAATTCGGTATTATCGGTTACAGCATTCAGTGACCACGTTTTGTAGGCTGGGTGCTTTTCAATAATTCCTTCCGCCAGGGTAAGCGCAGTACCACTTGGTGAATCCAGTTTTTGAAGGTGGTGAATTTCTTCAATGGATAGGGCGTATTGAGGATATGCTGCCAACATTTGGGCTAAATTCTCTGTGAGCTGTTGGAATATATTTACGCCGATACTAAAATTTGATGCATGTACCAAACAAGTGTTTGCGGCTATGATTTTTTGGGTAAGTTGAGGCAAATGGGCGCTCCATGCGGTAGTTCCAACCACTATGGGTAAGTGTTGTTGAATCGCCGTTTCAATATGGCCTACCACCAGTTCTGGACGGGTGAATTCAATGGCTACATCTGCGTTGGTTTGCGTGGAAAGGGTATAGGGGCTTGCAGTATTGAAAATTGAACAAATTTCATGACCGCGCTCTTTCGCTAAGCGCTCGATAGTTTTACCCATTTTCCCATATCCGACCAGTGCAATATTCATCGAATCAATGGAGGTTTAGTTTAGCGGTCAACCCGAAACTTTGGTAATTTAAAAACGATGGCCTTACCCTTAAGCTAAGATTTTTGGATACGTCAAAAGATAGGAAATGAGCTTCCACTGCGGCATCAAGGATTTGAAGGGCATATACTGCGCCCATTCCTAAAATAGAGAGGTCGCGTAATCTCGCATATTGTTCATACAAGGAAACGAGCGCTTGGTCATCGTAATCTATCCATTGCGGGTCTCCGATACTCCCAGTTTGACGCACGGCATATTCGGATTTAATGCCTTGCACCATGCGCTGATTTTGAATGAGTATATAGGTGGTCCCTCCCAAGCCTGCTGCAATTAGGGGAACCTTCCAAAAGGCATTTTTTCTTCCAGTAGTATGAATGCTGTTATAGACTTGTCCTGCTCCTGGAAGACATGCTGAAAAAAGTGCGGCCTTTCTAAACGGGATCAGGGTGTCTTTGGATGTTTGTTGTGCTGAAATCAAACACAGCGTACACGCTATGAAACTAAATAAAATCAGCAATTTCATTTATTACTTAAGGTTTCGATGAGCATATTCAATTGTTCCATGGAATTGAAGGATACGGTCATTTTTCCTTTTCCTTTTGCATCTTGACTCACCTGAACGCGTAAGCCCAGGGTTGATTTAAGTTGTTTCTCAATGGATTGAACTACGGCAGATTTCTGGGTTGACTTGCTGGCGGCGGGCTTGGGTTTGCTGTTTGATTTCCCCCATTGTTCCACTTCTCGCACGCTCAACTGGTTGGTTGTTATGGCATTAAACGCCTTGAGTTGCTCCGTTTCATCCTGAATACTCAACAAGGCTCGTGCATGTCCCATGGTTAAGAGCTGATCGCGAACGGCGGCCTGAATTTCTGCAGGTAATTTTAGTAAACGAAGGTGGTTAGCAATGTCTGAACGTGATTTTGAAATTTTAATCCCGAGTTCAGATTGGGTGTATTTACATTCCTCGATGAGGCGTAAGTAGGATAAGCCAATTTCTATGGAGTTTAAATTTTCCCGTTGAATGTTCTCTACCAACGCCATCTCTAACATGGCTTGATCGTTTGCAACGCGAATGTAGGCCGGTACGGCACTTAATCCTGCTAAATGTGAGGCACGAAGTCGACGTTCTCCCGAAATCAGTTGATACCGGTTTGGACTGATTTGTCGTAAGGTCAAGGGTTGTATGATGCCCAACTCCCTGATTGATGAAGCCAATTCTTCGAGCGCCTCCGCTTCAAAATGTGTTCTTGGATTAAATGGGTTTGCCTCTATGCATGCGATTTCCACCATGGTCGTACCTCCAATGCCTGGTTCATTGTTGGAGAGTAGGGCACCTAAGCCGCGTCCCAATGCGGGTCCTTTTTTATTATTCGAAGTCATTTTCTATGTCAAAATCAATGTGTTTATCCGAATTACCCATTTTGGTAAGGTTGTTTTTTTGTAGAATCTCACGAGCGAGGTTGAGGTAATTAATGGAGCCTTTTGAGGCAGCGTCATGCATAATTACAGGAATTCCGTGGCTTGAAGATTCCGAAAGGGTAGTGTTGCGATGGATAATGGTATCGAACACCAAGCTTTGAAAGTGTGTTTTAACTTCATCAACTACTTGATTGGCAAGCCTTAATCGTGTGTCATACATGGTTAATAACATGCCCTCTATTTCCAAGGTGGGGTTTAACCTACCCTGTACAATCTTGATGGTATTGATCAGCTTACTAAGTCCTTCCAAGGCAAAATACTCACATTGAACTGGAATTAACACCGAGTCTGCCGCAACCAATGAATTTACAGTAATTAGGCCCAGCGACGGGGAGCAATCGATTAGTATTACATCGTACTGATCAGAAACTTCTTCTAATGCCTTCTTCAATAAAAATTCCCTATCCTCTAAATTGATCATTTCGAGTTCAGCGCCGACCAAGTCAATGTGAGAGGGTAATAAATAAAGATTGGGGGTATTGGTTTCAAGGATAAGCGATGCGGTTGAAGCACCATTGACTAAACAATCATAAATGTTATGTACATTATTTGGATCGAACCCTAAGCCTGATGTCGAGTTGGCTTGCGGATCCGCATCAATAATGAGTGTTTTGTATTCCAGTACGCCTAGGCAGCCGCCTAAATTGATGGTGGTAGTTGTTTTACCAACTCCTCCTTTCTGATTTGCTATTGCAATGGTTTTTGCCATACTACAAAAATAGTGATTCATCGATGCTTCTGCAAGTTCGTTTTCTGGGTTAATTCGCCTTTTTATCAACCATTTTAATTATTTTTGTTAAATCATTCGCAGTTATGCCAAAGAACACACACCTCCGTATCGGTCGAGCAAAACACAACCAAGTTATATTGGACCACGAGCAAATTGCAGCGGAGCACTTGGAGTTGTTCGCAGATGCTGAGGGAAATGTTTTTATTACCGATTTAGGTTCTGCCCAAGGAACCAAAGTCAATGGGCATGTGCTCAAAGGGTTTGTGCAGTTAAAGGATATGGATGAGGTGGTACTCGGCGGGAAGGTTAAGTTTAATTGGAAGAAATATCGAAATATTGAACAAACTGTACCGAAAGATATGGGAAAGCGTCCTGCAATCGAGATTCAACAAACTTCTCCAACCCCGAAGAAGCGAGCGGATAAGCAGGCTGTTTTGGCGGTGGAGTCGAAAAGTTTGCTCATTATTTATGGAATTGTTGCATTCCTCATTCTGATGATTTATCTTATAAATTAGTCAGGATTTTAGGTATAATTAAAAAAAAGTAGTAATATTGCACCCCTAAAAGTGGTGAATTTAATATCAGAATCATGAACTTAATCAGTGAAATTCAAAAAGAAATAATTGCGTTAAATGATCTTCCCTCATTTAAATCTGGAGATACCGTTTCAGTAAGCTATAAAATTAGAGAAGGTAATAAAGAGCGTACCCAGCAATTTCAAGGTGTTGTATTGCAACGCAGAGGTGCAGGAGCTACCGAAACCTTTACTGTGCGTAAAATGTCCGGTAATATCGGTGTTGAGCGTATTTTACCTGTCAACTCTCCATTCATCGAATCGATCAACATCATCAAACGAGGAGATGTTCGAAGAGCTCGTATTTTCTACTTCCGTGAGCGTACCGGTAAGTCAGCACGTATTCGTGAGAAAAAACAATTCAAGAAAGAAGCGTAAATCGCTGTTTGAAAATATATGTAAAGGGCCGAAAAGGCCCTTTTTTATTGACTAATAAGTAAGAATTCAGTTCGACGATTTTTAGCGCGGCTTTGCTCGTTAGTGTTGGGATACTTTGGATTTTTCTCTCCGAATCCCTTGCTAGAAAGACGTGTCGCGTCTACTCCTTGCGCTACTAGAAATTTTAATACGGTATTGGCTCGAGATTCGGATAAGGCCAAATTTTTCTCATCATCTCCAAGATCATCCGTGTGCCCGTGTATGGCGATGGTTAGTGATGCATTTTCGTTTAAGTATTCGGAAAATCGCTTTAAGATAAGGGTCGAGCTTTCTGCTAATTCATAGGAATCTGTACCAAACAAAATGTCGTTAATGTTATAGGTTTTTCCTGCTTTCAATGCTTCCGATTTTAAAGATACCGTTACGCTGTTGGCGTTAAGTTGATCTTTAGTAATTATCGAGGAATTGAATGCGCTTCCTTCCTTTTTTAGCGTAACTGTAATTGGTTCATCGGTATTCATTTTTAATACGGCAGCATACTTACCGTCCTCATTATTTACGTCCAACACCACCTTTTCTCCCTTCGATCCATATGCGATTTCTATTTTACCATCTACGACCGCTTGATTCTTCTCATCGGTGAGTTGCCCCTTTAATATAACTACCGATTTCGGTTGTGCTTTTAGGTATAAATCAAACCCGTAGATGTTCCAATTCCCACCTTGTTGACTCGAATAATAGGCAAAATCTCCCTTTGTTGAAACGAAAACCCCTAGTTCATCACCGGTAGTATTAATCGGATAGCCAATATTCTCTGCCTTACTCCAACCTTCTTCAGTTTTTCGGATGTAATAAATATCTAGACCCCCAACGCCAGGTCGTTCTTCTGATGATTCCGATACAAAATATAGGGTTTCTCCATCTTGATGAAAGAACGGGCTTTTATCTTTTCCGGCGGTATTTATTTCGTTGAAAGGTTTACCCTCCGACCACGTTCCGTCATCTTTTTTGATGGCAATATAAATGTCGTTATTCCTCGATCCCTTTCTTAAGGTTGCATAGAAAAGTGTCTTTCCATCGGCCGAAAGAGATGGCTGTGCTTCCCATCCATCTTTGGTGTTGATCCCCAGGCCCATATTCACCAGTGGTGTCCATTGGTAATCGTTTCCCCCTTTACCTGTTCGTTTGTATGAGGTAATAAATAAATCACAATTGAGATAAGTTTGCGAATAAACGGTTTCCTTTTTACACGCACAGATGATCATTTCTTTGTTATCCGCAGATAAGGTAGCGGTACCATAATTATAAAAGGATCCATCGTTCAACGGGGCAGGGACTGGAACTCCGTAATTAAATACATTTTCGGTGGGGGATAGGCGTTCAGATACCGTAAACTCCTCCACAATATGGTCGGAAATATCACCGAGGTTTTTGAGGTTTACTTTACGTGTAAAAAACATGAGGTCGTTATCGGGTGAAATCATCGGGAAATATTCGTCGAGGTCGGAGCTTACCTGTTCAATCAATATCGGTTCAAATGGAACTGGATTCTCGGTAAATGCTTTCGCCCGAAGATGCCGCTCGATGAAAGCGCTCGCGGTTTTCTTCTTTTCGGCGTGATCAGCAGCTAATCTCGTAAAATCATCTTCAGGTAAAGCGACTAATTCCATGAGGTATGGGATAGCCTTTTCCGTTTCCCCCTTAGTAACGAGCATTACTGCGAGGTTATACAACATTTCTTCATGAAAGGTGGGGCATTTTTTATAGGTAGAGGAATACAATACAAAGGCCTGTGCTTCATATCGAGTTGCTTCCGATTCCTTTTTAGGATCATTGCCTAATTTTCCAGCTAGCGCATAGGCTTTTTGTGCCATGATAAATGGGATTTCTGCATTATTAGGATAGCTTGCATTGAGTTCTTGAAAAATCAAGCTTGCTTTATTTATATCCAATTCATCACGAAAGGGTTGTAAGGCTTTGATTAGTTTTTTGTCGCTACTAATGCAGGGGTCGGATTGACCAAAACTAAGGAACGAGAACGGCAATAAAAAGTAGCACAGTATCCATCGGGGCATAGGCAAAAAATTAGTCAATACCTTTTAAGTAAATTTCGCTGTAAAGGTTACACTTATTCTACCTTTTTTAATGCCGCTATGCAAACTTCAATGTCGGAACTTTGTATATTCAAGTGGGTCACAAAGCGTATCATACCCGTACCGAAGGCCATGCATAAAATCCCCTTTTCTTTCAGGCCTTGAATTATAAGGTCCCGCCGTTCAGCTTGGGTAAGGGTTATAACAACAATATTTGTTTCAACGGGATAAATTTCTTTTACCCAAGGAAGGGTAATTAAACAGGATTCAAGCAGTTTTGCGTGTTCATGATCTTCGTTTAAACGAGAAACGTGCTGTGTCAATGCGTAATACCCACCGGCAGCGATGATTCCAGCCTGGCGCATGCCACCCCCTAGGACTTTTCTAATTCTGCGTGCTTTGTGAATGAAGTTGGAAGAACCTACCAGTAATGAGCCAACCGGAGCCCCTAGTCCTTTGGAAAGGCAAAGTGAAATGCTATCAAATGACTGGGCATAGGTCGCCGGATTTTGCTTATTCACGGTTAGCGCGTTAAATAGTCTGGCTCCATCTAAGTGTAAGGGTAGGTTTTGATGCTTACAAAACGCAGCAATGCGTTGGATTTCTTCGAACTCATAAACCGCACCGCCACCGCGATTGGCGGTATCTTCAATGGACACGAGTTGAGTAAGGGGTAAGTGAATGTCTTGTGGGTTATTTATTGCGGATTGAAGTTCCGAAGCGTTTATTTTGCCGTGATTCCCCCTAAGTAATTTCATGGAACATTGGCTGTTTCTTGCAATTCCGCCCCCTTCGTATTTGTAGATATGACTCTCTTCATGGCAAATTACCTCTCCCCCGGGCGAGGTGTGAACCATAATTGCAATCTGGTTGGTCTGCGTTCCGGATGCACAAAACAAGGCAGCCTCTTTATTGAATAAATTCGCAGTATATTGTTCCAGTTGATTAACACTGGGATCTTCATTAAATACATCGTCTCCTACCGGTGCAGCCGCCATGTATTCGCGCATGGCTTTGGTGGGAGTTGTTACCGTGTCGCTTCTTAAATCGATCATTCTGGGTATCTTTGGTTAAAAGTGTAAAAGTAATGTTTTGGATTATTCCCTTGGTTGCTTTCTTGGCATCGATTCTAACCTTTTTCTCAGGCTTTGGTTTAGGTACCCTGCTTATGGCTGCCATGCTTTGGTATTATCCTCCGGAATTAGCCATAGCGTTAACGGCTTTGGTCCATTTGTTAAATTCAGCCGTTAAATCCCTAATGAATCGGCACGTGGAATGGCGGATTGTTTGGTTTTTCGGAATTCCCTCAATGCTCGCCGCATTTTTTGGGGCAAGGCTCTTAACTAATTTAAGCGCACACCCCGCGGAGTTGTTTGATTTGACTGAATCCTCTTTGACCCATCCCGTGAGTTTTTTGTCTTTTCTGATTGGTTTATTTTTGATGATTTTCAGCATTGCTGAGTGGGGGATAAAGGGTAAATCCGTTAGCGCACCCTTGTGGATTGGAGGACTTATTTCAGGTTTTATGGGCGGTCTCAGTGGACATCAAGGCGCCTTGCGAAGTTTATTTTTATTGCGTGAAATACCTGATGTTCGCACCTTAGTTTCCACCTTGGCCTTTATTGGCTTACTTACCGATGTGGCACGTAATGCGGTGTATATGAATGCGTTGCCTTGGGAAAAGGTTGATTTATTCCAACTCTCGGTTACGGGAATCGCAGCTACACTTGGCGTATTGGTTGGTACTCGGATGTTGAAGAAGGTTTCAATCCAACTTCTTCATCGCTTGATTACCCTTGGAATCTTTACCTTAGGATCTTCCATGCTTTTGGGCCTACTTTAGGATTTATCCTTAGCCCTGCGCTCTTTGCGTTTCTTTCGCTTGTTCTTCTTGGTATTACCTGGCGTCATGTTTTTTGGATCATCATCTTCTGAGATTTCTGTGGTTTTTTCCGTTTTATTGATGTCATAAAGGACTTTTTTATCACCATATTCGTCAATCTCCATTTCGTATTGTTTGATGCCTTTTTTATCGTAGATCGTCTGATGAATGGTTTTCCCTTTGTCGTCATTTACCAGATGTTCTCCTACCGGAATATTTTTTTTAAAGGTGCTCTTTGTAAGTATGCCCCCATTTTCTTGGTATTTAATAAAGTCACCGTCTTTTTGGTCCATCATCCACATTTCAATTCCCGCTTCCTTTCCACTGCTGAAGAAATAGGTTTGTTTTCCATGTTTCTTTCCTTCTTTGTAGCTCAAGCTTACCTCAGCCTTTCCTTCCTCGCTAAACGTTAGGTGTATTCCATCCAAGAGGCCATTTTTGTATTGAACGATTCGCAAGCGTTTCCCATCGGGAAAGTACTCTCGTTGAATTCCATCTCGAATATCATTTTGGAAGTTCATGTACACTAAGGTGTCACCATTGCGATTGAATTCTTTGGTAAGACCATTCAGCTTCCCATTCAAAAATGTTTCTTCTTTAGATATCTTTCCGGTGGAATCAAAAAAGAATTGCTGTACTCCATTCTTAATTCCTATAATGTGTTTTTGTATGGCCTTGATGCATCCAGAGCTGTAATAGCAGGTGTCGGACCCATCTCGCTTTCCATTCACACAATACATCTCATCCAAGACATATCCCGCACGGTTGTAAGTCTGTCCCGTCCCATTAAATGGCGTATACAAATCTTTGGTGAGGACATAGGTGTTGATTTCTTGATCATAGGAAACTTGATCATATAAATTTAAATACCGCCTGGGTTCAGCCTTCTTTTTAACGTTTCCACAAGGACTTTTTTCCTGGCTCATGACCGCGTTAACAACGAGGACAAGAACAATGACTGCGAATTTTTTCATATAAGTAAAGATGTTAATGCTACGCTCATGGGTTCAGGGATTTCAATCGTTTGCTTGGTGTGGTTGTTAAAACAAACCAAGGTGCTGGTTCCCGTTGCGCACAACGTGGCGCCTACATAAACCTGATACCCTAAGCTAAAACTCTTGGTTCCAATTGCGGTTACAAAAACGGTAATCTTGGGTAGGTCATGAAGTCTAATCGACGATAAATAAGTAGCTTCATTTTTAACCAGCACCACTCCTTGTGTCATCCAATCCCAGTCTTTTCCGAGCAAGGGGTGAAAGTAATGAATTCGAGCCATTTCAAAATAGTTGAAATAGGCTACGTTGTTTACATGGCCAAGTAGATCAATATCCGAAAAACGTACTTGAACTTCAAAAGGGTTACTGTGCATCTAATTGCTGGAATTGAGAATTATTGCTTTTAAATTCGGGAACAAGTTGTTTCATAATCGATACCCGTTGCATAAGCGAGGTGTTAGAGTCAAGCAGTAATTCAATCTGCGGATTCAATTCAGAGGTGATTTCACGAGTTTTCGCAATCAGTATTTTCGGATGATGGGTTGTTAATGTAGTTTCTGAATCCGCTAATAATTCCTCGTAGAGTTTCTCTCCCGGCCGTAAGCCGGAGATTTTAATTTCAATGTCCTTGCCTGGTTCCAAGCCATGAAGCAGGATCATTTTTCGGGCTAATTCGATGATTGGAACAGATTCACCCATGTCAAACACATAGATTTCTCCGCCATTACCCATGGAAAAAGCTTCTAATACCAATTGGCATGCCTCGGGTATAGTCATGAAATATCTGGTGATGCGTTCATCCGTTACGGTAATCGGTCCACCGTGTGCAATTTGTCGCTGAAAAAGTGGAATGACGGATCCGTTGGAGCCTAGTACATTTCCAAAGCGGGTGGTGATGAATTTGGTAATTCCGAGGTGATTTTTATTCTGCACGATCATTTCTGCAATGCGCTTACTTGCACCCATAATATTAGTTGGGTTAACCGCTTTATCCGTTGAAATGAAAATAAACTTTTCCAGGTTGAATGCTACGGCGCACTCGGTTAAATTCCTCGTTCCTAAAATATTAGTGATGATTGCCTCGTGTGGATTTTCTTCCATTAATGGGACATGTTTGTAGGCGGCGGCATGAAAGACAATGTGCGGATTGAACTCTTCAAAAATACTCCGTATCGATTCGAAGTTTCGAATATCTCCGATTCGGAAATGTATGCGAAGTTCAAGTGGGTAGTCAATCAATTCCTGCTGCAGTTCATATAGTGGGGATTCTGCTTGATCTAAGAGTATGAGGTTCGCTACGTTATACTTAATCACTTCCTTTGCGATACCACTACCGATAGACCCCGCAGCCCCTGTGATAATTATGGTTTTCCCCGCCATTTCCGTCGCTAAGCTGCTTTGAGCTAATTGAATATGTGCACGGCCTAACAATTCCGAAATATTAATTTGACCTATCTTTTTTGGGGTTAATTCCCCATTCACCCAGGTGTTAGGATCTTGCACCCGCTGAATTTTCACTTGTTTTGAAAGACAAATTTCTACGAGATTTCTCAATAATTCCGGGTTGAGTTTGCGAATGGCAACGATCACTTTTTCAATTCGCAGGGAGGAAAGCAAGGAATCCATTTGGTTCGCGTCGTAAACCTTGATTCCATCGATTCTATTGCCTACAAGCGCAGTGTTATTGTCCACAAACCCTATAATTTTTTGCTGAATGCGATTATCGTTTTCTATGGTGCGTTTGGCAATTATTCCCATGGCTCCCGCCCCGAATACCAAGACACGTTCGCCAATCTCAGCGGACTTTACCGTTTCGATGTACCACAGTTTAATCGCAAACCTACTCCCTATAAGAAACATAAGACTAATCATAAACTCCATTAGAATTATGGAGCTGGGAAACAAGTAGGTAGTGTTCCAAATGGTGGCGCGTAACGCACTAATCACAATAAAAATTAAGGTAGCGCTGAGATTGGCTTTGAGTAGGCGCTGTGAATCCTGGGTTGAGGTGTAGCGTACTAAGCCTTTGTGGATTCCAAATAGAATAAAAACGACCCCTTTGATGCTTAAATACAGGATGAATTCGGGCCAATGTTGGAGCCATTCGTTTTTCATCGCATACAGATTGGTATTTAAATCGAAGCGAATAAAATAGGCAAGGACTAATGAAAAGACAGAAATAATTAAATCAATTACGATTATTATCCAACGAGGGGTTGCCGTTCTTAATTTAATCATGAAATCAAAGGTAAAAAAAAAGACCGCGATTGCGGTCTTTTACTTCAATTAGTATCGTTTTAGTTCAATCGAACGATGTTCATTTTTAGGTCACTCAACACTTCTTTAATGTATCCATCTTTCATAGAAACGAATACCGCAAGTGCTGGATTCGAATCTCCGTAGCAATTTCCTGCTTTGGTTTCACCTGCTTCAAGATTAAACGTAAATGTATATTCTGGGTTATCACACGTTCTGCAATTTCCGCCATCCAAGTCATAATACATATCCTGTCTTACTTTAAGTGATGCGGCAACGGCATTTGAATTTGTAATACTTAATAATTTAAACGTCATGGTTTCATGGCGCTCTTCATTGGTACATGTGGTCAATTGCGCCGTAATACTTACGCCGTTTTCGTTGTACAATACTTCAGGGGAACCTACAGCGGTACTTGTCATTTTTTGACCAAATGAAGTCAGTGAAATCGAAGCTAATAATCCAAAAAAAGCGATACGTAACATAAGCGGTGGTTTTTATTAAATTTATACATGTCTAAGACGACAAATCTCCAAGAATTGTTGCTTTGAACGCTTAAAATTATTCAATATTTTTGAAACTTTAAAAAATGATTGAGATAGAACGTAAATATTTAATCGAAAACATGGATTTACTGGGTCCATTGCTGTTGAATGGGCGAACTATTGAACAAGGTTATTTGTTTGCGGCGCCTGATAAATCATGTAGGATTCGCT
The DNA here is from genome assembly GCA_947500755.1 of Flavobacteriales bacterium. Taxonomy (GTDB): domain Bacteria; phylum Bacteroidota; class Bacteroidia; order Flavobacteriales_D; family Crocinitomicaceae; genus UBA952. The sequence goes on from CANMTO010000041.1 coordinate 13,879, forward strand.
TGAAGGGTGATCGGGGGTTTATCACCTTGAAGTTCGGTGCCTCCGCGTTAGTTCGATCGGAATTTGAATATGAAATCCCGCTTGTTGAGGCAGAGGCCTTGCTCCGTCAATGTTCAAAAGTGCTTTCGAAAACGCGATTTGAGGTTGTGGTCGATTCCCATGTTTGGGAAATTGATGTCTTTCATGGAAAACTCCAAGGACTCATTGTCGCTGAAATTGAATTATCTCGAGAAGACGAAACCTTTGTCCTACCCGATTGGGTTGGCAAGGAAGTTACTGCAGATAAATCTTATTTAAATGTAAATTTGATTGAACGGTTATAGTCTTTCGATAGGGGATGTGATGCAATCCACGACGTTACCTCCGATTTCGAAGGTGAAAAAGGCATTATAATCCGCAATATTTTCCGTCTCAATAAGCGAAACGTGTTGCTCCGTGAGTTGATTGATTTCGTTTAGTGTGATTTTTTTCATGTATTTCATGAGTACGTGATCTTCATCCCAAATATCCTCCTCTATTAAATACATCGTAGGTTCATGAAACGGAATGAATTCTTTGTCCTCGATGTAGGGTTCTAATATGTTCCAAAATTTCTCGGTTGGAGTCACTTTTAAATAGGCTCTATTGATGGTTTTCATAGTCATTGTTTAGGTGTTTTTGGAAGTGTCCATCGGCATAACTGTCCAGTTCCCTGTTCTATAATGATTCGAATGGAATCGGTTGGATAGGAATATCGTTGGTAACGCTCCCATTGCTTGCGGTTAATTTTACTACGTGAATTAATTTCAACAATTGAGGTGCTATTGATTAATATGAGCACATTTTCTTTGGATATTTTTTGCCTTTTAAACCACTCCAATTCTTGGTTATTAGGCCCGTAATGGTCCATCCAGTTGAATAACGCATTTATTCGGGTGTTACTGTCCTTGAATTTCCATTCGCCAACATACATAGATTTTTGGCCTTCTCGAAGCACAAAACGCTTGGGGTATTGTCCGTTTGGATGAGGAAATCGATCCAGAAAGTGTGCAGTTATATTACCTTCGATTGCATCAAAGGAGAAGCCAACGCTGTCGTTGGTGTACTTCAAGAGATACGGAGCAAGGGTATCTTGAATGGTTGATTGCTTCTGGTGTTTTTGGGTTCGCTTCGGTTGAATATCTTCAAACCTCTTATTTTTTTCTTCTGACTTGCTAGAACAGGCGCATAGCGCCATGACACCAATGGCAATACTCCATGTGAATTTGAGGGTTCGTAAGGATGTGTACATGATCCTACAATTTTAACGATTTCTAAGATATGTTAAGGTCACTTTTGTTATTTTTGTAAAAAAAGAACGGATGAAAAAATTAGGTATGTATGTTTCTCTGGTATTGTTGCTCTCTGCATGTGCGACACAAGTGCCTTACACAAATTTAATTCGAGATGAATTTGCGCTTGATTCAGAGGAGAAATTAACCAAAGTGCAATTCTATATTTCTCACACCATTGTAATGGATGAGGAGGTAAAAAATGAAAATTCAACTACCACCTCCAATGGTACGCTCATCAACAATTCAAGTACTAAAAAGGAATCGGTAATCGTTCAAGCGGGAACCCCTTGTGTTTTTGATTCATATGGTAACAAAGGTGAAATTCTTGTTCGTTTTGAAATCGGGGAAGGAAAAACCTTGAAATTCTTTTCGAAGAATGAAGCCAATCGCAGGTATTATTTTGATGTGGAATGGAATCAACCCGGTGGACCCAAAATTCAATACGGGGATGTGACGTATAAAATCGATGTCATGCGAGGTAGTCCGCGCTCTGCATACATCAAGGTTGCGAAAAAGAAACTCGAAAAGGTGAAACGCAAAGACCGCTTTGTTCGAGGAATGAAAGTGAAATAACACCTAAAGCCATTCGATTTGAATGGCTTTTTAATATATGCTTTATGAAGAATTTCCTAATCCTATGTTTATTGGTCCAGGCCAGTATGCATGCTCAAAAAAAATCGACCCCTAAAGAATCATCAGTCCTGCCTTTTGATGAGGTGACTGTTTCCGCATTAAGTTTCCGCATGGTAGGTCCCGCACTCACTTCCGGGAGGGTAGCTGATATTGCCGTTCATCCTACCAATACGGATTTATGGTATATCGCTGCTGCAAGCGGTGGCGTATGGCTTACCAAGAATCACGGCATCACGTTTCAGCCTATTTTCGATGGCTATGGAAGTTATTCTATTGGTTGTGTGGAACTGTCTCCATCAAATCCGAATACCGTTTGGGTGGGGTCCGGAGAAAACAATAATCAACGTTCCGTAAGTTATGGTGATGGGGTTTATAAATCAGTAGACGGTGGAAAATCGTTTACTAACATGGGCCTCAAACAATCAGAGCACATTGGAAGTATTGTAATTCATCCAACGAATGAGCATGTTTTATGGGTTGCGGCGTATGGCCCTCTTTGGAGTAAAGGTGGAGAACGCGGCGTATATAAGTCTGTGGATGGCGGTAAAACCTGGAAACGAACCTTGTTTATTTCCGATGATACCGGAGTGGCAGAAGTAGTTATTGATCCAAGCAATCCAGATATACTGTATGCTTCCGCACATCAGCGTCGTCGTCACGAATGGACCTACATTGGGGGGGGACCTGAATCCACGGTGTACAAATCTACCGATGGTGGAGAAACCTGGCGTGAAATTGCCTCGGGATTACCAAAATTAGATATGGGTCGTATCGGCCTTGCAGTATCTCCTGCGGATCCCAATTGGGTCTATGCGATTGTTGAAGGGCGTTATGATAAGGGTGGTGTTTATCTGAGTACCAATAAAGGGGAGTCTTGGAACAAACAAGGAGGGTTTTCTACCAGTGGAAACTATTACCAGGAAATTTTTTGTGACCCGTTAAATAAACGAAAAGTTTTTGCAATGGATACCTATATGCATCACACGGAAGATGCAGGGGTAACCTTTAAACCAACGGGTGAATCACACAAGCACGTGGATAATCATGTCATTTGGATTGACCCATCGAATACCGACCACTGGTTGGTTGGATGTGATGGCGGGGTTTATGAAACCTATAGTCATGCCAAGGAATGGCGATTTTTTGATAACCTACCAATTACGCAATTTTATAAAGTAACCACAGACAACGATTATCCATTTTATAATATCTACGGTGGCACCCAAGATAATAATTCCATGGGCGGTCCTTCAGGCACAACGAATGTAAGTGGGATATTAAATACGGATTGGTTTATTACGAATGGGGGAGATGGATTTGAGTCGGCAACAGATTGGAGCAATACGAACATTACCTATGCGCAAGCGCAGTACGGTTGGTTGGTGCGTTACGATAAGCAAAGTGGAGAGAAAGTTCCAATTCAACCCATGCCAGCTAAAGGTCAGCCCGGGTATCGTTGGAACTGGGATGCGCCGTTGCTCGTCTCTAAACATGATGCATCTACCTTATATTTCGCTGCAAATAAGGTATTTAAGTCTACCAATAAAGGAGATGATTGGACAGAAATTTCACCGGATTTAACGCGACAATTGGATCGCAATAAACTTCCTGTGATGGGGCAGGTTTGGAGCATTGATGCAGTTATGAAGAATGCATCTACTACCGTGTATGGTAATGTGGTAGCCTTGGACGAATCGCCACTAAAAAAAGGAGTGCTCTTTGCAGGTACAGATGACGGATTAATTCAAGTTTCACAAAATGAGGGTAAGGATTGGAAAAAGATCGATGCCATTCCTGGGGTTCCAGCTCAAACTCGGGTGAATATGTTGACGGCATCACGATTTAATGATCAAGTGGTTTATGCGGCATTTAATAACCAACGTAACGGGGATTTCAAACCGTATTTATTTAAGTCGTCAGATTGTGGTGTTACTTGGACCTCCATTTCAAGTAATTTACCAGAACGCGGAACGGTTTATTGCATCAAGCAAGATTTCAAAACACCCAATTTACTCTTTGTTGGAACAGAGTTTGGGGCATATTTTAC
>CANMTO010000042.1 GCA_947500755.1 Flavobacteriales bacterium
GTTAATAAATAGGCAAATATTAATCCGCTGGTGGTGAAAAATAACGGAGATGTTAATCCGTGTAAATTATGCCAAAAGGAAAATATCCAGTTGGAGCCATCTCGATACTGATTGGCTAAGGCGGCCCCTGTAAAATGCCCTTCCAGCATCATAATGATAGCAATCGATCGGGCGAAATCAATAAAATAAAGCCTAGGTTTTGTTTGTTTTTTATCCATGCTCATGCGGGCAAAGTTAGTAGAATCTTCGTAGTTACTTATTTTTTAAGAAAGGTAAAATATACTCGAAGTGGTTCTTTTATGTCCTCAAAATATAAATCCGCATAGCAGCTCGCGTGTTTTCCGGTAAATACAGGGGTGAAGGTAAAGAGTATCTCAGATTCATTTTCCGCCATAGATTTCATTTCATAGGCTAAGCCCTCTTGACTAAATTTTACCTCACTCAACATTAATTCACTGGCGTCGTGCCTCAAAGAAATCCGTGTTGTAATACTGCTACCTTCTTTCAGTTCATCTTGCTGTACCAGCGGTTCCGCCGTAATCTGTTGTAAATTTTGATGCTGAATTCTTGTCATATACAGAATTTCTACTTTACGTTCAATGCTCGCGGCAACGGAGTATACCGACGCTGCTTTATCTTGCAGGTTATCGGAGGTATTTTGGTTGGCTGCAAATTCTCCTAAAGGAACCTCCACAATTTCAAGTGAAATGGATTTGTTTTTATCCAAAATCTCTTTCAATGCGCCGTTTTGATACTCCATAAAGAATTTCTGAACGGAAGAAATCCTTCGTTGTGTAAGGTTCACATTGTATTGTGTCACGTTTAATGGACTTGCGTAACCCCGTGCAAATAATTGTACAGAGTTTCCCCTTGCTAATTCATTCCGAACGGAGTCGTATAATTTCAATAATATGTAATAGCCTCGATCAACCTTACTTGTAAAAAACATTGCCAAACCGTTTTTGTCTAATACACTGTCCAAATACCCGTTCCGGGCTTTTACATAATCAGTATAAAGCATGTCGTAAGGTAAGTTACTTTTTTTAGCATACGATTTAGGATTGGGGTAGTCGTTCCTGAAATATAAGGCAACTGGAAATTCAATGCGATTACTGTCAGGCGGTGTGCTGGTTGGTGGTGGGGGAATAATTATTGGTCGATCAATGGTCGCAAAATAGATGTCACTACAACAGGTGGGGTTTTTTTTCGATTTACTTCCCAAGCGGTTAGAGGATACAAATACACTGTCAGCCTGCCTGAAATAATATAGGTCATTAGCCGGACTGTTTATAGGCTTCCCCATATTTTTTGGTTTGGAAAATTGCATTTTATCCGAAAGGTTGGATTCAAATACATCATATCCACCATATCCATAATGCCAGGGCGACGAAAAGTACAAGCGGTTTGAATCTACATCCATCCATGGAGTGATTTCATGTTCAATGCTGTTAATAGAAGCAATATTTTTTGGTGTATCAAAGGTCCCATTCGCTTTTATCCCTGCAAGCCAAATATCCATTCCCCCCTTACCTCCCTCTCGGTCGGATGAAAAGAATAGGAAGCTTTTCCCATTCTTAAGTTTAACCCAACACGGATTGGTAGTGTTAGACCCTTCCATATTAATAATCCCGGGTAAGGTATCTATTTGATTTACCCCATTTTCCTGCTTGAATCGAGCGATTTTACATTGATAATTATAACCCTTATCATTACAAACACTGTAATAATACCAACCCTTATCATCAAAACTCCCATTTCCGGTGCTACGTTCCGGTACTGATAATTGTTCCCACTGGGTTGGAGATGAATAGCTTTGTTTTAACGAATCAAAGCCAGCGGTATACGTTCTGGTGCGATAGAACTTAGTATACACCTCTTCATTCGTGTTTATTGAATCGGCCTTTAACGAGGAAAAGTAAAACACCCCATTCTTGAACATATGTCCAAATTCCGCGTCAAAGGAATTAATGCTGTCTGGCATAGGAAGGATTGGCTCAGGAGATCGCACGATGGATTTAATGGCAAATTCAGTTGATTTTATTTCTTGCTTTGCTTTGATGTAAGCAAATTCATCAGGAAATGTTGCCGCGGCTTTATATGCTTTTTTGAATAAGCCTAATGCTTGGGTGTAATCTCCGGTTTGTTTAACCATCAAGGCATAGTATATAAGCGCATTGGGATATACCCGTTCAGGGTCCTCTGCATAAACCTTAGCATACCATTTTGCCGCCTCAACATAGTTTTTATAGGCACGTTGTGTTTCTGCTTGTTTCCAGTGTAAATCAACGGATATGGAATCCATTTGAATGGCCTGCTCATAAATTTTTGTAGCGTAATAATAATCGCCCTTTTGAAATTGCTCATCACCGAAAGATATCAAATCCTTTAGTTTTACTTGGCCCCCCACACAGAAGACCAACATCGATACAACAAGGGTTAGATAAAGTCTGGGCATACGCGATGTTCGATTCGCTTCGGTTTAAAACGATACATGATATAACGAACCGCAATTTCAAAGCCTCCACGCGCTTTGCTTGCAGGCACTAACTTTGAAGTATTAATGTCATAACTTAAACCAACAAACCAATCTTTGTATTCACATCCAACCGATAAAATCTGTGCATCTCTAGCACGCGACCAAACGCCCGCCAATAATGCTTTGTGGATGTAATTTCGGTTGCTTCCAGGTAAATAGTAACGTATAGAACTGCCTAACATCACTTCGTCGTACGTTCCTTGTTTTGAATATTGCAAAGAAGGCAATATGTCCCAGCGCGCATTGAGTGCCTGGCTATATTTAACTTGCCAAACCCATCGCAGGTCTCGTTTAATGACATCCTGATAAAATCCTTGGTTAGGTTGATTTAAATTGAATGCGCTTAATCCAATTTTTAGGTAATGGCGAGAAGAGATATTCAACCCGTATTGTGCACCTATTCCAAGATTGGCATTGGTTTTACGATCCGTTTGAAAGGTTTCATTCGTGGGCAATAAGGGATTAAAGATGTAGCCGTTGTATTGTGAATCAAAGTAGAACGCATCGGTATTTACTTGCCTATGATTAATGCCTAAGTTGATGCCACCAGTGATAATATGAAGGGAGTCGGAGGTGATTTTAAATGTTTTTGACAAGGTAACCATTGCTTCAATGGTTTTGAGCTTGCCATCGCCTGCTTGATCATGAAACATTAATACCCCGTAATTGAAATGCTTTGCTTTTCGATCAATACATACATTAAACGTTTGAAATGGAACAGAAACACTGCGCCATTGATCTCGGAAATTACCTATAAAACGTGTATCCCCATTGAATTCTCCCGTATTTGCTGGATTTTGAAAGATGGGATTGTCGTTGAATTGAGACCAATGGATATCTTGTCCATATGCAATGAAATTTGCCACTAACACACTAAGTACAACAATTCGCTTCACCTTGTAAATGTATCAAAAATGCTAATGAAAACAAAGAGCTTTTCGTTTAGGGGGTGCTCGACGATACGGGAAGAATTTTCCCATTAAAAACAAGGCCGCTTCGTAGCGTGAATTCCGCAATGTACGCGCCCATTTCCTCTGCACTTACAGGGGCAACATATCCTGGAAAAGCATCTCGTAACATTTCCGTATTGACCGCGCCTAAGCATAAACAGTTCATTCGAATTCCAGTGTCTTTTTGTTCTTCAGCAAAAACTTCCGTGAAATTTGTGATCGCTGCCTTCGATGCTGCATAGGCGGAAAGCCCCGGAAACTTAACACTCCCTTGAAATGCACCCATAGTACTTATATTCACTACATGTGCTTTACCAGCGTTAAGTCGCGGAAATAGCCATTGAATTAATGCTACCGGACCAAAAAAATTAGTTTGCATACACCGATGGTAGGCTTCAATGGAGAGTGTTTCTGCCGCGCCTTGTTCCAAATATCCAGCATTATTAATCAATCCATGAACTTCTGTAATTTCGGAAAAGTGCTCATTTAGCTGAGCTTCAACCGGTAAGGACAAGTCAAATGGAAGCACGGTAACGCGGTTATTCCCCTTATAAATGTCAGTTAACTCCGTTACGTTTCTACTTAGTGCAACGAGGTGTAGTTCCGGGTCAGTGGCTAAATAGGAAAGAATTGCTTTTCCAATACCTCTTGAAGTCCCGCAAACAACAATGCACTTACTCATCAAACGTAATGCTTACAGTTTCAGAACACGGATCGGATTGGCAGGTTAAAATATATCCGTCCGCAACTTCTTTGTCTGTTAAGGTATAATTTTGGCGCAAACTAACCTTACCCGAAGTAACTTTTGCTCTACAGGAGCTGCAGACACCACCTCGGCAAGAATATGGTGGATCTAACCGTTGTTCTTCAAGTCCTTCTAGTAATGTTTTTTTTCCGGCTTGAAACGTGAATTCATGGGTTTGACCATCCAAAGTTGCGGTAATTGCCACCGGACCATTGATTTTATTTGCGTTTTCCTTGGTGGGTTCTTTTTTCGGAGGGGTAAAATACTCTCGTTTTATCTTTGTTTCAGGTACCCCAAAAAACAATAATCCGCGTTCAATTTCTTGCATGAATTCAACGGGCCCACACAATAAATAAACATCGGATTGTAGAAGCGTTAAATCTGCCTTTAATTCTTCCATTAAGGCATCGTAGGTTAAACGTCCCGATTTATACCCATCTTGGTGTTCTTGGCTTAAATATACGGTGGATTTAACCGAATCAAGATGTGGTTTAAACACGATGTCGCTCACACGTTTAACACCAAAAAACACCCTGAATTTTTTTCCGGGATGATAGGCTTCGATCATAGAGGCAACCGGTGTTATTCCACTTCCTGCAACGAAGGCGCAAATGTTTTGCTCGCCGTTCAAAACAAAACTTCCCTCGGGGATATGCACTTTAATCCTACTCCCTTTAATCGTTTGGTCATGTAAAAAAGGAGACATCTGACCACCTTCAATGCGTTTCACCCCAATTTTGAATCCATTTTCGGATTTTCCGCAAATGGAGTATGACCTCCTTATTTGAACTCCTTTTTGCTCAATTTCAAGCGTGACGTATTGTCCAGGTGTAAAATTCGTTTCAAAGGAATCTTTCCCGTTTTTCTCTAGGGTTAAGACTACAAAGTCTTCAGAGAGTTGTTCTTTTTTCGTTACGCTGAGGGAGGCCCATTGTAGTGTTTTACTCCCGGTTAAAAATGAAAAGATTCCCATGTTATTCGTCAAATGAGATGGTTATTTTATTACTAGTTGGTATGGCTTGACAGGTCAATACATACCCCATCTCCACCTCCTCAGGCTCCAGGGCATAATTTACTAACATTTCGGCTTCTCCTTCTAATATCTTTGCTTTGCATGTACAACATACGCCACCTTTACAGGCGAACGGCACATCTGCTCCTGCACGTTGAGCTGCTTCTAATACGTTTTTATCCGACTCCTCCATTTGAAAGGAAATTAAGTCATCGTCAATAATTAGTTCAACTTCACATATGCTGATCTTTCTTACTTCCTCACGGGTATTCGTCTTAGTTGAATTCCCAGCATGGAATAATTCAAAATGGATTTGACTAGCAGCCAATCCCTTTTCTTCAAAAAAGGTTTTCACGCTAAGAATCATCTCCTCCGGACCGCACACATACACGCCGTCTATGGTATCGTGAGATAAAAATGCACGATGTAATGCCATCAATCGTTCGTTGTCAATGCGACCTTTTTGAATCGGAATGCCTTGACTCTCTTGACTGAATACATGAAAAAGACGAAAGCGCGTTAGGTAGTTGTTTTTAAGTTGTTCCAGTTCTTCTGAGAACATCACCTTCGAAAAACCTTTATTTCCGAAGAATAAAGTCACCGAAGAATTGGGTTCTTCGTGCAGAATAGCTTTAGCAATCGAAAGAATCGGTGTAATGCCACTTCCCGCAGCAAACAATACAATGTTGTTCTTCGCCGCTGGATTTGTTTGATATTTGAAATTTCCCGCTGGAGGCATGACATCAATGGAATCTCCAACCCTTAGTTGGTCCAGTGCATAGTTTGAAAATATCCCCTGATTAACCCGTTTGATCCCTACCCGATACGAACCCTCAAAAGGTGCGCTACACAAGGAATACGAGCGTCTGATTTCCTCTCCATTAATTGGTGTTCTAAAGGTAAGGTACTGTCCGGCATAAAAGTTAAATGAAGCACTAGTTTCAGCAGGAATTTGCAGGGAAATTTCCACAGAATCTTCCGTTAATGAACGGATTGATGCAATTTGTACAGTATGAAATTTAAATGACATGCGGCGTGTTGTGGGGCCAAAATTAAACAAATCAATTCGAACTCTTGTTCATATAAAAAATAAGATTCCGAACAGTCGCGATTTTACCCATTTTTTTAGGATTTGATTTGAGTATATTTGTATAATAATTGGAAGATATGGAAACATTAACGCAAGAAAAATTAGCAGAGAAATTTCAAGCAAAAATTGATGCGGATATTAAAATTGAGCCCAATGATTGGATGCCTGACACCTATCGAAAAAGCTTAATTCGTCAAATTTCACAGCACGCGCACAGCGAAATCGTGGGTATGTTACCCGAAGGTAATTGGATCACACGTGCCCCCTCGTTACGCAGAAAGGCGGTGCTCTTGGCGAAAGTGCAAGACGAAGCTGGTCATGGATTGTATTTATACTCTGCAACCGAAACCTTGGGGGTTAGTAGAGAAGAAACCATAGATGATTTGCATTCAGGGAAAGTGAAATATTCTTCAATTTTTAACTATCCAACCCTCTCATGGGCCGATATGGGCGCGATTGGTTGGTTGGTTGATGGCGCAGCCATTATGAATCAAGTGGCCTTGTGCCGAACATCCTATGGGCCGTACGCCCGCGCCATGGTTAAAATTTGTAAAGAAGAATCGTTTCACCAACGACAAGGGTATGAAATAATGTCCACCCTGATGAATGGAACTGAGGCGCAGCGTGAAATGGCTCAAGATGCAATGAATCGCTTTTGGTGGCCTTCGTTAATGATGTTTGGGCCAAGCGATGCAGAATCCAAGCATACCGAACAATCCATGAGGTGGCGAATTAAACGACACACCAACGATGAGCTAAGACAATCCTTTGTAGACGCCTCCGTGCCGCAAGCAGAGTTAATCGGGTTAAAAATCCCAGATCCAAACCTTGTGTGGAATGAAGCACGTGGTCACTATGATTTTGGAGCAATTGATTGGGAAGAATTTTGGCAAGTAGTTGGAGGGAATGGCCCTTGTAACAAAGAACGCATTGAAGCCCGAGTGAAGGCAAAAGAAGAGGGGGAATGGGTTAGAGAAGCCGCGATGGCCTATGCAAAAAAACATAAATCGTAATACAATCTAAATTTCAAACCATGTCAACGAACGAATGGCCGCTATGGGAAGTTTTTATTCGAAGCAAACAAGGACTTAATCACAAACATGTTGGAAGCCTAAGAGCTCCAGATGCAGAAATGGCCTTACAAAATGCACGTGATGTTTATACCAGAAGATCCGAAGGGATTTCAATTTGGGTCGTGCAATCGGCACTCATTACGGCTTCAGATCCTGCAGATTCCGAGGCTTATTTTGAGCCTTCAGATTCAAAAGTATATCGGCATCCCACATTTTATGACTTGCCTGATGGCATTGAACACATGTAATTATGGAACATACCTATAAGTTTTTATTACGTATTGGAGATGATAGTTTGATTTTAGGTCAGCGCTTGGCTGAATTGTGTGGTCATGGCCCTATTCTGGAAGAAGACATTGCGCTAACGAATATTTCATTGGATTTAATCGGTCAAGCGACCAACATTTACACCTATGCCGCTCAGTTAGAAGGGAAAGGAAGAGATGCGGATGCCTTGGCATTTTTGCGCCTAGAACACCAATACTTGAATGCAATTTTGGTGGAACAGCCCAATGGAAATTTTGCAGATACCTTGGTACGTCAATTTTTCTTTGATGTTTATCGTAAATTATTGTTTGAACATTTATTGACTTCAGCTGACGTGCAATTAGCCGCGATCGCAGAAAAATCACTCAAAGAAACACGCTATCATTTAAAGCATTCCTCGGAATGGGTAATTCGCTTAGGAGATGGTACGGAGCAATCAAAGGAACGTGCCCAGTTCGCGATTTTGGATTTGTGGCGATACACGGATGAATTGTTTTACATGGATGAAACAGAAATTCAACTGGCAAAGGCTGGCGTTATTCCTAATTTAAAAGACCTGAAACCGCTTTGGATGGAACAAGTCCTCTCAGTTTTAAACCTAGCAACACTCAAATTACCAGAGAATCAAGGGTTTTTTGGTGCGGGGAGACAAGGGCGTCATTCAGAATATATGGGCTTTATTTTAGCTCAACTTCAATATATGCAGCGGGTTTATCCCAATATGCAATGGTAAGTAAGGAAGAACTTCTCATCATCTTAGACGCGGTTAAAGATCCTGAAATTCCAGTATTATCGATAAGCGATTTAGGGATTTTAAGAGCGGTTGCCTCAACTACAGATGGTTGGGTAATTGATATTACTCCGACCTACAGTGGTTGTCCCGCAATGATAACCATTGAGGAAGAAATCGTAAAGGTTTTGAACGCACATGGAATCACCCAATTTACTATAAATTCCTCCCTTTCCCCCGCATGGACAACCGATTGGATTACCGAAGAAGGTAAACGAAAGCTTGAGGAATATGGCATTGCCCCACCCGTAGAAGAAGTAGATAAAAGTGTGTTGTTTAGTAAGCCTCCCGTGGTGCCTTGTCCAAAATGCAAGGAAACCAATACCAAGATGATTAGTCAATTCGGAAGCACGGCTTGTAAGGCACATTATCAATGCCAAGAATGCCTTGAACCCTTTGATTATTTTAAGTGTTTGCGGTAGTATAAATCACGTCCCATGATTGCTTAGCGGCTTGATCCCAACTGAATTCTGCGGCTCTCTTTTTACTGTTTTCACTCAATTGTATTCGAAGTGCATCGTTTTCAATTAATTGTTCTAGGCCCTTTTGGATCTCTTGAACATTAAACGGGTCGCAATAAATCGCAGCATTTCCAGCGATTTCCGGTAAACAAGTAGTATTTGCCGCCAAAATTGGAATTCCACATCGCATGGCTTCTACCAAAGGAATACCAAAACCCTCGAAATACGGAACATAGGCTAAGGCTAAAGCCGAACCCATTACCTCAGCAAGTTCCTTTTGCCCCAAATACCCAAGAAAATGAATCCGGCCCGCACAGCTTGGGTCTACGGTAATGTGATGATCTCGCCACATAGCACTTCCAACAATCACCAGATCAACCGTTGGATTGCTTATACCTTGATAGGCCGTAATTAAGCGCTGTACATTTTTCCGCGGATGCAAAGACCCAACAAATAAAAAATAGGGGCGATGATTACTGATGTGTTTTCTTGTGTTGATTATATCTTCCTCCAATATGGGCTGATAGATTTCATGTGCACCATTGTAAACCGTAGAAATTTTTTCACTTGGACACCTGTAGCACCTTGTGATGTCTTGTTTAGAATATGCTGATACCGTGAGTACTCGAGTTGCCTTTTCTACAAATTTCGGAACGAATTTTCGGAGGTACCAGCTAATAACTTTAGGTAAGTCCGCTGGGTTGTGCTCAAAGTTTAAATCATGCACGGTAATGACGCTCGGTATGTTACTTCGTAACGAATTGTACCCGTCAGGAGAAAAGAAGAGGGTAGCCTTGTATCGTTTTAATATCCTAGGTATCGACCATTCAAACCAGACCCAATACAATAGCGGGTGTCTAGTCGGTGGACCAATAACGACCTTGTTTACATTTGGTAATTCCGGGATTGCAATCGCGGGTTCGCGATCAAAAATAAGAACGAAGTTTACCTCTTTATGTTCTTTAATCCAACGATCTACAAGCGCATAGGTATAGGTTCCAAATCCTTCGAGTTTGTTGGGTGTTAAGTGACGGCAATTAATTGCGATTACCATTAAAATTGAAGAATATAATTGGTTTCTTTTTCTACTCCAATCGTTGTTGTTGGACCATGACCACAATATACCAGCGTATCATTCGGCAGTTCAAACATAACCTCATGGATACTTTGCTTTAAGGTTTCCATGTCGCCACCAGGAAGGTCTGTTCTACCGAAACTGCCCCGAAATAACACATCGCCATTGATGACAAAGCCTTCTTTTTCTGCATAGAATACTACATGGCCCGGCGCATGTCCGGGAGTAAACAGCACGGTGAGTTCCATGGATCCAAACTGTATTTTTTGCTTATGTTCCAGCCAGTAACTTGGGGCAGGCGAGGGTATGTATCCTTCAAATCCATACACATGTGCATAGTCGCTTACGCGATTCAAGGTGTCTAACTCTAAGGAGTGAATCCCTAACGGAACTTGGTAGGTTTCTGAAATAAAGTGATTTCCTAGCACGTGGTCAATGTGACAATGTGTATTTAACAAGCCTTCAACTCGGAGATTTGATGAGTCTATGTAATGCAGAAGTTCTTGCCGTTCATGCGCTTCGTAACACCCCGGGTCAATAATTACCGCATGTCCTTGCTCATCCGAGAGCACAACCGTGTTTTCCTGAAATCCATTGAACGTGAATGAGTGTACCTGCACATGCATAGCACAAAGGTAGTAATTCCCGCGCTTATCGTATGAGTACTACATGCCCTTCAAGCCCGTACTTTCGTTCTTGCTTGTCGGTGTAGGTCAACTTCCAAGTATATACACCATCCGGACAACGCTGCCCATCATAGGTTCCATCCCACTGATCGGTTAGGCTATTCAAGGTGTTGATTAATTCACCCCACCGATTAAAAATGAGCATTTCCATGGTTTTGATGTTACCGCCGTACACACCAAAGAAGTCGTTTCTACCATTTCCATCCGGAATGAAGGTGTTTGGAACATAGATAACGGCTTCATAACTAATGGATACCATAGCATCTGCAATACATCCGTTCAAATCGGTGAAGGTAACAACGTAAGTATAGTCTATGTCAGGATTCGCAATCGGATCAGGACAATTAATGCACGATAGAAATTCAGGGGGGCTCCACACATAGGCGCCTGGGCTGTTTCCAATCGCATTTAATTCAACTAAGTCCCCGTAAAAGGCCTGAATGTCAGGAGAGATGGTAATCGTAGGTAGCGGATGTAACACAACTTCCACATAGGCTGTATCGTTACAACCATTTATATCAGTTCCCACCACTTGAAAATTAGTGGAGGTATTTGGACTTACCCAAACTTGATTCCCAGCTTGTTCAATGATTGCGTAAGCAGGAGTCCATTGATAATATAACCCACCAGTAGCCCAAAGATTAGCCGTTTCGCGCGGACAAATAATGGTATCGTTTCCAGCAGTAATTGATGCCGTAAGAATGTCAATATAGACACTATCTGTGACTGTCCCGCAGGCATTGGTGAACTCACAGAAATAATACATTTCTTGCGTTGGCCAGAGGGTCACCGTTGCTTGATTTACCGCTGATATATTTTGATTGGGGGACCATAAATAGGTATTTGCTCCTGATGCGGTAATGGATGTTGAAGTGCCTTGGCATAAAATTAAAGTATCCGGCAGATCCGAACTTGGTGGGTCATAATAAACATTAACGCGAATACTGTCTGTTGTAGAACATCCCTCAGGCGTGGTTAGGGTTGCAATATAGGTAATGCTAGAATCAGGAGTAGCGAGCACATTTGGTCCACTGTTGTTGTTTAAGAACTGATTGGGTGACCATGCAATGGTACCTACGCCACTTGCCGATAAGGGAACTTGCCCACCAATACAAATGGAAGTATCATTAGAAAGACTGAGGTTCAGGGGGACCACATTCAGGGGGACTTGCAGGGTATCCGAACCGCAGCTGTCACTTATGATTACCGTAAAGACAGTATTAGTAGATATAGTAGCCACTGGATTTGGAATGGACGGATTGTTTAAAAGATTAGCCGGAGTCCACGCGTAGGTAGATCCTCCAAATGCATCCAGTTGAAACGGTGCCCCTGGACATACCGCTTGCGAAGGAATCGTTATGCCTCCTTGAAAATCACCAATATTCACTTGAATAATAGCGGTATCCGGTTCATAACAATTGGCAGAATCGGATACAATTAATGTGACGGTATATACGCCAGCGGCATTGTATTGATGGCTTGGTTGATATTGGGTTGAGGTAGAATTGTCTCCAAAATCCCAAGAATAGGTATTCCCATTAACACTGTTGTTGTTGAATACTACGGGTTGCGGGATGCAAATTAGCGGTGAAGGTTGAGCTAATACCGCATCCAGCGTACTTAAATCGAATTTAAATACGGCCATATTACAATTGGGACTTGGGTTTTGGGGAGACCAACTTCCAGGGGTAGAGGTGAATCCAAAATTATTTCCACCACACGCACCACATACTGCGTGGTAAATTCTACCTTTTTTATCGAAACGACTAGTTCCACCATCCACATGGTTTGAGCTGCTGGTTAGCCCGCCCATGTAGGTACCGTAATTTAATACCGCTGCGTCTGCAGCAAAAACTGCCAGATAGAAATTTGAGCCGTTGGTGTTGCTTTGATACGCGTTGGGGGTAGTTACAAATCCATTCGTAGAGGAGAACAGTGCCTGAGAAACTGCGCTGTTGGCATTCAATTGACCTCCCCAGCCCGAAACATAAATTTCATAACAATCTGAAACAAGAAAAGCAGTTGGTGAAATTTCAACGTGCCCAGATCCCGAACCAAATACCGTAGACCATTGTATTGCTCCTAATCCCGTATCGTATTTTCGAAGAAATTGTCCTGAATTTGGTGTGCCAATGCAGCCCGGAGAAATTTGCCAGTTAGATTCAGTTTGGCCATAAACATAGACTTGATTGGAGGGATCGCAGCGCACGAAATAGGTTTGGTCGTATTCATTGGCGCCCATAAACGTAGCTGAAACTACACTTCCATTTCCTGGATTGAATCGCGCCACATAGCCATCGGATAGTCCACCGTTGTTCGATAGGTCATTCCCAGACGATACACCGGGAAAGTTCGGCGAAGTAGATCCACCAGCTAAATAAACACTTCCGTTTGGGCTGATTTCAATGGAATTACCACTGTCTTCTCCTATTCCACCAAAATAAGAACTCCAAAGCAAGGCGTTAAGGGTATTAGGGAGTTTACAAACCACTGCATCTTGAAGTCCGTTAAGTACAGTGGAAAATGCGCCGCCAGTAGTAGGAAAATTATTGGAAGCGGTTGTGCTAGAAATGTAAACATTCCCGCTTGCATCAAGAATTATTTCCCCACGGAATTGATCGCCGTAGTTATAATGTAAGTTGTTCAGATTTAATCCATCCGAATTGCTCCCTCCGAGGTAGGTGGAGGCGATTAAATTGGCACCATTGGTACTGAACCGAGAAATAAAAATATCACTGCCGTCAAAGGTGAGTGAGTTTTCTGTAACGGATGGACCGCCATTATATGTAGCATCAAAGGCTCCTGGGGTCGTTGGGAAATTTGAAGAACACGTTACACCATATACGAAGAGTTCACCGGTCGGACCGCTAACGATGCTGTGAGGAGTTTCATTTCCTGCCCCGCCAAAATAGATGGAGTAGAGTAGGTTCGTGCCCGAAGGGTTAAATTTTGTGATTCCGATATCAAAAGGCATTCCTCCAGATCCGTTATTGTAAGTAATGTCATATGCTCCGGGTGTGGTTGGATAGCCGTATCCGAAGACAATACCAGCTCCATAAAGATTACCCGCAGCATCCGGGGTGGCTGTAAATCCCCAATTATCCGCACTTGAACCTGAAAATGATGAAAAAGTAAGGCTTGGATCTATTAGCAAGGAATCATAGGAAGAATTCAGGGTAGCAATATCAAATCCACATACATTCCCATCGAGTCTATATGAGATGGCTATGGGTTTTTTGACGCCATTCAAAAAGGTCCACGCTTTCGGTGCACTTTCAATGATTTCGCCAAATCGGTGCGCAATGACCAGTTCATTCTTCTTATTTATCGAAACGTGGGACGCTCCCTCAATGATAAATTGGATATCAGATGGATTAGCATGCGCTTGAAGTTTAAATCCATATTCAAGTTTTTCGGTTTGGGTGGAATAAAACAGGTCTATCCCTTCGTAAAATGATGCGTATTCGGCTTGATTTACATCGTGAATTTCACTTACCCATTTGGATTGATCTGAACCAATAAAGTAATTTGAATAATGAGACGATTGCTTCCCTGTATAGTGAAGGCTGTGATTTTTAACACCGAGGAACCGCTGATGAATCGAATGCGTTTTTAGCGTTGGATTTGTTTGTTGCTCTTCATGGGAGGGAAGTTCATACAAATAAAAGTTCATGCCATCTTTGCCCACATGTATACGCCCTTGATTCAAGGGTATGGTAAAATCAATGGAATCTACCCATTGTCCTTTATTTGGTGTCATCCATATGGCTTGACCAAAAAGACTAAGTACAAAACATTGAATCCCAAGAAGCAGGAAAAATCTCATTGTGGCTAAGTTACGTAAGCGCGGTTAAATTATAATACTCTAAAGGCTCTTTTATGGTTGCTTTATGGCTTTTTTTTAATGGGGATAAAGTGTATTTTTACCTTCAAATTTTCTTAAATGAAACAATTCATCGCGGTTTTAGCGCTATTACTTGTTAATATATCCGTTTGCCTCTCACAGCAACTTGGAGATTATTCACGCGTCAAAATCAATTCAGACGAACAAGGATTACAATTTCTTTCGAGTCAGGGGGTCACCATCGATCATGGGATTCATAAAGAAGGGCAGCACTTTATTTCGGATTTTTCGAGTGCTGAAATAGCCATCATGCAAGCCAATAATTTCAATATTGAAATTTTAATTCCGGATGTTGTTTCTTATTATGAGCAGATATTAGCTGAACCTGCTACAAGCACAAGCAATCACAATGCAAGCTGTGCGGGTGCGGGTGCAACGGGAACGAATCCCTACATTAATCCAACAACACCGACTCATTTCAACCTTGGTACCATGGGCGGGTATTTAAAATACAATGAAATGCTGGCTGAATTAGATGAAATGGCCGCTACCTATCCATCCTTAATTACGGTTAAAGCCCCTATTTCCAATTTTTTAACGCACCAAAACAGACCGTTGTACTACGTGAGAATTTCGGATAATCCAACGGTGGATGAGGGTGAACCTAAAGTACTATATACGGCAATTCACCATGCCCGTGAACCGATGGCCTTAATGGAAACTATTTTTTACATGTGGTATTTATTAGAGAATTACGGAACAAATGATGAGGTTACTTACCTGGTAGATCACTTACAGCTATATTTTGTCCCTTGCATTAATCCCGATGGGTACGTGTACAATGAAACCACCAATCCAAACGGTGGTGGCATGTGGCGGAAAAATCGTCGAAACAATGGCGGTGGGGTATATGGCGTAGACCTCAATCGTAATTATTCCTATGGATGGGGAACTACAGGTACGAGCAACAATACCAACAATGACACCTACTGTGGCCCCTCAGCCTTTTCTGAACCAGAAACTCAAGCCATGCGTTGGTTGGTTCAAAACAATCATTTTATAACCGCATTCAATGCGCATACCTATGCCGAAGACATTCTCTTTCCGATTGGAACTACCACAGCAGAGTTTGCTCCGCACCACAACTGGTTTCAAGATGAATCAAACCATCAGGTTCAATATAACGGGTATACCGCAATGAAAAGTAGTGCCTTGTATCCTGCATCGGGAGATTCAGATGATTACATGTACAAAGTGGATATTGGTGTTGGACAAAAAGACACCATGTTTGTGCATACTCCAGAGGTAGGTACCGCATTTTGGCAGCCATCAAATCAAATCATTCCTACCAGTGCTGAAATGCTCTTTCCAAACCTGGTGTTAGCGCATTTGGCTCGAGTTTATGCCATCACAGCGGATACGGATCCAAACATGATTGCGAATATTAATGGGAATTTTAATCACAGCATTAAACGCTTAGGGAGAGAATCCGGACCCGTTACGGTATCGATTACACCAATTCAGAACATCGTGAGTGTTGGGAATTCAGTGTCTTACACCTTGGCGCAGCAACAAACTTCGACGGGATCCATCAGTTATTCATTAAACCCAAGCATTCAATTTGGAGATCAAATAATCTATGTGCTAGAAACCAATAACGGCCTCTGGATCAAAAGAGATACCATCTATAAAACGTTTGGGGCTTTGACGTCTCAAGTGGTTGAAAACGCTACTTCCACAGCCAATTGGACAGGAAATTGGAGCACCACAACCGCTACTTTTGTTTCACCAACGCGCTCGTTTACCGATTCGCCCACAGGTAATTATGGGAACAATACCAGTAAAACGTATACCTATGTGCCAGCCGCAGATTTAACCAATGCTTCCAGTGCAATCGTGCGGTTTTATGCAAAATGGAATCTTGAAGCGGATTATGATTATGTTCAATTTTTGGTTTCCACAGATAACGGGACCACATGGATTCCACAATGCGGCAATTATACCGTAACAGGGACCAATGCCAACGGTAGTGTTCAGCCCAATAATCAACCCGTATATGAAGGGGTGCAAAGTGCGTGGATTTTGGAAGAAATTAACCTGAGTGATTATTTAGGTCAAGTTATTAAATTCAGATTTAAACTGGGTTCTGACGGCGGAACCGTAGCGGATGGGTACTATTTCGACGATTTTGAAATCCTCTATAATTTAAATGGACCACCCGTTGCACCAGTTGCTTCGTTCAACACTTCTGCAAATTCTACCTGTACGGGCGCAACAGTAGTATTTTCAGATGCATCATCCAATAACCCTTCAGCTTGGGCTTGGGATTTTGGGGATGGGTCAAGCGCATTGGTAGAAAATCCAACGCATGCATTTGCGAATGCAGGGACGTACATAATTTCTCTTACCGCATCGAATGCGGCAGGATCCGCTTCATTTACCGATACAATCGTGGTTTTGACCACTCCACAAGTATCGCTAAGTGCCTCGGACACCGAACTTTGTTTAACGGATGGCGTGCTGTCGTTGCTTGTAAATCCGATGAATGCTCAACTTACAGGAACTGGTGTGAGTAATGGGGTATTTGATCCTTCACAAGCAGGTGTAGGTGCCTTTTTAATCACGGCGACCATGGTTGATCCTAATGGTTGCACAGGTACGGACACCTTGTCAATCAATGTACAAACATGTGCAGGACTTGAAAACTCAGAAAAGAATTTCTTCACGGTTGTACCAAATCCTTTTGGTGAATCTTTCTCTCTAGTCGGGTTAGTACAAGGGGATGTAGTTACGCTTTTTGATTTAAATGGTAACGTAGTGATTGCTCCAAGTGTACAAACTAAGATTGACGGCAATCGCTTAGCGAAAGGAAGTTATATCTTAGTTGTTGAACATCAACAATCAAAAATTTTCCAATTGCTCATCAAAGAATAATCTGTTGCTGACAAGTTTTTATTGCAGCTCCGACGGGAATCGAACCCATATCTAAAGTTTAGGAAACTTCTATTCTATCCATTGAACTACGGAGCCAATAAACCAATAATACCCCATTGAATGCTGACGAGAAATGTCAGCACCATGACAGGCATCGCCTCGTCATGGCTACGGAGCCAATAAACCAATAATACCCCATTGAATGCTGACGAGAA
>CANMTO010000043.1 GCA_947500755.1 Flavobacteriales bacterium
CCTATAATGAAGGTGGTATCTAAACCGATGGCATCAATTTGATTCGAGAATGCATAATAACTCAACTTACCACGACCATAATTCAACGCAATATCCTTAGGAACAATAAAACTAAACTCAAAATATCCATTATTCACACTCGCTTTTCCCTTGTACAAAATATTCCTTTGCAATTCGAAATCTAGCACCGGAGAACCTTGGTCTTGACCTAAGGTTTGATTATTTTTTATTTTATCAAAAATAGAAGGGGCCAGGGTTCCATTAAATGTGGATACCAGGGCTTGATTTGCATCAACGATATGCCCTTTAACCGTTACCTTGCTTAGGGCTTTTAGCGTATCAAGGGATGCGTATGCGGCTCCGTTAATGCTATCGGTTACTACACCTAATCGCGGTAGCGCTATTCTCAACGCAGGATCTCCGATCAGGGTAAAACTCCGTTTGTTATCGGAGGAGAGCGCCACATTTTTGGTTTTTTCTACAATTTCACCAAAAGTTCTTGGATTACCTGAAGCGTCGCGCACAAAAGCATTGTTCGTGAAGGCATTTCCAACACTTGAATTCACGCCAAAAAACACCGATCGTGTTGTTGTCATTAAGGCAATCGCTCCACCCCTTGGATTTAGAGACATCCACTCCCCTGCAGATACTCTCGAAGGATCATCGTACTTGGTGAATTCACAGGTGGCTGATACAAACAAGGTCAGCGTATTGATGTTTTGCCAAGACTGTATTTGGGGTATGGTAACCACTCGTTCTTCTGCCAACCCGACCTCTCCTCCGTGACCCACATAATTCATGACTAGGGTTCCACGATTTATTCGATCTGTAATCGCATCAAAAACATCTGGATATCGTTGACCACCCGCTGAAGTTTGCTGTGGATAGGCATCCATGTAAAGCTTATCTATATTTAACTCACGGTGATTGGCTTTAAGTATTTCATATTGTGGTTCCGTATCGTTTTTAATAAAATAACCGTTTTCCTCATCGTCTGCTATTTGAACCACCTTTGTTCGCCAATCGCCAAAGGTGAGCGCTGAATTATCATCTAAACAGCAATTAGCATTGGCAGATTGAAAGATCTGAGAACCATTTTTCATGTAATGTTCAATTTTATCCACGTGTTGTTTCGCTTGAGTTACATCACTAATTAACAAGCGGCCGACTCCGATATCGATCATATCGGAATCGAAAATGGCTTCATTGTCATCGAGCATTCCGAAATAATCATCGGTTACGAGGGCTGATATATGATTTTCACTGTTGTCTACTTGATAAGTCACAATGAAATTATTGTTATTGGCAATTCGGTCTTTCGGATCATAGGTTCCATCACCAAATAAGCACAAATACTTCAATATTTTCGACCCACTTTGCAGCGATCGATCATAGAACATTTTTGCCATTTTCCGGATTGCTGTAGGGTCTTGCGCACCCGAACTAAATTCATTGTATACCTGATCAAGAAGCACGGTATGAACTGCTAAGCCTTCTGACCTGTGCAAATTGGCTAAGCGTTCTGCTTGACTGAAAAACTCGGAAGGGGTAACAATTAAATAATCAACTTGAGATAAGCCATGTAAATTTTGATTTTCAATTCGGCCAATGGCTGAGGGGGTTAAAAAACTTGTTCCATTGGAGGCAACGAATTCGCGGTAATATTTTTCACACCAAAAATTAAATACATTCCCATTTAAAATCCCATTTACCTTGCGCGGTGTATGAGGAACAGAAAGGTCCCAAACAAACCCCGTGGAATTCACATTACTCAACTGATACTTTACTATAACCGTAGAATCGGGAAGGGTTAAGTTACGGAAACCGAATTGCGCACCACTGAAGATTAAATTCCGACGTGCATTGATTAAAATCCGATCCAAATATGCGAGTGTGGTTGCGTTGTTTCGTGTTACTGAAAGATTGAGGGTCAAGGTTGAACTTGGATTCACCGCTGTAAAATTAACCACCGAACGGTTAAAATCGTAAGGGGCAACCGGAAGGGTGGATTGAAAAACCTGGGTGCCATTCAGTGTGTATTTTTGTGCGGTACCTGCCGAAGACTGCGCGTTCGCTGCCAAACTAACTCGAAACCGAGCAGGCGTGGTGGATTCGATGGCAGGTACAGAAAAGGTAAAGTTCCTAGACAATTCAACATCAAATAACTCTCCATACCATCGTTTACCTCCCCCAACGAGTGAAACTAGGTCATTTTCATACACATCTCGAAAATCGTAGCTCGTGTAAGTTATACTTTCAACTCCCGAAGAATAATCCACCTCGTTGATGATTTTGGCGGGTAGCGAAGCACTGACATGAATAAAATAAAACGATTTATCGGAATAGGGATTTCTTCGCTGTTCGAATTCTACCGTACCATTGGGGTACCATTGATGCGGGCCTTGACCGTAAAAAAGGATATAATCTCCTTCATCGAATGAACCGTCTTGCCCTCCAATGATACGGATGGCATTTTGAGCAAGATCATCGGTGTAAGGGGTGGCATTTAGTTCAGGTAAACTTCCTTCACCATTCCCAAAAACATGTATGTGATTTGGATTCAAGCCATTTACATTCACCCCAAGGGAACTTAATAAGGATTGATCAATTTTATGAATACCATCAGAACTAATAGATATTTTGTACCATTCACCCTGTGCCAGTACTGAATTAGCCACAAAATCTTTGGAAACGGCACTTGGTGTTTCCTTTGTTAAATTGACCGACACCGCAGTTAACTTTTTAACGGTCCCCTGCTCCAGATAAAACGGATAACACGAAAAACTCAACATCGGTAGGTTAGCCGCTCGAACTACTTTTAACGAATAACTTAAGGAAGTTGGCAGCTCAAAACCGATAGCAGCCAAATAATTGATTTCCGCGGAGGTAGCATTGATTGCATCGTAGGATATTAATTCACATGAAAAATCAACTGATTTTAACTCCTTGCGATACATGAACTTTGGGATACCATCCGTGGAGGCTTCGCCGGCAAGCGAGGGCACCAAGTACGTTGACTCCCCCAAACTGATTGAAATAGGCGCTGTCCATGGGATAATAATCTCAACCGCTTGAGTCCAAATGGAAAACCCAGAGAAACCAATAAATAAACCTAGTGTGTGGAGGTACTTCATAATGCAAAAATACGGGGAAAGATCAAAAACGGAAAGGTGTTTTATTTATTTGAAAATATTTACGATATTTGTAACCAAGTTAACTTAAATCCGTAGAAGCGCTCGTGATAAAACGTAAAAGTCTGTTCTTATTTCGCATGGTGAGTAAGCCGTTAATGGTTTTTCTATTCACCTCCTCCGTGTCCACGCTCATGGCGCAAGACCCCACCTTTACTCAGTTTTATTCAAACCCCATTTATCTAAACCCTGCCTTAGCTGGTACCACCGGATGCCCAAGGGTATCCATTAATTACCGGAATGAATGGCCTCAGCTTACTGGTAACTATACCACGTACTCCGCAGCATTTGACTCTTATGTTAAGGATATTAAAGGCGGCGTGGGAATAATCGCGATGTATGACCAACAGGCAGAAGGGACCATTTCCACAACCATGTTAGGGGGGATTTACTCGTACAATTTAAAAATTAATCGCAAGGTTTCTTTTAATTTCGGAGTTAGAGCTGCCTACATTCAAAAGTATTTAGATTGGAGTAAATTGACCTTTGGAGACATGATTGATCCGCGTCGCGGGTTTATTTATCAAACTGGTGATGTTCCAAGAGGAGGAAAAAGAGGGCTATTTGATGCAAGTGCAGGTGCTATTATCTTCACCAAGTATTTTTACGGCGGTTTTGCAGCACACCATATAAATCAACCGGATGAATCCATGATTCTTGGAACCAGTAAGTTGCCCATGCGCCTAACTGTTCACATGGGCGGAACAATTCCAATCGGAAGAAGAGGACGCTACTCCGATGGTACTACGATTAAGCCGGCGGTGATTTATCAGTATCAAAACGGATTTCAAGAGTTGAACATCGGTGGTTACCTAAACTACGAGCGTCTGAATATCGGCGTATGGTACCGTAACAGGGATGCCATGGTGTTCATTGTTGGCGTTAAAGCTGACAAGTTTCGCTTAGGATACAGCTACGATTTAACAGTTTCAAAACTTGGCAATGGCCTTACTGGAGGATCCCATGAGGTTTCATTACAAATGGACCTTAAGTGTAGAAAAAAACCAAAAAACTTTAGAAAAATAAGTTGCCCTTCATTTTAAGTGTAACCATTAAATAAAATTGAATTTAAATTGAGCCAAATTAGCACACATATGAAACGTTCAATAATTACAAAAATCTCGTATGCGTTTATCGCTGTCGGATTAATGGCTAGTTGTCAGAAAGAAACTTCCTCGTCTACGGGTTGGGAATATACCAACATCAACAACGGCGGATTTGAGAAAGCGGACTTCGAAGAACAACGTACTGGTCCTGGTCTAGTAATGATCGAAGGAGGAACCTTTACGATGGGTAGAACGGAAGAAGACGTTTTCGACGATAACAACAACCGTCCAAACCGCTTTACGGTATCTTCCTTTTATATGGACCGTACGGAAGTAACTAATTTTCATTGGTTAGAATATGTATATTGGATGAAGCGCGTATACTACAAAACCTATCCTCATATTTACAAGAAAGCGCTTCCTGATACCTTATGTTGGAGAGATCCTCTTTCCTACCGAGAAAAATTTGTGGAGTACTATTTCCGTTACCCTGCTTACCGCGATTATCCGGTGGTTGGTGTTTCTTGGATTCAAGCCAATGATTTTTGTAAATGGAGAACTGACCGTGTGAACGAGTACATTCTAGTTGAACAAGGAATAATTAAATGGCATTTTGCTGATAACGGAGGTGATTTGGGTGCTTTGGGCCCACAAACGAGCAAAGCGAATGCAGATAAAGCTCAAAATGCGCCGGAAAACATGTTTAACACAGAAAGTTATTTAGCGGGTCAATATAATATCGAATCTGGTAAATTAAATCCATCACCTACTCCTGAAGATAAGTTGAACTATAAGTATAGCGGAAAAGGTTACACACTAACCGACGGAACTCCAACTTCTACGAAAGGGGATTCTTATCCCCGTGACCCTTACATGCTGAACAATTATGACCCCGTGTATGCTGTAACGTCTGATAAAGAAAGCTATTACCAAGGGAAACGTTTGGTTCGATTGGAAGATGGAATTCTTCTTCCCAAATATCGTCTACCCACAGAAGCTGAATGGGAATATGCTGCGCTTGGCTTACTTGGTAACTTAGATCCGAACTCTGAAAACATTGACGAACGCAGAATTTACCCATGGGATGGGCATTATGTTCGGTATGATGAAGAGCAGTTTCAAGGAACGATCCAGGCAAACTTTGTTCGCGGTACGGGTGATCACATGGGGGTTGCAGGAGCGTTGAATGACGGTGCAGATGCAACTACCTATGTAGACGCGTATTGGCCAAATGATTTCGGTTTATACAACATGGCAGGGAATGTATCTGAATGGGTGATGGATACCTATCGTCCAACTACAAGCGATATGGCAGAAGGATTTATGCCGTTCCGAGGCAACGTATACCAAACACCGTTAATGGTTCCTGATGGGCTTCACGACAAATACGTTAAAACAAAGGACAACATTTATGACGTTCATGGCATGAAGGAATTTGTGAATGAGTATGCTCGCGTTTTGTATGCACGTCATGGAAATATTGAGCTGAATTTGGATAATAAATATTCAGACAATTACAATGGGCAGAAAGAACTGGATAGAAGAACAAAAGATATGAATTCAGCTCCTTTATTTATTTCTGCTGATAATAGCGTTATTACATACAACGACACGAAGGATTCAATTAAAATTGTAAGTAAATATAACGGTGCGGGTAAACCTACAAAATGGCTATGGAAAATTACCGGTGGAGAATTTGTAAAAGATACCCTTACAGGTAAATCATCTGAATTTTCAGATACCGCCTGGGTAAAATTCCGTACTCCTGGTAAATACACACTTTCATTATCCGTAACTAACAGTTTAAATCAAACTGTTAGTGAATCTCTTACCGATTATATAATTGTAAAAGATAAAACCGAAAAGCCATATGTTAATAGTCAAGAACAGAAAGCCGGTATAAATTCTCGTCAGGACATGAGAAAATATCAATTCAATAGTCCAAGCAAATACTATACAACCAATGGAAAACAGCTGACCTCGCAAGATAAAGCTCAAATGGAAGTTTTAGATGACATTAATTCACTTCTAGATACAGCGATTTACCTATATAACAAGGGTAATACCATCAAATCTTCTGCTTACATTGAATCGGTATTATTTGGAAGTAAAACTTCAACTAAAATTGTTCATTCAGACATAAGATCACCTCAAATAATTTCAACTAATTTTCAGGGTGCGGATCCGTCAGAAAAACTTAATGATGATAAAACTTTATTGATGGGTGTCTATGCAAATTTCCAAGAATATGGTTGGAGATCCGTTTTTGGAGCTGGTAATGGGAAAGATTCTACTTACTTACAGCTGAAATTTAATAATTATGATCAAGACCCAACCATCACCACATGGTTGTTAAACCTTCGCAATGGATTATCTGAATATACCATTGAAAGCCGTGGAAAGCAACGCTGGAGAAACGTTACGGAAGAGGAAAACATCGGCCGTTTGAACTATCGAAAAGATGACTACATCGATTATTTAGACGGAGACTTGGAATCTTCTATCTTCTTTAACAATACAAAACGTAAAGATGATATTAATTCTGGGCGATTAAGTGCAAAAAACACTGTTTATCAATCTCAACATGAGAATATAGACTTGAACAACGACCTCATTACTTCGAATTCATCTGGATGGCCAACCACACTAATTTCAGACCGTTCTAAGGTATACAAAGGAGGTTCTTGGGCTGATAGGGCGTATTGGTTATCTGCAGGAAACCGACGATTCCTAGATGAAGACAAAACGAGTGCAACAATCGGTTTCCGATGTGCCATGGATCGCCTAGGTGGTCAACCTAATTTAAATTACAAGAAAAGGAAACGCTAGAAAATTCCGAACTTTAATTAACTTTGAGTCCCGCACAAGCGGGACTTTTTTATGGAACAACATTTTCATTTATTTTATGAATGTTCGGGTATTTCAACGGATACGCGGACCATTTCACCCGGTGATCTTTTCATTTGTTTGAAAGGCGAGCGTTATGATGCGAATGAATTTACTGAAAAAGCACTATCACAAGGCGCGAAATACGTGATTAGTTCTGATGAGGCTCGATGCAATGCGTTGAACATCCTATTTGTTGATGATACCCTACACTTCTTACAAGCGCTAGCAAAGCACCACAGAAAGCAGTTTAATATTCCTATCCTTGGCATTACTGGGAGTAACGGTAAAACCACCACCAAGGAACTGATTAATGCAGTACTGGAGACAGAACGTCAGGTTCTTTGTACCAAGGGTAACTTAAACAATCACATTGGTGTGCCCCTAACCCTACTTCGCTTAAATGCTACCCATGAAATAGCGATTATTGAAATGGGTGCCAATAAACCCGGGGACATTGAAGAACTTTGCACCATCGCAGAACCCACACATGGCATCATTACGAATATTGGCAGCGCTCATTTAGAAGGTTTTGGAACCTTTGAAGGAGTACTTAATACCAAACTGGCCTTGTATCGTGCTATTGAAAAGCAAGGCGGAACCCTTTTCTTTAACGCGGATGATCCCGTATTAACCCAACATCTCCCTCAAGTCCGTTCGATCAATTACGGCATGAACAACGCAACGAATTGTCAAGGAACAATAATCGAATTAACTCCATACGTCAACTTTCAATATACTATTGATCACGTAGTTTCACCACTTATAAAAAGCCATTTAATTGGTGCGTATAACCTTTCTAATTTTCTTGCTGCAGTTTGCATAGGACATTTTTTCCAGATAACACCAGCGTCGATACAACAGGGACTTGAGAACTATATTCCGTCGAACAATCGATCGCAAGTTCATAAAACCGCACGAAATACCTTAATTCTTGATTGTTACAATGCGAATCCCTCAAGCATGCAGGCCGCGTTAGATTCCTTTGCTCAAATACCTCACCAACAAAAACTTGCGATCTTGGGAGACATGTTGGAATTAGGTGGGTTTTCCGAAGAAGCGCACTCAACGCTTTTAGATCAGGCGTTCACATTGAGAATTCCGGTAATTACCGTTGGAAAAGAATTTGAACGAATCACCACGGAACGCGATCACTTTCAGGATACTGAACGCTTAATTTCATCGGGACTTCTCGCTCGGTATACGGAAGCACTAATTTTAATCAAAGGATCTAGAGGTATCGGGCTAGAAGATCTTATTTCCTTGCTTTAACCTCCGTATTGCATTAAAAAGGCTTTTAAGAACTCGTCTAATTCGCCATTCATAACCGCATCTACATCGGAGGTTTCTATACCCGTTCGAACATCCTTTATCAATTTATAGGGGTGCATCACATAATTTCGAATTTGTGAACCCCATTCAATTTTCTTCTTACCTGCTTCGATTTCGCTGCGTTTCTCCATACGCTCGCGCAAGACCAATTCATACAATTGGGAGCGCAGCAATTGCATCGCTTTTTCTTTATTCGCTAATTGGGAACGAGATTCTGAATTTTCAATAATTATTCCGGATGGGGCATGTCGTAAACGAACCGCTGTTTCTACCTTATTTACGTTTTGGCCTCCTGCGCCTCCGGAACGGAATGTTTCCCATGAAATATCCGCCGGGTTGACATGAATTTCAATTTGATCATCAACCAAGGGATAGACATACACAGAAACGAAGGACGTATGGCGTTTAGCATTGGAATCGAAGGGTGAAATGCGCACCAATCGATGCACCCCATTCTCCCCTTTCAAATAACCGAAGGCAAATTCACC
The DNA here is from genome assembly GCA_947500755.1 of Flavobacteriales bacterium. Classification (GTDB taxonomy): domain Bacteria; phylum Bacteroidota; class Bacteroidia; order Flavobacteriales_D; family Crocinitomicaceae; genus UBA952. Next base: position 8,944 of record CANMTO010000043.1, read on the forward strand.
ATCAAACTCCAAAGAGACCGTTTTAATGCCTGCTACATCCCCGTCTTGAAGATTCAGTTCAGTTATTTTAAAGCCTTGCTTTTGAGCCCACATCACATACATCCGCATGAGCATGGAAGCCCAATCACAACTTTCTGTACCTCCTGCACCTGCAGTAATTTGTATTACGGCACTCAAAGAGTCTTCTTCATTGGATAACATATTTTTAAGCTCCAACGCTTCCACGAATCCACCAAGTTGATGATACTGCTCTTGTACTTCAGCAGCAGAAGCCCCACCCTCTTTCTCAAATTCGATCAAGACCTGAAGATCTTCATATCCTGATTGAATTCGTTTAAATCCTTCTACCCAATATTTTAAGCCTCGAATTATTTTCATGTGGGCTTCCGCCTTTTTTGGATCATCCCAAAAACTTGGATCTTGAGTACGCAACTCCTCTTCACTTAATTGCTCTGATTTTTCTGCAATTTTTAAGTAATTATAAATCGTCTGAATCCGCTGCTCTAATTCTTTATTTTGTTCATTGGTCATGTTGCAAAAGTACAAAAGTTAAGTCCTACCCTGTTTGAATCGCTTGATTATATTATTTTTGTAAAAAAACAAAAGCCATGAATATACCTGCGAATTTAAAATACACCAAAGAGCACGAATGGATTGCCATTGAAGGAGATATAGCAACCATTGGGATTACCGATTTTGCACAGAGCGAACTAGGAGATATCGTTTATGTTGAAATCGAAACGATTGGCGAAACGTTATCCAAGGACGAGGTTTTTGGATCTGTGGAGGCTGTAAAAACCGTTTCCGATTTATATATGCCTGTAAGCGGTGAAATTCTTGAATTCAACGGTGAATTAGAATCTAATCCTGAAGCGGTGAATAACGACCCATACGGTTCGGGATGGATGATTAAAGTACAAATTTCTGATATGAGTGAAATAGAAGAACTTATGGATGCTACTGCTTACCAAGATTTAGTTGGATAACACCATTCATTTACACATAAAAAAAGCCCTGACTATTTCGTCAGGGCTTTTTTTTAAGCATCTATTTTTGCGTATTTCGCATTGCGCTCAATGAACTCTCGGCGAGGAGGAACATCATCTCCCATTAGCATAGAGAATATTTGATCACACTCTGCCGCATTTTCAATAGTAACTTGTCTTAGCGTACGAGATTCTGGATTCATGGTAGTTTCCCACAATTGCTCTGCGTTCATTTCCCCAAGACCTTTATATCGTTGCACATTCACCGAGGATTCACTTCCTCCTCCTTTAAATTCTTGAATCAATCGATCCCGCATGTCTTCATTCCACGCGTAATCGGATTTTGTTCCTTTTTTCACTTGATACAATGGTGGTGTAGCAATGTAAATGTACCCATGCTCAATCAACTCTTTCATATATCTAAATAAGAAGGTCAAGATCAGGGTTTCAATGTGAGATCCATCGACATCGGCATCACACATGATGATGATTTTATGGTAGCGGAGTTTTTCAAGATTTAGGGCCTTAGAATCCTCTTCGGTCCCTATTCGAACTCCAAGTGCGGTGTAGATATTTTTAATTTCTTCGTTTTCAAAGATTTTGTACTGCATCGCCTTCTCAACGTTCAATATTTTTCCTCGAAGCGGTAAAATCGCCTGAAAATGGCGGTCACGGCCTTGTTTTGCTGTTCCACCTGCAGAATCTCCCTCAACGAAATAAATTTCACAGGCGGCAGGGTCTTTTTCCGAGCAATCTGCCAATTTACCTGGAAGCCCACTACCCGATAATATATTTTTACGCTGAACCATCTCTCTGGCTTTGCGCGCTGCATGGCGAGCTCGTGCTGCAAGAATGACTTTTTCAACGATCAACCGTGCTTCGACTGGGTGTTCTTCTAAGTAGGCGCTTAACATTTCTGAAACGGCCTGAGAAACTGGCGCAGTAACTTCACGGTTTCCGAGTTTTGTTTTGGTTTGCCCTTCGAATTGTGGTTCTGCTACTTTTACAGAAAGTACAGCCGTTAATCCTTCACGGAAATCATCCCCATCAATTTCAATCTTTTCTTTTGCCAACATGCCACTGTCGGTCGCATATTTTTTCAAGGTATTGGTTAATCCGCGACGAAATCCAGAAAGGTGTGTTCCTCCTTCGTGAGTGTTAATATTGTTGACATATGCTTGAATATTCTCGGTGTAAGAGGTATTGTAAGTGAGTGCCACTTCCACAGGAATACCCTCACGTTCGCCTTCAAAATAAATTACATCGGCTATAAGTGCTTCCCGATTTCTGTCTAAATACGACGCGAATTCACGCAGCCCTCCATCGGAATGAAAACTCACTAAATGCATTTTACCGTTTTCGTCCACATTACGCCTATCTGTCAAATTGATGGTAATGCCTTTATTAAGGAATGCTAATTCACGCATCCGCGCTGCAAGCGTGTCGTAATTGAATTCTGTGTAATCAAAAATGGATGCATCAGGCAGAAACGTTACCTCTGTACCTGTTTCTGTGGATTCACCTACTTCTTTTACCGGATACAAGGGTTTACCGATGTTGTATTCTTGTTGGAATACTTTTCCATCTCTTCGAACGGTAGCCGTGAGGTGTGTTGACAGGGCATTTACGCATGAAACACCAACCCCGTGAAGTCCACCAGAAACCTTGTACGTGTCTTTATCGAACTTTCCACCGGCATGCAATACTGTCATAACCACTTCAAGTGCAGACTTTTTTTCTTTGGTGTGCATCGCCGTGGGAATACCACGTCCATTATCGATTACTGTTACTGAATTGTTTTCGTTGATATATACATCAATTTTGTTGCAATATCCTGCAAGCGCCTCATCGATGGAATTATCTACCACTTCATATACTAAGTGATGTAACCCCTTAAGCCCAACATCCCCAATGTACATTGCTGGCCTCTTTCTTACCGCCTCTAGGCCCTCTAAGACCTGAATATTATCTGCTGAGTAATTATCTCTGCTTTCCGCTTCACTCATACCTTCTTTTTTACTATTTTTTAGGATTTAAAAATACCATACAAAAATACGTAAAACCGAGGGGGAAAAAGGAGTCCAACCTGCGTAAAACCCCTTAACTTTTCAACAAAATTTCAACGATTTACTTGGATTTTATCCAAGTAATGATTTCGGGGTCATTCGGAGGGGTAGTTGGTGAAATCACACGAACTAAAAAGCCATTTTCATCGATTAAATATTTCTGAAAATTCCATTTAACCTCATTGTCTTCAAGTCCGTTTTTGGAGAGGTTCGTTAGAAACTCATATACGGGATGCATGTCTCTCCCTTTTACTGAAATTTTAGACATCATTGGGAAGGACACCCCATAATTTTTCGAGCAAAATGCAGCGATTTCGCCATCCGACCCCGGCTCTTGCGCCATAAAATTATTCGCAGGGAATCCTACAATAATAAAATTCGAATCTTTAAACGCTCGGTAAAGCGCCTCTAGTTCTTTATATTGAGGAGTTAGGCCACATTTGGATGCGGTATTCACAACCATCATCTTCTTCCCTTTAAAAGCTGACAAGTTTAAGCTATCGCCGTCGATGGTTTGCACGGTGAATTCATGTATGGATTGCTTGTTCATTTCTGAAGAGTTTTTAGTAGAATTGCTAACATTGCGTTGACCCGTGCTGCAAAAAGAGCATCCAAGGGCCAGAAAGAGTAAACCAAATAATTTCATATATTGAAAACAAACAATAACCAAATTAGTTTAATTGCGTTTAACATTCCATGAGATTTAGTATTATTTATACACTTATTTTCTTTTCATTCCTATCCGTATTTCATGCGCAGAAGATAAGCGGCAATTGGATTGGTATTTTAACCAATTTCAATCAAGATTCTTCTGAAGCTATTCCAGTGCTCTTAAGTCATCAGGTAATTTTAAATTTTTCTAATGGAACCCTGCGGATTGAGGATGATGGGACAGTACTTCAATATGAAGTATCGGGTGCAATTACAAACAAAAAGAACTTTACTCTTAATGCTAGTAAATCCCCTATGCTTAAACCCAAAGGAGGAATCTCGGTTCCCTTTAGTTTTAAATTTTCCCTGAATGATTCGAGCGGTTATGTTGAATCAATTTTTAATGCGCCAGGAAGCCCCTACCATGGATATCACCTATATCTTGAGCGCGACATAAAATCCTACGAGCTTGTTGCTACCCCAATCCTGTCGACGGGTATTTCAAAGGCAATGCTTTCCAACATTAAGCAAGGAATTCCTGCAAAGGAACAGCGATTTAAGGAGCTGCAACAATTTGAATTTAATCCTGTATTCTTTGAATACAATCGTTATGAGCTCGACAGCGTATACACCCCTTATTTACTCCGAATTTGCCGAATTCTAAAGAGCCATAGCGACCTTCGGATAAAAATCATTGGAAACACAGATGGAGATGGTACCGAAGCATTTAACCTGCAATTATCAAAGCAGCGTGCCAATGAAATCAAACTATTTTTAATCTCGCATGGGATACTGAGCGATCGAATGATCGAAACCTACAACGGTGAATTAAACCCCATTGATTCTAATGAAACCGAGGCAGGCAAGAAAAAGAACCGACGGGTAGACTTTAAATTTATTTAAGCGCGATAAGCCTAGACTCCAAAAGCGTAAGTTTCTGCAAGGCATCTGCCTCTTTTTGGCGCTCTACCACAACCACTTGTTCAGGAGCCCCTGCTACGAATCGTTCGTTTGACAATTTCCCTTGAACAGCGGCAAGAAAACCTTTGGTATATTTAATTTCTTCAAGGATTTTAGCGCGTTCGCCTTCTACATCGATTAACTCTCCGAATGGAATGTAATAAGCTACTCCTTTAACCATAAAACAATGCGCGCCAGCAATTTCATCCGCTTGGCGTTTCAGCTCCAATAAATTTCCCATCTTAAGAAGTACCGCATCCAACGGATTAGAGGATGTGGAAGCTACAACGCATGTCAGTTTTACCTTTTGAGCAATGTTCTGTGATTTTCGGAAATTGCGAATGCCAGAAATAATTTCGAACACTTCATTCATCGAAGTAAGAATATTCTCATTCACAGGAGAAACAACAGGCCAACTAGAAATGATGATGTCATCCCCCTCGGTGCGTTCTTTTAGGGTATGCCAGAGTTCCTCCGTGATAAAGGGCATGAATGGGTGCAGCATTTGCATCAATTTTTCAAAGAAAACCTTAGTTTGCGTCACGGTTTTTAAATCAATGGGTTGCTCGTATCCCGGCTTAATCATTTCCAAATACCATGAGCAGAAGTCGTCCCAAATCAACTTATACGTTTCCATCAAGGCGTCTGAGATTCTAAACTTTTCAAAATGGTCGTTGATTGCGATTAAACTCTCATTGAGTCTTTCTTGAAACCAAACAATTGCCTGCATTGAATGCACCGGTTGATCAAATTCTCTTACCTCCCAACCCGAAACTAATCGATAGGCATTCCAAATTTTATTGGCAAAATTACGCCCTTGTTCACACTGAGCTGTATCGAAAGGTAAATCATTTCCTGCTGGTGAGGAGATTAACGTCCCAACACGGACGCCATCTGCACCGAACTGGTTAATCAAATCAATTGGGTCTGGAGAATTGCCCAACGATTTCGACATTTTTCGCCCTAATTTATCTCGAACTATTCCAGTGTAGTATACATTTCTGAACGGAAGATCCCCCAAGTATTCATATCCGGCAATAATCATTCGAGCCACCCAAAAGAACATGATTTCCGGGGCGGTAACCAAATCATTGGTAGGGTAATAATAGGATATTTCGGGATTGTTTGGCGACGTAATCCCATTGAATACTGAAATAGGCCACAACCAGCTGGAGAACCAGGTATCCAAGACATCCTCATCTTGTTTAATTTCAGAAGCCGTTTTTTCAATACCCATGGCTTTGAGTAGGTCGATGGCTTCATTTGCAGAAGCTGCCACTACAAAGTCGTTTGCACCCTCACCGTAGTACCAAGCTGGGATTTGGTGTCCCCACCAAAGCTGTCTCGAAATACACCAATCTTTCACGTTTTCCATCCAATGCCTGTAGGTATTTTTGAACTTATCTGGGAAAAATCTAATGTCATCATTCATGACATGATCGAGTGCAGGTTGTGCCAATTCCTTCATAGACAAAAACCATTGCATGGATAATTTTGGCTCTATCACCGCATTGGTTCGTTCTGAAAACCCTACTTTATTGATGTAGTCTTCCGTTTTGACCAGGTATCCTTTTTCTTGAAGTTCATTTGAAATCCGTTTTCTACATTCAAAACGATCCACCCCTTCGTAATGTAAGCCATTAGCGTTTAATGTACCGTTTTCATTAAACAAGTCGATGGTAGGTAAATTGAATTTCTTACCAAGTTCGTAGTCGTTAATATCATGAGCCGGTGTGATTTTTAGGCATCCCGTACCAAAGGTTGGGTCGACATATTCATCGGCTATCACCGGGACTTTTCGACCGGAAATAGGAACAATAACAGTTTTTCCAATCGTATGCGCATAGCGTAAATCTTCCGGATGAACACACACGGCTGTATCTCCAAGTATGGTTTCAGGTCTAGTAGTTGCAATCGTCAACCAATCGTCTTCTGTGCCTTCAATTTTATAACGGATATGATATAACCTGGAATTCACCTCTTTGTACAACACTTCCTCATCGGACACCGCAGTAAGCGCTTCAGGATCCCAATTCACCATGCGCACCCCGCGATAAATCTTACCTTTCTTATGCAGGTCAATGAAGACAGCAATTACCGATTTGGAATACTCGGGATCCATGGTAAAGTGCGTTCGCTCCCAGTCACAAGAGGCCCCTAATTTCTTCAGCTGTTCAAGAATAATACCCCCATGTTTATCCTTCCATTCAAAGGCATGTTTCAAGAATTCTTCTCGAGTTAGGTCGGTTTTATTGATTCCTTCTAACTTCAGTTTTTGTACCACTTTCGCTTCGGTAGCGATCGAAGCATGATCTGTTCCGGGAACCCAACATGCATTTTTTCCCAACATCCGCGCTCTTCGTACTAACACATCTTGAATGGTATTATTCAGCATATGTCCCATATGTAGAACCCCGGTAACATTTGGCGGGGGAATTACGACGGTGTAGGATTCACGCTCATCAGGGGTGGAATGAAAGTAGTTTTTAGATAACCAATAGGAATACCATTTATTTTCTACTTCTCCGGGAACAAATGTTTTGGGAATTTCCATGACGTTTCTTTGGCGCGAAGATACGTATTTCAGCTCAAACAGCTCCGCTCATTGAAAGGTCTATTGTTTCTGTGGCAAGACGTTTCCTTTTATGGTAAGCACAACGGGGGGTGCTTTATCGGAGGTAACGGTTATGGTTTTAACAAATTCACCCACGCGTTTTGTGTCATAAGAAACACTAATCGTACCCGGCTTTTTCTTTTTGATAGGGTTTACAGGCTTCTCCGCGGTCGTGCATCCGCAACTTGTTTGAACATTGGTAATGGTAATTGTTTCACCGGTAGCATTAGTAAACTTAAAGTTGAAGAGCTCTTTAGAGTCGTAAGGAATGTCTTTACGTTCAATTTCGAC
>CANMTO010000044.1 GCA_947500755.1 Flavobacteriales bacterium
ATCACCCACAAGTAATTGGTGTATACTTCCTGATCATAATTAAATGGTCCAAGTTCGATGGGACGAATGCGCTTTACATTCCACAAATGAAAATACTCGTGAGCCACCAGGTTTAAAAAATTGATGTAATTACTTCCGTCGTAGGTCCAACGATCAACACTTAACACACTGCTGTTGCAATGTTCCAAGCCCCCATCGCCACCCACTACATTATGCACAATAAATACATAGCGCTTGTTTGGATTAACACCAACTACCTTGGTCTCTTCTTCAACAATCTTAGCCATGTCCTCCTTTAGGCGTTCCGGATCAAAATTCCCTTCACCATACATAGCCACGGTATGTTTCACCCCTGCCGCTTCAAACTCAAATTCATATTGATTTCCAATTTCAATCGGAGAATCCACTAATTGATCATAATTATCAAACGTAAAGGTTTGATTATTCCCTTGTTTAACATCAGATTTCAGAGACATTCCAGTTGAAATTCGCTTGAAAGATGCGTGTGGTTGAACTAACAATTCGCCCCCTGTTTCCTTGTGACCATCCAGATACATAAACATGCTCGGCCCACTCACGAAGCCATGCGTTTCGTCTAGAAAGGAAGTTCGAACGCTCAATTCAAACGCGTAAACCTCATATTTTAAAACGAAAGCGGTTTGACCCTTTAAGTCTATTTCCCATGCATTTTTGGTTTTTTTAATTACCGGCAATGCCGCCCCTTGCAGAGAATAGGCTTTTACCTGATTCAGGTGCCGGGAAAACTCTCGCACCAAATAAGAACCGGGGGCCCAAACAGGCAGTTTAACGGTAGCCGTTTTTTGCTTTAATTGCGTCACTTGCATTTCCACCTGAAAATAGTGGTTTTGAGGTCGCGGCATTTTAAGCGAATAGGAAATTTTCGCCCCAAACGCTGCGGTGTTTAAGGCAAGTATCAATAAGGAAAATAGAAAAAAACGAATCATACAACAGCAATTTTTGAGGCCATCAATGTGGCGCGTTCAACATGAAATTCAACAGTTTCTGGTCCAAAAGAAAGGGTGACGCCCATTCTTCGGTAAGGACGAGCATTTGGTTTACCGAAAAGTCGGAGGTCAGTTCCAGGCATGGAAGCCGCTACTTCAACGCCTTTAAATTCTGGCAAGCGTTCAATGGATTGTTCCGCCAATATCACGGCACTAGCGCCATTGCGTTGCAAGACAATATCTGGAATTGGCCACCCAAGCACCGCGCGAGCATGCAATTCAAATTCTGAAAAATTCTGCGTATTACCCAAAGTTACCATTCCGGTATCGTGAGGCCTTGGTGATAATTCCGAAAAATACGCACCGGAAGGAGTAATGAAAAATTCAACGCCCCATAAACCAGCGCCTCCTAGGGCAGTAGTTACTTGTGTTGCCATTTGCTTAGCTTCCTCTAAATGGGCAGGATTCATGGGCATCGGTTGCCAACTTTCTTGATAATCTCCGCGTTCTTGGCGATGACCGATGGGCGGACAAAACAAGGTTGGACCCTCTTTTTGAGTTACCGTAAGCAGCGTGATTTCGTAATCAAAGGCAATAAATTCCTCCACAATTACTTCCTTTAAATCCCCGCGAGACCCCTCCAGGGCATAATTCCATGCGCGCTCCACGTCATCTGAAGTTCTCACCACAGATTGGCCTTTACCCGAACTCGACATTAAAGGTTTTACTACACAAGGGAGACCACAAAAGGAAACACCCTCCTTAAATTCAGCTAAGGTGGTTGCATACCGGTATTTGGCCGTAAGCACCCCCAACTCGTTAGCCGCTAAGTCTCGAATGGCTTTTCGATTCATGGTGAAATTAGCAGCCCTTGCACTGGGAACTACTTGAATCCCTTGTAATTCATACGCATAGAAGCGCTCCGTACGAATCGCTTCTATTTCCGGAACGATTATGTCAGGCATATGCTTAGCAACGATGGCATCTAAGGCTGAACCATCGAGCATGTCAATCACTTCATATTCATGTGCCACTTGCATTGCAGGCGCACCGGCATAGCTATCCACTGCAATAACATACTGCCCATATCGTTGGCAAGCGATTACAAATTCCTTTCCTAATTCACCAGAACCAAGGAGTAATATTTTTTTCTGCATGATATCCAAATTAACGTAACAAACATAACGAGTTAACTCAAAAGCAAGGATTTGGAACAAAAAACGAAAATTAACGTATCTTTGGTTTTTATGTCAGAACGAACAATCATTGACCAGCTTGCGGCTTTTGATCCTATTTCCTTGCCGGAAATGGATCGCGTAAAGCTCATGAATCGAGTTGACACCAAATTTGCTTTTGACAAAAATACGCTAATTCAGATACTCCCCTTACTAAAGTCACATTATTTCACGTTGGAAATCGAAGGGAAGCGAGCGCTAGATTATGAGAGTTTGTATTTTGACGATGAATTTTTCACCTTGTTTCACGACCATCACAATGGCCGGACCAACCGCTATAAATTTAGGATACGCAAATACGTCAACTCCGAGGTTTTCTTTTTTGAAATCAAACACAAAGTAAAAGGTAGAACGGATAAACTCAGGATTCCTACGGATGGATTCCACGACCAACTACATGCAGCTGAATTGGATTTTATTGGGGCAAATACGCATAAACCGTATGCATTAACATCTGTGCTCAGTAATAAATTTACTCGAATTACTCTGGTAAACAAAACAGAGAACGAACGTCTTACGCTAGACTTTAATCTGATTTTCAATAATGAATTAAAATCGGTTGAATTGTCTGAATTAGTCATTGGAGAATTAAAGCAAACCAAAATCAATAGAAATTCAGTCTTTTATCAACTCATGAAATCCTTGCACTTACGTCCATATCGTTTGAGTAAATACTGCCTTGGTGCGGTCGCGTTGGTGGGTAAAGAAAAGCTAAAATACAACCGTTTTAAAAAGAAATTAATATACTTAGAAAAAATAAATAATCATGCTGCTTAACTTTATTCCCCCTCGTTTAGCGAAAGCCACAACAGACATTCCTACCTTTTCATGGGATTACCAAGATTTAGACGGTTTAGGAATACGCTTAGCCATCAATTTAATCGTGCTGTATATCATTATTCGATTATTATACTATCCAAAAGCGAAACGAAAAGATTATTTATTCACGTATTTCCTCATTGGAATCATTACTTTTTTCTTGTGCTTTGGGTTGAAAAAACTCGACATAGATACGGGAATGGGCTTAGGATTATTTGCCATCTTTGGAATTATCCGCTATCGAACCGATGCCATTGAAATTAAAGAAATGACCTACTTATTTCTAGTGATTGGATTAAGTGTAGTAAACGCCATGTTGGCCACTGAAGTGGAAAAAAGCACCTACCAAATCAACCTCTTTGAATTAGGAGTAATTAACCTGACTATAATCATCGTGTTATATGTGATGGAGTATCTTTGGCTCGTTAAACATGAAACCCGGAAAATCGTGAATTATGACCGCGTAGACCTTGTGCATCCTGATAAATACGAAGAAATGAAAAAAGAGCTGGAATTGAAAACGGGGCTAGTAATCAACCGTTTTGAGATTGGTAAAATTGATTACTTGAACGACACCTGCTTAGTGCGCCTGTACTATTACGCAGACGACCAAGATTTTTCTAATTACGGCGCGGGATAGGACATGAGTGCATGGCGATGGATCCTTTTTCCTTTGGGCCTACTCTATTGGGTAATCACACGCATTCGCAATGCATGCTATGATTTAGGAATATTTTCAAGCCATAAGATTGAAGGAAATTCCATCTGTATTGGCAATTTAAATTTAGGAGGTTCAGGGAAAAGCCCACTCACGTTATATTTAATGAAGGAATTTCAATCCACACATACGATTCAAGTACTTTCTCGAGGATATGGAAGAAAAACAAAAGGTCACATTAACCTTACCACTGCACATCAGGCAAGGGATGTTGGAGATGAGCCCTTGATGTATTTCAAACACAAGAAGCCACAGGATGAAATCCACGTTTCTGAAAATAGAATGCATGCCATACGCAAGCTAAACAGAGATTCAAATCACATCTTATTGCTAGATGACGCCTTTCAACACCGAAAGGTGCGTGCTGGGTTTAGCCTCTTGGTTAGTGATTTTAGCGCGCCATTTTTTAATGATTTTATCTTACCCATAGGAAACCTAAGAGAACCTAGGATGGGTGCTAAACGTGCAGACCTTGTGTTGTATACTAAATGTCCAAGTGAAATTAGCGCAGACACCAAGAAACGGTATACTGAAAAAGCCGCACAGCGTGGTCTTAGCGCTTTTTTTAGCAAAATCGCCTATGCTCCCCTGCAATCCGTGAATGGAATCCCACTTCCGAAAGCAACTCATGCCCTTTTGGTAACAGGTATTGCCAATCCCCTGCCCTTAAAAAATCACCTCGAAAAAACCGTTACGGTTAGTCATATTGAATTTTCAGATCACCATGAATTTACAGAGGAAGAAATCAAGAAAATTCATAAGAAATTTGATACCTTTGAGGCAACAAAAACAATCATTATAACCACAGAAAAAGACTTCATGCGCCTTAATTCAAGAGAATTGCTTACTGAACTGTCCGCCTATCCGTGGTTCATTCAACCCATTGAATTGTCTATTGAAAATGAACCTGAATTTTTAACCTTAATTAGAACCTATGTTAGCACAAATTAAAGAGACTGTTGCCTACCTGCAATCCAGAACCCAAGTATCCCCTACCGTTGGGATCATTCTTGGCACGGGATTAGGCGGATTAGTAAACGAAATTAATGCCATCGACGTGATCCCTTACGAAGAGATTCCAAATTTCCCAGTTTCTACGGTAGAAGGCCATTCTGGAAAATTAATTTTCGGTGAATTGGGCGGCAAACATGTTATCGCCATGCAAGGACGATTTCATTATTACGAGGGCTACAGTTTACAAGAAGTTACCTTTCCAGTGCGTGTCATGAAGCTCCTTGGAATAGAACGCTTATTTGTAAGTAATGCCTCAGGGGGCGTAAATCCAGCCTTTGAAGTGGGAGAAATCATGATTATGAATGATCACATCAACTTATTCCCAGGCAATCCACTCATCGGTAAAAACCTCGATGAATTGGGCCCAAGATTCCCAGACATGAGTGTTGCGTATGACCCCACAATGATTGAGCTTGGTTTGCAAATAGCCAAAGAAAACAACATTAAAGTTTCGCTAGGTTGCTACGCGGGCCTCACGGGACCAACCCTTGAAACACCTGCCGAATATGGGTATGTTCGTGCCATTGGTGCCGATGCCGTAGGGATGTCTACCGTTCCTGAAGTTATTGTTGCGCGTCACATGCAAATCCCTTGTTTTGCCATTTCCATCATTACCGATCTTGGAGTACCCGGGAAGATTCAAAACGTAACCCACCAAGATGTGGTGGAAGTAGCGAGCCGTCAAGAGCCAAAGATGACAAAAATTATGAAAGAATTAATTGCCCGAAGTTAAGATGGTCGACGAAACGGTTCGTGAAAGATACAAGGTAGTCATTGGCTTAGAAGTCCATGCGCAAATGCTCACCGCTTCGAAAGCCTATTCTTCGGATGCGAATCGCTATGGAGACGCCCCAAATACCTTGGTGAGTCCCATCACCCTTGGACATCCCGGAACCTTACCCGTGATGAACGAAAAAACCATCGAATATGCGATTCGCCTCGGTTTGGCATGTTCATGCAAGATCAGCGAACACCAGTTTTTTGCCCGAAAGAACTATTTCTATCCCGATTTACCCAAGGGATATCAGATCACTCAAGACAAAACGCCTATTTGCACCGGCGGGCATGTCATTATTCGCACGGAACAAGGTACTGAGAAATCCGTCCGCTTAACCCGTATTCACATGGAAGAAGATGCTGGAAAAAGCATTCACGATATCGATGTGTATGACACCCTTGTCGATTTAAATCGTGCAGGAGTCCCATTGCTTGAAATCGTTACAGAACCAGACATTGAAAGTTCGCAAGAAGCCTATAATTACCTGACGGAAGTACGGAAACTCGTTCGGTACTTAGACATTTGTGATGGGAATATGGAGGAGGGATCGCTGCGATGCGATGCCAATATTTCTGTGATGTTGAACGATGCTAAGGAGTTTGGAACCAAGGTCGAGGTGAAAAACATGAACTCCATTCGCAATGTGCAACGCGCCATTGAATTTGAAATCAGCCGTCAAATCGAAACCTTAGAAAATGGAGGGACGCTGTCACAAGAAACGAGAGCCTTTGATGCGTTAAAAGGAATTACGGTTTCTCTTAGAACCAAGGAAGCTGCGAATGATTATCGATATTTTCCTGAACCCGATATTCCCCCACTTCATATTCATCAAGCGGATATTGATAAGGTACAGGCGAGCATGCCACCTCTTCCCCGTGCGCTCTTTGAGAAATATACACAGGGGTTGAACCTTAGCGAATATGATGCCTACAACCTCACGGATTCGAAAGCAATCGCGCTATATTTTGAGCACGTTATCTTGCATACATCCAATTATAAAGCTGCAGCAAACTGGATTATGGGAGAGGTTAAATCATACCTCAACGAACAAGGAATCGACATAGAGTCTTTCCCCATCGATGCACCTCGTTTAGCGGGGTTAATTAATCTCATTCACGAAGGAAAGGTATCCAATACCACCGCTGCGCAAAAAATATTCCCTTTAATGTTAACCCAAAGCGACTCGGCCCTATCCATAGCAGAGCAGCAAGACTTGATTCAAACCACGGACAACCATGCCGTTGAAGCCGCGATCAAACGCGTACTTGATGCAAATCCTGCAGAGGTACTTCGGTATAAAAATGGGGAAAACCAATTAATCGGGTTTTTTATGGGACAATTCATGAAAGCCTCAGGCGGCAAAGTGGACCCAAAAACAGCCAATCAAGCATTACGAAACGCATTAGAAGCATGAAAATCCATCAAGTAATCCTGTTTCTGCTGACGCTTGTAACGCTTGCATCTTGCAAGAACTCAACAGATGACCTAGGAAATCCAATAAACCTTTGGATAAGCGGTACCATAAAAGGTGCTGAAGGAATGATGGTTTTTGTAGAAGCACCCAGCGAAGACGGAATGATCTCTTTGTTTTCTGGAAAAGTAGATGACCAGGGGGAGATCGCATTGGATGGAAATATTGCTGGTCTGGGATTCTACCAACTGCGACTCGGAGACAACAAAGAAAATGCAATACCCATTACCCCACTTCCCAATGATAAATTGACACTTAATACTACCCTAAACGAGTTTACGCTGAAACCGAATCTATCTGGTGCTTCCTGGACAAAAACATTGAATCAATACATGGCGAAACAAGCGGAATTTCGCACAGAACAAATGAAACTCATGGCTACACAGGGTCAGTTAACCGAACAAGAATACGCGAAGAACATTATAAAGTTCAAAGCGCCTTTGGTCAGTTTCGCTAGAAAAGAGATCGATAAATACCCCGCTAATCCCTACAACATTATTTTATCGATGGAACTGTTCCCTATGACTGGATTTGATGGGTGGGATTCCTCGAACCTGAGCAGTTTTAAAAAGGTGAGTGACGCGTTTGCAAAATCCTACGGTGTTTGCCCGGCTTCCTCAGCTTTAGAAGCGCAATACCAACAGCTGGAAACTGGATACAAACAGTTTACCCAGATTGAAAACGGGGAACTTGTCGCCCCGAATTTTGCCTTATTAGATGTAAATGGTAAAACGGTCAAGCTTTCTGACTTTCGCGGAAATTTGGTGCTCATCGATTTTTGGGCCTCTTGGTGCGGACCGTGTCGCCAAGAAAGTCCGAACATGGTTAAACTTAATAATACCTATAAAAATAAAAACTTTACTATTCTTTCTGTATCTTTAGATGAAGATCCTGGAAAATGGAAAGAAGCGATACAACGAGACGGCTTACTTTGGACAACGCATGTGAGCGACTTACGGGGTTGGAACAGCGGTATGCCCCAACTTTACGGTTTCGATGGTATTCCATACACGGTATTAGTGAATCCAGACGGGAAAATCATCGCCAAAGGACTTCGAGGAGAAGCCTTATTTCAGAAAATAGCATCCTTTTACACCACGAATCCATGAAACATTTCTTGCTTAGTATTTTTGCAGTACTTCTTGTATCGCTTACTTATAGCCAAACTACGGTTACCGTTAGTGGGCAAATCTTAAACGCGCCCTCAGACTCCATCTATATCTCCAAATTTACAGGGAAAGGATATATTAACTACAAAGGAACTAAGGCAGATAAACAGGGGAAATTCACCCTAAAAACGAACGTTCCAGCGCCAGATTATTATGTCATTCGCATTGGAGAATTTCATGCCAATATTATTCTTAGAGATAGCAGTAATATTAAAGTGTACGGCGACAAAAAAAACATAAAGGATATTTGCAATTTTGTAGGTTCGGATGAGTCCCAAGCGATGAACCAGTTCGCAGTTCGCATGGAACGGTGGAACACAAAAAAAGATTCTGCCTACAAAGCCATGACTGCAATGCCTGCTGCCGATACCGCTGCAAAACGAACGCTCAATGACTACATGACGAGGGAATACATTGCCTATTTGGGGGATCGTCAACAATTTGTGGCTGCCAATCAAAATTCTGCATCCCTTATCGTCGCGCTCGTTTCCTTAGATGTAACCTCCGAATTTGATACCTGGTCATCCATACTCAATCAAATTGTTACCGGTTTCGGTGAAAGCCCTACCGTGAAGGAATATGTAAGCTATGCCAATAACTTAGCCAAGCAAAAAGAAGAAGAAAAACGACAGGCCGAAAGTGCAGCGATGTTTGCTCCCGGAAAACCGGCACCAGACTTTGAAGAATTACTGACGGATCGTAAAACAACCCTGAAACTTTCTTCCTTAAAAGGGAAATACGTGTTGATTGACTTCTGGGCATCTTGGTGTGGACCGTGTAGAAAAGAAAACCCGAATGTGGTAAAAACCTACAATAAATACAAAGACGATGGGTTCACCGTTCTCAGCATAAGTTTAGATACAGACCAACAAAAATGGATGGGTGCTATTCAAGCAGACGGTCTCATATGGCCGAATCATGTGAGCGACCTGGGCGGGTGGAACAGCAAAGTTTCGAGGCAGTACAGCGTTAGTAGTATTCCATTTACCATGCTCATTGATGCGGAAGGAAATATTGTGCAAACGAATTTAAGAGGTCCAGCACTTGAAAATAAACTTGCCGAAATATTTGGTCATTAACCCTATGCAAGTTTGTTATTTCGCATCTGATTTTCATTTAGGAGCACCAACAAAGGAACAATCAAAGGCTCGAGAACTCGCCATTGTTAGGTGGTTGGATTATGCAGCAACCGATGCAACAGACATTTATTTAGTAGGTGATGTTTTTGATTTTTGGTTTGAATATACCGCAGTTATCCCCAAAGGATTCTCCCGATTTTTTGGTAAGCTTGCGGAATTAGCCGATCGCGGCATCCAACTTCATTTTTTTTATGGGAACCACGACATGTGGGTAAAGCACTATTTTACCGAAGAATTTGGAATGAAGATTTATGAAAATCCCATCGAATTAACCCTATATGGCAAGCGTATTTACCTAGGTCATGGAGATGGCTTAGGGCCCGGCGATCGAGGATATAAATTAATTAAACGCTTCTTGCGAAGTACCCTTTGCCAATGGGCATTTGCACGCATACACCCGAATTTCGGAATCGGATTAGCCCGTTTTTTCTCAGGAAAAAGTCGTGAAGGAACTGAACATGAACACCAATTCCTTGGCTTTGAAAAAGAATGGTTATATAAATTCGCTGAAACCATGCAGCATGCGGAACCACACGACTATTATATTTTCGGTCACCGGCATCTCCCTTTTGCACTCCCAATAAGTAAAGGAACCTATTACAATTTGGGTGAATGGATTACCTACCAAACATTCATGAAAATAGATTCAGACCATCCACAGTATTATAGGTGGGATGGGGACCACGCAATATCGTATGAACCGCCTTATGGAAGAGAATAATAAGACGTATTCACTTGAAACACTGCCTCACTTGGTGGAGCATATTCTTGGGCTTATAGAGGAGTATAAGGTACTGGAATTTCAAGGAGAAATGGGCGCAGGTAAAACCACGTTGATTCTTAAAATCCTAGAACGACTTGGGGTAAATGACCTTGAAGGATCGCCTACCTACAGCCTAATCAATGAATACCGCATGGATCGGGGCCTCAAAATATACCACATTGATGCGTTCCGAATTAATTCATTAGCAGAGGGTTACGAATTAGGACTCGATGAATTATTTCATGAAAACGCGTACTTTTTTGTTGAATGGGCTGAAAAAATAACTAATTTTCTACCTGAACGACGGTTGGTCCTTACGATCACCCCAAATGCATCATTAACCAGAACATATTCCATTACCCATGATCACGGATCCTGAATTACTTAAATCGCTCTTACATAAAGGGGCCTTCATGCCTCAAGAAGAAATGTTGGAAATCAAACGAAAGAAAGGACAACTTTTCATTGGGATACCCAAAGAAACATCCTTTCAAGAGCGCAGAGTAGCCTTAGTTCCTGAGGCAGTATCGCTCCTTGTTGCGAACGGGCATCGCGTGATGGTAGAAACAGGCGCTGGAGATGGAACCAATTTTACCGATACCGAATACAGCGAAGCCGGGGCAGAAATTTCTTACGATAAAAAAGCAGTTTATTCGTGTGATATCATTTTTAAAGTGGCTCCGCCGTCCGAGGAAGAAATTGAATTAATGCCAGGGAATCAAACCTTTATTTCAGCGCTTCAAATTTCAACCCAGCCGAAAGAAATATTACAAAAACTCATGCACAAAAAAACCACCTGTATTGCATGGGATTATATCCGAGATGAAGAAGGTGTATTCTCCGTTGTGCGCACCATGGGTGAAATTGCCGGAAATACCGCGATTCTAGTAGCAGGAGAATTACTTTCATCCTTTCCCCAGGGAAAAGGGATGATGTTGGGGGGCGTTGCAGGTGTTCAACCAACCGAAGTAGTTATTATAGGCGCAGGCACAGTGGGTGAATTTGCAACCCGTGCAGCGTTAGGACTTGGTGCCTCGGTGAAAGTATTTGATAATTCCGTAGCACGTTTACGCAGACTTCAAATCGCTGTTGGAAATCGGGTATTCACATCGATCATTCAACCCAAGGTATTAGCTAAAGCCATTCGCCGAGCGGATGTGGCGATTGGAGCGCTCAGAGCTCCAATGGGACGAACCCCGTGTGTGGTATCCGAAGAAATGGTCGAACAAATGAAAGAAGGATCCGTGGTTGTTGATGTAAGTATCGATCAAGGGGGTTGCTTTGAAACTTCACGCGTTACCAATCACAATTCACCCACGTTTATTAAACACGGCGTCGTTCATTATTGCGTTCCAAACATTGCCTCACGCGTATCTAGAACCGCATCGTTCGCCTTATCTAACATCTTCTCTCCCCTATTATTAGACATCGGTGAAAAAGGAAGCATTGAAGACATCATTCGATTTAAACCGGGATTTAAGGACGGCGTTTATCTGTATAAAGGTGTATTAACCAATGAGGTTCTTGGCCATGTATTCGACCTGAATTACCAGCCCATCGATTTACTGCTCCCACGCTTGTGATGACCCCACTTTCGTTTCC
This sequence comes from Flavobacteriales bacterium, assembly GCA_947500755.1. GTDB lineage: Bacteria > Bacteroidota > Bacteroidia > Flavobacteriales_D > Crocinitomicaceae > UBA952. The sequence continues at coordinate 11,674 of CANMTO010000044.1, forward strand.
ACGTACTCCTCTGCCTTTACGCAAGGTCGGAGAACAAATTCACGTGCAATGCCTGATACGTAAAAAATGGCTTGTACTGACTCCGGAAGAATGGGTAAGACAACACGTCATTGGGTATTTAATGCACGTTAAAAACATACCGCCAGGAAGTATCTCCGTTGAAAAAGCCTTGACCTACCATCAGCGTTTAAAGCGGTGGGACATTGCCACCTTTGATTCCGAGGGTAATCCGAGTATGCTCATCGAATGTAAGCAACCCAAGGTCGCTTGTTCGCCTGAAGTTCTCGTTCAAATCAGCGCCTATCAAAAGATATTTCAGGCAAAAACACTGGTGATCACAAATGGATTAAGGTGTCATGTTTACAAGGGCGGTGATTGGACGGAAGGAATCGATAAAATCTAAGGCGGGGTTAGTTTAAATTAATCCCCCACTTTCCGGTTTTCATTTTGGCGTACTCACGTCCGATATAGGATAATAAAATCCGCATGGAATCCATTGCCGCATCCGTTTCAGTAGTAATTTCTTGCTTTCTTAATTTCAACTGCAACTTCATATTCATTGCATGAAGGCACACCTCAATGGGATGGGCATTCACTAGGGTAGATTTACTAGAAAATTCCTCAATCGAAGGAAGCGCATTTTCTACCAGGACTTTATATTTCTCGTCGATCATGATTTCAAGTAAGGTCCGATGTAACAGGGTTAACTCGGCAAATACTTCTTCCAATTCATAAAGATGTCCTTTTTGTGTTTTTCCTGAACGCTTTAACTCCTTACAGATGTCTTCATACCAACGCTCGTATTGCAGTAGAAACGACGGATTAGGAAGTACCGATGGAATCAAGGTTGTTTTTATCCGTTCAAAATCACAATGCATGCTTCTCACGATATCCTCAATTTGATACATATAGAGCAGATACTCAATGATGTTCTCTTTTCGTTTTTGTTCGGCAATGAGCATCTTACTTCAAATCTTTTTCTATGCTCGCTTGATTCTCATTCAAAAACCGAATAAAATCAGAAGTCACGTTCATTGTTGAATTTATGAAATTCAATTGTCCCCCAGCGCCATGAATTAATAGGATATCAATGTGGTTTTTCTCGCTATACATTTTTCCAAGGGTTTCAATTTTCTTGGTGATGGCCTCTAATTTCTTGCCTGATTCTTCTTCAATTTTAGCGGCTTGGAATTGCTGATATTGCATCAACTCCTGTTCCATGGTTTGCGCTTTTTGTTGTATTTGCATGATTTCATTTTGCGAGAGCAATCCGTTGCGCGCTTTATCATCATTTCGTCGCACATAATCCTCCAACTCCTTGCCACGACGCTTCATTTCCGCTTCAAAGAGTTTCTGTTTTCTAGTGATTACCTGATCTTCTTTTTTGTAATAATCAAAGCGTTCCTTTAAACTATCTTGATGATAATAGGCGATCACCAAACTTTTATCATAGCGTGTAATCACGGTGGGGTTCTTGTTCGCAGGGTTTTCCTTGGCCTCTTTACTGCTGCATGATTGAAGCAATACGCCCACCATTACAAAATAAAATACTCTCATAACCATAAATTTAATGTAAGAATTTAGATGCATCCTCGCGCATCGAGAAAAAGCGTTGTAAACAAGACGACCAAAACTCCTGAGTTAGCTTGGCATCCAGCAAGGCCAAATCCGGGAGGTCGCTAACCGGAATTTTAAACAGCTGCTCATAGTGATCCAAGGTAATCTTTAATAGATACTTGCCATTGTATTCATGAACTTGAACCAAATAATGACTGTGTGGAATTTCCTTAACTAGACGCATGATACAAAGATAAAAATATCCCTCGTTGCGGTTTAAAAAAATCGAGAAGAATACCACTTTAAAGGTATTTATTTAGAATCATTCTAAAATACCATTTTCGAGGTATTGAATTTGGAATTACTAGGCAGTTACTTTGCAGAAAAAAAATCATGCGTTTAATCGTACGTTCATTATTTCTAATTCTTGCGGCTATTCATACAATCTTTGGTCAAGAGAACAACAAAATAACAGCTGATGTACTGGTGAGAACCTATCCACTTAACAAAATTATTCCAGATTCTATATACGGAATGCGAATCGTGGCGGGAAAAAAGATGGAGGTAATTCTGTTAAATGGTCGTGAAATGGATTTATCAACAAATAATTACCGTCAAGTCTTCCGTAAAACACCGGGAATTTTTGTATCCGAACATGATGCATCAGGCTTACAAACGAGCATATCAACGCGTGGACTCAGTGCAAATCGATCGTGGGAATTCAATATGCGACAAAATGGTTACGACATAGCTGCCGACCCTTCAGGGTATGCTGAGGCGTACTATGCTCCAACCCTGGATGCGGTGGCGAACATCGAAGTATTCAGGGGGTCTTCTGCCCTACAATATGGTTCACAATTTGGTGGAATGATCAATTACCAACTAAAAGACCAACTCGGTGAACGTCCCATAACGTATGAAGGATCCCATACCGCCGGATCGTTTGGATTATTCAATAGTTTTAATGCCATCGGCGGAAAAATAGGAAATTGGACCTATTACGGATTTATGCATCACCGGCAAGCACAAGGGTTTCGAGCAAACAGTGAATACTTCACGAATTCCTATTTCGGAAAAGTTGGATACGGATGGAAACAAGGCAAATTAACGGTTGAATACAACAATAGTTATTATTTAAGTAAGCAAGCAGGTGGACTACACGACACCATGGCCGCTCAAACCCCCGACACCTCACTGCGAAACAGAAATTGGTTTGAACTTCCTTGGAAAATGGTCTCGATTCAGTTGAAACATTCATTCAACAAGGGATTGAAATTACATGCTACAGTAAATTACCTTTACGGTAACCGCAATAGTGTGGGGTTCCTAAAAGCGATCAACATTGCAGACACCTTTAATACTACGCTAGGTTCCTACAATCTCAGAGATGTGGATCGAGACATTTACCATACCATATCTAGTGAAATTCGAATAAATCAATCCTACAAAATCGGAAGTAATTATCAAGTTTTATCGGGTGGACTACGTTATTGTTTGAGTAATATTCAGCGCCTACAAAAAGGAATTGGCTCTGGAGGAAACGAATTTAATTTAGGGGTAGCCCCAGATAACACTGGAAATCTATACCAACGCGACCTTCATTTGAAAACACAAAACATTACGCTATTTGCCGAACAGCTGTTCGCGGTAGGTAAAAAACTTACCCTGGTTCCTGGTTTTAGAGCCGAATCCATTCAGTCGAGTATGAGTGGGCGAACCAATCAAGTTACTTGTGGGTACATCCGTGGAATTCAAAAAAATAGAATTATTATACTTGGAGGGTTCAGTGCTCAATATCTTCTCTTGAAAAAGCAAACGGCGAATGCGAGTCTTTACGCCAATGCAAACCAGAATTATCGGCCGGTAATGTACAGCGAATTACTTCCATCTTCAACTACAGAAATCGTTGATTCAACCCTAACGGATGTTACGGGCTACAGTAGTGAATTTGGAATCAAAGGCAACAGATTCTTTAGAGGAGTAAATTTCACATACGACGTCAATGCCTTTTTTATTCGATACAATAATAAGGTAGGAACGCTGCCTCCGATAGATTTTGGAGCATCATACAAAACCAACATTGGAGACCTAGAATCCAAAGGAATCGAAGTGTTTGCTGAAGTGAGCACGTTCAATCCATTCTTCAAGCATTCAAAATTTTCAGAACAACTTAATATTTATGTGAGCGGGACCATTCAAGATGCGCGGTACAAACGATGGAACAATCCTTCAATTGCTGGGAATGAATCAACATCAATTGTGGGTAAAAAAGCAGAATATGCACCCGAACTGATTACACGTGCAGGAATAGAATATAAAGCGGGAATCATTACGTTTAGTTATCAATATCAATATACTGCCTCTTGCTTTTCGGATGCAGCGAACACTATTACGCCCAATCAAACTGCTACCATTGGATTGATTCCCGCGTACAGTATTCATGACCTTGGGATGAGTGTACAATTGTTTGAAAATTACCAGTTTAAAGCTGGGGTTAATAACCTATTCAATGAAATAACTCTGATTCGCCGGGTGGGTGGATACCCAGGACCGGGAGGATTAACGAATCAAGGGCGTTCAATTTATTTCACCTTAAGCATAAAAATTTAAGAAGAAATGACCAGAATAGTAGGTACTACTAATTTTTTTCATAAATTCGGCGTGTTAAA
>CANMTO010000045.1 GCA_947500755.1 Flavobacteriales bacterium
CACAACGGCAATAAGCAGAAATAAATAGGTTGATTTTTTCATGTGTTCTATATTTTTTTTCAAAGTTACATTTCTTTAGAGTACCCAACGACTAACCTATGTCAAGATTTTTAATGAAAAATTTCATGTATGATCATTCGGGTGTTGTTCACGTTAAATTTGGGGACGTGTAGCTCAATATATTCAAGCATTAAATCGAGGGCCTCCTTTAGGGCGCGTTTGTTTTCTTGTATGTGATTTTGAATGAGGCTATTGAAGGCCGCTGCTCCCGAAGTAGGATTGACCTGCTCATCGTAGTGAAATACCCCTTCATGCATATTAAAGACATTGGCTTGTTCAAGGGGTTCAGGTAAAATCCCAAGGACTTTCATCCATTGCGCTAAGAACACACATGGGTAGGCGTAATAATCCACTTGTTGGGCTAACTCATTTTTCAAAGACACCAACATGCTAAATGCCTCTTCATCCTTGTTTTTGTAGGCAATGGATTGATAAACAACATCTGCCATGAAATATCGAATGGCGATTACATGGGGGTCAAAATCTTGCGTATTGAACCACTCCAGGGGAGTTGCATTCCTGAGGGTTCCTTGTCCGAACTTTGGATTAGTCGTAAACTCCAACTCATACAAACCAAAAGGAAAAAGCGCTGCTTGTTTTTTCGATGGAAACGAAACCAATTCAAGCAGTCCGTGTTCTTTCGAAAAAAACGAATTCAACTGTGCTTTCGTTGAAAATGGGGAACGGTGAATAAAAAATGCCTGCGTTGTCTGATTCACCTGTTGTAGATTTTACCCTTTACGCACCGTAACGGTTACATTTGCTTCATTTTGTTGCTGTTTCCATTGATTTAGGGTGTTTTTAAGTTTTCCTTCTTTTGTTGGTTTTTGAGCTTCTGCGGGCGGATGGTTGGACTGAGTCTTGTCTGGTTTTGTATCCTTAAAGTTAATCTTTACTATTTCCTTGGTTTCTACCTTAGGTTTATACTCTTCTACGGCGGTATCTTTTTTGAAAACACCAAATTCTGACTTCAATATAGATTTAAGGGTTTCTTTTTCTTGAGCCCACTGTTCTTTAGCTTCTTGTTTTCTGCTTGACTTATCCCACTCAATCGTTGGGTTATCTAAATCCCCGTACATGCGTAAAAATATCTTCATGCCTGTTTCATCATCGATCACTGTGCCAAATTCACTGTCTCGATCTGCCCCTAATAAATCCCTAAAATCAAACTTCATCCGATAGTCTATTTTATTGTCGAAGGTGTGCGTTCCGCTTATCTCCATATCCATGGCGGATGATGCGATAAACATATTTGGAATAGTAATCACTCCATTTCTGATTTGAAGCGTATTTTCAAGTGTAGAAAAAGCAATGTCTTTCATTTTCGTTTGAAACTGATCTAAGTTTCTTTTTCCGATAAGCAATTTTCCAGCATTCGTTTTTAAGCTGGCAGCCACATCGTTTAGGGATTCAACATTTTTGAGATGGCCATTAAACACCTTCATGTGCGCATTCACTTCCATTTGATTTAAATCAATTCCGCCAATTAAATTAAACGGCGCATAAAAATCCACTTCCATCTGAGCTCTTCCAGAAATTTGATTTGCATGAATTACATCTTGATCAAAATCATTCCACTCTTTGAAAAATGGAGCAAAATAAATGTTGTTAGATTTTAGATTCGTGCTGATTTCTAATCGTTCTGGAGTAAGCTCCTGGATTTCCATTGCTCCGCAGATATCTGCCCCGGCATTTCTGACGTTTAGGGAGGGGAAGGAAAGGATTCTTCCACTGATTAATACAGGACCCGAAACTTGCTCAAACGTATGGTTTTCATAGGTAATACTCCGCGCATTTAAATTGATGCGCCCATTAATGTTGTTCGGCAGCACAAAGGATTTTCCTTTAGATTCCTTTTTCTCTGCTTTAGTCGTTTTCCCTAGGTCTTCAACTAATATTTGGTGACTACTCACGGAACAATTTACCGTTAAATCCCCTGAATTAGCGACGTAATTAAACACGTTCTCAAAGGTGCCATTCATTTGCAGATCACTGCGATTAATCGCAAGCGTCGCGCCCTCTATCGTTAAATCGCTTCCTTTAAGTGTGAATTTCCCATTGATGTCCTCAAAGGTTCTATGATCGTTACGGGCCTTGAACCATACATTGTACAGGCTAATGTCTCCGTTCATCTTTTTAACATCCACTTGATCTTCAACAACAAGAGCAAACTCTGAGTTGATTTTTGCAATCCCGTCCATGCGATGAATAAGGTCGTTTTTAAGTATTCGATTGGCAATACTCAAATCAATCGTACCCTTGGCCTTTCCTGTCACTTTGGGTATATTAAAGTTTAATATGTCCAATGCCCCATAAAAAGGCCCTGCGGGAGTTTCAAACGCAAGATGATCCATAATCAAATGGTCGTTGACAGGATTCCCATCGCTACTGAAAGACCCCTTCATTCTTAAGTTTTTTATTTGTGTGTGTTTAACGGGTTCAATTAAGTGGCCATTGGCTATATTAAAGTTACAAGCAATATTCGGTGCAGATTGATCCTGTGTGCTGCCATAAACAAGTAAATCGAATCCCACATTTCCAGATCCTTTGTAACGGCTAAGTTCTTTTTCAGCTTCATCTAACGAGAGGTTATTAACTAAATCTGTCAATGTTAACGCTTCCGCTTTAACATCAAACCGCATACTGTCGACCCCATAATTTCCCGATACGGTAAACGGTATTTTAGCGAGTTTAAAACTTGTTTTAGGCAGTGAAAACGTTCCTTCTTTGGTGTTTACGTTCATTAATAAATCCATGGTAACGGGTTTGTTTTTTAGCAATGCAACTTTTCCGGATTGCAAGCGATTAATCACCATATTACCCCGTGCATTTAGTTTGAATGCATCTTGATTGAAGTCGCCAGAAAACAACATGTCAGATAAATTCGTAGTGTAATATTGGTGGGATTTCCTATTTAGGTAATTCACTTGAAAATCTTTCGTGCTAACAGAAGATATTTTAACTTCATATTTCGACTCCTCTTTTTCCGTGGAGGGATTTAAAATTAAGTAATTAACCTCTCCGTTTTTAGCAGTGCGCACATTCAATTCACCTGTCCCTATTTCAATTACTTTAATATGATAGTTTTCTCTCCAAAGATCCATGGGGTTAAAGACTAGCCGAATTCGGTCAGACTGCAACAAGAGCTTTTTAGATTCTTTGGTTTTGAACGCATCATGCACTTTTACGTCATGCACGTTGATCGAAAGGTTTGGAAACGTACTCCAAAAGGTTAAATCAACCGTTGAAAAATACACGGGTTCTCGAAATTCTTTTCCTAACTCGCTTAAAACGAGGTTACAAATTTTATCTTGAAAAATATAGAGCAAGGACGATATTAAAATCACGAGCCCCGTAATAATTCCCAATGACCATTTGAGTACTTTAATAAATTTTGCTTTGAATTGCATCTGTTTGCTGTTGTGGGAAGGGTTAACGAAGCAAACACACAGAAGGTTACAAGAATTCTAGGTTACCGCCAGAAATTAGATTAATTTTTTGTTAATTTACCATAAATATAGACTTGTTTATATGAGAATATTGAACTTATTTCTTTGGGTTATATTCGGAGGGATAAATACTTACGGACAATATTGCATACTCGGTGGACCTTCTTCTAATGCGGACTCCAATGTGGAGTCTGTTATATTCAATGGGGTTTCTGGCAGTATAAATCATGTAGGATGTCCAAGTCAAATCGGTGTGGAAGTTTACCTAAACGAATCAACCACCTTAAGTGCTGGATCAAGTTATTCGCTCCAAGTTGATTTTGGGACCTGTGGAGGAAATTTCGCTGGTGCAGGTGCGGTGTGGATTGATTTTGATCAAAGTCAGACCTTTACCCAAAATGAAATTGTTGGAACTTGGGTTGGGACACCTCCCGCCTTACCGGTTCTATTTAATGTTTCTGTTCCCAACAATGCGCATAATGGAGCAACTAGAATGCGCGTAACGCAACAAGAGGCCGCTACGCTCCCATTAAATCCCTGCGCAACATTTCAATGGGGTTCAGTAATGGATTTTGGTATAACCATTATTAATGGGCTTGATTGTGGTGCATTCCCAGGAGATGATCTTGCTAATGCCATTGAGGTTTCTTCTTTACCGTATCAAGATACCGTGGATTTGGCATATTGCTATGGCAATCAAAATCTAGTCTATGATTCACCTGATGTTTTTTATAAACTCCTACTAAATCCGACAATGCAACAGGTTAATGTAAACACCTGTGGATCTGATTTCGATACGTATTTAACCGTATTAAACCCACAAGGGATAGTAATTACATATAATGATGACCATGACATCTGTGCCCCTTCTTCCATGCTAAGTTTTGACGTCAATGATCTTGGGTATGTTTACATAGTCGTTGAAGGTTGGGGAAATGAGTCAGGTATAGCGCATCTTGAAATCACATCATCATATGCTGGTATGAGTGCATTAGAACAAAACAAGATTACTTTATACCCAAATCCTGTGCGTGAAGTGCTTTCAATAAGCGAACGCGTTGACGATGTAGAAATCACGAATCTTTTAGGTCAAACCATGATTGCCTCCTATGGTAAAACAACCCAACTTAATGTTACTGAACTTGAACCAGGTGTCTATACCTTACATTTCCAAATAAATGGCATAGCACATTCCGAGCGATTTATTAAACTATGAAACATTTAATCTTAATATCATTATGTGTTTTTTCACACGCGCTTGGTTCAACTTGTTGGGGTGGGATTTGGAATAAAAAAACCAGTATTGGTGGAACGGGAAGACACCGAGCCATTGGTGGAAACGCATATCAATTTGGGTATATGGGGTTAGGACATGTCAATGGAGCAGGCGCGGATATCTCATTTAGGGATTGGTGGCAATATAACCCGGCAACAGACAGTTGGACACAAAAATCAGACTTTCCCGTAGCAAATCACGGGGCGGTTTGTTTTAATTTAAATGATCGGGTTTACGTGGGCGGGGGATCTTCTCTCACCAATGAATTCTATGCATTTAACCCCTTGTTAAATCAGTGGACTCCAATCGCCAATTGTCCATTATCGCCGGGTGACGTGCAAGGGTTCAGTGCAGGGAATAAGGGGTATGTAATCTACACCAATCAGCTTGCTGAATACAATCCCAACACAGATTCATGGATCCTGAAAGCAAATGTCCCAATAAATGCAAGCAATTGGTCCTGCACCTTTTCAAATGGCACGAGTGGATTTTTAAAAGTAGGGCATTCCTTATATGAATATAAACCGAGTCAAGATTTGTGGATTGCTAGAGCTAATCATCCTGGACTTAGCACCGGAGGAAGTTATGGGTTTTCAATCAATGGCATAGGGTATGTCGCTTCTGGTTATGTGGGTGGATTATCTACTGTTACAGAAGAAGTATGGTCCTTTAATCCAGCAAATAACACGTGGACCAGGGAAGCCGATTTGCCCGGCTCATCTCGTCGATTTTTAGCCGCATTTTCTGTTGCAGAAAAAGGATATATCGGACTAGGAACAAATGGTATCAATTTGAATGATGTATGGGAATACGACCCTTCTCAAACGCTTAATTCAGCGGATACTAAACCAATAGTTATTTCACTGTATCCAAATCCTTGTTCGAAAGAATTGATGATTAATGGCATATATGATCAACGTGAATACAGCATTTATTCATATATAGGAGTAAAAGTGCTTGGGGGTCAAACAAGTGGGAGAATTGATGTTGACCACTTACCTCAAGGGACCTATTTTATTTTATTAAAAAATATAAAATATGTTTTCACTAAAGTGTAGGGGCTTCTTCGGTAGTATTGCGTTTTTATTTGCTTCTTCACCCGTATTAGGTCAAGAAAACACGTGGGTTAAACTCAATGACTTCATCGGTGGAAAGCGAGAGCGAGCAGTTGCGTTTAGTATCAATGGATTTGGGTATGTAGGCACGGGAACAGATACGGCAGAAGTAGTACGTGCTGATTTCTGGAGGTATGACCCAAGCTCCGATTCTTGGACGCAAATTGCACCCATACCTGGACCTGCACGAAGAGATGCTGTCGCATTTGAACTGAATGGATTTGGATATGTTGGCACTGGAATGAGCGACCATGTTTCTGCAAATGGCAATATACTATCAGACTTTTGGCGATATAATGCTATATTGAATGAATGGGATTCTATTGCCCCTTTTCCCGGAAACCAAGGCGGTGGCGTTTATTTCTCTACCGGTTTTAGTGTGGGGGGTAAAGGCTATGTTTGCGGTGGGAAAACCGGGAACAGCACCTATACCAGCGAATTATGGGAATATAAGCCAACCAATGACACCTGGTTTCAACGGGCATCCTTTCCAACGGGAATTCGCTACATGTTAAGTTCCTTTGCCATTGGAAACTTCGCTTATGTCGGTTTTGGAGCGACACAAGATGTGTATAAACGAGATTTATATCAATACAATCCGGGAAATAACCATTGGGACCAAATGCCCGATCTCCCCGGAAACGTACGAGGCGCCGCAACAACCTTCGTACTTCAAGATAAAGGATATGTTTGTGGAGGGAATGACGGTGGCTTGCTGGATGATCTATGGGAATTCAATCCCGTGAACGAAGAATGGACCTTAAAAGCATATTTTGGTGGCTCAGAACGAAAAAACACCATCGCATTTAGTATAAATAATGAATTTGCCGTGGTGGGATTAGGGAAAGGATATGCTGGTAAAAAAGAAAGTATATACGCTTATTATCCATCCTCCTATGTTGGATTGAATCCAAAAATTGCCGAAGAAATTCAAATTTTTCCAAACCCGGGTAGAACCAACATACAACTTCGAAATCTTCCTGCTGACTATGACCGCATTGAATGTGTAAGTTTTCAAGGATTAACTGTGTTTTCGACGAATAATATCCCCACTTCCGATGCATTTGAATCCTTGCCGTCGGGGTTATATTACCTTAAAGTGTACCATGAAAACCAAGATTTAATTGCCGTTAAACCCCTTTTAATAAATTAATGAACGTTAGATTATTTCTTTTCTGTCTTTTAGTTTTTACTTCGTTTGGGCAAGATTATTGGGAAGTACGAGACTCTATTAAAGGTGCTCCGCGGGCAGGTATGGCCACGTTTGTTCTTGGAAATAGAGGATATGCAGTGGGCGGAATTAAAGTAGACGGAAGCACAAGAAAAATGTACTCCTATTCCAAACCACAGAATGATTGGGACGATGAACTTTCCTTAGGCGGATTAACTGGCGGTGGGTTGGAACGTAATTTGGCCTGCGGATTCTCGCTGCATGGAAAAGGCTATGTGTGCCTTGGGGAAGGACTCGGAAACACATTTATGAACGACCTTTGGGAGTTTGATAAAACCAATCAAACATGGACGCAAAAGGCCGATTTTATTGGTACCCCGAGAAGAGGAGCAACGTCTTTTGTTATTAATAATATAGCCTATGTTGGAACAGGTGAAGATTCACAAGGTCTTTGCAATGATTTTTACACCTATTCTCCCATTGACAACAGCTGGGCAACGATTGCAACGTTCCCTGGTGACGCACGAAGACAAGCGGTTGGGTTTGAATTAAACGGATATGGTTGGATTTCGACGGGTGATGCCGGAGTGCTAAAGAATGATTTATGGTCTTATAACGTCGTAACAAATCAATGGCAAGAGAAAAGCAACTTACCCGGTAATCCCCGATTAGGAGCCGTAGCATGGAGTACGTCGCCAAGCGCCTATATTGCAACCGGACAAGATCCAACCGGTGCATACTTGAACGATGTTTGGCAATATAATTACTATCAAAACTCGTGGACACAACGGAATATTTTTATCGGAGGAGGCAGGGTAAACGCAATTGCTATGGTTATCAATGGCTCAGTATACGTTGGAGGGGGTTATAACGGATCCTATTTAGATGACTTTTTCACTTACAATGGGATCGCTGAGTTACAAGAAGAGGATATATTATTTACACTATATCCTAACCCAAGCGAATCATGGGTCAAAATTGATGGATTAGAACACCCAACTTCGTATAGTATCTTTTCCGCGACAGGAATGGAGCTGTTAAGGGGTAAAACATCAAGCCATGCAAGCATTTCCCTAGAAAACCTTCCAAGTGGAGCTTATATCATTAAGTTAACGATACAAAACAGAACCGTATGTCGCTCGTTTATAAAACGTTAATCCTATTTGGAATTCTACTCTTAGTTAATTGTAGCGCTTCGGACAAGAAGGGGCAAAAATCTGAAGATTCTAAGACAATAAAACCGACAGAACAAGCCCTTTACGCTACTTTTCAGAACGCGGACGGGACCTGGGGTTATGACATATTATCTGCTGGAAAGGTGCTGATTCATCAACCAAATATCCCAGGAATCCCAGGAAATAAAGGGTTTGAATTAGAAACACAGGCCACGCAACTTGCACAATTAGTAGTGCGTAAAATTAATGCCGGTATTATGCCCCCAAGTGTTTCTAGCGAGGAGGTTCAAGGAATTATTGGGAATCCTAACTAAACGTGTAAGGCCCTGTTTCCCGTAGCACCTAAAGCCGCTTCTTTTAATGCTTCAGAATACGTAGGGTGCGGGTGGCAAATTCTAGCAATATCCTCAGCTGATGCACGATACTCCATGGCCACAGCTGCTTCCATGATCAAATCGGCTGCTCTTGCCGAAATCATATGAACACCCAACACCTCATCGGTGGTTTTATCAGAAATCACTTTAATAAACCCGCTGGTATCCATAGACGCTCGAGCTCGTCCAAGCGCCTTGATGGGGAAATTCCCAATATTCACTTCGATTCCTGCGGCTTTCAATTCTTCTTCTGTTTTTCCGACAGAAGCAACTTCTGGCCAGGTATAAATCACCCCTGGAATTAGATTGTAATTGATGTGTGGTTTTTGCCCGGCAATTCGTTCCGCAACAAAGACGCCTTCTTCTTCTGCTTTGTGCGCCAACATCATTCCTTTAACCACATCCCCGATTGCATATACATTGGGGATTGCTGTTTGAAGATGTTCGTTGACCTCCACTTGGCCTCTGTTATTCGGCATAATTCCAAGTTTTTCAAGTCCTAATCCTTCAGTAAATGCTTTTCTACCCACTGCAACCAAGCAGTAATCTGATTCAAGTGTAACTGTATTTCCTTTTTTGTCCAAGGCAGTAACTAGGGTTTTCTCTCCGGTGTTCACTACTCCTTGAACTTGATGCTCAAAATGAAATTTCAATCCTTCTTTTTTCAGAATTTTGGTCAATTCTTTTCCTATTGAACCGTCCATCATCCCCAATAAGGTGGGTGAATTTTCAATCACTTCTACTTCTGCACCAAGACGTGCGTATACCGACCCTAACTCCAACCCAATAACACCTCCACCAATTACGATAAGTTTCTTGGGGATTTCGGGCAAGGACAATGCTTCTGTAGAGGTAATGATGCGGTCCTTATCTGGTTTCATGCTAGGGAAATAATTTGGTTTAGATCCCGTGGCGATGATTACATGTTTCGTTTGAAGTTCTTTAACTCCCTCCGAGGAAGTTACCGAAACGGTAGTTGGATTTACGAACGAACCGACTCCTTGAAATACTTCAATGTTATTTTTATCCATTAAGTACTTAACACCTGCGCAAGTTTGAGAAACCACATCGTTCTTGCGTTGTATCATTTGCTTAAAATCTGCCTTAACTCCGGTTACTTCAATGCCGTGCTCAGCAAAATGATGTGTCGCATTGTAAAAATGCTCAGAAGAGTCTAACAAGGCCTTGGAAGGAATACACCCTACATTCAAACAGGTTCCGCCAAGCGTATTATACTTTTCAATGATTGCGGTTTTTAACCCCAATTGCGAACAACGAATTGCAGCGACATACCCACCTGGACCTGAACCAATAATTACAACATCGTACATATCATTAAATTTATTCCACAAAATTACGACAAGCAATCTTAAATGTTCCAAAAATCTACTAGAATTAAGCAACCGAATTGGATTCTCATTGTTTTAAGTGCTGTATGCCAAAAGAAATACTTATTGCCGGTGCCGGCTGGTTGGGGGGTGCATTAGCGCTAACATTAAAAGCGGAAGGTCATGTTGTTTCGGTATTGAGCCGAAGTTCAGAGAAACGGAGCTACTTTATGGCCCATCATATTCCACTCATTAAAGTAGACTATGCTCACCTAGAACACGCTTCGTTAGACGACGAATCGAATAAAATCTTGTTTATCGGTATTCCACCAGGACCCGATTATTGCGCAATTATCAACAGTCTGATTGTGACGCTAGCGCCTTCTCAAATTATTTTTTCAAGCGCTACGAGCGTTTATGGCACAACCCACGGAGAGGTTTCTGAAAACTCAGGCCTTGGGGGAAACAAGTCTTTAGAAGAGGCTGAATTACTAATCACGAATTCCGGAATTCCTTTCAATATTTTACGGTTTGGCGGGTTAATTGGTGAGGACCGAAATCCAGCACTCTACTTTAGTGGAAAGCTAAACATTCCAAACGGTGGGGCGCCGGTGAATTTAATTCATCGAACAGAAATCATCGAAATTATTTGTGCATTGATTGATGGGGGCCAAACCGGAATATTCAATGTGGTGCATCCATTTCATCCCACGCGCAAAGCATATTATGAGAAGCAATGCCTTGTTCGGGGATTGTTGCCCTGTGAGTTCAATTCCGATGGAATAGGTAAACTTGTTAATGGTTCTAAAATTAGCGACATCTTGAATAGACCTTATCGTTATGATATTGAATAAATTGATGTGTTTTATCTACCTTTGGTTGACAACCATGAAACGGATTCTTCCTTTCTTAGTCTTTTCGCTCCTGACCCTTGAGGTTAATGCTTCTCATATTATAGGCGGTGATATTTACTACGATTATCTGGGGAATAATCAGTATAGATTTTACCTTACTCTTTATCGGGATTGTGCATCAACGGGTGCCGCCTATGATGACCCCTTGCAATTGGCGATTTATAATGGGAATGGTGCATTGGCTCAAAATGTAAACATCCCTTTTCCTGGAAGCACCCCGGTTCCGTTAAATTTTAATAACCCCTGTGCCACTGCTCCAGGAGGAATCTGTGTAGAAAAAGCAACATACATGGTGGTCGTTACACTTCCGCCAACGCCTCTTGGCTATGATGTCTCATACCAGCGATGTTGTAGAGGTCCTAACATCACAAACCTGGTAAATCCAGACGATACGGGTATCACCTTGACCGCACACGTCCCGGGAAGTAGCTTAGGAAATGGAACACTATATCAAAACAGCTCGCCGCGATTTATCAATTATCCACCAATATTACTGTGCAATACGGAATCCATCACCTTTAATCATGGAGCAACAGACCCTGATGGTGATGTATTAACCTATTCCTTGGTAACACCTTACGCTGGGGCAAGCTCTGTAACGCCTTTACCTCCTCAAACTCCAGCCCCGCCATATTTCCCCGTCATGTGGAATCCAAATTTTAATGCCACCACGCCGCTTGGGCCGGGATCGGGAATTACCATTAATGCGAATACCGGAATGATGTTAGTTACTCCACAAAATGTGGGTTTGTTTGTGGTTGGGGTGAAAGTTACAGAAACAAGAAATGGAATTGTTATTGGTTCTACCGTAAGAGACTTCTTATTTAGAGTATTTGATTGTAATATAACCCTACAAGCATTATTACCTACCCAAGAACAACTTCCCACCTTTGTATCTTATTGTCAAGGGTTAACCGTGAACTTTGTAAACAATTCGTACGGTGGCTCTTCCTACGCTTGGAATTTTGGTGTGCAAGGGGTAACAAATGACTTAAGCAACCAGGCACAACCGGGATTTACTTATCCATCCCCCGGAACCTATAATGTCTCACTAATTGTGAATCCTGGACAACCTTGTACAGATACTGCGTATATGTCAGTTACTGTTAATAATCCGTTTTCAGTATCCTGGACGAGCGAAGACTCTTTATGCATTGTTGGAAATCAATTCAATTTTATTGGAAATAGCAGTGCTCCTCCTGGGATTGGCACCTATACTTGGACTTTAGATAACACCGCGTCGATTCAAAATGCCTCTACATTGGCCGTTCCAAATGTTACCTTTAACGTGGCGGGTTACCATTCCGTCATACTTACCGGTGATAACGGGGACTGTGTCACGTCATTTACTGACTCGATTTATATCTTTGATGTGCCCACGGCGCTGGGCGCTGTACCACAAAATGTCAATTGTGTTGGGTTAACGATTCCGTTTGGAAACAACTCTACCAACGCGCTGAATACCCAGTGGGATTTCGGGGTATTAGGGCAGTCAAATGACACCAGTAATGCCCTGACGCCAACCTATACGTATGCAAGTGCGGGCACCTATCAAGTTATTTTAAATGTGAGTTCTGGTCTTAATTGCAGCGATTCGGACACCCTGTCAATAACCATAAATGAACCCCTTGTATTGTCCTATTCAAATACAGATTCCCTATGTATCAACGGCGGGTTATATGCCTTCGACGGAACAGTCAGTGGTCCCCCTTCCGCATCCTTTTGGTGGGATTTCGGTCCAAACGGAATTCCGCAAATCGCGAATAGCGTGGATGTTTTTCCTGTAGGCTTCAGTCAAGCTGGGTTTCAGCCCATAACGCTATACGGCGTATTTGATAATTGCATAGATTCAATACAGGGCAGCGTGTATGTCTATTTTGAGCCGAATATTGGCTTTACCATGATTCCAGGGCTACAATGTGTGCCGTTTTCGGCGACCTTTATCAATACCTCAACCTCTGATGGTCCGGCAACATATAGTTGGGACTTTGGTGACGGAAGTTATTCAAGCAGCCTTAACGGTTTTCACGTGTATACCGTAGTTGGAAACTACAATGTTGGCCTTACCATGACCACGCTTGAAGGGTGTGTCGATACCCTCAATTTGCTTCAGCAAGATTTAATTGCTGTTAATCCTTCTCCGGTCGCTGCATTTAGTGTGAGCCCGAATCAAATAGATGTTTGCGAGAATGAAGTTACGTTTACCAATCAATCCCTTGGGGCAACGACTTACTCTTATATTTTTGACCATCGGGGATTTTATTCTGAGTTGCCGGATTTCACCCATGACTATCAAAATACGGGAACCGATTATCCGACACTCACCGTATCCAATGAGTTTGGTTGTAAAGATTCTACCCGAGAAACCGTCCTGGTCTTTCCATTTTCGATCTATATACCGAATACGTTTATTCCCGACCAAGACGGAAAAAACGATGTGTTTAAAGCAGAAACCACCTTTGAAATAAATGACTGGGAATTTATTATCTATAATCGATGGGGACAACGCGTTTTTGAAACCAATAATCTAGCGGAAGG
>CANMTO010000046.1 GCA_947500755.1 Flavobacteriales bacterium
CTAGCTATTTACACAAGAAATCTTTACTTTTACGTTTTACAAATCTAAACAAGCTCGCCTATAGACACCAAATTTACTTAACCCCAAATTCTTGGATTAACTGTAAATTATGTCGATACTATCATTAGGTGATCAAGAGCTAGTAAAGCTGTATGTTAACGGAAATGAAAAAGCGTTTGAACTATTAATCGCGCGCCACAAAGACCGTGTTTACCGATTTATTTTATCTAAAATTAAAGACCCTGAGTTGGCGAATGATTATTTTCAAGATACCTTCATGAAAGTAATTGTTACCCTCAAAGGTGGAAATTACAACGAAGAGGGAAAATTTTTACCGTGGGTTTTGCGGATCGCCCACAACTTGATTATTGATGGATTCCGCAAGAATAAAAAGGTAAGATTCCTTTCTGAAACACGCTCTGCATCTGAAGATTATTCTGTATTTAGTCGCTTGTCCAATGACGATTTAAATGTGCTTCAGATTACCTGTAAGGAAGAATTAGAAACCCAAGTCGTTCGTTTCTTGGATAAATTGCCCGCCGCTCAAAAGGAAATTATTTATCAACGCTTATATCAAGATTTATCGTTTAAAGAAATTTCAGAAATGGAGGACATCAGCATTAATACGGCCTTAGGTCGCATGCGCTATGCACTCATTAATTTGAGAAAATTAATGGACCAGCACCAAGTGGTTACTGAATATTAATTGATTTTGATTAGTTGTTTTGTTTGAATCCCTCCTCGGAGGGATTTTTTTATTCGCTTAAAATTTCCACCAAGTTGGTGTCTTCAAAAATAGCCCCCGGAGAAATTACGGTTTCATTCAACGGGATGTTCTTTCCGTATCGTTCGTTTAGTTTGGCACGAACCACGGGAGAATTTAAGTTAAAATCCTGTAATTTTTGCAATGTACCAATAGAAACTCCAGCACCCCGCTGATATATTTTATAAACCAGTTCTGAACAGTAGATGCGGTCGTCATTCCATTCAAAGGTTAAATCGTAATTCTTCCCCAACAGTTTTTTTGCCTCTTCCTTCATTTTTTGTGTCACATCACTAGTTAATAATGAAGCTGCATGCTTATGCCGTTTACTTACAAAGTGGTGACCGTCGCCTCGATTAATCCATTCAGAAAGTTTAGTCGTTTTGACTGGTTGTACTCCTTCATAAACCATCCATTGGTTATTTTCTTTGAACAGAATTCCACAATGTGAGTACGGTGAATTGGTGGCTAACTGAATGGCTTTTCCTTGGCCAGAGGTCGAGATTTGAAACAGAATATCTCCTTCCATTAAGGAATCAAGGTGTTGAATATCGGAAGTCTCATGACGCTGTTTGGTAACCTTTTGCTCTGAGTCATTGCTACACGCGGCAGTTACCAGCAAGTTTGCTATCGTTAGAATACGGACAACGTTCAATTTATTCATAGCTATATGGGGTTTCCGATAAAATGAGTGTTTCCACATTTCGGTACACGTTTATCATATAGGTTTTCCAAAATACCTTGGCAAAGGTCCATTGAAGTGGATAGAGCAACAATCCTTTTGCGTATAATTGATAGGTATAGGTGATTTCAATTGAGTCATTATCCAATGCGTTGGTAACCCACGTACCATCAAACTGATAAAATCCAAGCATCCACGATTGAAATTGATCAACACGAATCTTCCAACGTTGGTTTTCAATTCGTTCTAGTACGTGATCCATGGATACAAATCCACCTTTTTGAATCCATGTTTTATTCGCGTAAATGCGTTTGGATCCTCCAATTTTTCCCCAGCTTTCATCGTGGCTAACCCCTGTAATTCGAGGCATGATTCCGTAGCCAGTATGTACTAATTTAACATCGCAAAGCATGGGACACTTAAAAGCGCGTTCGATTTGGCAGTTTAAGCTTCGTTTTAATTGAATTTCAAATTTCATTATTGCTTAATAAACTCATCGAATGATAAAATCTCAGGATTTTTAATCTCTGTATCTTTTTCAAGGAGCGATTTAAGCGCTTTTATTTTTGTTTCTTGAAGTACACCAAACTGTTTTTTTGCTTTGTTCAGTTCATTGGATAAGGCAGTGATATTTGCCAATTCTGAAGATGATGGTGCGCCAAAATAATTGGAAACATTAGCGAATATTTCATTCAGCTTTTCTCTCAATTCATCTTCTGCTGCTCCCACATAATTATCTCCGGTTGTCACTACCAAGGTGTTCCGCATCGCGGTTAAATCCATTCGTAACGCATCCACGTACTTATCCGCTTTGGTATGCTTAGTTTTATATGCTGTCGCTGTGGCGTCCCATTGATCAATTTGATACACCAAGTACGCTAGGTCTTGGATCATGTTGAAGACCTCTGCTGTAGTTTGTTGTTGCTGGGCTCTTTCGCCTAAGGTAAAAGATGAACTTGAGTCATAAATTACTTCAATTTGCTTTTCGAATATTTCATTTCCTTTGGTTATTTTCACGATGTAATTCCCAGCCGTAACATAAGGAGGTGGCGCCACTGAGAACCCTTTTCCTTTGGCTACTTTGGGAGCGTTGGCATTAAAGCCCCATTCAATGGTATTGATTCCTTTGTTTTTCCCTACCTCGATTTTTGAAACCAAGGTGCCATTAAGGGTTGTGATTTCACCGGTCATTTTACCAAACGTGTGTCGCTTAGGTAAGAGGTAACTGATTTTTGCATTGCTGCTTGGGTTATCACCTACGAATTGATTTTCCGCGGCCGTACCTCCGAAATTACTTTTTTCTGGCAGTGTAAAACGATCCGTTTCAAAAAAGCTTAAGTTTTTCGTCAATAATCCTTCATTAATGTTACGTAAGGGACGAACATCATCAAGAATAATAATTCCTCGACCGTGGGTTGCGGCAACTAAAGAATGTTTCGTGGGATGAAGTTCTAAATAATGAACGGCCACTTTTGGAAAGTTGTTTGTAAACGCCGACCAAGTTTTTCCTCCATTGAGTGTAATGTACAAGCCATTTTCAGCACCTAGATAAAGGAGATTTTTATTGCTGTAATCTTCTTGAATATTTCGAACAAAACTTGTGATTTCTGTTGTGGCAATCGATTGCCAGGTTTTACCGAAATCTACCGTTTTATATACATAAGCAGTGTAATCATTTTTAGTGTGCCCGTCAAATACTGCATAGGCAATTTCCTTTCCGTGAACACTGGCTTCAATGTGGTAACACCACGTGTTTGCCGGAAGCCCTGTAATGTTCTTCGTTAGGTTCTCCCAAGTTTTACCACCGTCTTTCGTTACCTGCACATTACCGTCGTCTGTTCCGACCCAAATCACTTGATCCGTTAACGGAGATTCTGTAATGCTAAAGATGGTGCAATGATTTTCAGCACCTGAATTATCTGCGGATAAACCACCCGACGCTTCTTGGTTTTGTTTTACCTTGTCGTTGGTTGTTAGGTCGGGTGAAATTTTAGCCCAGCTATCGCCTCGATCATTCGATACATGGACAAATTGACTGCCAACAAAAAGTCTATCGGG
Organism: Flavobacteriales bacterium; assembly: GCA_947500755.1. Classification (GTDB taxonomy): domain Bacteria; phylum Bacteroidota; class Bacteroidia; order Flavobacteriales_D; family Crocinitomicaceae; genus UBA952. Next base: position 3,504 of record CANMTO010000046.1, read on the forward strand.
ATTATGTTTACTGGTTGTTAATGGGGCATTCCAATTAAACCGAAGTTTGGGGTCACCTTCTAAGGGATATGGTTTTACTGTTTTTAATTGCTGTTTTTCCACATCAAACCGCCAAATAGCCTCCGCTCCTTGCATTTCTGAATACACGATGTTGGGGTGTGTCGGATGCGGATACACACGAAATCCATCTCCTTGACCAACTAATTCCCAATCGCGCGCCTCAACTCCACCTGGACTAGCAGAGGGTCCAAACCATGAATTATTGTCTTGTAATCCACCGTAAACATAATATGGACTTCGGTTATCTAGGCTCACATGATAAAACTGACTAACGGGTAAATCTTCAATCATCTCCATACTGGATCCACCATCCAGAGAACGGTATAATCCACCATCGGTCGCGACAAACACTTTGTCGGGTTGGTTATTGTCAAACACCACGTCATGAATATCGGAATGCATCGAACCTAAATTCTTAAATGTTTTTCCCCCGTCCCGACTAATAGAACCAAAGAGTCCTCCTTTAGCAATAATATTCGGGTCCTTCGGGTGTACAGTGATTCTAGAGAAATAGAACGGACGAACGGTAAGTGCAAAATCTCCGTTAAGAAAGGTCCACGTATTTCCGCCGTCTTCTGACCGATAAAGTCCTTTTTCTTCTTTTTTCTTCGCTTCAATGACTGCATAAACAATCGATGGATTTGATGGGGCAATGGAAACTGCAATTCTCCCTTTTTCTCCTTGCGGCAATCCGTTTTCAAGCTTCTTCCAGGTTGCGCCTCCATCCATGCTTTTATACAGTGCGCTGTTGAGTCCGCCTGAATTAAACGAATATGCGGTCCGACCAAATTCCCAAAAGGCTGCGTACAATACTTGGGGTTGCGTTGGGTCCATAACAAGTTCCGAACAACCTGTGGTGTTGTTAATAAATAATAGGTTATTCCATGTTTTCCCACCGTCTATGGATTTATAAACCCCTCGTTCATTGCTTGGTCCCCACAAGGCGCCCAAAACAGCCACGTAAATTTCATTAGGATTTTTAGGATTGATTTGGATGGATGCAATGCGGTCCGATTTTTCAAGCCCCATTTTGGTCCAATTCTTTCCCCCATCGGTTGTTTTGTAAATACCATCGCCCATGGAAACACTGTTTCTGGTCCAGGTTTCTCCTGTACCAACCCAATAGGTGTTGTCAGGATCGCTGGGGTCGATGCTAATACAACCAATGGATTGACAGTATTGGTCGAATATTGACGTAAAACGTACGCCACCATCTTGTGATTTCCAAACCCCACCGCCAGCAGCGCCCACCAATAGAATGTTTGAGTTTTTCGGGTGTAGTTCCACATCGGAGATTCGACCACTCATTAACGCAGGGCCAATGTGCCGCGCCTTTAAATCACCGAAATAATCTCCGGCGTTGAGGGTAGGAGTTTGTGCCCACGAGCATACTGCCCATCCGCTTACGAAAAGGTAAATAATTAACTGATTCATGGCTTACTTTTTTGGAAATAAAAACTTGCTTTCGTCAATCTTTGGATTGAGCGTGATTTTATCGAATTGAATGGTTTGTGTCATTCCGTCTTTGATACCAGAGGTATTTGAGAATGCTACAATTACGCCATCAACTTCTTGATAATCCGAATATTTCGTTTGAGAGGTTTTGCCTTTCATTTCTCCCGATTGGATTTCCGTTTCTGTTAAAATCGGAACGTTATTTTCTGTATCAATATAGTAGTATTCGAAACTTGGCACTTCCTTACCCTCTGCCAGTATTGTCTTTTTATCTAACTTAATTTTATGACACACCGTACCATCAATGGTTTCGGTCCCTAATAAGGTAGGCGTGTATCCTAAGGATTTGTAATTGATCAAGGCATTGGGGAATTCTTTTGCAGCGCGTTTTGTGTTTTCTGTTTCATCGGCAGGAGCTTTCTCCGCTTCCATCGACATGAAGTTTGTTGTCCAAACAGTAGAACCATCATAGGCTTGCATGATCATGGTATTTCCCATTAAGGTAATTTCGGTATACATACGGCCGTCTTTAAGCATAACCACTTCAACGGGAATCTTCATCCCCCCTTGGTCCACATTTGCATTCATTTTCATTCCTGCAATACCATCCCATTTTGTTCCACCGATTGTTTGGTGGTAAGTACTGATTATTTCTTCAACTGTTTGTGCGTAATATCCGAATGAACATACAATTGTGGCGAGGAGTAAAAACGATTTTTTCATAATCTTAGGTATTAATTTAAAGGAACAATATTACTATAATTACGTTGAATGCACGTGTTATAAATTGCTAATTTTCTGTTCTCAAAGTCCAAATTGTTCTAGGTGGTGTCCTATATGTTTTCGGTGGAGTAAAAGCCACTCCTCATGATTGAGTGGGCCAAAGTTGGGATGGGAATGGGTCGCCTCAGGATTGGATTCATAGTATTCGTCGAAGGCCATAAATCCCTCAGTAAACGCATCTACAGCCAGTTCCAATTCCTCAAAACCCAGGGGTTTTTCCGAATTAACAAATCCTACTTTAATGTCTTTCCCAAAGGGTTTATCTGTATATAAAAACGCTTTTGATTGCAGTGCCTTTTCATCAGAAACTTCCATCGGTAATGTCACATGACCCATAGAGAGTAATAATCCGTTGGTCAGGTGTTCCACCATCTGTTGTGGGGTGAATCTACCCCATGCGGGTATTTTTTCAGCAGTTAAGGAATTGAGCCGAATTAAAATTTCTGGGAGATCCCAATCGATAAAGTTCATGTTATTTTACTATAATGCGAAGGCTTCGCGGTACAACTGCCACTTGGACTTTTTTCCCAGAGGAGATGGGTTCACCATCAATTTGACCGTAGGAATGTGGAAGTACTAAGGTGGCGTGGTCTGTCTTAATCGTTTCGGTTAAACCGCTGTAGTCTGTTCTTCCAGAGAAATAACGGTACAACATGGCGGGGATATTCCAAAAAGAAAAAGGTTTCAGGATGACCACTTCAAATTTTCCATCGGTGGCGTCGGAGGTAGGGGACACTTTAAATCCGTTGCCGAGTTCAGAGGTATTCGCAATGGTGCATAGCATCACGGGTAACTTTCGCACTTGACCGTTCGCATCAATGGAAACATTGATGGGGTTGTATTTGAAAATTTCGCGAAGCACTAACTTGATGTATGAGATAAAACCGCGCTTTTTGGATCCTTCGAATTTCTTTGCAATCAACGCATCAAAGCCATAACCACCAAATCCTAGAATGGGTTTGTTGTTCACTTTTAAGGTATCCATTTCAATGATGTTCCCTGAATTGATGCATTCAAGTGCCTCTTTTATTTTTAACGGGATTTTCATGTGGCGAGCTAGGCCATTCCCTGAACCCAGTGGAATAATCGCCAATTGTGTATTGGACCCAATTAATGTTGTTCCAACCTCATGAACGGAACCATCACCACCAACGGCACAAACAATATCTATACCCTTGGAAACCGCTTTTTTAGCGATTTGAATGGCATGCCCTTTATGTTCAGTATGAATAATTTCGTAAGTAAACTTATCGTGATCCAAATGAGCAGCAATAAGCTGGGGGAGTTCCGCTTTTTTACGGCCTCCAGAAATTGGATTTACAATAAACCAAATGCGCTCTTTCATCGGTGTGTTTTGTTCAAACGTAAGTCTCTTCTAAAACGTTGCAGTAGGGATAGGAATTTCGTTTTAGACTCTTCTATATTCAAATATAGTAATTTTTTATCAGTATCCGATGATTTTTTTAACTTTTTTAAACGGATTCGCCATGTTTTCGTCGCTTCATTGAATTGAAGTTCATACGCATCATTCCAAATGTAGTAGATCCCATTGAGATACCGTATTACGTCTGAATCTCTTGGGTTGTAATAGGAATAGAGCTCGGTTTTCCACTGCATCGCACGACACAGCGCAGGAACCAGATCTTGTTGCTCTCTAATGGCTAAGTCTCCCTCAAATCCACGCGGAGTTTTTACCAGAATAGGAACGGAATAGTAGTCGGAAATTAGGTATTGATCGTTATCTAAATGTACCGGCGTGTGGTCTCCTGTAATGACAAAAACTGTGTTTTTGAACCATGATTTTCCGCTATTTTTTAAAAAAAACAACCGAAGTTGATCGTCGATAAAGTGGTAAGACCGTTCTTCCTTGCTCAAATTGGGGTAGTTACCCTGAAGGGATGTTGGAATATCATAAGGCTCATGGGTAGACAAGGTAAATACCGTCATCATAAATGGTTTTTTAATCCCGGGTATTTTCTTGCTAAGATGCTTGAATACGGCATGGTCGTGAACTCCCCAACTGCCCAAATCTGATGGGTTCGATGGCAGTTCATTTCGGAACCATTGCTCTTGAAATCCAAGCGCATTAGCCATTGCATCAAATCGCATGGAGCCGCGTGTTGCCCCGTGAACAAAATAGGTCCTATATCCTTTTTTATGGCAGACACGAGGGAAGCCAGTGAGTTGATTGGTGCTATAATTACTAAGGATGTACGGGGTTTCCAGTAACGAGGGGATGCCGGCAAACATGGCAGGGAGACATTCAATGGAGGTTTTACCTTCGGCAAGTCCCTGGTTTCCGAGCAAGTTTGCTTGATTATTGGCCAGCGAATCCATAAAAGGAGTGAGGGGACATCCTTGAACGGTTTGAAAAAGTTGCTTATTCCCCAGGCTTTCTATAATAATAAACATCAAATTATAGCGCGCCTCATGTCCCTTGCTTGGGAGATTTAGTCTAGGATTCACGTACTGTTGCTCTATGTTTTTTGGTAAAAAGTGTGTTGTAGGCAACGCCTTATTTTGTATGGTTTTCAACACCACAAAAGGTGAATTCAAGGTGAGTTGCCCAGCAATAGGGTCTTTTACAACAAGTACATCTGCCACACCAAGGGGCTTGGGGCCAAAACTATTCCTGGCAAGTATGAAGGCGAAACTTCCATATATCAAGAAGCTAATGCTTGCTGGAATGGGTTGAATTCGTCTAAGGGGTAACCGACTTACTCTGTTTAGGATAAAATAAAACAGCGTGAAATAACAGAGCACAAACACGGTGATGTGCCAAAATCTACCGAAGAGCGACAGAAATTGGTCCTGATCTTGTCCGGCAATATAAAACGCATAAACGTCAAAAGTGGCGCGTTTGGCAGCGTAGTTAAGATAAATAAGATCCCAGGATTCTGGAAATAAAATAAATAAAAACTCAAAGATAGCAAGGGTTTTCAGTAGGATTTTACCCGCTTTTACTTCGAAAAGTGTAATTAAAAAGGCGAGTGCAAGAAGTGGTAGGCTAAGATAGGCGGTCATGCTTACATCAAATCGCAAGGCATAGCGGAATGTAATGGCTTCAAGCTGAAGGGTAGATCCGTTTAGTATGAATGATTGTGCGTGAAAAAGGAGAAGGAAAAGTAAAAACAACCCACTAATTTTCGAGACATATGTAAATGCGGATTGATTCATAATTTGCGTTTGAAATTACTCAAAATCATCCGTATGTTTGTAAAAAACGCATATGGCAAAGCAACAAAAAGTTACACCTAAAGAACAAAATCGCATTGAACTTACGCAGTTGTTACAAAACAAGGCGGCCTTGAAACAAGACATTGCAGCCGATGCTGAATCGGTTTTTTTGAACTTAAAAGAAACCATAAAATCTGAGCTTATAGCATTGCGTGCAATCGTTCCCGATGAACGTGTTCGCCTGTACTATAAAGAACGTGGTGATTATGAAATTCATGTGTATATTGGGAGTGATGTGTTGGTATTTTCTTTGCATCACAATGTTTTCCGCTTGCCCGACCACAATCCGCTTTGGGGAACAGGGTATTTTAAGCAAAATGACCAGCGCGGGTATTTTGGGGTGATTTATACCTATAACTTTTTAGCAGAATCCTTAATTCAAAATCGCTTGGAGGATTCTGGGTATTTAATTTCGCGCTTGTTTGTAAATCATGAAAAACACTTTTTTATTGAAGGCAGAACACAATTGTCGGGAATTTTCAGAGATACAGAGCGCCATGTATGGAATGATGATATTTGCTCTTTGGTTGTACAAATGACCTTTGCCTACGCCTTATCCTTTGATTTGTACATCCCCCCTTACGAAATTCAAGATGAGATCTCAGTGAATCAAATGCATTACACGGGAGAAACCCTTAAATTACAAACCGGAAAACGTCTAGGGTTCAAAATGCGCTCTGAGGATACAGATATTTCTTAAAAAAAATTCAATTCGAGGCTTTGCCCGTATAGTTTTTAGCTGTATATTTGCACTCCCAAATTTGGTGTATTTTATTGGCCCATTCGTCTAGTGGTTAGGACGCCAGGTTTTCATCCTGGTAACAGGAGTTCGATTCTCCTATGGGCTACAAAAAAAATGTTAATAAATTAAAGCTATGGCAAATCATAAATCGGCAATTAAAAGAATCCGTTCCAACGAAGCGAAGCGTACGTTGAACAAGTATCAACACAAAACTGTACGAAACGCGGTTCGTAAACTGCGTGGATTAACAGATAAGGCAGAGGCTGTTACCCTGTTTCCAACGGTTTCATCCATGCTGGATAAACTAGCGAAACGAAATGTGATTCACAATAATAAAGCGGCTAACCTTAAGTCAGGTTTGCAAGTACGTATTAATTCGTTGGCGTAATACCATTGCGAATATACCACATCATGTGGGGGCTATAGCCCCCTTTTTTTGTATATTTGTCCTATGAAAATCCATGCGATTCTTGCATGTTTTATGTTATTTTTTGGGCCTAAATACGTGGCTCAGTCTATTTTAATAGACACAATCCTTCCGAATACTTCCTTTTTAAGCACCGTTGATTCAATCGAGCACTTCACGAGCTCAAGTCGTTCAACCCTCCCTTCGCTAGGTTTGCAAGGGGGCGTGTTCATGGATCCCCTTAGTGCATATCGGCCCCTGGGCGTATTTATGCATCCGCATTCATTTTCTGAACAACCTATTCGATTTACTGCCTTGCCTTTATTAGGATTTGCCTATGGATTTGGTACCCAAGGGAGTCAACATCTGAAATTTGCATACGCACAATCTTTCCAACATGCTTGGCTCTTAAATATACATTACGAGGGACATGGGGCCAGCGCTTTTTTGCGCAATAATGCATGGAAACAGCGAAATTATCGATTTGATATTGCTAACATAGGCAATCGGTATCAGACTAAACTTACCGTAGAAGGATTGACCGATCAACGGCAGTTTTCGGGAGGGATTCAGGTGGATTCGTTGGCTGCCAGTTTTCCGTTAGCATTGCTTCCTGTCCGTAAAGACAGCTGTAATTCTAATTGGCGCATGCAGCGTATTTCTTGGCAGCAATCCATGGATTTATTAGATGATTCAACGCGGTTTTTAGGCCTAATTCATCGAAGTACCCTTGCCCTGCAACGCAGAGTTTACGGAGAACAAGACACACTCCAAGGGTTGTATCCGAATATTTACGTTGATTCCAGTAGCACCCTCGACCGATACGAACGTGTGAGTACAACGCATCAATTGGGCTTGGGATTTTCAGGGCCGAAATTTTCGGTAACAGCAGCTTTGGTGGGGGATTATTGGCGAATGCGAATGGCTGGTGCTCAACACGATACCTTAGAACTAGGGGTGTTAAGTGATTTTTCCGTTACCTTAAGTTCTTGGTTGTTTTCTGCGCGTTTGGCACAAAATATCCGTGGTGGCTTTGGTGCAATTCAGATCGGTTTGAATGCGAAAGGACCTATTTCGAGTACGCATCAAGTGCAAATCAGTGCTTTTCAAGGAAATATTGCGCCCGATGTATTGCAGCGCTTTTATTACGGAAATACGCTTCAGTATCAGATGCAAAATCCTGGATTACAAGGCCTGCTCGAAGTGAAGGCAGAAATGGTTGGGTCATTTGCAGGGCTTTTGTATGAACTGCGGGTTAGTGGACTGCGTACTCAAGATGTTTATCAGTTTAATGGAACGTCATGGCTTCAAAACACAACGGAATCAAGTCGAAGCTTAGCGGTGTTTGAGCTGTGTGTAAAGAAATCATTTCGCGGGCTAGCGTTAAGTCCAATGTTTCGCTACTTATTCATGAAGAATGCCGTCTTTCCTACCCTCATCACGGGTGGAAGTATTGGATATGATGGATTCGTATCCAAAACTAAAAACTTGTTTCTATTTTCAAAAATTAGTTATCAGTACGTCAATAGGTATACGCCGCTTGCTATAGATCCACAGTTACTTGTAATGCAATTAACCCCATCAGGATCATCTTCTTTTGCCTACCACAACGTGTCTGCTACCCTTGGATTTAAAGTTAAAACCTTTAGATTGTTCGTTTCAGGAGCTAATTTGGGTTCCTTTTGGATGAATCGCGCACAACCGCTGTACACCCATTTTCCAATACCGAGTTGGCAATTACAGCTGGGATTGATTTGGGAGTTTTGGAATTAATGGGATACATATTACTTATGTTTTCATGCGTAATAAGCTATAAATCATGAATGTAATCGTTAAAGAAAAAGTAACCGTATAAATCCAGGACATAGAAAGGTTATTGTTGGCAATGCTTTGAAAAATTCCTTGAAATTGCAGACAAGACAAGACGGTTAGCAGAAGTGTCATGAACAAATCGCTCCGATCTTCTCGTTTTGTTTTTCGTTCATCAACTATGTGCTTTAATTCATCCAGATTCGCTTCTATTTCTTGAATCATTATGGAGTGATTTCTTTCCGTACTGCAAAATTGAAAGAGATTTTTTTCGGTTTTGTAATGAAAGATATTATTCAC
>CANMTO010000047.1 GCA_947500755.1 Flavobacteriales bacterium
GATGCAGGTAAAATCGGCGGTGTTAATCAATCCCTAGAAGGCTTGCAAGAAACCTTTGGTGAGTTGAGGGTATTCGATACTGGAATTCGTGAATGTACGATCATTGGTCAAGGCATTGGAATGGCCATGCGCGGACTTCGTCCAATTGCAGAGATTCAGTACTTGGATTACTTATTATATGCGATTCAAATCTTATCTGACGACCTAGCTACATTGCAATATCGTACCAAAGGGGGGCAGAAAGCGCCACTTATTATCAGTACACGCGGTCATCGCTTAGAAGGGGTATGGCACAGCGGCTCACCTATGGGAATGATTATCAATTCATTGCGCGGAATTCATGTGTGTGTTCCTAGAAACATGACCAAAGCGGCAGGATTCTACAACACCTTAATGGCAGCTGATGAGCCAGCCTTGGTTATTGAGCCGCTCAACGGATATCGAACGAAAGAAAAAATGCCTACTAATTTGGGTGAGTTTAAGCTTCCGCTTGGTCAGGTAGAGCGCCTAAGCGAAGGTTCGGATTTAACCTTGGTTTCTTACGGATCCACCTTGAATCTTTGCATACAAGCCTTACCAATTTTGGAAGAATTAGGGATTTCGGTAGAACTTCTTGATGTGCAGACTTTGCTTCCGTTTGACTTATCGCATGACATCGTGAAATCACTTCAAAAGACAAATCGCTTGTTAATTATCGATGAGGATGTTTCTGCAGGTGCAACGGCGTATATTCTTGAAAAAATATTAGTTGAACAAGGGGGATATTACCACTTGGATGAGGCACCACAGACGCTTAGTGCAAAAGACCATCGTCCTGCTTATGGAAGCGACGGGGATTATTTCTCGAAACCAAGCATCGATGATATCGTTGAAAAAGTATACGAATTGATGTCAAACTCAAACCCGACTCAATTCCCACGGATATAAGCATGGATCTCGCAGCATATCAATTACATTGGAAAAACGCCCTGAACGCAGGAGTCTATCCAGAGGAGTATCAACCTTATTTGGAATTAAATGAGGTCCGATTCAAACGAATAACCAAGACTTTTACTCCGAGTGCGGCATTCATTAGCTCGGTGCAAGCCATTAAGAATCCTAATCACTGGATTATTATTACCGAACCGTGGTGTGGTGATGCCGCACAGAGTGTGCCCTTGTTATTAAAATTTATTGAAAAAATCCCCAATGCGAGCTACACGCTTGAACTTCGAGATCAAAGCAGTTTGATTGAAACATACTTAAGCAATGGCGGAAAAGGAATTCCAAAAGTAATTGTCCGCGATGAACACGGTAGCGATTTGTTCGTTTGGGGTCCTCGAACCGAGGCGGCACAATACTTATTCAATGAACTAAAAGCAGAAGGAGTTGAACTAAAGGTTCTTCATGAGTCACTGCATGCATGGTATGCAAAAGACCATGGACAATCCTTGGAATCGGAGCTAATGGTCCTGATTCATTCCCTGTTTTAGTTCGGCCAACACCTCACTTGGCCCAATACCCATTTCTGATTTAAAGGCTGAATAAAACGGATTATAAGAAGCAAATCCACATTCTCTCGCTAAGGCATCCATGGTGTTTTTTGAGAGGTAATCATCTTTCATTTTTTCAATGGCATAATGTACCCGAATCTTTGAGCGATATTGGACAAAAGAGCTGTCAGAATGGTATTTAAAAAAATACTTGAGGTAGGTTCTTGGTATGTTTAATTTTTCCCCAAAGGCAGTGGGGTTCATGTCTGGATTCTTCACAATCAGGTTCATTGCAGTTTTAGATTCTAGCTTTTTGATAATGTCTTTGAGTTGGGCATTAAACTTAAGAGTCAGCTGAATGTCTAGTTTATTGACAATCTCTTTGGGTGATGTGCGCCATTTAAAATCAGGTTTCATCGACTTACTTTGCGGTACTTGGACCGTTGAAAACGATTGGGAAGTGTCCTTCGGTCCATACAATATTTCCGGTTGAAGAAACAATTGAACCATAAAAACAAAAGTCATCAAATACCTTACATGATGAATATTTTGATGAACGAATTCCTTATGTGTAATCAATTCATACAAAAACATCAGGCAAACACTTAGTCCTAACACCGAACCAAAAACCAATAATTGTAAAAGCCAAAATCTAATCCATAGCTCATTGGCAAACCAAAGTTCTGAGGTAGGTTTACCCCAAAAGAATGAATATAATACCTTTGACGCCAGGTATAAATGATAAAAAAGAAATATTGCCATCACTGGGAAATTTATTACGCGTAATATCGACTTAGCCGATTGCACCTCGGTTTCTGAGTAGAATACTATTAAGTTAATAAGAAAGAGTAAAATAGGTATGGAAATAGAAATCAAGACATAACTTACAGGTCTTTTTTCTATGCGAAGAATGGAACGAACATACTGATATAATAAAACCACATTCAATAAAAACAATAAATTAAAAGGCCTTGGAACATCCCGAAATTCATTTTGCCATCCCAATTCATAGCTAAAGGTAAAAATATTGTGGATGAAATTTGAAAAGAAAATAACCAAAAGATAGACGTTAAAATACGTGTTCCGTTTGATGTTAATCAATAAAATCAAAGCTACCAACAAGGATAATATCAAGGATGCTGATTGGACGAATAGGCTTATATTCATGGATTCTATTGCATTTTCGGTTACTAAATTATGCATATTTTTACTATAATCACAACTTGTAAAAACAAACACATGACGGATATTGTACTTTCGACAAAATCTTCAACATGCGTCCAATCGGTCTTCTCTTATTTGCCTCCCTATTTGGCTTTATTACCCTTACAAATGCCCAAAACGGAAGCGTAGGCCAACCCTTTACCTCGCTCGGACAAGCCCAAAACGTTGCTACCGATGGTGTGTATTATTTCTCATTGTCCGGAACGAACTTCAGCACTTATGTTCGTGTTGGGGGCTGGGTACAAGTAGCCATTGACTTTGATTCAGGTGTTGGAAACCTTCCGCAATCCAATGCGCTAAACAATACAGTTCGTGGTATTCTTACCCCCGCTGCGCTTAGCAAGCTTGGAAGCGCAACCGTAACCCGTGTACTCACCAGCAATGGTCAATTGGATGTTCAAAACAATATGCCTGGTATCATTACCCGAATTGTGAACAACCAAACCCTACTTGCTACACCTGCCGACAACACGGACAATGGAGGGAACTGGACCGGAACCAATACGATTGCAACCCAATTCACCAATGGTGGAAACACGCAAGCTTATGGCCTTAACCTAAACATCTTTCACGCAGGCAATAATGGAGACGGAATACATTGGATTCCATTCTATAACCAGCAAATGATTAAGTACAGCGCAGGGGATATTCCAAATGGGACCTATTTTCAATTGTTGGTTCGTGCACCCATGGTGGCTGTTGTTTCGGGACCTGTAATTAATACCCAACCGTCAACATCGGCTCAATCCGTCTGTTTAAATGCAGCAATCAATGCATTGAGTGTTTCCGCTACCAGCCCCAATGGCAGTGGAATTACGTACCAATGGTATAGCAACGCAAGTGCTTCAAACGCAGGTGGAACATCCATTGGAGGCGCTTCCAGTTCAAGCTACACCCCACCGAACAATGTCGTTGGCACAGTGTACTATTACGTGATTTGCACCAACAACCAAGCATCAACAACGAGCACTGTCAGTGCTGGCATTACCGTAAATGCTATACCACAAGCGGCGGCCAATTCAGGATCCGTTGATTATTTGGTTGTAGGAGGCGGAGGCGGAGGCGGTTTCGATGGCGCTGGTGGTGGTGGCGGTGGCCAAGTGAAAACAGGATCTATATCGTTAGCGAGTGGCAGTTATGCCGTTACGATAGGTAACGGCGGTGCAAATGCTACTGGTTTTGGTGCTCAAGCGGGTAACGGTGGATCAACTACCTTATCATTGCCTACCCCAATTGTCTCCATTGGCGGCGGTGGCGGTGGATCCAAAGGAGCAAATGGCGCAACAGGCGGAAATGGTGGTGGAGGCGGACACAGCAATTATGCTGGAGCCGCAGGCGCAGCTGGAGGATTCGCAGGTGGCAATGCCAATGGCGATGGTGGTGGCGGAGGCGGAGGCGCAGGAACCGCAGGCGCTACAGGAAGCGCGGGAAGAAATGGTGGCGATGGCGTGTTAAGTTCGATCTCCGGAAGCGCAACCTATTATGGCGGCGGCGGCGGCGGGGGAAGTTATGGCAGTACTGGAACTGCGCTAGGAGGTCTAGGAGGCGGTGGCCGAGGAGGATTGGCCTATACTCCTTTGGCGGTAGCTGGAACCCCAAACACAGGTGGAGGTGGCGGAGGCGCCGGTGAAGCACAGTCAAATCCGGGAAGAAGTGGAGGATCTGGCGTTGTGATCGTTAGGTACTTGGGTTCACCCTCAGGAACAGGCGGTACAATAACACAATCGGGTGGCTATACGATTCATACCTTTAATAGCAATGGAACGTTTGCTTACAATGGTTCCTCCAGTGCAGTTGTACCAAATGTGACCGTGTGCGGTTCAACCACCGCGACTTTCACAAGCACATTGGCCGCTGGATTAACCTTGGATTGGTACAACGCCGCAAGCGCTGGCACCTTACTTTCTCAAGGAACATCAACCTATACGACCCCAGTGTTAGCATCAACAACAACCTATTACGTTGCGGTAAGGAATGTATCGGCTGGTTGTGTCTCTGCAACAAGAACCGCGGTTACTGCAACGGTTAACACAACAAGCTTCACCTCAACGACAGGTGCTTCTCGTTGTGGAACGGGAACCGTAACCCTACAAGCGGCTACCGCTGCAGGAACCATCAATTGGTACGCAGGATTAACAGGTGGCGCTTCATTGGCTACTGGAACGAGTTATACCACACCAAGCATCGCTGCTACGACGACCTATTATGTAGAGGTGACCAATAATGGTTGTACTACCAACCCAAGGGTAGCGGTGGTTGCCACGGTAAATTCCACACCTCCTACGCCAACCATTACTCAATCAGGTTGTGGGGTATTAACCCTTGGTAATTACGGCGCAGGAAACGCACTCGATTTTGGACAATTTAACAACTCTAGTTACGTCACCATACCATCATCCTTAAACTCAGTATTCAATACAAATAATGTAACGTTAGAAGGTTGGTTCAAATTTGATGTGAACACCTCAGGCTTTCCAATGCTCATCGGAGAAGCTTATGTAGGTGATGGGAAAATTACTTTTTGCATGCACAAACAAGGAAACACTATAAATGCTGGATTCTACAACAATGGATGGACAGTAGTAACAAGTGCCTCAACGATTCAATACAACACTTGGATGCACATCGCTGCTACCTATGATCAAACCAGTATAAAAATATACATCAACGGAAACTTAGACGCAACGCTCAACGCTAATGCCGCTTTACCAACTGGCTCTGAATCATGGTATATTGGAAAACGATGGGATAGTAATGAATACTTCAGAGGGGTGATGGATGAAATTCGTGTTTGGAACGTTGCACGCACGCAAGCACAAATCCAAGCGTCAATGAATACTTCCGTTCCAACGAATTCAACAGGACTGAGGGCCTACTACAAGCTCGATGAGTCCTCCGGAACGAGTCCTGCTGATGCTACAGGAAACGGATACAACGGAACCTTGTCCAACGGATCTACATGGCAAGTACCTTCAACCTCCATACTCGGAGCAGCCCAAACTACCTTCTTGTGGTCTCCCGGTGGCCAAACTACGAATACAATTACCGCTGCGACGAGTGGAACGTATTCTGCGGTGGCAACGTTATCAGGTTGTCAGTCAGCATCTGTTTCGAGTAGCGTTGTTTTGGGGGTTACAGCCAGTAGCAACCAAACCATTTGCAGCGGAACATCCCCCGCAAACCTTACCCTAACTGGAACCGCTGCGACCATTCAATGGCAATCGTCTACTGATAATTCTAATTTTACAAACATTGGGGGTGCAACTTCTTCCACCTTAAGTTCAGCACAAATGGGTAACTTGAATACAACGACCTATTACCGTGCCTATGCAACCAGTGCAGTTTGTGCCCCTTCATATAGCAATACAGTAACCATAACGGTTAATACGACGCCCTCATTTACAAGTACAACAGGGGCTTCACGTTGTGGAACGGGAACCGTAACCCTTCAAGCAGCTACAGCGGCAGGAACCATCAATTGGTACGCAGCCTTAACCGGTGGCGCTTCTTTGGGTACTGGAACAAGTTTCAACACACCAAGCATCGCTGCAACGACTACGTATTATGCCGATGTAACCAATAATGGGTGTACCTCCTCACCAAGAACAGCGGTTGTGGCAACGGTGAACGCAATCCCAACCTTCAGCTCTACGACAGGCGCTTCCATTTGCGGTACAAGCACTGGAACGCTACAAGCAAGCACTGCAGCAGGAACCATTAATTGGTACGCAGCCTTAACCGGTGGCGCCTCATTGGGAACCGGAACGAGTTACACTACGCCAAGCATTGCATCAACGACGACCTATTATGCCGATGTAACCAACAATGGATGTACCTCCTCACCGAGAACGTCAGTGGTGGCAACGGTGAACGCAATCCCAACCCTTACCTCTACTACAGGGGCTTCTCGTTGTGGAACGGGAACCGTAACCCTTCAAGCGGCTACAGCAGCAGGAACCATTAACTGGTACGCAGCTTTAACCGGTGGCGCTTCTTTGGGTACTGGAACAAGTTTCAACACACCAAGCATCGCTGCTACGACGACCTATTATGCCGATGTTACCAATAATGGCTGTACATCCTCACCAAGAATAGCCGTTGTGGCAACGGTGAACGCAATCCCAACCTTCAGCTCTACGACAGGCGCTTCCATTTGCGGTACAGGTACTGGAACCCTTCAAGCAGCTACAGCAGCAGGAACCATCAATTGGTATGCAGCCTTAACCGGTGGCGCTTCATTGGGAACAGGAACAAGTTACACTACGCAAAGCATTGCAACAACGACTACGTATTATGCCGATGTAACCAACAATGGTTGTACCTCCTCACCGAGAACGTCCGTGGTGGCAACGGTAAACTCCATCCCTACTACGCCAACCATTACTCAATCAGGTTGTGGGGTGTTAACCCTTGGAAATTACGGCGCAGGAAACGCACTTAATTTAGGAACAGGCAATACTTCAAAGTATGTGTCCATACCTTCTTCGCTTAATGCATCGTTCAATACAAACAACATTACGGTGGAAGGTTGGTTTAATCTTTCGGCATATGACCCCGCTATGCCAGAACCTACGCTTGTTGGTGAAGCATATATAAGCGACAACAAGGTCACCTTTATGTTGTCCCGATATCAAAACCAAATTAGGGCAGGATATTTTTCTGGTAGTGCATGGTCCCAAGCTTTAAGCGCTTCAAGCATTCCAGCAAACACATGGACACATATCGCTGCAACATATGATCAAACCAGTATCAAAATTTACATAAATGGGGTATTAGATGGAACGTTAAATGCATCATCCCCTTTACCTACGGGTAACGAAGTATGGTATCTCGGTAAGAGGTTTGGAGGTCCTGATATGATTAGTGGCGTAATGGACGAAATACGCATTTGGAATGTAGCGAGGACCCAAGCACAAATCCAAGCAGTAATGAATACCTCTGTTCCAACGAATGCAACGGGACTAAGGGCCTACTACAAGCTCGATGAGTCTGCGGGAACAAGTACTGCTGATGCTACAGGTAACGGACATAATGGAACGTTGATTAACAGCCCCACATGGCAAGTACCATCTACATCGGTGCTCGCAGGGGCAGCCGCAACCTTTTTATGGTCTCCTGGTGGCCAAACTACGAACACAATTACAGCTGCTACAAATGGTACTTACACTGCAGTGGTAACTTCAGCAGTAGGTTGTCAGTCAGCCCCTGTTTCAGCAAACGTAGTTATGGGTGGAGTTGCTTCGTCAAGCCAAACGGTTTGCCCTGGATTATTGCCAAGTGCAATTACTTTGACCAATTATGGCGGGACCCTTCAATGGCAAACAAGTCCGGACAATGTGACTTTCACGAATATAGCTGGTCAAACCTCAGCAACCTTACCGGCTAATTCTATTGGTATTATGTCAGGAACGAAATATATTAGAGCCATGGTAACTAATGGAGGCTGTGTAATCCCTTCGAATGTGGTTACCCTCTCCCCTGCCAATGTGAATGTCTTGACACCCTTAACGGCAAGCTCATACGTTTGGAATGGCCAAAGTTCAAGCGATTGGGGAACACTAAGCAATTGGTATTCCTACAATGGAACAAGTTTGGTTCCGGCAGCTACCTTGCCAGGAAGTACCGCAAACACCGTCATTCCTGCGAATACGGGGTGTATTTTGACCCAGCCCACCTTATCCTCTGGGGCAATCATTATAAATAGCTTGGTATTGGAGACCGGATCACAATTTACGCAATCTGGAGGAACCCTATTGTTGTATACCAATTTTGTAAAAAATGGCAACTTAAATTCCACCGGTGGACTAATAAACTTTTATGGTCCAACCGCTGCTACAATTAGCGGAAGTGGCGCGGTTCAATTTACAAAAATGCGTGTAAACAAGTTAGCCGGGGCAACCTTAACCTTACAAATTCCGGTTACGGTTTCAGATTCATTGACCATGATTCTAGGGAATATTTACACCACAACCAACAACCTGCTTACTCTTGGACTGAATAGTGCCAGCCCTGGTAAATTGGTTTATACCAACGGTACGTTTGTAGGGCCCCTCAAACGATTCTTTGCAAATTCGGCTGTATCAGGCTTAGCCGGCAGGTTCCCAGTGGGTACAGCGACCTATAATCGATATGCCCAGTTTAGTTTTGCAAGTTCACCTGGCGTTAACCAATCACTAACGGTTCAGTATGTTACAGGTACGCCAAACCAAAGCGGCTCTCCCCTCTATAATGGTTTGCCATTGATCGCTTCGGGATCTTTGATGCAAAATTATTCAGCAGATGGATACTGGAGCGTTATTCCAACAAATAACGATTATACGTCAACGATTAATACTGCTCCTTATGAAGTAACCTTATTTGCGAATAATCTTACAGGAATGCAAATACCTCAGGTATGTAGAATCATTAAAAGCGCAGGATCAAACACAGCTGCTCAAAATCACGTTGCGTGGTCAGCATGTGGAACGCATACAGCAATCGCAGGTGGTGCGAATCCCTTAGCCTTCTTGATTTCAAGTACTGCTTCTCAAGGATTTAGTTGGTTTAACATCGGAACGCCTAATTCGCAAGCCTTACCGGTTGAATTTGCAGGCATGACAACAACATGTGAGGAGGAAGCTATTTCTATTCGATGGTCTACGGAATCAGAACACAACAACGACTATTTTAGAATTGAAAAATCAACAGATGGCAGTGCATGGGACATCCTAGGATATGTGGATGCTGTTGGAAACAGTAGCGTACTCAATGGCTATGAATACCTGGATGTTGAGTACCGATCAAACACCTATTATAGATTATATCAGGTGGATCAAGACGGTAGCGAAGAATTGCTTAGCACCATGTATAGCGACTGTAATGTGGCGACCGATGAAATTGCATCGTTCCCTAATCCTAGTGATGAGTCCTTCTCTATTTTCTGGAAACAATTCAATACGAGTGGAGATGGAACCATTACAATTCGAGACATCAATGGAAAAACGATGCATCACGAAACCGTGGCATTAAGTCTTGGCGCAAACCTCTTTATGATCAAAGCGCATCTGGCACCAGGAGTTTATATGATCGAATTGATGGATGATAATTTCGAACGAAGCTTAATAAAGCATGTAGTGAAGTAAATCAAAAAAGGGGGCCGAGGCCCCCTTTTTCATTCATACATTTAACGCCTTAAAAACGAAACACGAGGTCATAAGGCATACGCATTTGTATACCCATTTTTGATTCAATCGCTTTAATGCGCTCATATTGTTCTAGTAATTCATTCGGCAAGGAGGAATTCTTGAGATGCAAACGGCTCTCCTCGTCTTCGTTCTCTTGTTCAATCATTTTAATAATCGCACCAAACTTATCCTCTTTAACTTTTGGATAATAAATAACCTTAGCCTCTTTATCTTTAATCTCACGCTTAGCAAAATCAATCACATCCGTTAAGGAACCTAATTCATCTACCAAACCAATGGTTAAGGCATCTTTACCTGTCCATACCCTTCCTCGTGCGATTTGATTCACTCTTGCTACAGGAAGGGATCTGCCTTTCGCCACACGATCCATAAATTGGGTGTAAATTCCATTCACCTCGTTTTGGACCATTGCTAGTTCTTCTGGGGTTAGTTTACGGTTAGTAGACATCACGGAATGGTTATGGGTTTGCACCCGGTCAAAGGTGATCCCTAATTTATTTTCAAGCATCTTCCCTGTATATGGAATCATCCCAAACACACCAATAGAACCGGTTATGGTTGTAGCTTCGGCAAAGATACGATCTGCTGGAGTTGCAATATAGTATCCGCCTGAAGCTGCCACATCCCCCATGGAAACATATACTTTCTTCTTTTTTTGTGTAAGCATTACTTCGCGCCAAATTTCTTCACTCGCTAATGCACTTCCTCCAGGACTATTAATCCGAAAAACAACGGCTTTGATATCATCGTCGTTACGCACTTTTTCAAATAAGCGACACAACTTTTTGCTGCTTACGCCATCTCCATCCACAGCAACCTCACCTTCAGCAAGAATAACAGCAACGCTCGCAGATTCAGCTTGAATTAACACTTGACTTTCATAAAATGCGTTTTGTGCATAGTCGTTGAATTCAGCCCACTTAATTTTAGTACCCTCAGAAAACCCTGCTTTTTTAGCGAGTTTATCCATGAATTCATCCTTATATAGCAGGCCGTCAACCAGCTTATGAGCCAGCGCTTGGTTTGGATTCACCACTTCCATGGCATTGATCCACGCATTCAAGTCTGCAGTTTCGATCTTGCGGCTTGTCGCAATATCAGCAGCCAATTCGTTCCAAATACCAGTCATAAGGACTTGATTCTGCATGCGCGCTGAGTCACTTAATCCCGTTAAAAAGAAGGGTTCTACGGCACTTTTAAAATCATTATTTTGTCCGCGAATTACTTGAACTTCCACCTCAAGCTTATCCAATAACTTCTTGAAAAAAACGGCCTCAGAACCTAAACCAGCAAGCATGAAGGAAGACGTAGGAAAGGCATAGCATTCATCCGCTACAGAACCGATATAATATTCCTTTTGAGATATGCCTTCGCCTTGGAAATAAGCGACTACAAATTTACCCGATGACTTTTTAAAATCATCTAAGGCCTGACGAATAGTTCTGGCTGTAGAAATCCCACAATTCAACTCATCGATGTCGATGTAAATTCCTTTAATCTGATCATCGGATTTTGCTTGATCCAAGGCAAATAAAATATCGGACAACCCAAGGGATTTATTCAACTGAAAGGAACTTGTATTAAATTCATTGCTACTTTTCTCTTGAATGTTTCCTTCGAGTGTTACATGCAAAATTGATTTATTTTCAATGGCATAAGGTGCTGGTCCAAAATCGGAAAACGAACCAATAATTCCACCAAGAATTAAGAAAAAGAACACCAATCCAAAAGATAAAGCGATTCCAATCGCTACTAGGGTTGGCCAAAAAATACGAGAAAAAGGAATTTTTGTATCAGTCATAGCAATTATTTATTTAGTTATTAATCAAGGAACTTAACTGGACAGGTAGATTAAATGGGTTTATCCGTAAAGTGAGGCGGAATGACGAGAGGTAATTGCTATATAAATCTCCCATGTTACTGGATTGAACCAGGGGAAAATAGAGCCCAACAATATCACTTATATTGATTCCTAATCCAGCATTGTAC
>CANMTO010000048.1 GCA_947500755.1 Flavobacteriales bacterium
AAATGATCAATCAACGCATCAGAAATTTGATCTGCTACTTTATCTGGGTGCCCTTCTGACACCGACTCTGAGGTAAATAAATATGCCATTTATAGATTTGTTTTGTGCAAAAATAGGGAATTCCCTTGAATTTTAGAGCGCCTTACCAAAGTGGTCCTCCAGCATTCACACGATCCTTCAACAGGGCGTTTGGTCGATACCGGTCTTCTCCGTATCGTTCAAACAACGAATTCAATTGCGCCAAGATTACGGAAGGTCCAATTTCTTCCGACCAAGCCAGCAATCCCTTCGGATAGTTCACTCCTTTCATCATGGCTAAATCCGCATCGCTTGGGGAGGCTACCTGCATGAGCACCGCATCGTATGCTTCATTGATTAACATCGCAATAATGCGTTTAAAAATTTGCTGAAGTAAGGCTTCATCCCTGTTAGGTTCGGGGCGATCCGTGGAATAATCATAAAATCCTCGGCCTGTTTTTCTACCAAACAATCCGGCCTCCTTTAATCGTTTTTGGGTAAAGGAAGGTTTAAACCGTGGATCGAAATAAAACGCTTCAAAGACGGTTTCAGTGACCGTATAGTTTACATCATTCCCGATGTAATCCATCAATTCAAAAGGGCCCATCTTAAAGCCACCAATGGACGTCATCGCGTAATCAATGGTAGCAAAATCAGCGATTCCTTCCTCATACATTCGTAGGGCTTCTCCATAAAACGGTCGAGCCACTCGGTTCACGATAAATCCGGGGGTATCCTTACAAACCGCCACAGTTTTTCCCATAGCAGCAATAATTTCTTCCGCCTGGAGCACTACTTCAGGGGAAGTAAGCACGCTTGGAATCACCTCCACCAAGGGCATGAGGGTTGCGGGATTAAAAAAGTGGATCCCTAAAAACCGTGCAGGTGAAGTTAAGGCGCTTGAAATGGAAGCAATCGATAACGAGGAGGTGTTGGAGGCCAAGATACAGTGCGAGGACACCACACGTTCCAAGGATTGGAACACTTGATGCTTAATGCCTAAATTTTCAACGATGGCTTCAATCACTAAATCTGCCAAACGGGCCTCATCAAGCGATTGAACAAAATGTAAGCGCGCCTTGATTCCATGATGTGTGGGTTCATCAATTTTACCTTTTTCCACCAAGGTAGCTAAGGATTTATTGATTCCTGCCTGCGCTTTACCCAGTTGGTCCCCCGATAAATCGTACAACCACGTTTCAAATCCTTTTTGCGCGGCTAACTGGGCAATACCTGCACCCATGGTGCCTGCACCTACTACAAAAATTCGTTTTGCCATTATTTTCCTGTAAAATTTGGTTTTCGTTTCTCTAAGAAGGCCTGTACCCCTTCTTTAAAATCAGCGGTATTTCCGGCCTCAACCTGTAACTTTAATTCAGTCTCTAATTGTTCCTCCATGGATTGAAACCAACTCAACTGAACCGCCTGTTTAGTTAAGGCCAAGGCCTTTGTGGGCATGCTTGCCAGGTTGGAGATGAAGGCATTAGTTACGTTCTCATAATCCTCGGCCGGTACGGCTTTGTAAATCATGTTCATGCGTTCCGCTTCTAGAGCGCTCACTTTATCCCCTGTCATCATTAAGGCTAAGGCTTTTTGTGAACCGATCAAGCGTGGGAGCAAATACGTACCCCCCGAGTCGGGTATTAAGCCAATTTTCGAAAATGCTTGAATGAAACTTGCCTGTTCATGTGCCAAAACGATATCACACGCCAAG
The DNA here is from genome assembly GCA_947500755.1 of Flavobacteriales bacterium. Lineage (GTDB taxonomy): Bacteria > Bacteroidota > Bacteroidia > Flavobacteriales_D > Crocinitomicaceae > UBA952. The sequence goes on from CANMTO010000048.1 coordinate 1,733, forward strand.
GCGATGTTAGCCCCTGCCCCCGCAGCAACGCCATTAACTAGGGCTATTACCGGTTTATCAAGCGCACTGATTTTTTTAATGATGGGATTATAATGTTCAGAAAGAATTCGTTCTAAACCAGGCCCATCGGGCGCAACCGCTTCTCCAAGATCTTGACCCGCGCTAAACGCCTTTCCATTGCCGGTTATTACCACCACACGCACCGCTTCATGCTGTGCAGCTTCATCCAAGGCCGCTTGCATTTGCAAGGCCATGCTACGATTAAATGCATTATACACTTCCGGTCGGTTTAACTTGATCCAAGCGATGCCTTGGTTAATTTCAAAGGATATTTCCATGTGTTTCTATGCTTAATTGTTTTTGAATGCGATCATTCCATGTTTGCACTAAATGCACTGGACTGATAATCTGCAACTCCCCCATAAATCCGAGCAGCGTACGAATCAATTCTTCGTTAATTTGTACGGTTAACACAAACTGGTTTGTTCCGATTTTTTCTTGCGAGGAATGCAGCGGTTGGGATTCAATATATTTTGATGCGATGTCATTCACTCGCAGTTCAATGCGTTCAGCGGCTTTCTTTTCTGTGGTGATTCCAATGGTTTCTGCAAAAAAAGAACTGGGATTAAATGCTTCCTTGAGTACATGCTGAGTGTCGTTAACCTCTAAGCCATCCATGCGCTCCAGGGCATAGGTAATCCAATCTGATTTTTCGAGGTCGAACGAAATAAGATACCAACGGTTTCTATATTCCTTTAGATATACAGGGAGCACGTTCCGTTCTTTTGCAATCCCGGATTTAAACGAGGCATAACTAAAGGTGCAAATCTTTTTTTCTTGAATGGCGGTGAGCAGCAAGGGAAGCCATTGATTACCTGCGGAAGCGTATGCTGTTTCAAAACCAATAAATGCATTGGGCTCTTGTCCGTCGGCACCTGCAACCGCTACCCGCGTCGCAATCTTATCAATCGCACTTCCAAATTCTTTGAAATAAGGTACTTCTTGAAATTGCTGTAAGGTTTGAACTGCAAAGCGAATGGATTCCAATTCATCTTCAGAAAGGGGAATATCGTTAATGGTATAATCGGGATCTTCATAAAAATACCCTTCATGTTTTCGGCTATACTTGATTGGCGCATCGTGTTCCATCCGCATGGCAAACAAATCCTTTTCAATGGTTGAATCACAAATATGTTCTCCGTACGTAGAACCAAACAAGGATTCCTCGCAGGCCTCTCTTAAATCGCTTTTACTCGGGTAAGTTTTATAGGGATTTCGAATCATTCGGTCGATGATGCGATATCTGATGAGCGCGTTTTTAATGTGCGGCATTGCTACGCTTTACTATACCCAAACAATTCGAAGAACTTAATGGCTTGTGCGGCCTCATACGGAACGTCATCTTCCCAATGTTTAGATCCCCCTTTGATTTTACTTAAGACATCATCCGACATAATGTGTAAGTTCTTGTCGTTAAAATGTTTAATCGGTGCGATTTTATTGTTTTGTACCATGTAGTCCATCAAGCCCTTCAAATGCGCTGGCAGTTCCATGTTATACATATCCAGTAGGGCACCAGATTCTACATCAATAGCGGGGTAAACAAACAATTTCACATTATGACCAAAGCCTCTTCCGAAGGCTTCAAGTAAGCCACCAGGCAGGTTGTCATAATATCGTTCGTCGAAAATCGTACTTAAATTATATACCCCTAGAATTACTCCCATGAATTGTCCTTTCGCAATAGCCGAAAGGTATTCTACCATTTTATAATGTTTCAAGTAATTTGAAATCATCACCGTATACCCTAGGGAACTTAACAACTCTGCCCGATCAAGAAAATCTTTATCGGAAATTTTACCATCAGCAGTGAGGTCTTTCAAGGTCAACTCAAAAATCACTTCTACGTTGGTGTGTTTTACCCGCGGATCTTCCAGAAAACATACTTTCCCGTTTTCAATCATGTCTACATGGACGTGTGTAACTGGACGGAATCTGCCCCTCATAAGTAAGACGTTCTTTTTATAAAGGGCCGTAGCAGGTTGAAGAACATTCTTCGCTAAATCGAACATGGTGGCATCGGTAATTCCTTTGCGCACCAAACTTAAGGCAATCATGCGGTTGTCGATGTCTTCGAAATCAGGACCCGTAAACCGCAGCATGTCGATTTCCATGCGCTCCCGAGGGAGGCGAGACACCAAGGAATTCACAAATTCTTCGTGATCATTGGCTTGAAAAAAAGCACCGTAAATTAGGTTAACGCCTAAAATCCCCAGCGCTTCTTGCTGCGCTTTATTAGAGATATCATGCATCTTTACGTGAAGAATAATCTCATTAAAGGGGCCCCCAATAGTAGCTTGAAAACGAAGACCAACCCAACCTTGTCCTTGGTTGGTTTTATGGTAATTTAAGGATTCAACGGTATTACAAAACGCAAAAAACCGTGACTCTTTATTTTTTTGTGGCAGTATTTTCATGAGCTGATCATACTCTGCGCCAAGCATGGTTAGCAGGCGTTCTTCACACACATAGCGTTTAGCTGCTCCGTACATGGCGTCGGAAACCTTCATGTCGTAGGCTGAATGTGTAAACGCGATAGTACCGGAGCTTCCCCCTGCTTTAAAGAAATTCGCCGCAACTTCTTGTCCGGCACCAATCTCAGCAAAGCAGCCATAGATGTCTTTCGTTAAATTAATCTTTAGGGCTTTATCTTCCGTGGTAATTTTATCAATCATTAATTTGGGTCTTGAAAGTCTGGGTTAATGATAAACGAGTTGTCGGTTAAGGTCATTAAGAACCTTTTCAATAAATACTTTTCTTGTGCATCCAATTGGACTCCTCCTTGACTAGAAAATTCAATGAGTGGATCAATGGTTGGTGAGGTATGAATCCCTGAGGAATAATGTTCGATGACCTCATCTAAATTCTTAAACCGCCCATCGTGCATGTACGGTGCTGATAGCGCAATGTTTCTTAGGGTTGGTACTTTGAACTTCCCATGATCATTTGGGTTGTTTGTAATGGCTCCACGCCCTAAATCCAAGAATGAAAAATCTAAGCCATTGTTACTAAACTTCGAAACGCGCATGAGCGGGCCGTTGTGGCAATGAAAACAATCGGCGCCGTTCAGGCTCTTAAATAAATCGTACCCCGCCCATTCTTCAGGTTCAATACTTACGGCTTGTTCTGAGGCACTCAGGGGTTTATTATTTTCGATTTTATACATAACATCAAACTTACTGCTGCCAGAAATCATGGTGCGAATGAACTGGGCAATGGCTTTAGCGGCGTGGGTAGAATCAAAATCTTCTACGCCGAATGCTTTATAAAATTGATTGCGGTAGTAAGTATCCTTTTTGAGTTTTGAAATGGCTTCTTTCCACGACAAGTGCATTTCAATTGGATTAGGGACAGGTTCCAAAATTTGTTGTTCTAAGGACGTTGCTCTTCCATCCCAAAAGAAAAAAGAATCCCAACCTAAATTAATCAAGGCCATCGCATTTCGATTTCCTTTGATGCCATCTATACCGGTCGAGTATTTCGCGGAATCTGAAAAGGAAGTATTCGGAGTATGGCATGTACCGCAACTCATTTGATCATTCCCACTCAGCCGTTTGTCGTAGAACAAAAACCTGCCAAGCTCCACTCCTTCTAAGGTCATTGGATTGTCTGCAGGAATATTCATGTCCGGGAAGTGTGATGGAATATTCAGTTGATACGGAGTAGGTTTATACCCTACCTTTTCCTTTCCACAGGAGGTCACAACACTTAGTCCAAGTAAAATGAATAACAGCCGAATCATTGCGCTTGAAGTGCATTCTTAAAGTTAAGGGTAACTTTTTGTGTTAGTGCACCCAATCCGGCGCCAGAGTGTGTAAAAGGTTCTGATGGAATATCAATCGGTTGGATTGGATTGAAAAAGAACGATTCCATGTCGAGATTAAACGCCAAGGTATGTTGATGCGCCGCGGTTTTAACCCAATTCACATTAGAAAAACTCATGGCTTGTTGATATAGATCGGTCCCCACATGGTAACTGAAACTTAAATCAAAATTATCTACACCATCCACTAGGGTATCCGCTTTCCCTTCTACGCTGATAAAAATATATCCGGTATTCCACCCCCAATGCATAGAACCTGCATTCATAATATTTAAAGGGCTATTATTTGGAAAGGCGGATGGGTCATCGTGGTTTAAGGAAGTATCCACCCCTAACATGAATGAAAGCGATGAGAATTTTGAATAATCTATGGTTTGGTCAATCATTACACTGCCTTTTTCCCTAAAGTCAAAGTACCCAACCTCAGCGAAGGTGTTATTTTGATTGGACATCAACGTAGTAAAAAACTTGATGTCAGAAACTTTAATACGAATTCCATTGGGGCCTTGATAAATGGAGTCCAACATCAAGGGTATACTGCCAAAGCTTGGGTTAACGACGATTCGAGCTGTTTCAGCAGGCGCAGGCGGGGGCGTAACTTCGTCCGGCTTACATGAAAAAAGCAATACAGCTATTATGAAATAAAAAAAGTTTCGTACCACGTAACAAATGTACGTCATTAGGACCTAATTTTAACCTACAAAACTAAATTTTTAACATTGAATACTAATCAACCAAAAAGTCGGCCTCTACTCGTCCTTAACGCATCTGCGGGAAGTGGGAAAACCTATCGCCTTGTTTTGCAATATCTTACCTTACTCTTTGAAGCACCGGGTAGTGGTAAATACCGGCATTTGGTAGCGATGACATTTACCAACAAGGCGGCCTTTGAGATGAAGGATCGAATTTTACAGGCGCTACACGGTATTTCCACGTATCAAGAAGGAGATGATCGGACCTTAACACTAATCAAGACCTTAAGTGAAATATTAGGTCAGCCAGTCTCAGTGTTTCCAGATCGGGCAAGAGCTATTCTTTCTGAAATTCTTCATGGATATGAAGATTTTTTGATTTCGACGATTGATAAATTCAACCTTCGTTTAATCCGATCCTTCAACCGAGACCTCAATTTACCTCAAGAATTTGAAGTCATTTTGAACGAAACAGAAATTCTTGAAAAGGTCATTGATTCAATCCTTGCCAAAGTCGGAACAGCAGGTAACGAAGCATTAACCGGGTTAATCTCGAATTACACGAAAAAGAATTTAGAAGAGGAAACCCATTGGAATTTTCGCAATCAGCTTATTGAATTTTGTGGGATACTATCCAAAGAACGGTATATAGATTTAGTGGAATCCTTACTGGAGCAAGACTATCAAGAAGCAGACTTACGAGAAGCGACAAAACAGCAAGAAGCGCTTTTAAATGAACTTATCCGGCAAGGCCTTCGAGTTTCAAGCCTGTTTGAATCATTAGGCTTGGCCGATGCACAATTACCGCAAAAAAGTAGAACATCAAATCCCATCCGTCGCTTAGGTGCCTTGGTTCAATGGCCAGAGAAAGGTATACTGACGGATACGGTGATCAATTTATTGGATGAAGGGAAATATGAAGGTGTTTTTTCAGACGAATTGATTCTTGCCCTTGATGATTTATTGGAATTTTATACCGACCAAACAGAAGCCTTTGTTAAGCTAAAATTCTACCGTGAAACCTTTTATAACCTCGCCTTACTTCAATACGTGGCCAAGGAAATGGACGTCATTAGAGCAAGTGAACATTTCATACGGATTTCTGAATTCAATCGCTTGATTAGTGGATTAGTTCAGCATCAGTATGCTCCCTACATATACGAACGCCTCGGCAACAAGCTCCATCATTTCTTGTTGGATGAGTTTCAAGATACCTCTCGGATGCAGTGGTTAAATATGATCCCCCTGATTGAAGAATCTATTTCGAAAAATCAAAAGAATCTTATCGTTGGCGATGCGAAGCAATCCATATATCGGTTCAATAACGGCCTTGCAGAGCAATTTGTATCGCTACCAAGTATTTATAATCCGGAAAACGATCCACGGGTAGCGCGACAATCCGAATATTTTGAGCAAATGGGTAGCCTTGAAGTGTTAGAAGACAACCACCGTTCCGGAAAATCAATTGTTGCGTTTAACAATCAACTTTTCGAAGCGAGTAAATCGTTGATTCCGCCTGGATCTGAGGGTTTTTATAATTCGGTACACCAAAATGCAGTTAAACCATTCGAAGGGTATGTGGAGGTGAAAAGTATGGATGCCAAAAACTCAAGCATCGAGGCCTTTGAGGAAATTATTCGGATCATTGAGCAATGCGTATCGGATGGCTTCAAGCCTGGAGATATCTGTATATTGAGTGAGAAAAACGACCAAGGAAATCGGATTGCGCAGTATTTAACGGAGCATCGATACAAAGTGGTCTCTGCTGATTCTTTATTGATTCATTCAGATGCAAGAATTCGCCTCGTGGTGTCTTATTTAAAGATCCGAAACAAAACTTCGAATCACCGTGAATTCATGAAGTTTGCCGACCTCTTTTTACGGTTTACAATACAAGACCCCGAATTGGCGTACTTGGCGCTGTTTGAGGTAGATGCAAACGGGCGAAGGTCATTCAGCATTGCTCGATTCATTCATACCTACTTTCATGAAGAGTCGCTGTTTTTTGTGAACTACACGAATTTATACGACCTCATTCAAAAGTTCTATGACCTCATGGGATGGCATGAAACGGCGGATGTTTATTTACATCACTTTGCAGACATTTGTTTTAATTTTCAGATTGGTAGAAAGGTTGATTTAAATAGTTTCGTAGCGTACTATGAAAAAAACCAACACAAGTTGGCGATTCAATTCCCAAAAACCAACGATGCGATTCAAATCATGACGATTCACAAATCGAAAGGCCTTCAATTTCCTGTGGTAATTTTACCTAATGTAAATTTCTCAATCAGTGATACGATGTCTTATTATTTAATCCCGGGATCCGATCAAGTATATTATAGAAAACTGAGCAAGAACAGCCCACTTCAAGAGATTCGAGCATTCTCCGAAAAAGAATCCAATCAGTTTTTTATGGATAAGTTGAACTTGTTGTATGTTGCCATGACGAGGCCGATTAACCGACTGTATGTATTTAACCTGTATGAGTCTAATAAAATGGGTAAGCCCTTGCATGACCTACTGTCAAGTGCCTATCCGGAGCACTTAACGGATGGGGTGTTGTCCCTTACCTTGGGCCAAGAAGAACAAGCAACTGGGGGAGTTGAAACGGATACTTTTTATCATCCGGAAGAATTTGGAGATCGATTATGGTATCCGGAACTCGTAGTTCGCCAGGGGTTTGACAGCGATCAAACCTTACTTGGAAAGGCTTTTCACCGCATCATGGCCACTTGTTCAACTGTGCAAGAAGTGCCTGAGTTTATTCAAATCCTTGAAGATCAATCCGAAGTTTTATCAGAACACCGGGAGATATTGCACGAAATGGCGAAGCGCATTTTTTCTGATAACACCTACATTAAATGGACAGAAAATGCAATCACCATATACAGTGAATCTTGGATTATGACCCCTGAGGGAACCTTGGTAAGGCCAGACAAAATCATGGTCCAACCTGACAAAATCATTATCATTGACTTTAAAACAGGGAAACATCAAGCCGCGCATAAGCTTCAATTAACCGAGTATATGAACACCTTAGGTCAAATGATGCCGAAACCTGTAGAAGGATATTTATATTATTGTCAATCTGGGGAATGGATTGCCTCCTGATGAGCCATTGCCGCTTTAATGAAGGTATAGACGATTGGATGCGGTAAATCCCGAGTAGAGGAAACCTGGGGGTAATAAGAAATCACCATAAAAAAGAAATGTGATTTTAAACTTAGGGCTTCCGGATCGTCAAATTGGTTTACTGCTTCAATTTCCACGTGATTTGCTACTAAATCCAGTACAAAATTTGGATAAAGGCTGTAGCGAACTGCAGAGAGTTCATTGGTGGTAAAGTGTTCGTAGAGCTTTTTAAATGCCTTGGATTTTGGCACCACGTAAATGGACTCAAAATATGCACCACTTACTAAATTATCCGAAATTAATTTATCCCCTCGGGAATTCATGCCATTTTTAGCAATTAAAAATTCCAGAAATATTCGGTAGGCTTCGCCTGTAGCTAGCACGGGTTTATTCAATTGCGCTAGCCGAGAATAAATACCATTTAAAAAGAATGGATTTAAATACGGTCCTGGGGCAATCCAAAATGCATCATAGGTTTCAAAAAAAGCAACCTTTTGCTGAGCAACCTCTTGAATTCTAATCCAATAATAAGACATCTCAATATCGAGAAAGTTTGCCGCATGATCTAATGCTAAATTGGTTGCATGGTGTGCATTAAAGGTAAAGTTGTAATCCCCAATTATTGCTATTTTCAACCGATTCATACTGTTAAAAAAAAATGCCGCAAATGCGGCATTCAATTATCGTTTAAACCATCCTCGGTACTTTCCATTTTGTATCGGGAGGGAGTCAATTAAACTTGTTTGAGGATTTAAACTGTACACGTAGCACGAGAAATTACATTCAAAAAACGAATAATCTCCGGTACCGTCGGATTGCTGTTTGATGTTCGTAAACGCTACAGCCTGAGGAACAGGATTGTTTTGCTTTGATAACCAAATACGTGAGGTGTTATCCGTATAGGCCACTTCAAATCCTGCGATTGCACCGTTCGAATAGGAAGGCGCAGCAAGTGACGCGTTGGTATTAAAATCATTAAACATGGTTAAGCTTGGCTCTGAATTGGCTGCTAAATCCCAGTTTAACGCGCCTAGTTTGATTCGAATACTCACTGGATTTGACGGCGAGACCATTTCAAACATGTATACTCTTCGAGATGGCAAGGGTGAAGGTTGAACAAATGACTCAGAGGAGGTGTTTCCTAGATAACTGTTTACATTTTGTGTGAACTCCACTTGGGTACCATTGACATAGCCAGTAAAACTTCCGTCCAAGTTTACTGTATTGATTGGCGGCGGAACGACTTCATGATCTATGCAAGAACTTACACTGAATAGTACGATCAATAAAGAAAGTGATAAAGAAAAAATTTTCATCATTTAAATTTTGGTATCAAATGTAAGGAATAACGTGAAATAAAACAAAAAGATGCGTTATCCTTAAAAAAAGGTTTACATTCCCACGAACAAAGGCTTGTTTAACTTAAAGAACTCGTGCTTTTCAAGGATGTTTTTTTACCTTTGGGCACGTTTTGGCTCCGTAGCCATGACGAGGCGATGCCTGTCATGGTGCTGACATTTCTCGTCAGCATTCAATGGGGTATTATTGGTTTATTGGCTCCGTAGCCATGACGAGGCGATGCCTGTCATGGTGCTGACATTTCTCGTCAGCATTCAATGGGGTATTATTGGTTTATTGGCTCCGTAGCCATGACGAGGCGATGCCTGTCATGGTGCTGACAT
>CANMTO010000049.1 GCA_947500755.1 Flavobacteriales bacterium
TTCATAAAATGCGTTTTGTGCATAGTCGTTGAATTCAGCCCACTTAATTTTAGTACCCTCAGAAAACCCTGCTTTTTTAGCGAGTTTATCCATGAATTCATCCTTATATAGCAGGCCGTCAACCAGCTTGTGTTCGAGCGCTTGCTTCGGATTCACCACTTCCATGGCATTGATCCATGCATTAAAGTCTGCAGTTTCGATCTTTCGGCTTGTCGCAATATCGGCAGCCAATTCGTTCCAAATCCCAGTCATAAGGACTTGATTTTGCATGCGCGCTGAATCACTTAATCCGGTCAAGAAAAAAGGTTCTACGGCACTTTTAAAATCATTGTTTTGACCTCGAATTACTTGAACTTCCACCTCTAGCTTATCCAATAACTTCTTGAAAAACACCGCCTCAGACCCTAAGCCGGCAAGCATGAAGGAAGACGTAGGAAAGGCATAACATTCATCCGCTACAGAACCGATATAATATTCTTTTTGAGAGATTCCTTCGCCTTGAAAATAAGCGACAACAAATTTACCCGATGACTTTTTGAAATCAGCCAAAGCCTGACGAATGGTTCTTGCTGTAGATATACCGCAATTCAACTCATCGATATCGATGTAAATCCCTTTAATCTGATCATCGGATTTTGCTTGATCCAAGGCAAATAAAATATCGGACAAGCCCAGGGATTTATTCAACTGAAAGGAACTTGTATTAAATTCATTGTTACTTTTCTCTTGAATGTTTCCTTCGAGTGTTACATGCAAAATTGATTTATTTTCAATGGCATAAGGTGCTGGTCCAAAATCGGAAAACGAACCAATAATTCCACCGAGAATTAAGAAAAAGAACACCAATCCAAAAGATAAAGCGATTCCAATCGCTACAAGGGTTGGCCAAAAAATACGAGAGAAAGGGATTTTTGTATCTGTCATTTCAATTATTTATTTAGTTATTAATCAAGGAACTTAACTGAACAGGTAGATTAAATGGGTTTATCCGCAAGGTGAGGCGGAATGACGAGAGGTAATTACTATATAAATCGCCCATGTTACTGGATTGAACCAGTGGAAAATAGAGCCCAACAATATCACTTATATTGATTCCTAATCCAGCATTGTACAAGGTGGATACACCCACTCCATTGTCATATACTCCAAAATCCGCAAAGGCAACGAACATATTGGGTTTAATCGGAAGTTGAACGGTTGCATTTACTGTACTTGCCCAATAATTGGACATCCGTAAATTGTTACTCCCTGTTCTAAATCCCCCCATGTCATCCGCATACTGCGCCCCGGATACGGTTTCTCTATTAAAGTAATAATGCTCTGCAAACAGGTCTTGGTATCCCGCTGCACCGAACATGGAAATTGAATACCTACCCATCGAGTTATAATAAGAAGAGCCCGGATTGTAGGTGAAATTATACCCTCCATACAGCCTCACTTTGATTGTTCGGGTTATTTTACGATCTAAATAGGTAAGTTTTAATTGTTGTGTCGTAGAAACTCGTGTAACATTTGCTGGATCAAATACTTGCTCCTGATACCCTACTATTCCTTCCAACTGGAGCTGGCTCTCATGAGATATACGTCTTTTACTCCATTGAATGGTGTGATTGACTTTTGCTCCATATTCTGTGCTCATATCAGCACTAAATACATCACGGCGAACCAATCCTTTTATGGTCACATTATGACTAAAGCCCTTGGATGTTCTATCCGGCACTAAATTCATGTTAATATAAGGTGTTGCAGCGATATAAAAAGATTGTCGTTGTCCATTTGGATCATCCCCAATTCCGAAGGATTTTACACTTAGTCCGGTTTTAATAGAACGCATTCCGGATGACGGGAAACACGTTTTGCTCAATTCGGCAAAACCCCCAACTGTTTTCCTACCAAACGAGAACATTGGCGCAATGAAATATTGAACCGGTTTAAATGGAAGCCCGAAATTATGCACCACCACTCCAAGCATAGCGCGGTCGGAATGATTAAAGGCCATCATCGGGGTCCAAAACACATTTGTTTTGTTGGCTTCATGATCACCAAACATAAATTCAAGCGCGAGTGGCTCATGTTTTTTAAGGAGGTGCTTATTCACGAATATCCGATTATTTGATCGGTTGATTTCCGGGATATTCCGATTCGGGTCGATGGCAAATTCAGTGATGGACGGATTACCTTTGAAAATTAAGGCTGAACGTTTATCTGAGGGGTTTGTCCATTGTGTTTCTATGATTCCGCCCTCTTTATCCAACGATGAAACGCCGATCGGACCAGCCACACTCCCTGTATTCTTAACCGTTACCGTAAAGGTATTCAAGGGTTCGATGAACTTAGCTTTTTTGATTTTATAATCTATTACGTTTGTAGTTTGGATTAAATCCCCAAACAACCAATCCAGCTTACGACCAGACACTCCTTCTACCACGCGCTGCATATCCTCTGGATAGGGATGTTTGAACTGATATAATTCATAATAGCGATGCATGCATTGATCATAGAGTTCATCCCCCAAATACGTTCTTAAATACTGAAAAATCAATCCCGTTTTCTGATACATAATGGCTCCATAATTTGCAGAGCTAAAATCCGCTGAATGCGTTTCGATCGGTTGGTCTAGTGCTAGAACTGCTAAAAGACGGTAAAAAATATCACCCATATCGTGATGGTCGAGGTCGTTTAGGTGGAGTTTACCGCCTAAGACCATGTCCGACAGGTCTTGATTATCTGGATATTTAGTAGCGACATACCGCATTTCATTGGCCGTATTCATGCCTTCATCCATCCACCCGTGTTGTCGTTCGTTGGATCCTAGAATTCCATAAAACCAATTGTGACCGACCTCATGTACGATGACCACTTCTAATTCTCTCGCAGAACTTGCGTTCCCAATTACTGTAATCATTGGATATTCCATGCCGCCTCCAGCGCTAATGGTCCCATCCACCGCAGTAACCGCAGTATACGGATAATCTCCGTTCCATTTGGAATAGTAATAGGTCCCATCATTTATATATTCAATCGCGTTTTGCCAATTCAAGGCATTGGCTGGAGTAAACAAAGCCCATGTAGTAACGTTTCTACCCGATTCAGGCAATTTTACTGATCCTTTTAACACCTTGTATCGTTTGTCTGCAAACCACGCAAAATCATGCACCTTATCCTGCACGTAACGAAGCGTTTTCCAGTCTGCAGCGGAGGATGGAAAGGAATCACGCAGGTTCCCACTGGGAAGTGCAATAATTTCTGTAATTCGATTTTTAGTGTCCGTAGCTATGGAATCCATTAACGCTACCTCCGTTGGGTTTTGCAATTCCCCTGTAGCGCCAACGACATAGTTGGATGGAACGGTAATCGAAACATCAAATGAACCAAATTCAGAATAAAATTCTCCTTGATTTAAATATGGAATCGGATGCCATCCTTTGTGATCGAATACCGCAGGTTTCGGATACCATTGGGTAATTTGATAGGATTGACCAATGTGACCCAACCGAGAAATAGAACCCGACGGGATTTTAACGATAAATGGTGTGCTTAGCGTAAGCTGTTTTCCAGGAGCTAGGGGCTGTGCTAATTTGATAAGCACGATATCATCATGATCCGGATGAAAAGACCAAGACACGGCACTGCCATTAATTTTAAAATATAAGGCAGACATTCCTCCTAATTTAGCGGTATCCATCATGGATAATTTCTTACCTTCTCCTTCCAACTGTTCCGCCAAGGCACTGTTCCCATTAGTATAGGCATTCGGCCATACGTGGATGTACAAGGAATCCAAGGTATTCGGAGAATTGTTAAGATAATCAAAGGCTATTTCACCGTAAAGCCGGTGGGTTTTGTCGTCCAACTTGACATTAATACGATAATCGACCTTTTGTTGCCAGTACTGTGCATGAAGCGGATAACATAACACGGCGATCAGGGTAAGGAAAAAAACTTTAAACATACATAGCGAATTAATCGAACGTGAATTCCAATAAGAACTCGTTCATGTTGTGGTAAAATTAGTGAATTCCTAACGGGTTTCATAAAACAAAAAAAAGCCGTCCAAAGACGGCTTTTAAATGCTTAATCCGTTATGGGTTATTTCACCATCAGCGACGCGGTAGTGCGTGTTTGATTTTGAGTTAATGTTACAAAATAGATTCCTGGAGCCCATGTACGCGTAGTAATTACCGTTCCATTCAAGGCATTATTCAAGGTAAGTACTTGCTTACCGGTGATATCACAAACTTCTACTGAAAACGGGTTATTGTTTGATATGGTTAGGCTTACATCACCAACACTTGGGTTCGGTGTAAGTACCATGGTAATTGCTGCAGCCTCTGTTAACCCAACATAATTATCCATACCGTCACAGTTCTCATCGATGCCGTTATCCAACACTTCCGTTGCACCTGGATAGATGGTAGAATCAGTATCGTTACAATCTCCGCTGATTAGGGAATAACCAAGTACCACTGAATCACAATACTCTTCTGATACATCAGAACCAAAACCATCGGAATCTAAATCTTCGAACAAGGTATATGTTGCAAGACCTTCATCGGTATTTCCATCACAGTCATTATCCAATTCATCACAAATTTCTGTTGCTCCTGGATAAACGGTTGGATTTGAATCCTCGCAATCTGTGCTATCCGATACATAACCTGCGGGTAGTCCGCAATTCATCATTGGAGCACCTGAATTTCCAAATCCATCCCCATCAAAATCTTGATAATAGGTCATTACAACCGATACTGTTGAGTCATTGTCATCGCAATCTGTACTGTTGGCAACAAATCCAGCTGGAGCCGTACAGCCTGAAGTGGTTACACTAATGTTACCAAAACCATCCATGTCAACATCTTGGAACCAAACCAAGGTTGGATTGATGGCAGCAACGGTGTCATTGCAATCCTGGTTATCCAAAACCAATCCTGGTAATTGCAAGCAAGAATTTACTGGCGCGTTAGGGTTTCCGTAGGTATCGCCATCAACATCGGCATAATACGTGGTTGGCGTGTTACATGGAGTAACTTGGTACCATGTAGCACCTGCCCTGATTTCGTCGATTTCAACGTTCCCTGTACCCGCAGCAGCGGTTCCTGCTTGGCGAATGTAAACAGAAGCAAAGTTTGCCAAAAGATTCGCACCACTGTTGTTTGTAAGATTGGCAGGCGTCTCGATTGTACCCGGTGTTGGATTCACCCACATAGAGGCAGTGATTGGCGTAGTCGTTGTATTTACTTTAACTACCACAAAAACAGTGGTCCCTACCGGATATTCAGTAGGTAAAAAAGTTGGAGCTGTTCCTGTACCACTTTGATTGACAAGACCTAAAACAAACGTATTTGGCGTTAAACCTGCCTTCACGAAAACACGTCCGCCAAGAAGGGTAACAACTGCTCCGCTTGTACCACCAAAACCAATAAAATGTTCACCCGTTCCGGCATTCGCATGAAGTCCAACGGTTGTTGGCACATTCATCAAGAATGAAAAATACCCAGTCCCAACAACATTTAAAACAGGTTTATTGATGTCTTCAGAGTTACCAGCAGTTAATTGTAGACGGTTACCAACTGAGTTTTCCAATAATGGAAATGCCAAACTACTTCCGCTGTTCGATGGTGTTGTAATGGCTAACAATTGTCCTGGAGTTGCTCCAGAGTGTGTAGTCCACCCATTTGCATTTGCTGCCCCTGTAAAGTTGAATTGCTCCAAAGGCTGTGCAGAAATCCATTGAGAGATTACAAGTCCGACAATTAATGTAATTTTTTTCATAATTTATTTTTTACAAAACTAACTCAAATTAAAGAAGCGCTGTTAAAAAACAAGGCTCCCGAATATATTTAACCTTAACTTAATGCTGGTTTTGGAAGTAATGCGCAAAAAAAAGCCGTCCTAAGACGGCTTTTGAATGCTTAATCCGTTATAGGTTATTTCACCATCAGCGACGCGGTAGTGCGTGTTTGATTTTGAACCAAGGTTACAAAATAGATTCCTGGAGCCCATGTACGTGTAGCGATTACCGTTCCATTCAAGGCATTATTCAAGCTCAATACTTGCTTACCGGTGATATCACAAACTTCTACTGAAAATGGGTTATTGTTTGATACGGTTAAGCTTACATCACCAACACTTGGGTTCGGTGTAAGTACCATAGTAATTGCTGAGGCCTCTGTTAACCCAACATAATTATCCATGCCGTCACAGTTCTCATCGATGCCGTTATCCAACACTTCTGTTGCGCCCGGATACACTTGGTCATTATCATCATCGCAATCTCCACCCATTAATACATAACCAACTCCTGGATCCTCACACAAACTTTCTCCAGCACCCGTTCCAAAGAAATCATTATCAGCATCCACAAAATAGGTATTGAAAATTAATCCTTCATCGATGGATGAATTACAGTTATTGTCAATCCCATCACAAAGTTCCATTGCACCAGGATAAACAGTAGAATCAGCATCATCACAGTCACCACCTACCGTTATCGTATTTGCCGGTTGAGCGCACGTTTCAACACCCGTAGCCTCATCGCCAAATCCATCGCCATCTGCATCCACATAGTACATATCAACCAAATTTAACTGGTTATTCGTGTCATCGCAATCATCTCCGTTTAGTACAGCTCCCGGAGGGGTTAAGCATGAAATAATGGAATTGTTTGGATTTCCAAATCCGTCCTGATCCCCATCTAAAAACCAAATGGTATTTGGATTGATTTGTGCATTTGAATCATCACAATCTGTATTATTTGTGGAATACCCGGCAGGTAAGGTACAAGAAAGCAAGGTATTGGCTGCATCACCAAATCCATCACCGTCCGTATCCGCATAGAACGTTTGCGGTAGAACCGAGTTAATGAATCCCCAAAGGCTCACATTGTCATTTCTCCACGTAGCACCCGGAGTTGAAATTCCGGTGATGTAGAACCTAAAAGTAACTTGGTTCAAGTTCGAAAAGGCGGCTCCTAACATCACAGTATCATTTAAGATGATATTGGTTGTAATTGAATCCGAAGCAATATCCGCTGCAAAATTATCCACACTCGAACGTAAATGCCACGTAGGAATCGTATTCACATTACTCACCTTATGAGTAAACGCTAATTTTGTAAGAGAAACTCCAAAACAAGAGTCAGCTTGTATTGAAAACTCATTGTAGTTATTCAAATCGATTGTACCCGTGGTATTCCATGTATTGTTATTAAACACATTGGCAGCAGCGGTACAAGTTCCTCCAACATTGGTGTAAATTGAGAAGGAGGCATTTGCCGGTTGAGCGGTTACTGTATTAGCTAATACTGGACATCCAGAAGCTTGAGTAAACTCGTACATACCCAATTGTGCTGCAACAATCGGAGCGTCTAAGCCACTGCAATCTTCATCAATACCATTACCGGGAATATCTTGTGCACCTGGATTAATGGCGCTGTTTTGATCGTTACAATCGGTGCTATTTAGGACATATCCTTGAGGAGCGCTGCACGCAGAAAGGGTTACTGCAAGATTGCCATACGTATCTCCATCTGAATCCTGAAAATAGGTCAGGAAAATCAAGCCTTCATCAACTGATGCATCGCAATCGTTATCTAGGTTGTCACACGTTTCTGTGTTCCCTGGATACATTGCTGCGCTGTTATCGTTACAATCTCCGGTAGTTAACACATAATTAGGTCCTGGGGAGTTAATTCCAACAACAAACGTGTTCCCTCCTACACCGTCTCCGTCATTATCTAAATAATAGGTTATCGGTGTAAATCCTTCGTCTACGGTATTGTTACAATTATCATCGATGCCATTAAAGACTTCAATAGCCGCGGGATTAACCGCCGCTGACGCATCATTACAATCCGTACTGTTGGCAACGTATCCTGCGGGCTGACCACAATTTTGCATTGAAGTTGCTGCGTTTCCATACCCATCGCCATCTGTGTCTGCATACCATGTAGTTACAACATTTGCTAGCGCATTGTTATCATTACAATCCGTATTGTTGGTGACAAACCCATTCGGTTGTAAACACGCTGTTTGAGTCACGGCAACATTTCCAAACCCATCACCGTCCGCATCTGCATACCAAACGGTGTTCGGGTTGATTGCGGCATTGTTATCATTACAGTCTTGGTTGTTCAACACCAATCCTGCCATGGGCATACAAGCTTGTATCGCTGCGTTTGGATTACCAAAAGAATCACCGTCTAAGTCTTGATAATAGGTCGTTGGTGCCGCACAGGGGGTTACATCGTTCCACGTTGTGCCAACTCGAATTTCATCGAATTGAACAAATGGTGCGTTGGCAGATGTTGCAGGCTGACGAAGCAATAATCTCCCAATTCCTGCTGCTGTTAAATCCGTACCTCCAAGGACAGTTGCTGAAGAAGCTGGTTCTGAGCCACCGAATTGGGCGGTATTTAACCAAATGGAAGAGACATCATTGGCACTTCCTGCAATGATTTCATAAGATAAAACAATAAAATGTGAGGTTAGGGTATCGAGCTCTGCGGGCAAATAACTAACCGCGGAATTACTTCGATTGGAAATTCCTACGTTAAATTTTCCGGCAGTAGCACTTTTCTTTAACCATAAACATGCACCAAAAGCAGAGGTTGAATTGTTTTCCAATAAGGTGATTACGTAGGTTCCTGTAGTATTCATTAGTCCTAACGACGCAACGTTCATAATAAAGGAAGCATAAACCTCACCGCTTAATTGTTGCGTAAATGCACGGTAATTATCGACTCCAACTCCATCAAAAGCTACTTTCTCACCTTGTGAAGCCGCTAAGCCAGGATAAGACAAACTGTTGGCAACTACAAAAATTGAGTCTCCAGTATTGACATTTTTCCATACCGCGTTTGACTGCACGAACAAGCCATTTACATTACTTGGCGTATAGGTAAACGGTTCATAAAATAAAGGTTGCGCGTTTAAATTAAGAACAACGAGGGTTAAATAAACCAGTAAAAATTTCTTCATGATATTTTTTTAACAAATGTACAATAGGATAATGAATTGCATTTAAACTAAAAGAAAAAAGGGGAGAAAAAATCTCCCCTTTTAAATAATTAATTATTCTCTGGTTTTGGAAGTAATACTTTGCGTGATAATTTCCACTTTTTAGTTTTTGGATCTTTACCCATGACTTTAAAGCTTAGGATTTCTCCTTCTCTACACACATCTTCCATTTTACCTACTTTTTCCCAAGAGAATTCAGAGATATGGATAAGTCCATCTGTACCAGGAATGATCTCAACGAAACAACCAAATTCTTTTACTGATTTCACTTTTCCTTCGTAAGTAGCGCCATCTTCAACAAGCGGTGGGAAAGCAATCATGCGAATTCTTCTTAATGCTTCTTCCATGTTTGGACCATTGTTGGAAAGAATTTGAACCGATCCCTCTCCATTGGCAAGTTCTTCAATGGTAATGGTTGTTTGTGTTTCTTTTTGTAACCCTTGGATGATTTTTCCTCCAGGTCCGATGATGGCACCAATCATTTCGTTAGGAACGATGACCGCTTCAATTCTTGGGGCAGAGGCTTTCAATGATTCTCTTGGCTCAGCAATGGTTTCAATGATTTTGTCAAGAATGTGCAACCGTCCTTGTTTCGCTTGGTTCAATGCTTGGATAAGTACTTCATATTCCAATCCGTCTACTTTGATGTCCATTTGACATGCGGTGATTCCTTTTGCGGTTCCTGTAATTTTGAAATCCATGTCTCCCAAATGATCTTCATCACCTAGGATGTCTGAAAGCACGGCGAATTTACCTTCATCAGCTACCAATCCCATGGCGATTCCAGAAACAGGCGCAGTGATTTTAATGCCTCCATCCATAAGTGCCAAGGTACCTGCACAAACGGTCGCCATTGAGGAAGAACCGTTGGATTCAAGGACATCAGAAACCAAACGAATGGTATAGGCATTCTCTGCAGGAAGTACAGGTTTTAGGGCACGAAGTGCTAAATTGCCGTGACCAATCTCACGGCGAGAAGTTCCTCTAAGTGGTTTTGCTTCACCCGTTGAGAACGGAGGGAAATTATAATGAAGCATGAATTTCTCGGTACCACGGAAGGTAGCGCCATCAATTAACTGCTCATCCATTTTACCACCTAAGGTAAGTGTAGTTAAGGATTGTGTTTCTCCTCGAGTAAATACAGCAGAACCGTGAACATTTGGCAAATAATTTACTTCACTCCAAATCGGACGAATTTCGTCGAAATTTCTACCATCCAATCTTTTTCGTTCGTTAAGCATGACCCATCGAACTGCTTTTTTCTTTACTTGAGAGAAGTATACACCGATGAATTTCTCGGCAACCAACATTTCTTCCTCGGTAAAAGACGCTTTTACTTCTGATTTAATGGCATCGAACAATTCTGTTCTTTTCGCTTTATTGGACAATCCCATGCGTGCAACGTCTTTACATTTTTCCATTGCCAAGGCATAGACTTTGTCTTTCACTTCATCGTTGTGAACTTCGTGACAATATTCTCTTTTTGGGGATGCCGTAGCAATTTCCGCTGCCAATTCTAATTGAAACTGACATTGTTCTTTAATGGCTTCATGTGCAATTTTGATAACGGCAACCAAATCATCTTCGGAAACTTCTTTCATTTCACCTTCTACCATGTTAACATCTTTTGCTGTACCAGCGACAATGCAATCCATGTCTGAATGCTTCATTTCTTCCATGGTAGGATTCACTATGAATTCACCATTGATACGTGCAACCCTAACTTCTGACATTGGACCATTGAAAGGAATGTCAGAAACAGCAATGGCTGCAGACGCAGCAAAACCGCAAAGTGCATCAGGATTGTTGATTCCATCATAAGCCAACAATTGGATCATCAATTGAACCTCTGCATGGTAATCATCTGGAAAAAGCGGTCTAAGCGCACGGTCTACCAAACGCATTACCAGAA
>CANMTO010000050.1 GCA_947500755.1 Flavobacteriales bacterium
AGCGGAAGAAGCTCCAGCAGTGGAAGAAGCTCCAGCAGTGGAAGAAGCTCCAGCAGTGGAAGAAGCTCCAGCAGCTGAGGATACAACAGAAACAGCAGAATAATAGCTATCCCATTGGAGGGATTCATAGAAATCGGTCATATTGCGAAACTTCACGGATTCAAAGGTGAAGTTTCGTTGTTTTTAGACGTTACCAATTCAGACGATTATCGAGATTTATCCGTCGTATTTTTTAATATGGATGGGATATCAACTCCCTTTCATATTGTTCGCATAAAGCCAATGAATAAGGGCTTTCTTGTGTTAACATTTGAAGGTATTTCAACCGAGGCGGAAGCTAGAACTCTTTTAAGAAAAGCCGTGTTTCTTCCAGAAGTGGTGTTGCAAGAATTAGACGAGCATACCTTCTATGATCATGAGGTGGAAGGCTTTACGGTAATAGATACGGTTCGAGGAAACATTGGAACTGTTGTAGGGATCATCGATCATCCCTCAAATCCCTTGCTTCAAATCGATTGTGATGGTCAAGAGATCTTGGTCCCTTTGAATCTAGACCTGAATAAGACCATTAATCGTACCGATAAAACGCTTACCATTACTACCCCTGAGGGTTTGCTTGATATCTACCTCGGTTAATTTAATAATCCAAGACAAATTTTCATTCGAATCACATGTTTTGCGGCGTCAATTACTTGCGCCTTAAATTCCTTGTCTTTTTTGTATCGCGCTAGTAGTTCTTGATGCGTTTTAGCTGCGTCAACGGGCATTAAAACAATGTGACAACCGGCCTCGATGGCCTTACTTGCGCTTTGTGGTACATTGACCACACCGCCCATGTTCATGGCATCCGTTACTACTAAGCCATTAAATTTTAACTCGTTTTTTAATAAATCCGTAACGATGGATTTTGAGCAGGTAGATGGAAGTCCATTCGTTTGATATTTTTTGTTGTTTATAACTGCAATGTGTGCGACCATGATTGAAAGTACACCTTGTTTTATGAGTTCGGGGTAGTTGCTGATTTCCTTTAATTCGCCATCAATCGTTTGTAAGGAAGAATGCGTATCTCCACTAACCAAACCATGACCTGGAAAGTGTTTTGCTGTGGCTATAATATTCTTCTTTTGAGTCTCTTGAATGAAGGTATTAGACCACGGAATAAGTTGCCCGGGCTTTGAACCAAATCCTCGGTAGCCTACCGTAGCATTACCTGCTACATCTACGACAGGGGCAAAATTATAATTGATCCCAATGTCATTTAAATCGCTTGAAATTTGCTGGGCAACGTTAATTACTTCATCGATAGAACTGATTTCAGCTGCTTTTTTAACTGGCGTTGAACCAGTTATTTTACGATTAACTAAACTAGGTTCTGCATCCGCGCTGTAGAGAAAAGGTAAATTCCCTAGGGATTTATTCGTTTTTTCAAAGGATGAAATCATGGAGGTGAATTCACTTTTTGTGCCATTTAACATCAATACACCACCAATAATCCGGTGGTTAATGTGGTCTTCGATCGTGGCCTGGGTTTGACCATATCTCCCAACGGCTGGCATGATAAGTTGTGCGATAAGTGCGGTATCATCCAACTGCTCAATAACATCGTTTACAGCGTTATCTAAATCTGAATTCGTGCTTAAGAAATCAGTTAACTTGAATTTTATTCCAGTTTCAGGTTTAGGAACCTCGGCGGTTAGCTTGGTGTCCGCTTGTTGAGAACACGCAAACAATCCAAAAAGTGTCGAAAAAATTAGAAAATTAAATTTCAAGTTCATGGTATATATATTTTTTTCAAAATTAAAAAGCATTTAGAAGACGCAAGGAGTATGCCATGATTCTTATCAACACCTCACCTTGGATTGCAATGTTACGAACTGAGTAATTTAATGTAAATTTAATGTTAAGAACAGCACAATTATTTTGATAATTAACCGACTAACATCAAAACCTATTCAATGAAATACCCTATTTTAATTTTACTTTGTTCACTAACGTACCTGTTCTCTGCTCAAGGCTTATACGACAAAAATACGGTCCAAACGGTTGAAGTATTCTTCGCACAAGCCAATTGGGATGCTTTATTGGATAATCTTGCGATAACCACAGAGGATTATTTATTAGCCGATTCTGTAAGAATAAATGGTGTTGTGTTTGATTCGGTCGGGGTTAAGTACAAAGGGAATAGCTCGTATAACTCTAATAATAACAAAAATCCACTGCATATAAACCTTGATTGGGTTCATAGTAATTACGATTATCAAGGGTATACCTCTTTAAAGCTTCAAAACTTATACATGGATCCTTCTATGATTAGAGAAGTATTATCGTATGCAATTCTGGAAAACTACATGGATTGTCCGAAATCGAATTTCGCCAATGTATACGTTAACGGCACGCTACGCGGCTTGTATTCCAGTGCAGAAAGCATTGACGATCGGTTCAATACGAATCATTATTTTGACCAAGCCGGTTCATTTTTTAAATGCAATCCCATCGGTGGGGCAGGACCAGGAGGAGGAACATCCCCTGATTTGAAATATATAAGCGCAGATACCACAGCATATGCCAATGGGTATGAATTGAAATCAACTTATGGGTGGACAAACCTAGTAGACTTGATTAATACCTTGAATAATAATTTTTCGTCCATTGAAGATAAATTGGATTTGGATCGAGCCATTTGGATGTTGGCATTTAATAATGTGCATGTAAATTTAGATTCTTACAGCGGTGCCTTTCGTCAAAATTATTACTTATATCGGGACATAAGTAATCGGTTTGTTCCAACGGTTTGGGACTTAAATATGAGCTTTAATGCGTTCCCAGGAGGAACAGGTTCTGGTGCTGGCGGAGGTCCAACCTTGGATCCGATGTCAAATAGCAATTCGAATAATCATCCGCTGATAAAAAAAATATTGGCAGATCCAATGTATAAGCGAATGTATATGGCCCATGTTCGAACGATGGTTCAAGAAATGTTTACCTCCAATTGGTATATAACACAGGCAAATACCTTGAGAAATACCATTGATTCCTATGTTCAAGCGGACCCGTTTAAGTTTTATACCTATACCCAATACCAGAACAGTTTAACCACTGCGGTTACCGGAGCGGGTGGGCCTGGAGGAGGCAATTCAATCCCTGGAATTCAAGCCTTAATGAATGGCCGAGTTTCGTATTTCAGTACGAACCAAAATTACACCTTGGTAGCACCAACAATTAACAGTTATGCTGCATCAAATCCCACACCCGTATTTAATGAGACATTCTTTATCACATCTGCTGTTACCAATGAAACCGCTGTATATTTAGGGTATCGTACCTCACATGAACTTCGATTTACCCGCATTCCCATGTTCGACGATGGAAATCATGGTGATGGAGCTGCAGGAGATCATACGTATGGCGCTATCGTTATTGCAAACGGTCCCATCTTCGAATATTATATCTATGCCGATAATGCCAACGCTGGATTGTTTAGTCCGCAGCGCGCTGAACATGAATTTCATTCATTGGATTTGAATATTCCTGCACCATCTGTGGGGCAAGTTCAAATTAATGAAGCCATGTCGGACAATGAATTAACCCATGATGACCCCTATGGCGAGTCGAATGACTGGGTGGAATTACACAATACGACCTCCGATGCACTTGACCTAAGTGGTTTATACGTGAGTGATGATGCTATTCTTCCGTTAAAATGGGTAATTCCGTCAAACACCGTTATCTTACCAAATGATTATTTAATAATTTGGACAGACAATGATACACTCCAAACTACCGGCTTACATACTAATTTTAAGTTGGGCGCCTCAGGTGATTATATTCGACTATCCGATGGAATAACAATTATTGATCAAGTAACACTTCCTGCGTTATTAACCGATCAATCCTATGCGCGATGTCCAGAAACAGGAGTTATATTTGATTACGCCGCTCCAACGTTTGACGCCATGAACAATTGTTTTGCCAGTGCTGAATCGATTTCATTTCAACCGATTCTTTATCCGAATCCAACCACTGATATACTGAATTTGGACTTTTCGAAACCTGCGAAATATGATATCCTAGATATCAATGGACGCCTGGTATACGCAGGGGAAGAGGTCCATGGAACAACACAATTAAATACTGTGAATTGGAATAATGGCCTTTATCTTGTAATAATTCATTATACTAGTGGGGATACGCAGGCAATCAAGTTCATCAAACAGTAGCTACTCTTGTGCTAAATGATTCTGAATCATCTGCACCATTAAATGGCGTTGGTGAATTTCTCGTAGGTAGTATTGATTTACTTTCTTCACAATGAATTTTCTTCTGCTATATCCAAAGGTTAGAAACCCGAACACCTTTCTGATAACATTCAAATGCGGCGAATAATCTAACGCTAAGCGGTCAATAGTTTTTAGTTCTTCACTAATTCCCGGGCTTAAATCCATTTTAATGGCTTGCTGACGAATGCCTTCAATAAGTGTATCGTAACGCTCCAATTTGATGCGCTCGTAGGTTCTGGTTTTCATAAACCGTGTGTATTGAAAGTCTGCATCGGTGAATGCATGAAATAATTCTTCGATTGTCATAATTGAATCTGGACCGCAAATGTAATAAAAGGAATAGAATAGGACATGTTTTACACTCCAATTGTCTAATTTTACGCTCTATGAAAACGAAATCAACCCGAAAAAATAAGGTGAACGTAGTGACACTTGGGTGTTCTAAAAATACCTTTGATTCGGAAATTATGATGGCTCAACTCAAGGCGAATAGTTTTGACGTCGGTCATGAGCGAAACGAGGAATCGGAGATTGTAATAATCAACACCTGTGGTTTTATTGATAACGCTAAACAAGAGTCAATCGATACCATTCTTCAGTATGTAAACGCGAAACAACAAGGCTTAGTCGATAAAGTATACGTGACCGGGTGCCTCTCAGAGCGTTACCGAAGTGATTTGGAACAAGAGATACCTGAGGTTGATGCATATTTTGGAACGCGTGAATTACCAAGGTTACTGAAAACGCTCAAAGCAGATTATAAATATGAATTGGTTGGCGAACGTTTACTTACCACGCCAAACCATTATGCCTACTTTAAAATAGCAGAAGGCTGTGATCGCCCATGTTCCTTTTGTGCTATTCCGTTGATGCGCGGACAGCATGTGTCAACACCCATGGATCAATTACTAAAGAATGCCACTCAATTAGCTAAACAAGGGGTAAAAGAGCTCTTGTTGATTGCACAAGATTTGACCTATTACGGCTTAGATATTTACAAGAAAAGGAACCTCGCTGAATTGCTAGATAAATTATCAGATATTGAAGGAATTGAGTGGATTAGATTGCATTATGCCTTTCCCGCTGGGTTTCCCATGGATGTCTTAGATGTAATGCGCGAACGATCCAATGTATGTAATTACTTAGATATTCCCTTGCAACATGGATCTACAGCGATGCTTAAAGCGATGCGTAGAGGAATAACACGCGAAAAAACAGAAGAGTTAATTGATGCAATTCGTCAAAAGGTTCCCGGTATCGCACTGCGAACAACCTTGATTGCTGGGTTTCCTGGGGAAACAGCACAGGATTTCGAAGAAATGATGGGATTTGTAGAACGTAGTCGTTTTGACCGACTGGGAATCTTTACCTATTCCCATGAAGACAATACGCATGCCTTTTCAATGACGGATGATGTGCCGGATGCAATAAAACAACAGCGCGCAGATGCGGTGATGGAGTTGCAATCAGGTATAAGTTATGAACTGAATCAAGCGAAGGTTGGAAATACCTATAAAACATTGTTTGATCGCGTAGAAGGAGATTACTTTATCGGCAGAACCGAATTTGATTCTCCGGAGGTGGATAATGAAGTGCGTGTGAAACGAACACCTTCCTTATATGTGCCAATTGGCGCATTTTCTCAAGTTAAAATCACTTCGGCAGATCATTATGATTTGTATGGCGACATATTCTGATTAGATTTACTTATAATTAAACAAATACAACATGAAAAATCTGTTATCACTCGCTGTTCTTTCAATGCTTTTAGTATTGAATAATGCGTGGGCACAACCCGTGTCGCCACTTACCGTAATTGATGCCACAAGTCCAAATGCTTGTGACGGTTCTGCATCCATTACAAATCCAAATATTGTGATTACCAATTCCATTGTTTGGTACTCGAATGGCGCGATTTTGGCCCAAGGGGTTACCAGTGTTTCTAACCTTTGTGCAGGAACGTATGGCGTGTATTATACAACCTTCATTGATTCTGTAACGGCAACCTTTGTAATTTCTGGGAATCCATGCAACAGTTTGCAGGCTGTTATCACCGGAACACCGGCAAGTTCTCCAAATGCATTCGATGGATCAGCTTCAGTGACTGCTGTTGGCGGTTCTGCACCGTACGTATACAATTGGAGTATTGGGTCTGTGTCAAGTACGATTAATGGGCTTGGTGTTGGCGTTTATACCTGCTGTGTTACGGATATGAATGGCTGTGTGAGCTGCGATAGTTTTACCGTTTCGGCGACCATAAATCCGGGAAATGACACGGTGTTTATAATTAACAACAACAACATTCCGAACGTCATTGATTCGCTTGGAATGCAACAAGTGCTTGATTGCAGTATTGATTACAATGCGATTGGTGCAGCCTTTATTTCTGGTTCTCAGTATATTCCAAGCGGCAACCCAAATGCGCTAGATAGCATTTATCTTACTTGGCAAGTCTATGACACTTTGGTGCCTGCGAATGTAATGGCGACGTATGTGGTTGGGTATTCTTTATTCCCTCCCTTGGCTCAAGCGTATACCGCAAGTTTAGAGATTCATTGTCCGCAAAAGAATACGAATTATAATACCTTACTAATTATTGATCAGTTTTATTCTGCGCAATTGGGGATTTTAGAGCCTGTTTTTACGCCAAGTATTTGTGTACAAGACGGGTGTGCTTCCATTAATCTGCTTACGCCTCAACACGGAGAGTTGATTATATACGCAATAAACGGTAGTTTGATGTCTGCGCAACAGGTTTCGAATGTTTCATCCACACAAATTCAAATGGCGAACTGGAATCCGGGAATCTATTTTATGCATTATAACCTAGCCTCAGGAGCGCTTGGTGTTTTGCGTTTTGTAAAACCTTAATAATTTTTAAATAAGGGTATCATTACATGGCCTTCCGAATTGCTGTTGTTTATATGCAGTAGTTGAAGTAGGGTAGCATGTAAATCCACTAAAGAGGCATGTTGAGTATTCAGCATGCCTTTTTTGAAATCAGGACCTTGTGCGTACTATAGAATACAATGTTGGCTGTGCTATATTCAACTCCTATGGAGTCGCGCGGTATAGGTATTGGGTATTTATGTATAACCTAGGACTCCAACGGAGTCCATTTGACGAGCAAGCTCGTGTTCCGGGAATGGGGCTCAATCCAAGCATAAAGCCCACCTTGTTTCACAAGGCTCGGACTTTTTTGTTCTTTCCCTCACTCAAGCAAGCTTGGTATAATAAAAATGGGGGATTACGAGCAAGCTCGTGTTCCGGGAATGGGGCTCAATCCAAGCATAAAGCCCACCTTGTTTCACAAGGCTCGGACTTTTTTGTTCTTTCCCTCACTCAAGCAAGCTTGGTTCGGTACTAAACAAAAAAGTCCGCTTCTTTCGAAGTGGACTTCTTTTGTGATCCCGCTGGGATTCGAACCCAGGACCCATACATTAAAAGTGTATTGCTCTACCAGCTGAGCTACGGAATCGCTGATTTGAGGGTGCAAATATACCAAAAATATTCTTCTGGCAATCCATTATTCGGTATTTTTGGTAAATATAATTATAGATAACGATGCCTTTGTCGAAACACATATGTTTACTCGGGTTTATGGGGGCAGGGAAATCCACCCTTGCTGAAGCCTTGGCTGAGCGCTTAAATGTTTCGTGGATTGACAGTGATCTGTGGGTTGAGCAGACCCAACAGCGATCGATTCAAGAAATAATTACTGCGTTTGGATGGCCGGCCTTTCGTTCCTTCGAACACGAGTTCACGATGTCAATGGCTTCCCGGGAGCCTTCAGTTATTTCTTGTGGTGGTGGATTTCCCTTAGCTAAAGAAAATTGGCATTGGATTTCTGAGCACTGCACCTCGATATACCTTAAAGTGGACGTTGAACTGCTGTACAACAGGCTTCTAAAGAATCAAAGATCAAGACCCTTACTGGCGAATCTGAATCAAGAATCGCTTAAATCATACATTGCATCTAAATTGATGGAGAGAGAAGCCTTTTACGAAAGGGCGAATTTTATTGTAAATGGCAATGGAACAGTACCGGAGACAATTTCCCTACTTGAGGCATTAATATAAATCCCGTCGATAACCGAGTTGAAATAAAAAGTTTAAGCGAGAATAGGTGTGGCTATTTTCACCTGCACTATTATTAACAACATTTAATACCGAATAAGTTCCCGTAATGTCGAAGAAGAGGGTTCCTCTTACCGGTATGGTGTATTTAACACCTCCCTGTATCCCTAACGCTAAGTAGTAAATACTTCCTTTGGTTGGATTGGCATTCGGCAAGGTATAGTTTCCCTCCCATTCATAGGTTTCAGTATAATCTAGTTTCGAAAACTTTGCGCTGGTAGTATTAATTCCTATCCCAAATACACTACCTCCATAGAGGGCCAATCCGTTGTCATAGTCATTGAGCATATACGATCGCGTTCCCCCCTCAATGAAATAGGTATGGGATCGCACGTTGTATGGAACAGAAAGCGTATAGGGCGAGGTAGCCACATCAATGGCGGTCATATTAGCGTAACGTGTTGTGCTGTCCTGATTAGGTAAAAAGGCTGATGCTCTAACGAAAAAGGTTAAATCGCTAGACCGTGGTATTTCCAAACCCAGGTTGAATCCAAAAGAACTTTTTTGTGTACCAACGCCATTTAATATTCCTGTACCCCCAGAAATGCTCATTTGAGCATGACTCGTTAAACAAAGGCTAGTAAACAATAGTGCGATTAAAAACTTCATAATAATCCAGTTTCTCATAGACGTTATAACAAATGTAGTTCAGACACCTTGATTAAACAAGTTAATTCAATTTTAAGTTTTGTTAATGTTATTAAAATTATTGCATTGTTTTTTCTAACTTCGTTGTCGTATGAAGCGTCAATTGGCTTTTTCCTTAGTACTTGCAACCCTGTCGTTTATAGCGACTAAGGCCATCGAGTCCTATGGTGTTGATCAGTTTTATGAATATCAGGCCACCCATTTCCAAAAAGAGAGTGGTTATTTTGATTTACAGCATCCGGTAAGCATTCAATACCTACCCACTGGATTGATTCCGTTTAGCGAAATTTCCAGTATGGATAGCCTCCACGTGATGGCCATGCAAGGGCATGGATTAAATGGTTTAGTTCGATTAAATGCAGATTCCAATTCCTTTTCGATCATTTCACCCTTGAAATCAACGCAGCATTTGTCTGCCTTTGTACAGGTAGATTCAACCTTGTATTTATTTGATGACCGGATGGATGTTTACACGTCCATATTTCCATACGATTCCTCTTCGACGCGTAAAATTTCGCAGGAACGGCCAAATTGGAAAAGTAATTCCGCATGTTTTCATCAGGCAACGCATCGAATATATTTCAATCCTGAAGTAGATCATCCAGAAACAAATCGACTTCGTGCCGTGTATACGTTTAATCTGAATAAAAACCGTTTTATTTCCGAGCCGTTATTTTCTTACGATGTTGATGCCGTTGAGCGCTTTGCCTCAGAACATGGAATTAGAATCCATGCGAACAGAGTGACTGCATTAAGAGACACCGTATTGGGATTAACCGTTATACCGAGTGCCATAGCGGTACACCCCAAAACAAATGAAGTATATATACTTTCAGCCATTGATCACTCCCTAGTGGTATTTAATCAGTTTGGAGTCATTACCAATTATTCGGAACTGGATTCCGGGCTATTTCCGAATCCAACTGGATTAACCTTTGCTCAAAATGGGGATTTGTTAATTTCGAATGAGGATTACATTAAAAACTCAATCGTTCGGATCTCCTGGAACAAACTATGGCAATCCAAAGGTGGAAAAGGCTTGGTTTTTGGACGTTAATCCAAAAGAAGTAACCTACCCATAGGGCCCTCACACATCAATAAATCGAGCGCTGATAAATTACTAATGAAGGGTGTTTGGTAACTAAATACTTGCTGATATTCCGTAAAGGCTTTTCGTGTTAACCAGTTCATTTGCCGCAAATCTGTTGTCTCGTATGGTTTGAATTCATTCGTGTGTTCTATTGAAATGGGCAAATCCCAGGCATCAATGAATAACTGTAAAATACGTGAGTTTAGTGCTGAAAGTTCACAGGGAGGATTTAGCAATATAGACTCGATTTCGAGGTCATAAAAATCAAAATACGGGGATTTCCCATAC
Source organism: Flavobacteriales bacterium (assembly GCA_947500755.1). Lineage (GTDB taxonomy): Bacteria > Bacteroidota > Bacteroidia > Flavobacteriales_D > Crocinitomicaceae > UBA952. The sequence continues at coordinate 10,441 of CANMTO010000050.1, forward strand.
GCAGTTTTTATGGCTCTCCAGTGTTTAATTCCCCAAAGGGGTTCATCGCCAATTCGGACTTCACCCACGGATTGCTTTTCCAACTGATGTGAAATAGGAACGGTTAGGCGCAGAATGCCCTCGGAACCTAAAATTTCGCATCGATTTCGAATGCTCTGCTTGATCCAATGTTCGTGATGATCAATCCATACGGTCTTATGCCTGCATAGTTCCTTCACATAGTGAATGCTGGGGAAATATGCCGTTGGGAAAATCACCTATGCCAAATACTTGAAAATGGCAATTAATAC
>CANMTO010000051.1 GCA_947500755.1 Flavobacteriales bacterium
AATCGTAAGGGTCATTCCTAGGGCCTTCACAAAGGCATTTTGTGCTACATGAAGTTGAATTAATGCTAATCCGCTATCGGTTCGAGCCATTGGAAAAATTCATTAGTTAATGCTCGATGAACGGGGGTATAATCGGATGTTTCAACCCAACAATTCACGTTTAATTTCCCTGAATTTGCTTCCAATTCAGAAAAAAACACTGCTGGGCTTGGGTCTTGAAGAATCTTCGGGTGCGCAAGAAGCACCTCTTGAATTTTAGCCATCACGGCGGGAAGATCCGCACCGTATTTTACGGGAAGAATAACATCCACCCGTCTCCGACCTTCTTTCGTGAAATTTACTATCGTGCCATTGATTAACGGTCCATTCGGCAGAATGATGGTTTTATTGTCCGGTGTTTTAATGTAGGTATTGAAAATTTGGATATCAGTAACTTCACCCGTAACCAATAATGCGCTTATGGTATCATGAAGCTTGAAGGGCTTAATCACCAAAATTAAAATCCCACCCGCGAAATTACTCAAGGTACCCGAAAAAGCCATACCAATTGCAATCCCTGCTGCCCCTAAGACTGTAACAAATGAGGTCATGGCAATCCCCATTTGACTGATTGCAGTTAGGACAACCAATATTTTTGAGGAAATCACAGAAAAACTTGACATAAAAGAGGTTAATCCCTCATCTGACTTGCGTCTTATCATGACTTGCGAGACCATCCTGCCAATTCGGTTTGAAAGCCAAAACCCAACCACTAGGATAATTAACGCAAGCAAGATATTCAGTCCCACATTGGCTACATAGTGTAACAAATCCACGTATTTGTATCCAAGAATTGTATCGTCTTTACTCATTGCTTTCGCTTGTTCGCTCAAAAGTAGTAATTTTCCCTTTTAAAGAGGCTTAAAACGCACTGATGAAAATAATGGATGATGTTTCGTACTGGAAAGGGGTCTTTACTGAAGAAGAGTCTCTCATGCATTTCCATCACCTCTCAACGCTTCCATCCCTTGCGCAGGGAAGTTTTCACCTCTTTGGGAAACCTGTAAAAACCCCTCGGCTTGAATCCTTTCATGGAATATCACCAATTCCCTATCGGTACTCTGGACAAACACTTCAGTCGATGCCATTTACCGCCCCGATGCATGCTATTTTAGCGCGAATCACCAAACTCACGGGGTGTACGTTCAATGCGGTGCTGATCAATGTATACAGAAACGGTATGGATTCCAATGGGTGGCATGCAGACAATGAAAAGGAATTGGGTAAGAACCCAATTATTGCATCGGTGAGTTTTGGAGCTGAACGGAAATTTCAATTAAAATCTCGGGATGGCGCCGTTAAAAAAACAATCCTCCTTGAAAACGGGTCCATCTTACTCATGGGAGGCACCATACAACCCGCATTCATTCACTGTATTCCAAAGGAACCGAAGGTAGCACACCCGCGGATAAACCTTACATTTCGGACTGTTTTTGAAGTTCGATAATGCCCTCGTTAAGTCCCACACTTGAGGCATATACCTGTTTGATGTTGAAGGTATTTATTACCCACTTTACCTGTAATGCGGCCAAGTGAAGGTATTTTTTACGGAATGGCGGCACATGTTCCAAAATCATTCGATCGTCTAGGGAACTCGTTATCAACGCATCGAGCAAAGCCTGTAAAGACTCCATCGGCAAGGGAAGACAAGACCATTTGGGTAGTCTCCGATTATACATCAATTGATAAAAGGTTTCAAAGGGTCCTGAACTGCCGATCAAATGCACCGATTTATCAAATTCTACGGAAAGGGTTTGATCAAATTGCGCAAAAATCCGTTCGATTTCATTGGCATTTAAGGCGTGGTTGGTATCCGTTTGTGCAAGAAGCCTACTCACCCCAATATCCAAACTAAGGGCTTGTGTGATGTGTTGCGCAGAAAAATGGATTAATTCGGTGCTTCCACCCCCAATGTCCATAATCAACCCTTGGTTCGGACAGGTAGATAAGGAAGTCGTCCCCTTAAAAACAATCGTGGCCTCTTCTGCCCCGGAAATCACCTCTACCTCCCATTGAAGCACATGACGCACCCTATCAATGAACTGGGCATTATTAAAAGCATCCCTCAAGGCGCTTGTGCCGATTAATTTAGGCTGTGTTACCCCGTAATTTAAACACACCGTTTTGAAGCCTTGAAGGCAATCGATGGCATCTTGCATGGCACGTTCGGTCAGTACCTTGTCCGGATAAAAATCTAATCCGAGTCGAACCCACTGCTTGTCTTGGAAACAGGTCTCCCATGCATCATTGGCGTAATCAACGATCAACAAATCAAAGGTATTGGTGCCTAGATCGATGGCTGCATAACGCATAGGACTAGTTATTTTCGGAGCCAGGAAAAGAACAATGAAAGGCTAAATCGATGGCTGTAAGATAAGATCCCATGTTGAAAAATACGAGCAGCAAGTAAGATAAATAGGGAACCCAAGGATACTTGAATTAACCAAGCGAATAAAATTCCAAGGTATTGCGTCACCGTAACTCCTAGCGTTACTTTAATCATAGAGACCATTCCCGAGGTCCAAGGGAAGAAGCTAAAAAAGGTAGTTAAACCAGAGTCTGGATACGTCAGGGTATTATAGCCTGCAAAAATAGTAAGCGACAACAAGATCCAAATGGGAACCAGAAACTGCTGGCCGTCGGACTCATCACCACTCATGGCTCCCATGATTGTAAAAAATGAAGCGAATATCCAATACGTACCTAGAAAGAATAAGATGAAATTGGGGATTAACCACCAATAATTCACCCGGTGAAACACCAAATCCATGGGCATATTTTCTTGTGTCATCGTATGCATTCCCAAGTCTTTCAGTTGTTGGTCGGAAACTTGTACTCCAGTTAAATGTTCTGGAGTGAAAAATTCGGGAATAATCAAGGATTGAAGGACCCACAAGCCCAAGGCTACAAGGACAATCCACGAAAAAAGTTGCAAGAAGGACGCCAAGAGATTCCCGAAAATCTTACCCAGCATTAACTCTCGTGATTTAACACTGGCTAAAATAACCTCAGAAATTCGATTCATTTTCTCTCGATTGATGCTTTTAGTGATGTTCGTGCCAAATATCGCTATAAAGAAAATCATGATATATCCCAGAAAATACCCAATCCAAGCCACTCCATTATCGGCTTGACTGTAGGGATCGTCTATATTTCTGAAATCAATGTTTAAGGGTTGCTTAATTTTCCGAAACTCATCCACCTCAAGCGAAGTAAACTGTTCGATTAATACCTCCTCCATTCGGCGTTCAATTTCGAATTTAAGCTTCATTTTTAGCTGTAAATTTGGTTCCTCCCGATGAAATAAGAATACCTTTTTATTGATTAAAACCTTTTCATTAAGCTCAATTAAGGCATCAAATTCTTGGAATTTCGGGCTGTTTTTAAAGGCGTCAAACTCGATGTAGTCCTCATAAAAATAATAAGTAACTCCCTCCGTAGTTCGAGCGGCAATTTTATTCTCGAATAAATTGGTAGGATCTGAAATCAGGACCTTCATGCTTGTTACTCCTTGATTCCCTGATTCTAAGAGCAAATAAATCATTGAAACGATGAGCAGGGGTCCAATAAACAACATGAGTTTAAACGAACGATTACCGATGCGTTCCTTAAATTCTCGAAAGGCAATCAATACGCTTTTATTCATGGGAATGAAGGGTTACTAATTCTAGAAAAATATCTTGCATCCCAGGCAATTGCTCTTCAAGAAGCTGAAGTTCTACCGAGGATGACAGCGTATTATAGACATCATTAAAGGCCTCTCCATGCCTACTCTTGATTACGGACTGAAACCATTGGTCACCCAGTTCTTCCGTATGAATCAATTCAAAACCTGTCCATAAGGCATTTGCAAATGCAATTTGATTGCCTTTATACCTGACTTTGAAAGCCCCTGTTTTATGTTTTTCTCGCAGCGCGCTGACGTGATCATGAGCCACGAGTTTTCCTTGATTAAGTAATGCAACTTCATCACAAATCTCGTCCACACTATTCATGTTGTGGGTAGAAAAAATAACCGTTTTACCAGCTTTTTTCATCGCTTTTATTTCATGCAAGATTAATTGAATATTCAAGGGATCAAACCCACTCAAGGGCTCATCGAGAATAACCACATTAGGATCATGTAAAACCGTTCCAATAAACTGTACTTTCTGCGCCATTCCTTTGGACAACGAATCGATTCGTTTAGCTGCCCACGGATTAATTTCAAACTTATCTAACCAAAAATTAGAGGCCTTTAGTGCCTCACCTTTCGATAAACCCCGAATGCGTGCTAAAAAAACAAGGTGATCGAACACCTTCATTTCGCGAAATAATCCGCGTTCCTCTGGCAGGTATCCAAAGGTTTTAACATGCCCATTATTCAAGGGAACTCCACCGATACGAATATGACCCGCACTGGGCTCAATGATTTGATTTAGAATGCGAATTAAGGTAGTTTTGCCCGCGCCATTTGGTCCTATCAGCCCAAAAATCCTCCCTGACTGAATCGTTAAATCCACGTCATCCAAGGCGCGTTTTTGGTTATAGAACTTACTGACACTAGCAATCTCAATCATGCTACTAAGCTAAGAATTATTTCGATTTACACGGATTTTATGCCAGCCAAAACACACGGAGGCCAAGCCCATAAATACGAGAAGGGATGCGAACAACCAAGCAAAGGAAGATACACTCACATCGAGGGATTTCATGGTTAATAAGGCGGGAGTTTGAAACGCTTGATCGGACGATGTGACTAATATTGCAGTAATAAAATTATTGGCCAGGTGAAATCCAAAAGGCACCTCAATCCCTTGGTCGAGGAATGCCATTAAAGACATCACAATTCCAAGAGTGACATAGCTTACCAAGAGGATCGAACCGTGGGTTTTCACTTCCGGATTCCCCATGTGCATTAAACCAAACATTACACCGCTTAACAACACCGCAAGCGCCACAGACTTGGTTCGTTTCATTAACCCTTGAAAAATAAAGCTGCGGAATAATACCTCTTCTAACAGGACTTGAAATGGCAAGCAAACGATCAGCAAAACGCACATGAACACGAAGGAATTCAAATCGAAATTGTAGCTATATTTCGAGGGATTTAATCCCCAATCCACCATAACAGGAATAATAATAAGGATTGCCCAAATCGAAAACGAAATCAGAATGCGTTTAACATCAATGTTAACTCTGCTGGTAAACCAAAGCAACCAAGGGATTTTATGTACAAAGGCAGCACTCACTACAAATCCGATTAATCCCATAAAAAAGGGAATCATTTGCAACAAAAACAGCTTTGTGAATCCAAAATAAGCAACTAATTCAGACATGGAATTTCCGCGATCATTGGGGTAAAGCCAAGTCAAGGGGAAATTACCCAAAATAAAGCTACCAACGACTAGCCCGCATGTAAGGACGACTTTTAACGGGCTATAATCCCCATAATCCCATGCATGTTGAAACCTACTCATGAAAAAATGTCTCGCATACGCTTAAAAAACCCTCCTTCTTTTTCTCGATCGGTGGGTTTAAAATTGCTGTTTTCGCGATTTTTTTCAAACCACTCTTTTTCTTCCTTAGTGACTTTGGTAGGTGTCCACACATGAATATGAACAAATTGGTCGCCTGTGCCATAGCCTTGAATGTTTGGCAGCCCTTTCCCTTTCAATCGAAGCACCTTCCCACTTTGCGTTCCTGGGTCAATTTTTATCTTCACCTTGCCACTGATGGTGGGAATTTCTATGGAAGCACCAAGGATGGCATCGGAGATCGTAACGACCGATTCAAAATGAATGTGCTCATTTTCACGCCTCAATTCTGGGTGTTCAGCCTCCTCAATAACCACGATTAAATCGCCATTTACGCCATTAAACGGCCCTGCGTTTCCTTTACCGCGGACGGAAAGTTGCATGCCATCTTCCACGCCACCAGGGATTTCAATTTCAATGACTTCTTCTTGTTTACGGAGGCCATATTGATCCGAATCGCTTGGTTTTTGGTCGATCATTTGACCGGCACCTTGACACACATTACAGGTGGTTTGCGTTTGCATGGCCCCTAAAAATGTCTGCGTCATTTGCGTCATTCTTCCGGCCCCCTTGCATGTGGTGCACGTTTTGTAGGTTACGCCGTCTGCCTGTACTAATTTATTAACCTTAATTTTCTTTTTAACCCCAGAAGCAATTTCCTCCAGTGTTAGTTTCATTTTAACGCGAAGGTTTGACCCTTTGACTACGCGTTTATTGCTGCGGCTACCACCAAAACTACCGCCACCAAACGCACTGCCGAAAATATCTCCAAACTGTGAAAAGATATCATCCATATTCATTCCACCGCCACTATATCCTCCCTGCCCCATTCCCGCATGACCAAAACGATCATACGTTCCACGTTTTTCCGAATTACTTAGTATTTCGTATGCTTCTGCCGCTTCTTTAAATTTATCTTCAGCCGACGGGTCATCCTGATTTTTATCGGGGTGATACTTTAACGCAAGTTTCCGGTAAGCACTTTTAATTTCGGCCTCCGTTGCATTTTTAGAAATGCCAAGCACGTCGTAATAATCTCTTTTTTCACTCATAACTTTATTGTCCTACCGCTACTTTTGCGAAGCGAATCACTTTCTCATTCAAATAAAATCCTTTTTCAACTTGATCAATCACCTTACCTTTTAATGCCTCATCTTCCACAGGAACATTCGCTATTGCTTCATGTAGATTAAAATCAAAGGGCTGATTCATTGCATCAATCGGTTTCAAGCCTTTGGCCTCAAGAATTTGACCTAATTTGGTGTAAATCAATTGAAAACCCTCTTTAAGAATGGCGATATCTGTGACATTTTCATTGTTTTTGGAAGCACGTTCAAAATCATCCAAGATGGGAAGCATAGCCATAATCATTTCTTGACTTGCACTCGATAAATACTCGGATTTCTCTCGAGCAGAACGTCGTCTGTAATTTTCAAACTCTGCATAAAGCCTAAGGAATTTATCTTCTTGCTCCTTTAATTTCGCCTCAAAATCATGGGATGATTCGGTTGTAGAATGATTCGCGTCATTACTCGAATTATTCTCCGATTCATGACCTTGTTGTTCTTCGTTCGCATTCGCTTGATCCGCTGTATTATCTTCCATAGCATTATTTTTTCGTTTACTCATCGCAGTTTCTTTGGATTTTATTAGACAAATTAGATTCCATACCTGGTAATACACTTAACAAAGGACATAATGGCAGTTTTAGATGAATTACAAGCATCTAATGTCAGTATTTAACTGAAATTTCGACACATTTCAATCAATCGTTTCGCTTTATTTTCGTCAAAAATAAGCACTTCCTCGGAGAACATAGAATCAGGGTCCAAGGATTGTTTACCGGTGGCTGAAAAGTGAACAGCTTCTGGAGCTACGTGTTCAATAATTGAGGGTAAATTCGCAAGATTAATTCCGCCACCTGGCATAATTTCGATTCGACCTTTAGCCTCTTGTTTCATGGATGCCAACACAGGAATTCCGTGTGCAATCGCAGTCGACAACCCAGAGGACAATATCCGATTATATCCCGCAGCAGCCAACCATTGCAGTTCTTGTTTCCATTCCACTAAATCGTCGAACGCCCTGTGAAAGGTTAGGGATTTATTGAAGATGCTACGAATTCGTTCGAGCACAGGACGATTTAAACGCATGGTATCTGTCAACATCCCCAATACTAAGCCATCCACCTTTAAGCGTTGAAATTCAAGAACATCCGCAAGGATGATATCTATTTCATGTTCATTGTAAACAAATCCCCCACTTCTGGGACGAATTAGCACATGTGTTTCGATGCCTAAGTCATGTGCTTTCTGAACAAAACCCAAGGATGGCGTCAATCCTCCCTGTTCTAAGTTCACACAAAGTTCAATGCGATCTACACCCAAGGATTTAGCTGCCAATAAGGCTTCAACAGAAGCTACACATAACTCGATTTTCATGCTACAAAAATGCAAAATTCTTAGCCATAACTAGCTAAAAAAAGTGGACAAAATCGCTATATTTGCACTCAAATTTGAACTATGTCGTCCACCAACGAAGCAACCCTCGGATTCGAAGACTTCAAACAAGAAGTACTTTCGGATTATAAATTAGCGTGTATTTCCAGAGAAGCGTCCCTTCTTGGAAGAAAGGAAGTACTCACCGGTAAGGCGAAATTTGGGATTTTCGGTGACGGTAAAGAATTAGCACAATTAGCGCTCGCAAAGTACTTTAAACCAGGGGATTTCAGGTCTGGATACTACAGAGATCAAACATGGATGATGGCGATTGGCGCACTGAGTGTCCAAACATACTTTTCAGGACTTTACGCCCATACGGATGTGGCTGTTGAGCCTCAATCTGCGGGCCGTCAAATGGGCGGACATTTTGCCACCAGAAATCTCGACGAACAAGGACAATGGAAAAACTTAACCCAGCAAAAAAACAGTTCGGCCGACATTTCTCCGACGGCAGGACAAATGCCGAGGTTATTAGGCTTGGCCCTAGCCTCGAAAATATATAGAAATAATCCAGCCTTACAAACCGATGAATTTCAACAATTTTCTATCGAAGGAAACGAAGTTGCCTTCGGTTCGATTGGTGATGCCTCCACGTCTGAAGGGCCCTTTTGGGAGACCTTAAACGCTGCAGGAGTTTTACAAGTCCCCATGGTGATGTCCGTTTGGGATGATGGGTTCGGCATTTCTGTTCCAAGAGAACTTCAAACTACAAAAAATAGCATATCAGAGGCCTTAGCGGGATTTCAACGCACTGCCGAAAATCCGGGATTTGAAATACTAACCACCAAAGGTTGGGATTACGCGCATTTGTGCCAGACCTATGAAAAAGCGGTGAATTTGGCACGCACGGAACATGTCCCTGTGTTGGTGCATGTGCAAGAAGTTAATCAACCACAAGGTCACTCTACGTCCGGATCCCATGAGCGATATAAAAGTACCGAACGCATGGAGTGGGAAAAAACCCATGACTGTATTGCTAAATTCAAGGAATGGATTCTTTCTTTTGACGCAGGGCCCGAGGCCTTGGCAAGCGCAGAAGTGCTGGATCAACTGGCTGAGCAAGCAAAAGAAGAGGTTAAAGCATCCAAAAACAAGGCGTGGGCGCTATTTACAGAAGACATCAAACAAGACTCCCTATCCTTAGAAGGAATTTTAAGTGGATTAATTCAAGAGGGCACCTTAAGCAGTTCATTTCAAGCGGAATTAGATGCGTTAATTAAAAACCGCGAGCCGCAACGAAAAGATGTGTTTTCATTAGCACGACGAGCACTCAGAAGCCTGCGCGGAGCAGAATCCACAAACAAAACGGTACTCAGTCAGTGGTTGAGTAAGAAAAAAGAAGAAAGTCACGACCGATATTCTTCCTACTTATACAGTGAATCCAACAAACAAATTGGAAACATTCCGTCGATAGAACCTACGTACGATACCGATGCTCCCATGGAGGATGGCCGGATTATTTTACGAGAAAATTACCGAATGTTGTTGGAGAAATATCCGAACCTGCTCGTATTTGGTGAGGATGCAGGTAAAATCGGCGGTGTTAATCAATCCCTAGAAGGCTTGCAAGAAACCTTTGGTGAGTTGAGGGTATTCGATACTGGAATTCGTGAATGTACGATCATTGGTCAAGGCATTGGAATGGCCATG
>CANMTO010000052.1 GCA_947500755.1 Flavobacteriales bacterium
CGTTTTTGGCCCATGTCAACGCAGCAAAAACCAAAACAATTCCTGGATGTACTCGGGGTTGGGAAGTCATTATTGCGTTTAACCTTTGAACGCCTAACTGAAATTTCTGACTCCTCAAAGGTGTATGTATTAACCAACGAGCGATATCGGGACTTGGTACTCAGTCAATTACCCGAATTAGAGGTGGATCAAGTCATTTGCGAACCTGAACGAAAAAATACAGCGCCGTGTATTGCTTTTGCCGCAGCGAAGATTTTGGGATTAAATCCCAATGCGACGTTGGTGATTTCACCCTCAGATCATTTAATCATCAATACTGCTCGCTTTGTTGAGTGTATTAATGCCGCTGTTCAAGAAGCGAATTTAGGGCAATTGGTGACCTTGGGAATTCAACCGACACGTCCTGATACGGGATATGGTTATATCGAGGTAAGGCCTAGCCAACATTTGCCTGGGGCAGTAGAACCAGTGCGTCGTTTTTGTGAAAAACCCAGCATCGATGTGGCGAAAACTTTTGTGGATTCTGGCAATTACTTTTGGAATTCAGGGATATTTATTTGGAGGGCGGTAGATATATTAGACGCGATAAAGGTATATGCCAATTCCTTGTATGAGGTGTTTTGTGGATCTATGGATGCTTATAATTCAGCTGATGAAGCCTTCTTCATGCGAAGTGCATTTGCTGCGGCTGAGGATATTTCCATTGATTTTGCGGTAATGGAACACGCCAAAAATGTTTCTGTGGTGGTCTCTGATTTTGATTGGAGTGATTTAGGTACTTGGGGTAGCTTAATTGACCACATGGATAAAGACGACCATGGAAATGCGGTAGTAGGGGAAAATGTACATTTGTTTGAAACGAAAAATTGCCTGGTGCATCTTCCGAAAGATAAAGTAGTGCTTCTTGATGGAATTCAAGACACGATTATCGTAGAGTCGGATGGCATGTTGATGGTTTTAAGGAAGGATAAAGAGCAAGCACTCAAGACGTACTTAAAGCAGATTGAAGATTCAAATCCAGCACTGTTCCACTAATGGTGAAAATTAGACACATTGAGTTGGGTGATTTTCCACTCTTGCTTGCGCCCATGGAAGATGTGAGCGACCCCCCGTTTCGTGCGCTGTGTAAAAAACACGGTGCAGATATGATGTATACCGAATTTATTTCCTCGGAAGGGCTTATTCGTGACGCGGTGAAAAGCGTCCAAAAAATGGATATTTTTGAATATGAACGTCCCATTGGAGTTCAGATTTTTGGTTCTGATGAGGAAAGTATGGTTCAAGCAGCGCAAATTATTGAGCGTGTAAAACCAGATTTAATTGATATTAATTACGGCTGCCCGGTTAAAAAAGTAGCGTGTAAAGGTGCCGGAGCAGGCCTGCTTCAAGATATTCCTAAAATGGTGCGACTCACAAAAGCGGTAGTGAATGCCGTTAAGGTTCCGGTAACCGTAAAGACGCGTCTTGGTTGGGATGATTCAACCAAGAATATCGTAGAAACGGCAGAGCGCTTACAAGACATTGGAATCGAAGCCTTGACCATTCACGGTAGAACAAGAAAGCAAATGTATAAAGGAGAGGCGGATTGGAGCTTGATTGGGGCCGTTAAAAATAATCAGCGCATGCGAATTCCGATTTTTGGAAACGGAGATATTGATTCTCCAGAAAAAGCACGCTTATACCGAGATACCTATGGGGTAGATGGCATCATGATTGGACGGGCGTCAATCGGATATCCATGGATTTTTAATGAAATCAAACATTTTTTAGCCAGCGGTGAATTTATTAACCCTCCTACGTTTCAAGAACGGCTTGATGCAATCGAAGAACATTTAAACTTTAGCATACAATGGAAAGGAGAAAAGGTTGGAATTGCTGAAATGAAGCGTCATTATGGCAATTATTTTAAAGGGATTCCTCATTTCAAGACCTATAAATCAGCCTTGGTTATGGCTAATGAATTGGAAGAAGTTAAAGGAATTATCACAGAAATTAAAACAATGTTCCTCACCGAAGAGGTATACTAGTTATTTTTTTGAATTCGTTTTGTTTATTCGTTGAATGTACTTGAGTACGGGTTTCACTGTAAAATCTACATCCAATGCTATGCTGTGTTTTTTTACCGTTCCCAATGACAATAGGATGGGGGTTCCCTGGTAGTTCCAAAGAACGTAGTTTCCTGGATCAGGAATTTGTTTCGGAAACGTAGACGCTGAAGTAAAGAAGTAGTACGGATCGGTATATTTCATGCTGAGTAAGGGGGAGAATAAAAAACGTAAACGCTGCGCTTCACTGCGTAAAAGGCCTTTCCCGAAGAGCTGATTGATAAAGCGTTTCCCATCATCTGAGGTATTATATATAACCGTATAGCCGGGCACTTTGATTGTTTCAAATTTACTTACCTCTCGCACATTAAAATCTTCATCAAACTCCGAAGTAATGATTCGTTGTGTGGCATTTACAGCGCCTCCTTCCCTGAAGGACAAATCGCCTGCCCATGTGGCGAAAAACTCACGGGTAGGAAAACTAATTTTCTTTCCCATTTGATGCATTTTTCCAATGAGCTGTAGACCGGTTTGAGTGGTGTTGAATTGCGGTGAAAGGTGGAGTTCAATGGCTTTCACATCTTGGCTTGATCGGGGTAGTCCGACCGAGTTTGGTTTACTGTATATTCCATGTGGAGCAAAGGAGTGCAAATAACACTTGAGGTGTAATCCCGTGGTATCATTGTCATGAGCAAAGAGTCCAAAGTCGAATCCCCAAGATTGAATGCCTTTTCCTTCGGTGTAGATTACTAAGTTTTCTTTTCGGAAAGGTTTCTTTGATAAAAACCGCTTCCATTCGGGGCGTATTCCCCCTGTTTTTGATTGGCTTACCTCGCTCAGGCGCCCCGAGAAATTTGTTCCAGAGTAGAAAAACAAGTAGGATTTTTCATAGGCGACATAGATGTTTAACTCATTAAAATAAAAAATCCGAATGTCATCCGTAGAGGAATCGCTAAGCTCGGTATTTTTCCTAAAGCGGTCAATGCCACCAATTAGTTTGGAAGAATCGTTTACTTGCATCAGCGCCCCCCACTCATCTCTTGGCTCATTAAAAAATAAATATACTTCTGTTTGTAGGTTTATTCCATGATGTTTTGCCTGTCCAAGAAGGAAATCTGGCGCTGCGAATTCTCGAATTGGTAACTTATATTTAAAAAGAATGGGATTGATTTCTTTACTGAATTGCAGGGATTTGAGCCGAATTAAATAATCCGAAACGGGTACTCGATCTATGAGCTTCGGATGCTTATTGAATGAAAAATAATTACTTTTCGCTACAAGGATTCCGCCCAAAAGAGCAAGGAGAACAATAAAAAAAACACCTTTATTTAACGACTTCACGCTTATTTTGTTAGCAAGTATAAGGTGTTTAACATGTCTAGCAAATGCTTACCCGAGTCTTCCGACGACTCGAAACCATAGGATAATGATATTTCCGTATTCCGGGGAGTGGTCTTTCCTGAGCGCAGTGACATCGTACCCGATTTACCGCGCAATGACTCCATGAGTGGAACCTGCTCTGGGAGTAGAAAGTCGGTGGGAAATTGATTAGCAACAGCCTTTAAATTCGCAAATCCACTCATTGAGCCTGCTTTTTTAATGGTTTTTAGGGTTTTATTCGAAAGCCCAGCTTTTCCGTAGCCATCCGCATGATTTTTCGCCAAATCTTCATCGTTTGTTAGAATAAAAAGCCCATCGGTATTAATCATGTACAAGGGAGCAGCATCAAAAATCGCCTTGTTGTAGACCCAGTAATTCGGGGTCTTTTCAAAATTACTGGTAATCGTACTCAAATGGGCTAAAATTAACTCAGGTACATCTGGTCTTCCCGTGGTAAAGCCAAGGGTGAAAATAGGCATTTCTTCTTCCGCATCGGTTTCACGTTCGCCATATTCAAAGGTATCTTCATTGTAAAAAAATTCAATTTTTCGAGTTTTCACCTTCTTAACCCCATTAAAGGTTCCAAACATACATCCTTTGTAGGCGTCAAAAACAGCGTCTTTGTTGATGAATGCATTAGCGAGTTTCAGCGTTAAAACATTCATGGATAAGTCTATATTTTTCTCTTTTTCTAATAAGGGAAGCACAATCTCATATGCTTTGTTGTACGCATGCTCTAAATTTATGGTGTAGGTAAAGAATGCCGATTGATCCTCCTTGATATATTTCGCAATGCGCTTATCGAATTTCGCATCATTCATTTCAAGATAAATCGAGCCCAAAGGTTCACTGTATGAGGCTGTAATATTAAAATCTATCGATTGTGCGCCCAAAACAAGATCGCCGGTTATGATATTGCCTTGGTAAAGTTCTTGAATGTCAAGGTACAGCGAAGGCAATACCGACTTGAGGTACCAAAGGTTTTTAGCACGGTCAAAATTACGTTCGTTATCCATGTAAAAAACCCCTGCAACAGGATGGATTAACACCTCTCGGAATGGTTGAGACAGGGAATAAAGAGATTTTCCTTCTTGGAAGAGCCCCTTAAATACTTCAGATAAATACTGGTGTTGAAGTACGTACTGAATACTATCACGAAGTTCATTGTAGTTTTTTTCAAGAAGCTCATAAGAAATATCTTGTGACATTAACTCATCATCGCTAAAGGCTTCGTTTTGATCAAATCCCTGGTAATATGGGGAGAGATTACCCCTCGAAAACCAGATGGAATCGGTCATGGAACTCACATAAGACTCGATCGGTTCAACCCGGATTAGTAAGCCGTTATTGTTTTTAATGACCAAGTTATTAAAAAATGAGCCGTAGGCTTTCGCCCCATTGATTTCGCTTGGAAGCGGATCAAAATCATCAAACACTGAAAACAATGCCGCTTGGTCTGTAATTCCAAACGTAAACCCCGAAACTTCCATGTTTTGGGTTTTTCCATAAAAAATATTCAAGCGCTGGTCGAAATCGATTCCTGCATCCTTGAGAGATTTGTTATCGGTAGACCCATCGAACAACTCTTGATGAATTTCATTCATGAAATCATAAGAAATCAGTTGATCAACACCAATCTTTTTAAGTAAATCAAGGTTATTTATACTAAATACAGTAACCGCTTCCTGTGGGATCATCAATTCCGATTTTTGCCCAAACATACCTGCGGACATTAGAATGACAACGGAGAATAAAGTGTGTTTCATACCGCTTAAGGAGTTAACGTAATCGCGTTTTCAATGAGTGAATTATTGAGCTTAAGGTCGAAGGTATTCACTTGAAGCATGGAAGCAGTTCGAGATGGGTTTAGTTTGCAGTTTGAATTGCTCGTTTTTAAAATAGGCTTATCAAATCGGGTAATACTGGTGTACATACCGGATTTTAATAAATCTATTTCTGAGTATTCAAAGGACTTTACTTTGGAAGTTACTGCGGATGGAATTTCACGATTTAGGGTTTTACCATCCCAAGAAATCCAATCTTCTTCGATCGCGTATTGGTCTTTATCTTTACTAAGGCGTATTAGTACACTTTTTATACCGGATTGTAATTGTGAAATTGAATTAAAATCAATACTTATTTTTAAGATAAAATCACTGGTATTAAAGTCTGTTTTAACCATGCTTATCCCCGGCTCCTGCGACAGTAGGTTCTTGAATTCTGTAATTTTTGCTTCGATTTCAGCCAAATCAGGGACTTTCTTACCATCTAAACTGTCGAGTGAAAGAATCGAATTCACTTTTAATTTACTGGAGCTTAGATTGATAGAGTATTTAAAGGTGCCTGTACCATCACTGTGGATGCTTAAATCATCAATGATTTCAATACATGAACTAAGGAGTAAGGGTAAAAGGAATAAAATGTAGGTAATTTTCATGGTTCGTCAATCACAAAATTAATACCATATCTCAGAATAATCGGGTTTGCTCCTCAATATTATTAACAATAGGCTGTTGCACAGCAGGGACGTTTGCATGTTGAGAGAAAATAATGCCTTTGGCAATGGGATGAGCACTCATTTCTTCAGGCGGAATGGGTGAGAAATGCTGAATTTTATCGGTGCCATTAAGATATTGTTCTACCTGATTATTTGGTAAAATCAAGGGCATTCGTTTCTTGCTGTTGTGAATTTCTTCCATGAGTGGGTTAGCAGCAGCCGTTATTATCGTAAAACACCGCAGATATTCCTTAGTTTCGGGATTGAACCATTCATCGTAAAGCCCAGCCATAGAGAATATGGATTGTTCTTTTGGATAAATAAAGTAAGGGATTTTAACTGCATTCAAGTGCTTGAATTCAAAGAAACCCGATGACGGGACTACGCAACGATGCGTTGCTGTTAATGGTTTAAAACTCGCTTTTTCATGAAGGGTTTCTATTCGTGCATTAAGGGTTTTACTCGCAAAATCAAGGGGAGTGTTTCCTCGATACCAATGAGGGATTAATCCCCATTTCATAAGGGTTATGGTTGGGGCTTTGGTGATAATACGCCACGTTGGAAAGGAAAATCCATTCGCGTAATATACCGGTGTCTCAGGGGGCAGTAACTGAACAGATCGCTTGTACCTTTGACGGAGTGTTTCGTTACTTGAAGTACTTGAGTTGCTATAACACATGCATTTAAAAACAGGTTAATGACGAAAATAATGATAATTTATCCATTACGAGCGGCACGCTTTCCTCTTCAATGTGTATCTGTAACATCGGTTCAGACTCCGAATCAAGATACCTTATATGCCAATTCTGCTGGTTAGCAACACTCATGAATTTCATTAAGGATACGTAATTTCCAACGATCTGAAGCGTTTGGAACGCTTGGTATGGAATTATTTTATTTTCTCGTATTGCGCCCAAGCACGTGTTTTTATATGCGGCAATTAATCCGGGTACTCCTAATTTTGTCCCGCCATAATAGCGGATAACCACACATCCCACATTGATTAATTCATGAGACTTTAATTGTCCAAGTATCGGTAACCCGGCACTTCCAGAGGGTTCTCCGTCATCATTTGCTCTGCTTTTTATTGGATTTCCAACCTGATAAGCGTAGCACGCATGTTCCGCCTTAGCATGCAATGCTTTTATATGGTTCAGATTAGATTTGAATACGTCTTCATCAGCGCACGGAAATAGAATTGCAGTGAATTTGGATTTTTGCTGTGTTAAGGAGAATTCGCTTACACAAGAAACCGTCCGTTTCTTAACGCTCAATGAGTTTTAATGAATGGTTAACTTCTTCTCTAGTTCTTCTAAGTATACTCGAAATTGCTTATCGGTTTCAGAAAGATTTACGACCGTTCTGCATGCGTGTAGCACCGTGGCATGATCCTTACCACCACAATGTGCACCGATATTAGCCAAGGAAGATTTTGTCATTTTCTTAGAAAAATACATGCTAATTTGACGGGCTTGAACCACTTCACGCTTCCGTGTTTTAGATTTTAGCATTTCGATGGGTAAATCAAAATAATCACATACAATTTTTTGAATGTATTCAATAGAGACCTCTCGAGCGGTATTCTTAACGAATTTATCAACCATTTGCTTTGCCAGCTCTAATGAAATTGATTTTTTATTCAAGGATGACTGCATCAAGAGCGTATTCATCGCACCTTCAATTTCTCGAATGTTCGTGTTGATCGAATAGGCTAAATACTCAACGACTTCTTTTGGTAACTCAATTCCACTTGCATACATTTTCTTTTCGAGTATGGCAATGCGCGTTTCCAAGTCTGGAACATTTAAATCTGCAGACAGCCCCCACTTGAATCTGGATAACAAGCGCTGTTCCATCCCTTGCATTTCTACCGGAGCCTTGTCGGAAGTAAGTACAATTTGCTTACCATTTTGGTGCAAGTGATTAAAAATGCTAAAGAATACGTCTTGTGTACGCTCCTTACCTGCAAAAAACTGAACGTCATCAATAATTAATACATCCACCATTTGATAGAAGTGAATAAAGTCATTGGTCGTTTGATTCTTTATCGCATCAATAAACTGGTGGGCAAATTTTTCAGATTGCACATAAAGTACCGTTTTACTTGGATGCTGTTCCTTGATAGAGAGTCCGATGGCATGAGCCAAATGAGTTTTACCCAAACCTACTCCACCGTATATCAATAGGGGATTAAAGGCCGTACCTCCCGGCTTGTTCGCCACAGCATATCCCGAAGCACGAGCCAACCGATTACAATCACCTTCTATGAAATTTTCAAAGGTAAAACTTGGAATTAAGTTAGACTCAATGGTTACTTTTTTTAATCCCGGAATAATAAAGGGATTTCGAATTTGATGCTCAGTTGCTCCAAGTGGAATGCTTTGGGGTGAATTTTGACCTTGTGAATTATTTTGAGTGGGTAATTTTACTGTGTAAGGCGTGGCGTTTCGGTGATTGCTCTCCATAACAATGCTGTATTCCAAACTTCCTTCAGGACCAATTTCTTTCTTAATTACCTTACTCAGTAACCCAATGTAATGCTGCTCTAACCACTCATAGAAAAAATGAGAAGGAACTTGGATGGTTAAAATACTTTGGTCAAGTTTTACTGGAATTATTGGCTCAAACCACACCTTGTATGCTTGCAAAGAGATGTTATCTTTTATAACTTTTAAACAAGACTCCCAAGCCGTAGTATGATCTTTCAACATAATTTTTTTCTAAAACAATTAATAAATTCACCGAACTGATAAACAGCATTTTACGTATGTTAAATGCACATTAACCTTTGTTAAAAAGTTGTGAACAAAGGTTCATAGAAAAAACTGAAAAAAAAAGTTTAAATGCTCTTGACTTTTAATTTTTTTTTACTTCTAGTAACATTTTTTACCACACCTTGAAATAAGAAGCTTGGAGTAGACAAATTTACAATACTTTAGATTGAGTTCCAAAGAAAAAGGACTTATATGCTATCATGAATTTATATTATTCCCATGTCTCTGAATTTCGTGTGCGTTACAGTGAAACGGATCGCATGGGCTATTGCTATCACGGCAATTATGCAACCTACTTTGAATTGGGTCGCGTTGAAGCATTGCGGTCCCTTGGAGTGGTTTATAAACACTTAGAAGATGAGGGGATTTTATTGCCGGTGGTATCCATGACTACGCAATTCAAAGCGCCTGCAAAATATGATGATTTCTTGCGCTTAGAGACCACGCTAGTTCGAACAACCAATTGTACCCTGGAATTTAACTATGTGTTGTTTGACCAAAATGGAACAATTTTAACCACTGCTTCAACCGTGTTAGTGTTTCAATCCCTACATCAAGCTAAACCCATTCGTATTCCTGAATTTATACAAACCATCCTGAAAACCTATGAAATCCACACGTAAGAATTTCGAACTCAGAACAAAGTCCCACTTATTTTCT
This sequence comes from Flavobacteriales bacterium, assembly GCA_947500755.1. Classification (GTDB taxonomy): domain Bacteria; phylum Bacteroidota; class Bacteroidia; order Flavobacteriales_D; family Crocinitomicaceae; genus UBA952. The sequence goes on from CANMTO010000052.1 coordinate 9,357, forward strand.
GATCATTTAATGATCAGTAGGAGCGGAGAGGAGCGGATTGGCGAGTATTTATCCGTAAATCAACCCAAGCCACAGGTGATAATTTTAGGAATTAGCGAATCCATAGGTCCATTCGCGAATTTTGGGCGCATGGGCTCGGAACATGCCTTTAACGCATTTTTTAAACAATTTATACAGTGGCCTTATCAAGGCCAATCCTTTGATGTCTTGGGTAATATCACATTTATCGGGTCTTTTCCTACGCAAGTAGAGGAGGCTAGCGTCTTGGTGGAGGAGCTGGATGCCTTTGTCCTGGAGGTATTGCGCCTCAATGTGTCAAA
>CANMTO010000053.1 GCA_947500755.1 Flavobacteriales bacterium
AATCAAAAATGGGACGCAATGATGGCCATTCAGAAAATACCTGCAAATTCGGCGAAAGTCAGACTTCATAACCGATGTGGTTTAACCGGACGTCCTCGTGGTTACATGCGTCATTTTGGGATTTCAAGGGTAACGTTTAGAGAGATGGCCTTGTCAGGGAAAATCCCAGGAGTTCGTAAAGCTAGTTGGTAATATTATAAAGTTTAAAAAGAAATGACTACAGATCCAATCGCAGATTTTTTAACCCGTATCCGTAACGCAAGTGCAGCTGGGTTAAAAATGGTTGAAATTCCAAGTTCAAACACAAAACGCGCTATGACGCAGATTTTGTTTGACCAAGGATATATCCTGAACTACAAGTTTGAGGAAGACAACAAACAAGGTACCATTAAAATTGCTTTGAAATACAACGTGTCAACGCGTATTCCTGCAATTACGAAATTACAGCGAATCTCCAAGCCAGGTTTACGGAAGTATACAGGTTCCGAAGAATTGCCACGTGTATTGAACGGACTAGGTATCGCTATGATTTCTACGTCAAAAGGAGTGATTACCGATAAGGAAGCACGTAAATTGAATGTAGGTGGTGAAGTATTGTGTTACGTATATTAAAAATTGAAAGATGTCAAGAATTGGTAAATTACCCATCACAATCCCTGCAGGCGTAGAATACAGCTTGAATGAAAATGTGGTTTCCATAAAAGGAAAGAAAGGGACTTTAACACAAGATATAGATTTGTCGTGTGTTTCATTGAGTTTAGAAGATAATGTACTAACGATTACACGCGCCACGGACGCCCCTAATCATCGGTCAAAACACGGGTTGTATCGTGCCTTAATCCAAAACATGATTATTGGGGTAACCGAAGGATTTAAAAAACAAATGGAAGTTATAGGTGTAGGGTATCGTGCCAATGCAAATGGGCAGCTGCTTGAATTGGCTCTTGGTTATTCTCACCAAATCATATTCGAGATTCCAAAAGAAGTCGTTTGCTCCACGGTTACAGAAAAAGGAAAGGCCCCGGTAGTTAATTTGGAGTCCCACGACAAACAGTTGTTGGGCGCTGTAGCTGCGAAAATACGAAGTTTTAGAAAACCTGAACCTTACAAAGGAAAGGGAATCAGATTCGTTGGAGAAGAAATTAGAAGAAAAGCTGGTAAATCAGCAGGTAAAAAATAATAGGTAAAGTCATGGCACTAAACAAAGTTTTAAGAAGAGCGAAAATCAAGCGTAGAATCAGAAAGAAGATTTTTGGCACCGCTGCGATTCCAAGATTATCTGTATTTAGAAGTAACAAGCAAATTTATGCTCAGATTATCGATGATACAACAGGTAAAACACTTGCATCAGCAGGCTCGTTGAAGCATGAAGAAGCACAAAAAGCAGCAAAATTAGATCAAGCAGCAATGGTTGGGAAAATAATTGCGGAAAATGCTACGAAAGCAGGTATACAAGCAGTTGTGTTTGATCGAAATGGTTATTTATATCACGGAAGAGTGAAATCACTTGCTGATTCAGCTCGAGAAAGTGGACTTAAATTTTAATAAGAATGAGTACGCAACAAAATTTAAACAGAGTGAAATCGGCAGATATCGAGTTAAAAGATAAACTCGTTTCCGTGAACCGTGTAACAAAAGTAACCAAAGGGGGTAGAACGTTTAGCTTCTCTGCAATCGTTGTAGTTGGAGATGAAAACGGAGTGGTTGGTCATGGCCTAGGAAAAGCCAAAGAAGTAACTGAGGCAATTACTAAAGGAATCGATGATGCAAAGAAAAACCTTATTCGTGTTCCGATTCGTAAAGGAACCGTTCCTCATTCTCAGAAAGGTAAATATGGGGGTGCAGAGGTTTTTTTGAAGCCAGCTACAAATGGTACCGGAGTAATTGCAGGTGGTGCAATGCGTGCCGTGCTTGAGAGCGTTGGTATACACAATGTATTAGCTAAATCTCAGGGTTCATCAAATCCTCACAATGTGGTTAAAGCTACTATTGATGCGCTTTCTAAAATGCGCGATGCATCAGCAGTGGCCCGTCAACGAGGAATTGATCTTGATAAAGTGTTTAACGGGTAATTTTTCAAACAATGAGTGTAATTAAAATCAAACAGGTAAGAAGTGCTATTAAACGTCCAGCTGATCAAAAAGCTACGATTAAAGCATTGGGATTTAAACGCCTTAATCATGTGGTTGAAAAAGAAAGCACCCCACAGATTTTAGGTATGATAAATAAGGTAAAGCACCTTATTCAAATCATTGATTAACAAGATAATAACTTAGAAATGGGTTTACATAATTTAACACCGGCCGCTGGATCGGTTAAAAGCGAGAAAAGAATAGGTAGAGGACAAGGTTCAGGCCGTGGTGGAACTTCCACCCGCGGACACAAAGGAGCAAAGTCTCGTTCAGGTTATTCGAAAAAAATAGGTTTCGAAGGTGGTCAAATGCCATTGCAACGTCGTGTACCTAAGTTCGGCTTCAAGAATATCAATCGTGTAGAGTATAAAGCGATTAATCTAGATTCTTTACAAATGCTAGCTGAAACTAAAAGCATCACTGATTTTAACATAGATACTTACTTAGATAACGGATTAATTTCAGGGACTAAGTTGGTGAAAATTTTAGGTCGCGGTAAATTAAAGGTCGCTGTAAACGTAAGTGCGCATCATTTTTCTGCAACAGCAACGGCAGCGATTGAAGCAGCAGGAGGTAGCGTTACCAAAATCTGATATAATAAAGTAACATGAAAAGATTCATAACCAATCTGAAAAACATTTGGAACGTTGTTGAACTTCGTCAACGGATTCTATTAACCCTTGGGTTGGTGCTTGCATATCGTATTGGATCCTTTGTTATCTTACCAGGGATTAATTACAGTATTTTGGAAAGTGCGTCAGCAGGCGGTTCCGATACGCAAAAAGGAATAGAAAATTTACTCTCTCTTTTTTCTGGAGGGGGTTTTTCTAATGCATCCGTTATGGCTTTGGGAATTATGCCCTACATTTCAGCAAGTATCATCATGCAGTTGCTCGGAATGGCAGTGCCAGCAGTTCAAAAATTGCAGAACGAAGGAGAATCAGGGCGTAAAGTCATTAACAACTACACGCGGATTTTAACTATTGTTATTTGTGCGCTTCAAGCACCGTCTTATCTAAAAATGTACGTTGAACAAAAAGGGGCACTACCGGACGACCCATCCACATTTTGGTGGGCGCAAACCATTATCATTCTTGTTGCAGGCTCCATGTTTGCAGTATGGTTAGGGGAACGTATTACGGAGAAAGGCATTGGAAACGGAATTTCATTGTTAATTGCTGTTGGAATTTTATCCCGCTTACCTGGAGCATTTATTGCTGAAGTAGGTAAGTCTTTTGAAGGTGGAAACTTAATTAAGTTAGTGTTAGAAGTAGTGGCACTTATGCTTATAATATTAAGTGTGATTTTGATTGTCCAAGGAGTTCGAAGGGTTCCGTTGAATACAGCCAAAGGAGTTGTAGGTAACCGCGCGGTAGAAGCACAGCAAACTAGAAATTACTTACCTCTCAAAGTGAATGCGAGCGGTGTAATGCCGATCATCTTTGCCCAAGCAATTTTAACAATTCCAATGACCATCTTCCTCAGTGCTACAGATTCCAAAGGTGGGGGGAATATCGTACAACGTATTTTGAGTGATCCATACGGATTGTGGTATAATGTGATTCTGGTAGTTATGATTGTTGTGTTTACGTATTTCTATACTGCGATCATGATTAATCCAAGAAAAATTGCTGACGATCTAAAGAGAAGCGGTGGGTTTGTTCCAGGGGTTAGACCAGGGGATGATACAGCGCATCACATTGATGATTTAGTAACGCGAATTACCTTTCCAGGATCCCTGTTCTTAGCAGCGATTGCGGTGATTCCCGCTATTGCCAAAATTGCCGGTGTAAATGATTCGTTTGCTATGTTCTTTGGTGGAACTTCCCTTTTGATTATGGTGGGAGTTGTACTCGATACCTTACAACAAATTGAAACGTATTTATTGAACCGACATATGGACTCTTTAATGGGAGATACCAAAGTAAGGGGTAGAAGAGGAGCTAACGAATTATCAGGATTTTAAGCAATGGCAAAACAATCATCCATAGAGCAAGACGGTACTATTTTAGAAGCATTACCCAATGCGATGTTCCGTGTTGAACTACAGAATGGACATGTGATAACCGCGCATATTTCTGGTAAAATGAGAATGTTTTATATTAAAATTTTACCTGGGGATCGAGTTAAAGTTGAAATGTCTCCCTATGATTTAACTAAAGGTAGGATTTCATTTAGATACAAATAATTAATACATAGAAAATGAAAGTTAGAGCATCTGTTAAAAAGCGTACTGCGGATTGCAAAATTGTAAAGCGAAAAGGAAGGGTTTATGTGATCAACAAAAAGAACCCAAAATTAAAACAACGACAAGGATAAAACGAGATATATGGCACGTATTGCAGGTATAGATTTACCAAAAAACAAAAGAGGAGTTATCGGATTAACCTACATTTATGGGATTGGTCGAAGTACTTCTAAAAAAATTCTAACCAATAACGGAATCGATGAGAACTTGAAAGTTCAAGATTGGAATGATGACCAATTGTCAGCAATTCGTACTTCTGTGAATGAAGTGAAGACGGAAGGACAGTTGCGCTCTGAAGTTCAAATGAATATCAAGCGATTAATGGACATTGGTTGTTACCGAGGAATCCGTCACCGTGCAGGGTTACCATTACGTGGTCAACATACGAAGAATAACTCGAGAACAAGAAAAGGTAAGAGAAAAACTGTTGCCAATAAGAAAAAGGTAACTAAATAATAAGTAAGAAGATGGCAAAATCCAATCAAAAGAAGAAGAAAAATGTCAAGGTGGAAGCAGCAGGTGAAGCACATATACAAGCCAGCTTTAATAACATCATTATTTCCTTGACAAACAATGCCGGACAAGTGATCTCATGGTCATCGGCGGGAAAAATGGGCTTCAAAGGTTCTAAAAAGAACACCCCGTATGCCGCTCAGCTAGCCGCTGAAGACGCAGCGAAAGAAGCGCATGACTTCGGACTACGTAGAGTTCGTGTTTTTGTAAAAGGACCTGGCGGTGGTCGCGAATCAGCGATTCGATCCTTACACAATACAGGAATTGAAGTAACTGAAATTGTTGATGTGACACCACTACCGCACAACGGTTGTCGTCCACCAAAGAAACGAAGAGTATAATTTTATTTAACCAGTCATCGAAGGAAAATGCCTTAATTCATGACTAAAAATTAAAAACAATGGCAAGATATAGAGGTCCTAAATCAAAAATCGCTCGTCGATTCAGAGAACCAATTTTTGGTCCTGATAAAGCACTTGAGCGTAGAAGTTATGGTCCCGGACAACACGGGCCATCCAAACGAAGAGGTGGAAAACAATCTGAATACGCAATTCAGTTGGGTGAAAAACAAAAAGCAAAATATACCTACGGTATCCTAGAGCGTCAGTTCTCAAACATGTTTGAGAAAGCCTCTCGAATGAAAGGGATTACCGGGGAGAACTTGTTGCAATTGTGCGAATCCCGCTTAGACAATATGGTATACCGTTTAGGGCTTGCACCTTCTCGAAGAGGAGCACGCCAATTAGTGGGTCACCGCCATATTACCGTGAATGGAGAGATTGTAAATGTACCATCGTTTCATGTTCGGCCAGGTGATAACATCAGTGTTCGAGAAAAATCTAAATCGTTAGAAGCCATTGTAACCTCTTTGAACTCAGTAAGTAAAAGACTGGATTGGATAGATTGGGATGGAGCTTCTATGATAGGTAAATTAATCAATATGCCTTCTCGTGATATGATTCCTGAAAACATCAAAGAACAGTTAATCGTCGAATTGTATTCTAAATAATTTTTAATCTCAACAATGGCAATACTTAATTTTCAAAAACCGGATAAAGTTGTAATGCTCCAGTCGGATGCGTTTAATGGAGAATTTGAATTTCGCCCCCTAGAACCAGGATATGGTATTACAATCGGTAACTCTCTAAGAAGAATCTTATTGTCTTCTTTAGAAGGGTTTGCAATCTCCTCTATACGCCTTGAAGGCGTAGATCATGAGTTTAGTACCATGAAAGGAGTCGTTGAAGACGTTACCGAAATGATTCTAAATCTGAAGCAGGTGCGTTTTAAACAACAAATTGATTCAGTGGAAAATGAAACGGTTATAATTTCTATCACCGGTCAAAATACCTTAACTGCAGGCGACATTGGTAAATTTACCAACGGGTTTCAAGTGCTTAATCCAGACCTAGTTATCTGTAACATGGAACCCTCTGTAAAGTTAGAAATGGAGTTAAGCATCATCAAAGGTCGGGGTTATTATCCGTCCGAAGAGAATAAAATCGAAGATGCTCCCTTTGGAACAATTTTTATCGATTCCATCTTTACCCCAATCAAAAATGTTCAATATACCATTGAAAATTATCGGGTAGAACAAAAAACTGATTACGAAAAATTGGTGTTGAATATTACCACAGACGGTTCTGTTCAGCCTAAAGAAGCGTTGAAAGAGGCAGCAAAAATCCTGATTCAGCATTTTATGTTGTTTTCTGATGAGCGTATCACCCTGGATAATGAAATGAAAACCGAAACGGAAGAGTTCGATGAAAGTTCATTGCACATGCGTCAATTGTTAAAAACAAAGTTGGTAGACATGGACTTATCGGTTCGTGCCCTTAATTGCCTAAAGGCAGCAGAAGTAGACACCCTTGGTGATTTGGTTTCTTTCGCGAAATCAGATTTATTGAAATTCCGAAATTTTGGTAAGAAATCACTTACTGAACTTGAAGATCTTGTTGATAATAAAGGTCTTACGTTTGGAATGAATGTAGCAAAGTATAAATTAGACAGAGACTAGTCGCAAAGACCTGAGAGATGAGACACGGAAATAAATTAAACCATCTAGGAAGAAAATCTGCCCATAGAAAGGCAATGATTTCAAATATGGCTTGTTCATTGATTCAACATAAATGTATCAATACAACCCTTGCAAAGGCAAAAGCGCTTCGCGTTTTTGTTGAACCCCTCCTTACTAAATCAAAAACGGATTCTACACACTCACGTCGTGTAGTGTTCTCCTATTTGCAAAATAAGGAAATTGTTACTGAATTATTCAGAGACATCGCCCCAAAAATCGCAGAGCGTAACGGTGGATATACGCGCATTATTCGCACAGGATACCGTCTAGGAGATAATGCCGAAATGTGTATGATAGAATTAGTAGATTTTAATGAAATCTACAATAATGATCGCACCAAGAAAACAACGCGTCGTTCCCGTCGCGGTGGATCAAGTGCTGAAAAAGAAACATCGCCGAATGATTCAGTGATGAACGCTTCAGAAGATGCCGTAGAAGTAATCGAGCCAAGTGCTGAACTTGAAACTCCAGCGGTTGAAGAAGTTGCGGCAGTAGAAGAAACTCCAGCAGTTGAAGAAGTTTCGGTAGTAGAAGAAACTCCAGCGGTTGAAGAAGTTGCGGCAGTAGAAGAAACTCCAGCAGTTGAAGAAGTTGCAGCAGTAGAAGAAACTCCAGCGGTTGAAGAAGTTGTTGCAGTAGAAGAAGCCCCTGCGGTTGAAGAAGTTGCGGCAGTAGAAGAAACCCCAGCGGTTGAAGAAGTTGCGGCAGCAGAAGAAACCCCAGCGGCTGAGGAGGCACCATCTACGGATGATACTTCAGCGTCGGAAGATTCTTCAGCGGACGAAGAACAACCAAAAGCATAAGCTATTCACATGTGTTGATAAAAAAAGACGGCTTTAGGTCGTCTTTTTTGTTTTAGGCAAGTGACGCTTCGTTGGAAGCGATTAATTTTGTTAAAATATTTTCATGTTAGATTCAAAACCCGCATTGCTCGTTTTAGAAGACGGAACTGTGTTTCACGGAACAGCAATTGGCGCAACAGGTACAGCAACAGGTGAGATTGCGTTCAATACCGGGATGACCGGTTATCAAGAAGTTTTTACTGATCCTTCATATTTTGGTCAGCTTTTAGTAATGACTACACCGCATATTGGAAATTATGGCGTACACAAAACAGAAGTTGAATCCGAAAAGGTGATGATTTCAGGCCTAATTACAAAAAAGTTTTCTAATGGCTATTCCCGTCCCTCTGGATATTCCTCTTTACAGGATCTATTTGTATCACAAAATAAAGTTGGTATTGCTGATGTTGATACACGAGCATTAGTTCGCCATATCCGAAGCAAAGGGGCTATGAATGCGATAATTTCTTCTGAAAATTTGAATATAGAAGATCTTAAATCCCAGTTGGATGCCATTCCAGATATGAATGGGCTTGAATTATCTTCGAAGGTAGCAACCACTGATGTGTATGATGTGCTTCCTGAAAATACAGAAGCCCGATTTAGAGTGGCCTTGTTGGATTTTGGTGTGAAAAAGAATATCATTCGGTGCCTAACAGACCGTGGGTGTCATGTGCGCGTATTCCCATTAAACGCCACCTTGAAAGAAATAAATAGCTTTAACCCACATGGGTATATGCTATCCAACGGACCGGGTGATCCCTCCGCAATGCCAATCTCTATTGCCCTAGTAAAAGACATTGTAGCCTTGAATCGTCCCGTATTCGGTATATGTCTCGGACATCAGATTTTAGGATTAAGCCAAGGGTTGAAGACCGAAAAAATGTTCAATGGGCATCGTGGGATAAATCATCCAATCAAGAATTTGAAAACCGGAAAAGGAGAAATCACTTCCCAAAATCACGGGTTTGTAATTACCAAAGAGAGTATTGATGCGCAGTCGGAAATAGAGGTTACTCACATTCATCTGAATGATCATACCATAGCAGGTATCGCTATGAAAAGTAAACCGGTATTTTCTATTCAATATCACCCAGAAGCATCCGCAGGTCCCCATGATTCCAGATATCTTTTCGATCAATTTATTAATCAACTTAACTAACCCAACGTATGAGTTTCATAGCAAATGTATATGCACGGCAAATTTTAGATTCTCGGGGAAATCCAACCATTGAAGTGGATGTAATTACTTCCTCCGGCGTTTTAGGTCGAGCAGCGGTTCCATCGGGCGCATCAACCGGGATACATGAGGCGGTAGAGCTCAGAGATAATGATCCAACTAAATTTTTAGGAAAGGGTGTTTTGAAGGCGGTTGGCTTTGTGAATACAGTAATCAATGAAGCACTTCAGGGCCACGATGTGTTTAATCAAAAAGGAATAGACTCCCTCTTAATTAACTTAGATGGAACTCCCAATAAATCACATTTGGGAGCGAATGCCATACTCGGCACATCCTTGGCCGTGGCTAAAGCAGCGGCAATAGAAGCAGATTTAAGTTTATATCGGTATGTTGGAGGTGTCGGGGCAGTAACCATGCCTGTTCCCATGATGAATATTCTCAACGGCGGTTCTCACGCGGATAATAAAATTGACATTCAAGAATTTATGGTGATGCCCTTGGGAGCCTCTTCATTTTCAGAAGGATTGCGATGGGGTACTGAAGTATTTC
>CANMTO010000054.1 GCA_947500755.1 Flavobacteriales bacterium
GAATCCCATTAGAAATAAATAAAAGCTACCTTTGCACCATGCTTTACTTGTCTAGAATACAGTTATTAAATTTCAAGAATCACGAATCCTTGGATTTAGAACTTAGCAGTAATGTAAATGCGATTGTAGGAAAGAATGGCATGGGTAAAACCAATATTCTTGATGCCATTTACTATTTGAGCATGTGCAAATCCTACTTAAACAGTATGGACCGTCAAAACATCAAGTTTGATCAAGCATTTTTTAGTATTCATGGGCAATGGGTGCTTGATGGACAAGAAAGCAGTGTGGTATGTGCCGTAAAGGCGGGCGCAAAAAAGGTGGTTAAAAAGAATAAGGTTAGCTATGAAAAACTGTCAGACCATATTGGTTTATTTCCGGTAGTTTTTATTTCACCTTATGATGGGGATTTAATTGCTGACGGGAGTGAAACGCGGCGAAAATGGATGGACGGGATTATTTCACAAATCGATAAAGGGTACTTAGAGGACCTAATCGCTTATCAACGGGTATTGGATCAACGAAATGCCTTGCTAAAACAACTCGCCTCAGGGAACGGAACCACCGATAACTTGGAGGTATGGAATCATTCACTCGCACAATACGGGAAACGAATACACGAGCGCAGGCAAACGTTTATTGAAGAATTTACGCCGATTTTTGATCGAAACTACAAGGAAATAGGAACGGAGAATGAAGGGATTGAAATTCAATATAAATCAGATTTTCAAAAAGGAGATTTTATAGCCTTACTTGGGCAGAACGAACGACGGGATCTTATTTTTCAGTATACCACTGTTGGAGCGCACAAGGACGATTTACTGTTTAATTTAAATGGTAATCCCGTGAAAAAATACGGGTCACAAGGGCAGCAAAAATCATTCATCTTGGCGCTTCGTTTAGCACAATACCATTACCTGCATTCTCATTCGGGAAAAAAACCAGTCCTGTTACTCGATGATATTTTCGATAAGCTCGACCACAGTCGGGTACAAAAAATTATTGATTTAGTGAGTAACGAGGTTTTTGGGCAGGTCATCATCACGGATACTGAAAAAACAAGGCTCGAAGAACTTTTACTCAATCGCGTATCTGATTTTCGTATCTTTGAGTTACCCCTTACAGCAAACCCATGAAATCTAAGATTGAAGAATTTAAGCGCACCGCGGATAACCAACCGTTAAAAGAAGTCATGGATCGCTTGTTTAAAGTCTATAATTTGGAATCCAGGTTAAAGGAGGTAGATTTAATTAACGCCTGGCCTCAGCTTATGGGTCCTGCGGTGGCGCATCGCACCAAGAACATTTTTCTAAAAGGCAGTGTCCTACACGTTCAAATAGACTCATCCGTAGCGCGAGAAGAATTAGCGAACGGGAAACAAATCATCATCGATCGTATGAATGGCTACGCGGGCAGCATAATCATTACGGATGTTTGGTTTTCTTAAAAAATTGTTAATCTCCCTGCATTTCTTGAGTAAACGAAGTGAATCCCCTATTTTTGCCGGGATGAAAACATTAATCCTCCTATTTTTCTTGGGTTGTTTTGGAATAACGTTCAAAAGTACGGCTCAGCTTAAACCTATATACAGCCAAGCAGACTACGCTTTTTGGTTGCATTTACCTGCGGACAGCATCCTGAAGGCAAAACCCCCGGTACTTATTTTCTTGCATGGTAAAAGCTTATCAGGCACGGACTTAACGCGTGTTAAACGATACGGTGTAATTTCTGAAATTGAAAAAGGCAGAAAGATTCCTGCAGTGGTAGTAGCGCCGCAAACCAGCAACGGATGGGACCCTGTCAAGGTGATGAGTGTCTTGTCTTTTGTGAAAAAGAACTTCGATGTGGATACGAATCGAGTGTATGTAGTAGGCATGAGCATGGGGGGATACGGAACCTTAAATTTTGCTGGCAAATATCCCGAGCACGTGGCCGCAGCGGTGGCATTGTGTGGAGGAGGAAACATTAAAGACGGGTGTAATTTGGCTACCGTTCCGTTGTGGATACAGCACGGCACCTTGGATCAAGCCGTTCCAATTTCAGAATCCGAGAAAATCGTTCGAGCCATCCAAAATTGCAATGGGGGTGAAAACTTAAAATATACTGCGCTCAAAGGAGCTGACCACGGAGACTTAGAAAAAATGTTCAGAGCGGATGAATTGTATACGTGGCTTTTTCAATTCACCAAGCAGGTTCAAGAATAGGATGCGTTTTCTTCTGATTTGGATTGCCTGCATATATTCCTCAGGCTGCTTCAGTCAATCACTAGATTTTCATAACTCAGAAAATTGGTTGGTATTGCCCGGAAAACAACCAAAATTCTTAGATGCCGATGTGCTTGATTCAACCTTCATTCGCAGGGTGGATGTATTCTATATTTTCCCGACCCTTCTGATTGACAATGCCGATCCGCGTTGGAATGCGGAAATGACGGATATCGCTTGGAAGGAAGAGGCGCTTGACAAGGCCTTTCGTTTTCAAGGGAGCGCGTGGCTTGAATGCGGTAGAATGTTTGCGCCGTATTATCGACAGGCACATCTCAAAGCGTATGATTCAATTCAAGGCAGAGGAAGAGAGGCCCTATTATTTGCTTATGAAGATGTCCGCGCAGCGTTTATAGAATACTTGGGAAAATACAATGAAGGAAGGCCATTTATACTCGCCGGACATAGCCAGGGATGCACGCAACTCATGTTACTAATCAAAGAATTTATCGATGAGAAACCCTTGGCGAAGCAATTGATTGCTGCATACTTGCCAGGAATTGGGTTAGATAGTAACGAATTTCGCTCCATTCCATTCATGACTCAAGCGACTCAGGTTGGTGGATTTGTTACGTGGAACACCATGAATAACCAAGCAGACAATGACCTGTACCCGTTGTGGTATAAAGGAAAAGCATGCATCAATCCAATCTCTTGGGATTTATCTAAATCCACGTTAAGGAGCATGCACCAAGGATTCTATTACACGAATGAAAAATGCTACACCCATGTATTTGAAACAGAACTCATCGATGGGGCGGTATGTGTGCGTAATTTTCGGCTGCCCTTTAAATGGGCGGTTAAGAAGTATAAAAATTTACACATTGGGGATGTAAATTTATTCTGGAAGGATATATCGCTCAATTGCAAGGAACGAATCAAGGTGTATCTTGCCGAGTTTTAAGTTTTTTTAGTTCCGAAACATCCAACCAATAGAGCAGTTTAATCGAAAAGCTGTTATTGGTAAGGCCAGCGTTAAACATGTCATCCATGTTTCGGAAATACCCTGAATTCAATGTGTTGCCTGAGGTAAAAATGGCGCTTTTCCAAACAAGCGATAATTCACTTCCTTGCTTGAACACCCAACGGTAAGCACAATCCACAGTAAATGCGTTGTAATTCAAATCATAGGCAGAGGAACCATCCGCAGTTAAACCGAGCGTAGAATTCGGCATGAGCGAACCATCTTCAGCTAGGGTGAAAAAGCGGGCATACGACAATACCGACCAATAATGTCGAGTACGCAAGGCGATATTCATTCGATTGTTAAGCGTATAATTAAACTCTATGTATTGGGTTAAATTCATCCGGTTACGTTCACCAAACAAAATGCCCGAAACCGTATCCACAGGGGCACCAAATTGAACCGCATAACCCCTGTCGTTGCGTTGGTCTTCTAGGGACCAATTTAAGGTTACGAGGATTTTATTGGAGGCCCGAATTCGGGGAGAGAACATATAGCTAAGATATTTCCAAGAAGGATTTTCAGCAAATCCAACGTAGTAAACGTTGGCATCTACCGCCAGTGGTTTTTGATAATTTGTGGAAATCCATCCCCCTGCGCCGTACCAACGGGGTACCACAAAATAACTACCCCACACCCTGGGTTCAAAATAATCATACTTTTCGGTAAACGAAGTATATGCGCTGACCCCGTATGCGTCATAATGTTTGGTCATGGCGAAGGCTGACCACTCTATATTCGATTCTGTGTATACATTTGGACGATATAAGCGGTTGTAGCTTAGTGATAAATTGGTAGTCATTCGAACAAATTTCCACCAAGGCTTATAATACCGATATCCAATAAAGGCGTTTACAAATCGACGGTTATTCACGGGATTAAAACCAAGGTCATTGGGGTCATATTGGTCATCTTCTTCAAAATAATTTAAAGAATAGATCAAATTGCCCCGCTGTTTACCCGCGCTTAGCCCAAGGTTATACCCTAACTCATTTTTTATCGCTGCATATTTTTGTGATACGGCCGTTCGTCCATTCAGGAAAAACCGATTATCCTTGGAATTGAGGTTAGCATTGAAGGCCGTTACATTGGCATCGTAAAAATTACCGGCCCTCAACACATTCGTATTAGTGAGCGTAATGGAGCTGTTATTTTTTAGGTTTTGATCAAATACCAAGGTGTTGTAATTGGTAAGGGGTGCTGCAAGGAACTCCCTAAATTCATTGGTAACGGTATTGAACGCTGTTCCAACGGTGGGTGCTGAAAGGGCATTAAAAACACCGATGCCTAATCCCTTTTTTGTACGCCCAGAGAATTTACTTGCATTATACAATTGTGGCATTCCTTGGACCCCATTTAACACCTCCTGGTTTTGTAAATTCGTGATTAGCACTTCCCTAGGAGCCTGAACACCGATTCGTCGTGAATAAAAAATCCCGGATTTATTAAATAACTCCATACCCTCGGTAAAAAACTGCCGATTTTCATTGAATTGAATTTCAAAGGGAGAGGTATTTAATACTTGATTATCATAAATGACTTGACCAAAATCCGGCACCAAGGTAACATCTAAGGTAAATGCTTCATTGATGCCATATTTAACATCCATACCACCAAAGAATGATCTTCCATAACCATTTTCTTCTTGGTTCACATATCCGGAAAGATACGGGATTAAACTCAAGCGAAGCGGTGGATTAATATTCGAGATTCCTTTTAAAGGCCCGCTATTTACTAAAAAATTCTCAAAATCTGGATTTACCGTCACCCATGAAGATTCCTCGCGGGTACGGGCGATTTGACGGCCAAAATTTACATTCCACGACTGGATTTCTTGCTTAGAAAACCGAAGGGCAGAATACGGGATTTTTAATTCCGCTAACCACGCGTTATCACTGAGGCGTACTTGACTTTCCCAAACCAAATTCAACTGATCATTCACATCACCCGAAAGGATCTTGCCGTCGAGTTGAACTCCGGTGCTGGTAATACCAAAAAAAAATCCATTTTGATGGTCGTTGTAGGTATCTAAGAAAATGGAAAAAATATCCGCATTGGCATTGTAATCATCACGTACCGTAAATACATTCGAAATGGAATCTTTGACGTCAAAGCAGGTAACGAAAAAATAGAGTGCAAAATCATCGTACACCATACGCACCGTTGTTCGGTGTTCACTTTTCAATGCGGGGATTGGTCGAATGGTAATGAACTCGTTGCGCGTAGAATCCGCCTTAGTCCAAACCTCCTCGTTCATTTTGGCGTCCACCGTGATTTTGGCTGTTGTTCGAAGGGCCGTATAGTGCTGTTGCGTCCAAACACAGAGTGGAAATAGGAAAAAGAGGAGCGCGAAACGTTTCATGTCGCGGCAAAGGTAAAAAGTAAAACGCAACCGCACGTTTTTTTCGTGAAAAGGGCGTACTTTTGTGGGGTGGGAATTTTCGATACGCTGAAAGAACAACTGTTGCTGCAAGAGTGGCCCAATGTGTACTTTTTTAAATTTATTGTTCCCAATGATTCAGAAAAATTAGCACTAGTGACGGGTTTTTTTGATGCGAATGCAGAAATCACATTGCATCCCTCCAAGACCGGAAAATATACGAGCATCAGTGCAAAAACAGTAATGATGGATGTTGACTCAATAATAGCATTATATGAACGTGCCGCGGCGATTCCAGGCGTAATTTCTTTGTAGTATGAATAAGGTGTTTAATCAAGAGTTATTGATTGATTTTTTAGGAATAACGTTGGTGATTTTACTGCTTATTATCCTCTATCGATTTTTAATTAGATTTCTTAGCCGCAAGGTATTAAAGCCTCAAGATTATTGCACCTTGTATGATGTGGAATATTCAAATGCTAAGGGGGAAATTGCATTTTACTTCACCACATCCATCACCCGTGATGTTCATTTATTTCTGAAGAACGATTCAGGGGAAATACATCATATTGCACAGCAATCCTTTGATGAAGGCGGTCATATTTGTCGCTTCGACAGTAAAAGCATATTAAACGGTTCTTACCTTTACGTGCTTAAAACTGACAATCAAGAGGTAAGTAAGCGGATTGAAATCAACAATTAGGCGTCACCGTCTTTTTTATCCTTTCGGCCTTTCTTCGGTGTTTTAATTTTTCGTTTTTTCGTATCCAACTTAAGTTTCTCTTTTTTAAACTCTCCTTCGCTGTTTCCTCCCACTGATTCCAATCGAACTACTAAGCCTATGCTGTGTTGGAAATAATCTGATTTTCCAAAGAAATCTGAGGTGAGTCCTATTTTCCCTACCGACTGGACTTGGATTCCTATGGCATTATTAAACCAAAAGTTTACTCCTCCGCCCACATTGACGGTTGGATAAAATGCCTTAGAAAGGGTATCGCCTGCTGGATGCACAGTTCCTCCAACGCCAATCAATACATACGGATCGAGCATCCCCTTCCCAAGAAGCCCATTAAACGAATACTTCAAATTTACATCTGCCGAAAGCCCAAAGCCCTTAACCCCAATTTGACCATTAACAGGCTTAACTCCTTTAAAGCGCGTAAATGCCACCCCTCCTTCTGCGCTCCATCCTTTGTAAAAATAATAATCAAACATTAAGCGGCTTGGAAACACTTCGGCATGCATCGATTGCACCTTAAATAAATCACTTGGATTTCCATCGTCATCCCAAATACTCCAACCTAATCCAAACATCAATTTATAGGGATTGGCATTATCACGAGTCTTATACCCTTGAGCATGATTGAAAAACGGTACTAAAAGCACGATCGCAAGCAGAAACTTCATCAACTTAGAATTAAATAATTGTAGGTAAAATTAAAAACAATAATCGGTTAAGGACTTTTCCCTCTTTGATTTTATGTTCATTACATTGTTAATTAACGAAAGGGAAACATAGAAACCACAAATAGTTACAATGCCAATGGCAAATTGAATACCTTTGTACGGTGAAGAAAGGAACAAAATTAATGTTGTTGGAAGATGACCAAGAACCCTTTGACCTGATTGGCATCTGCTCAGGTTTGAGTGACTACCGCTTAGCGTGGAACTTAAACAAGGCATTTGGTTGGGCATTTGAACATAGCGATACCACATTAAAAATTCCAAACAAAAAATCCGGCACTGTGTTGGAGTTTAGCTTTTACCAACAGTTGGGCTTGGAAGACTATACCAACCTTTATTTGGTTAAAAACAAGCAACAGGGAAAACCGCTGCTCGAAGACCTCCCTCAGTTGGATTATGTACTTATTATTAAGAACAATTTAGTCTTGGATCTCGATGAATTAGTCGGCCTACTTCGTCAACACGAACAAATCATTGCGGCCTATCGGTACGATAGTTCCGCGTTCAGTATTTCAGAATATTTACAATTTGAAGAAACGTATGAATAAAACAAAAATAGTGGCCACCATGGGGCCTAGTTCAAGCCCACGAGAGGTTTTAAAGGAAATGTTTATCGCTGGATTAAATGTATGCCGCGTAAATTTTTCCCATGGATCCTATGATCAACATGCTGAAGTAATCCGTACCGTACGTGAATTAAACGAAGAACTAGGGGCGAACGTAGCTATTTTAGCTGATCTACAAGGTCCGAAAATCCGTACAGGTGAAATGGAAAACAACGGAGTGATGCTCGAAGTAGGTGCTTCTTGCCGAATCATTACTGACCATGTGCTAGGAACCGCTGAAAAGTTTTCTATAAATTATCCAAACTTACCGAAGGATGTAAGCACAGGCGAACGGATTTTGCTAGACGATGGTAAATTAATTCTTGAAGTCGTTTCAAGCGATAAAAAGTCAATCATTGACTGCAAAGTGGTTCAAGGTGGTATTTTATCCTCTAAAAAAGGAGTGAATTTCCCAAATACAAAGATTTCATTGCCTTCATTAACCGAGAAGGACCGCATGGATCTATTGTTTGCTCTAGAGCAAGAAGTGGATTGGGTGGGACTGTCCTTTGTTCGAAGTGCTCGAGATATTATTGAATTAAAGCACTTGATTGCCAATCAAAATGGAAAAGCCAAAGTTATTGCAAAAATTGAAAAGCCAGAGGCCTTAGATTGCATTGATGATATTATTCAAGTTACCGATGGAGTCATGGTTGCACGAGGAGACTTAGGAGTTGAAGTGCCCTATCAGCGCGTTCCGATCATTCAAAAAATGCTCATCGAAAAATGCAATTCTCATGCTAAACCAGTGATCGTAGCCACTCAAATGATGGAGTCAATGCTCAACAGCATGTCACCCACGCGTGCAGAGGTTAACGACGTCGCGAATGCGGTTTTAGACGGTACCGATGCCGTGATGTTGTCTGGAGAAACTTCCGTTGGTAAATACCCCATTGAAGTCATTAAAACCATGTCAAATATCATTGAGGAAGTGGAGAAAAGCCCTGAATTATACAACAAAGAAGAACTGCCAGATTTGGATAGTGAACGTTTCATCACCGACTCCATCTGCTTTAATGCCTGCAGATTATCACAACGTGTTCAC
>CANMTO010000055.1 GCA_947500755.1 Flavobacteriales bacterium
AACGATAAGGTCTATTCAAGATGTCGCTAATTTTAGAACCATTAACAAGTTTACCTATTCCATCGGAATTGAACTCACAGGGCAACAATCCCCGAACAAGGCATTGCTTCTCATAATATGCTTTGCGCGTTGGATGAAATGGATGTACCACGTTGAATATTCCGGTCTTGCCCTCATTAATCAATGCACAAATAATTTCGATGATTTCTGTTCGGTGAATTAAATTCACCGGAGCCCCACCGTTTGGAATGTTTAGCTTTCCACTAAAGTAGCTTGCTGGATTTCGGTCCTCACCAATTAACCCGCCAAACCGTAAAATATTGAAAGGAATTCCGGAATTCGTGATTAGTAATTCAGCCTCTTCTAACGTGTTGTTTCCTCCAAGATCTGAGTTTTCAGAAACCTCTCCATGGGTTGTGCTATAAATACTCGTAGCGCTTGAAAATATAATGTAACAAGGAGCTAGCGTCAAAATTAGACTATTGATAATGACGCAATAATCGGGTCCTGGAGGAATACCGATAAACAAGATTTTATTCGATTCGTCGTGTAACGAAGTGTATTCTAGGTGAGCATAATCTACTTCAATGAGTGGAATATGATGGGCCATAAAGTAGCTCCGTTTCTCTGAACTTCGGCTCAATACCGAAACAACATGACCGTCCGCTTTTAAGGTTAGCGCTAATGCACCCCCCAACCAGCCGGCACCGGCAATAAGTATTTCTTTTGGCATACAGCACTTAAAACAATGAGAATCCAATTCGGTTGCTTAATTCTTAGAATTTTTGGAACATTTAAATTTGCTTGTCGTAATTTTGTGGTATAAATTTAATGATATGTACGATGTTGTAATTATTGGTTCAGGTCCAGGCGGGTATGTTGCTGCAATTCGTTGTTCGCAATTGGGGTTAAAAACAGCAATCATTGAAAAGTATAATACCCTTGGCGGAACCTGTTTGAATGTAGGGTGTATTCCTTCCAAGGCCTTGTTAGATTCTTCTGAGCATTTTTACAATGCGACACATCATTTTGCTGAGCATGGCATTGAAGTTACCGGAGTGAAGGCAGATTTTAAGCAGATGATAAAACGTAAGAACGATGTGGTTTCTCAAACGTGCGCGGGCGTCAAATACCTGATGGACAAAAACAACATTGACGTATATCTCGGAGTGGGTTCCTTTATCAATGCGACAACCATTGCGGTCACCTCTTCCGAAGGAGTTAAAGAACTTAATACGAAACATGTAATCATTGCTACGGGATCCAAACCTAATTTTTTCCCAAGTATGGTTCCTGACAAAAAACGGATTATTACCTCAACCGAAGCATTATCATTATCTGAAATCCCAAAGAAACTTATCGTAATTGGTGGAGGGGTTATTGGGTTGGAGTTAGGATCGGTATACGCCCGTCTTGGTGCAGAAGTAGTAGTGATTGAAAATTCACCCACCTTATTGGGGATGATGGATGGTTCAATAGGAAAGGAACTTGCAAAAATCCTTAAGAAAGAAGGGTTGAAGTTTCATTTTGACCACCAGGTTCAAGGGGTAAAAAATACCGGAGATAAAACCATAGTGACCGCCACGGATAAAAAAGGAAATACCGTTACACTTGAATCAGATTACTGCTTGGTTGCAGTGGGCAGAAAAGCATTTACTGAAGGATTAGGCCTTGACAAACTGGGTATAGTGACAAACAACAGAGGCCAAGTGGAGGTGAACGAACATCTTCAAACAGCACTCCCCAATGTATATGCAATCGGTGATGTGGTTAAAGGAATGATGTTGGCGCACAAAGCAGAAGAAGAAGGCGTCTTTGTTGCGGAACGAATTGCCGGGCAAAAACCACACATCAATTACAATCTAATCCCAGGGGTGATTTATACCTGGCCGGAAGTTGCTTCCGTTGGAAAAACAGAAGAAGAATTAAAAGCGTTGGGAATTGAGGTGAACATCGGGAGTTTCCCGATTAAAGCACTAGGCCGAGCTAGAGCATCTATGGATACCAGTGGGTTTATTAAAGTGATTTCGGATAAAACCACCGATGAGGTCTTAGGTGTTCACATGATTTCAGCACGTGCGGCGGATTTGATTATGGAGGCCGCTGTTGCCATGGAATATCGCGCTTCTGCTGAGGATATTGCAAGAATTTGTCACCCACACCCAACGTATTCAGAAGCGGTAAAAGAGGCAGCATTGGGAGCAACCGGAAATCGAGCGCTACACGTTTAGTTCAGTGAAGTAAATGGCTTTAGTTGGATTCTGAACAAGCCGATTCAGCACCTCCTCATCTGATTTCTTTTTTTGTAACCTTTTGTATGTGTGTTTCGTTAAGCTACCCACAACAACACACACATGCAGTTAAAGGCAAAATTATTAAAAGGCTTAAAGTGGACCATTGGTATCGCAATGGTCATTGTGATTGGGATTTCTGTGATGCTTTACGTCTTTCAAGACAAAATTTGTAACCTCGTATTGTCGGAGCTAGGCAAGGAATTTAAGGAACCCGTCTATTTTTCAAGAGTCGACCTAACGTTTTGGAGTACCTTTCCTAACCTCACCGTTAATGTGCACGATGTTAAGGTTCATGATGCGTTCGAAACAATTTCATCGAAGAGGATATTACTCCAATCCGAACGCATTCGGCTAGTCTTTAACCCGATTGATTTATGGAGAGAAAACTATCACATTAAAGTAATTGAAATAGGTAAGGGAACATTAAACGTACGAACGGCAAAGAATGGCGAGGTAAATTACTTAATCCTTAATTCATCATCCTCACAAAGTGATTCAGACTATAACATTAAGATTTCTTCTGTAAGCACCACGGATTTCAACGTAAATTATATCAACCACAAATCAGAACAGTTTTATAGGTCAACACTGAATAACATGCTGTTTTCGGGAGAATTTGATCAAGACCAATTTGAACTGAATGCGAAAGGAGATATGCACCTAAATCGTATTCAATCGGGAAGGGTATCCTTGTTAAAAAACAAACCAGTCTCCATGGATTTAACCATGAAGGTGAATATGAATCAAGGAACGTTTTCCCTCCCAGAAACCAGGTTGAAAATCTCAGACATTCCCTTTATTGCAAAAGGGGAATATGGAACCGACAGCATGCGTTTTGAGGTGAAAGCCGCTGATTTAACACTGACCCAATTGGTGAATAATATGTCATTAGACGCTGCAGAGAATGAAATCAATAACTATAAAGGCACTGGAAAGGTAACCTTTGATTTGGTCGTAGAGGGGAGCACAATTGACCAAACAGCCCCCCGGGTAGCGTGTGACTTTAGCATAGTGAATGGCCATCTAGTAGAACCCATAAAAAAATCACACATTAGGAATTTGCGCATGAAGGGATCCTATCGAAGTAATGGCGATCCGGAAAGAGACCACCTTGTGTTAAATCATGTGGCATTTGAGACGGCGGCGGGCCCGTTTCATGGCGAATTGGATGTGCTGAATTTTACCGAACCCTTGATTCAAGGGAACGCTAAAGGAACACTCGATTTAAGCATTGCCAATCGAATGTTAAAAAATGAGTTTATCCATCGCATCGATGGAATTGCAAAATTGAACTCTGATTTTTTACTCCGCATCTCAGATGAGGTGTCTGTAAAAAAGATGAATGGCGCCATTAGTCTCTACAATGTCTGGTTTCAAGCGGTCGATGACCACCGTACGTTTGAAGATATTAACGGTAAATTTTCACTCAAGGGTAGTGATTTAACCATAGACGGAGCTACGCTGGCGATTAATCGCACGGATTTAAGGTTAAATGGGCGGTTTAGCAATGTGTTCAATTACCTCAGTGATAAAGGCCAGTTATCCGTGGATTGCGCCATAAATAGCCATCAAATTATCGTGGAGGACTTGGGAAGAACAACCAAAGCTGAAAAAAAGGAATCCAAAGGAAAAGAGTTCGTCTTACCAGATAATATTAGTGGTCAAATTACCCTTAATGCAAAAAGCATTACCTACGAGAGTCATACCTTTGAAGAAGTTTCGGGCCCTATTATAATTCAGGAAAGATTACTTTCTTTCCCGAAGCTGTCTGTGCGAAATGCCGGTGCAGACATTACGGGAAGCATGAAAATCCAAGAATTCACCCCAGAACGCCTCGAAATATCCACCACTGTACAAACGAATAATGTCTATTTTGGACCGTTTTTTAAAGAATGGAATGATTTCGATCAAGAGGTCATTCGAGCCCATCAAATTTCGGGTCGCGCTCAAATTGCATTGGATTTTTATGCACCCTTCAATTTAATTGGAGGTATTGATTTAAACCAGATGGAAGTGACTGCACACATGAAAGTGTTCAATGGGCATTTAAAGAATGTGGAATCGTTAAGTGATGTTGCGGCGAGTTTAAAAACCAATGCCGGTAAATTGTTAATTGGAAAGAAAAACCTGGATCAATTTCAGGAAAAAATGAAAGACATTGCGTTTTCTACGCTAGAAAACACCTTGCAGATCAGCCGTGGGGTTATTTCAATTCCCAACATGAATATTTCATCGTCTGCCATGGATATGGAATTAAGTGGAACTCATGGGTTCGACAATAAAATTGATTACCGAATGAAGTTTGATTTTAGGGATTTGTTAGGGGCAGATCGAGACAGTGAATTTGGTACAGTGATCGATGATGAAACAGGCATGAAGATATTTTTACGCATGTATGGGGATTTAGACAACCCAACTATTGAGTGGGATAAGTCAAGCAGAAAACAAGAACGGAAAGAACAGTTAGCTCAGGAGAAAGAAACGGTGAAGTCCATATTAAAATCTGAATTCGGCGTATTTAAAAAAGATACGTCGGTGATAGAATATAAGCACAAGGTAGAAACGAAAGAAGTTGTGAAAATTAATTTTAAAGAAACTAAATCAGATAAACCAGTGATTGAGGCCCAAAAACCAGGAAAAGAGGGTAAATTAAAAAACACCCTAAATCAATGGAAACAGCAACAAAATGAAGCAAATGTAACCGTTACGGTGCGTAAAGGGTAAAATCTACAACAGGTGAATCAGACAACGCAGGCATTTTTTATTCACCGTTCCCCATTTTCAACGAAAACACAGTTGAATTCGTTTTTTTCGAAAGAACAAGGACTGCTTGAATTGGTTTCGTTTCCATCTAAAAAACAAGCAGCGCTTTTTCCTTTTGGATTGTATGAGCTGGAGTTTACGATTAATCCAAAGTTCGGACAAGGAACCCTCAGGAATGCAACTCCCATTGAGTGGTTCAATACGCAAGATTTTGACCCTCATGTGATCGCTATTCGATATTTTATGGCAGATGTTGTTTATCAATCCATTGCCTACAAAAATAAGGATGAAGAGGCATTCAATATGTTGGTGTCTTTAAAAAATGATTTAGCCCAACAAGTGGATTATTACGCCTACCCATGTGTGTTCTTAGCGCAATGGATGAAAGCCCTTGGGATATTACCTGAACCCCTTGAACAAGCAAATGTTTTTAATATGCATGAAGGGGTGTTTCACTACGATAAGCAGGTTAATCCTGCTTCGGGAGCAGCGGCCTTTAATAGCCTCATTCAAAATCACATACAAGAAAACAAACGCGCCCTAAAGGAGGCCCTCGATTTAATGCTTGAATATATTGAGCTACACGTCCCCAAATTTAACGTGAACAACACCCGAATGATCATCCATGAAATTTTTCATTAAAATTATTGACATAGGTTAGTCGTTGGGTACTCTAAAGAAATGTAACTTTGAAAAAAATATAGAACATATGAAAAAATCAACCTATTTATTTCTGCTTATTGCCCTTGTAGCTTTTTCGTTTAAAATGATCTCTTCTTCTTCATGGGGAATTGATTCCGCGCATTCTCGCCTTGGATTCAACGTGGTTCACATGGGAATCTCCGATGCGAATGGCTCCTTTGATAAAGTATCATGTAATGTTACTACCGCCAATGACAAAGATTTTACCGACGCTACCTTCGATTTAGTTGCCGATGCAAACACCATCAATACAGGACTAGAGGCTAGAGACAATCACTTGCGTTCGGAAGATTTCTTTGCGGTAAGTCAACACCCAATCATTGCCTTTAAATCCACCTCTTGCAAGAAGGTTAAGGGTAAAAAGTATCTGCTAACGGGAAATTTATCCATGCATGGAGTTACCAAAGAAGTAATGCTTACCGCCACCCATAATGGATACGCGAAGAACCGGGCGGGTTTAGACGTGGCTGGTTTTAAGATTACAGGTAAAATTAAACGTTCTGATTTTTCCATTGGGAAAGATATGCCCGTTGCAGTTGTTGCTGACGAAATTCAATTAGAAGCGGATTTAGAAGTAGTAAAGAATTAACCCTATGATAAAGGCCTTCTGCGGAATTTATGTTGCGTTGTTCTTTGCCGTCTTTGTTGCTCAGCCAAACACCCCAACTATTGATTCCGCGAAAACAACCTACCTCATTCAAGATAAGTCCGTTATTGAACTTCAATCCCTCGACTTTTCGGGTAAATTTACTTCGGTCAAAGGACAGGTTTCTGTTGATCCAAGAACCAACACGATAAGTGGGTTTGATTTAATTATTGATGTAAATTCTTTGGATTTAGAAATTCCAGGAATGACAAAACATGCAAAGTCTGCCGATTTTTTTGATGTTGCCGCCTATCCGAGCATCACGTTTTTTAGTGACTCCTTGGTTACTACAGGAACGGAGACCCTTGCCCACGGAAAAATAACATCCAAAGGAATCTCAAAACTTTTCTCCTTGCCGGTTGTTATATCTTCGAACAACGGTTCATCGTTAATCATTAAAACTACATTCACCCTCAATCGTTCTGATTTTTTAATTGGCGGGGAAGATGCGGTAAGCAATATGGTGACTGCGACAGCCTCAATTCAGACCAAGAAAAAGAAAGATTAATACCGCTTATTGTTTTATAGTTTACCTTTACCCCATGCAAGCAACATTTACAACCCCGAAATTCGCGAGAAATGTGAACGTAGAGTTCAACCGCGCCCTCAATGAGCGAGTGTCAGCATATTTTTCTCAGCGCAATATTTCTAAACACGCCAACCTTAACATGGTCATCAAAACCGTATTCATGTTGGCCTTATATTTTGTTCCCTTTGTTTTTACGTTTTACACGCAAAGCGTTGGATTAACCCTGTTGTTGTGGTTTGTTTCTGGCCTTGGCATGGCGGGCATTGGCCTTTCTGTCATGCACGATGCAAATCATGGTGCCTATTCTTCGAGTCAACAGGTCAATAAATTTGTAGGAGCGGTATTGAATTTATTAGGTGGAAACCCAACCAATTGGAAAATTCAGCACAACGTATTACACCACACCTTTACCAATGTGGAGGGATTTGACGAAGACATTGATGCGCCTGTTAAGTTATTGCGTTTTTCTCCTCACACCGAATGGCGACCTGTGCATAAATATCAATATCTATATGCATGGTTTTTCTATTCGTTAATGACCGTTATGTGGTTCGCGACAAAAGACTACAAACAAGCTCGCCGTTACAGTAAAATGGGCCTTGTGAGTTCCCAAGGCAAGTCCTTAGTGTCTCACTGGGTAAGCATAATCGCCGGAAAATTAGTTTATGCGATTGTTTTCTTGGTCTTACCATTGGTTTTCGCTCCTGTGTTTTGGCCTTATGTACTGCTTGGTTTTGTAATAAAGCAGGTTGTTTCAGGTACCATATTAGCACTTATTTTTCAGCCTGCCCATGTTATTCCAAACGTTTCATTTGAAAAGCCAGGGGACTCAGGTGACATTGAGGCGGACGCAAAAGTACACCAGTTATTAACCACTGCAAATTATGGCGTCCGATCAAGATGGTTTACATGGCTTGTTGGAGGGTTAAATTTTCAAGTAGAACACCACCTTTTTCCAACGATTTGTCACGTACATTATCGTGGAATTTCAGAAATTGTTCAAAAAACAGCCATGGAGTTTAATATCCCTTATCATTCGAATCGCACATTTTTTAGTGCGCTAAAAGCACATGGGAAAATGTTGAGAATGCTTGGTCAAAAAGACTGTCCTGATTTTGTACATATATAAATGACCTTCGATTTAATTCGAACGACAGCACTTTCTTTATCTCATATTACGGAGGAATTTCCGTTTGACCAACGCACCTTGGTGTTTAAGGTTGGTGGTAAAATGTTCTTATTGATAGATATCGAGTCGCAAGATGCGGTTACCCTGAAGTCTAATCCGGATCAGATTCCTGAATTATTGGAATCCCATGATTGGATATCAAGAGGGTTTCATATGAACAAAAATCACTGGATTACCCTTAGGTTAGATACCTTACAGGTGGATATTACCTTAGTTCTTAAATTAATTACAGAATCACATGCTATTGTTTACCAAGGGCTAACTAAAAAAGCAAGAAATGCCTTTGAGAATCGATAAGTTTATTTGGTGTGTCCGTCTAACGAAAACTCGTTCTCAAGCCACGGAGTTAATTTCAAAAAAGAAAGTGCTTTGTAATAATGTTCACACTAAAGCAGCAAAAGAAATTAAGGTGGGGGACATTCTTTCTTTACAAAAATCTAAC
>CANMTO010000056.1 GCA_947500755.1 Flavobacteriales bacterium
AAATTCGCATTCCCCTGTTGCAGCCAATACGTAATTTCTTTGCCGTGCACCCCTTGGTAAATCCGTTGGCCCCTAAGTTGAAACCCGAGGGCATATTGATGCCACCAAGACACCATTTTCCCCATTCCAACGAATAGTTCTACAAATTTAATTCCTGAATGTTCCTTAATAATCACGAGCTTGCAAAGTTATGGATTTTCATGAAGCCTACCTTAAGGTTTTCAAGAGAAATTTTAGCAATGGCTAAACGTAGCTTATTATGAAGTGTTAAGTTATCAGAAAACATACTCATCGGACATGCTGCTACGTCTTCTTTAGCCAATAATTCCGCGCACCAGGATAAATCGATTGACGGATGTTGCAGTGTCATTTCAACAAAGAAACCACCGGCATACGGAACATGCTGCGCATGAAAAAATTCTTGTTTATTGCGCATGAGATTCTTAAACGCATCCAGGTGCTTACTTAAGCTGAAATCATTCTTTAGTAGCCAACCACCCACAATGGCTTGGGTGAACCCAGAACTATTTAAACTGACATTGGCTTTAAGAGACAAGAATGCATCACGAAATGTATTTGGTACATGGGTCATGGCAATGCGTAGTCCAGGCGAAAGAATTTTAGAGAAAGAAATCGAATGAAATACCCGCTCAGGAGCCAAGGATACTAAGGATGGTAAGGAGTGGTCTAAAAAAAACGGACGATAGGTCGCATCGTCAAAAATATAAAAGTCATTTTTTTCAGCGATTGCAAGCACTTGCTTTCGTTCATCTAACGTAATTCGTTTACCAGTTGGATTTGCAAAATCGGCACTTAAATAAAATAATGAGCCTTTTGGGAGTTTTTCTAAGGAGCTAATCCAATCCTTTTCGGGAAGGAACAGTGGTGTTTTACCCATTAACCCAACAAGGTCTGAAAGCCCGGGATAGCAGGGGTCCGTGCACGCAATCGTATTGTTTTTAAAAAGCCAACACGCGAGTGTGATTGCCTCTTGTACTCCATTGGTAATAACAATATTCGAAGCTTGAACATTAGAAAAACCATCTTCTTGAAACACATGGGAGCCAAGTTCTCCTAAAAAGCCATCCGTTTGATGATATTGTTTAATGGGGGCATTCGGATAGGCTTTGATAAAGGTCTCGTAGCATTCGATTTCATTCAATACGGGATAATCTTCCAATGGTGGAACGCCCGCACCAAAATTATATTTACACGTGGATGTCGCGAGTTGATTTAAAAATTTAATTCGATCCATAAGGCAAGTTAATCAAATTATTGAACATGAAGATGCTAAGGGATACTTGTCCCTACAAATCCATCATCAACACATTAAAGGTATTCTTAGCCTGTTCTATTTCTTTTTTTAAGTCCTCACTTAAGGGTTCATTGCGTACAATACGATCATTTAATGCCTCATCTTCAAATTTTGCAAATCGTAGGCAATACAGTGCGTCTTCATGGAGTTGATCACTTACATTTTTCGGAATGGGACGCTGTATTCGGTCGGAAAATGAATGTGCCATTACCAAGCGTCCAAACGTATTGGCAAAATCAATTAAGGACGCATTACCTGTTGGAAACGCTTCTTTTTTCATATGCTTGAAAAGTTCAAGCCCTTCAAGAATTACCTCAAAACTTGGTGCTTCATTACGGCTTGATGGGAGAAAAATCACAGATAAATACGGGCGATGTTCATCTGTATTATT
This sequence comes from Flavobacteriales bacterium, assembly GCA_947500755.1. Lineage (GTDB taxonomy): Bacteria > Bacteroidota > Bacteroidia > Flavobacteriales_D > Crocinitomicaceae > UBA952. The sequence goes on from CANMTO010000056.1 coordinate 1,707, forward strand.
TGGTGTACCACGGTGTATTAAACGCAAGTCTCTTAAGGTATAATCACCTCGTTTTACATCCAATGTGAGTGGATTCAGTGCATTTGCCCGGGCAATTATTTGATCGTCGGTGAATTCATTCGATTCATTGGTGAATTCGGAATCGGTTGAAATGCGATGGGTATCCGGATAAATCTGGGTGGCGCCATTCACTTCATTTGAATCGACAAGTGGTACATTCAGCGCTACGGCAAAATCATTTCCATCTTGATGTATGGTTTGAAATGTTGAGCCAGGCGATGAAATATCAGAGGAAAAAAAGACCAATGAAAAGTCTCCATGAAATACTGATTTCAGGGTATTAAAAAGTTCTTCTCGTGCAAAAAACGCACTGCGCAACATGCTTGATTCCGATGGCAGCAACATGTTCCATCGGTTTATGTCATGGTTTGCGCCATACATTCCAGGTTCAGTAAACCGAGCGTAGAAACGTTTTTGCTTTTCTGCGAAAATCGGATCAAATTCGGATTTGAATATTTCTACCAAATCGAGGGGTAAGGCAGCTTTGGCATGATAATACCCGTGGTGCTTAAAAAATGAAATTATGTTAGTCATATGCAAAGCTAATGACTTTTTTTAATACATAACAGTTCTTCCAGGTATGCGGTGCCATAACGTAAATCGGGTTCCAAATAATGTCCTTCACTCCATTCATTCCAACTGGCAACATGTATGTCTACGTGTTTATTTTTAGCCCATTGGCTAGCCATTTCCATATTTTTTTTAAAGTCTATTGGGTTTGAATCAATCACCACGGGTGCCCAAGGGAACTTTTTGATTTTGAAACCCTGCAGATGCGCACCACGGGGAGATGCATCCCACCCGGTAGCGACACTTGGATAAAAGGGGATGCTTGTTTGCTGCTGAATATGGCTCCATACCGTGGATTGTTCGGCAACACACGCTGCATGTTTTAATAGGACTTTTGGGGAGTTAAAATCAACCAAGGTGACATAAGACGTTAAACTATGTATGCCTATTCTGGATGCGTCCGCTATCCATTCATCAGATCTTCCGCAAACCCCTTGAAGGTGGAACCCATTAAAATCTTCAAGAAGCGTGTTGACCTCAGCGCCATGTAAATCAAGTAATTCACTCAGTGAATACAGTTGTAATAAAGCTCGTCCCTCCGAATCTTTTCTATAGTTAGGGTGGCTTGTAATCCGTTTAATTTCATTAAGGAATCGAGGGTCTTTTCGATAGCTTTGAATTCTCTTTTTAAACCATGGATGGTTATGATATTTACCATAAGACCCTTCTTCGATGGGTAATATACGATGTGGAAGTCGAAGTACCCACATGATATTAAATTCAAACGTAGTTCCTTCCATCGCCTTCATCATCTGTTCAAGTACTTCATGCATTACTGGACTTGATGTTTCGAAATCCCAGTAATAACAAATCATAAAACCACGAATCCCATATTTTTGGGCTAAAGAGATTTGCGCCTTACATTGCTCGAGATTATTTTGCTCATAATATCCATCTGCTGGGATCCTCGGTTGATAATGCACCTTGTTTCGGGGTTTGGCCTGCTGTATCAATTTCCACTCGCTACCCGTAACTCGGTAGTTATCGTCGAAAAATCCCGGATAATAATATGTATATATCTCCATACCTAATAGCAAACTTACGGATTCAAATGATTCAATTACCTTTGATTTGTGGATACATATGATTATATCATCGTTGGTGCTGGAATCGGAGGCATTGTTTTAGCAAAATATTTCGAAGAGAAGGGACTTTCATACGTGATCTTGGAGGCAAGCGATCATGTTGGCGGAAGAATTAACACGACCTCACAGCATAATACGTGCTTTGAATTAGGCGCTGCAAGAGTGCTTTCAAGCCAACATAGAGTGATGAATTTAATTAGTGAATTGAATTTAGAATTAGAAGAGCAACTCCTTACCGATGCCGCGGTTTACATGGAAGGGATATGGCATGATTCATTGAATGATTTGCTTTCCAACGTGGATTATCCCGATCCATTTGAACTATTTCATGCCTTATTGGATAAAACGGGTATTGTAAATCTTTCCGATTTCGAGCGCCTTGCCCCGCTGGAATGGGATAGGGTCTTAACCAAAGATTGGTTGGAGTCAGAAGGAATTCCTACCGCATTCTCAATACGTTATTTCTTAGGCGACATAGATGTTACTATGAATCAAATCACGTTGTATGAATCGATGTACTTTTTTGTATCAAATTTATCCGCATCAGATTCCAAGGTATACCGAATGCAAGGCGGTCTGAGTCAACTGGTTGAAACCCTTTCTGGTCATATAAAGTCCCCCGTGTTTAAGCAACAAGTAGAACACGTGAGTTATACCGCTGATGGCGTAATGGTGAAAACTACACATCAAACGTATCAGTCGCGTAAGGTCGTTTTTACGTGTTCATTGAATGCTCTTTCCCATGTGGAATTGCCTTCGGAGGCTAAGGACTCCTTAACATCTTGCTTAGCCGCAGGGTATTACGGAAAAAGCATTAAGGGAATCATTACGTTTAATTCCAATGTGTTCCCTAGCCATGACTATTTGATCACGGAAGATCCGCTCAGAATGCTCAGAAGATCAGACTTCCATTGGGAATTTTACTTGCCATCGTTAGAAAAATCATGGGATACGGATAAATTAATGAAACAGCTGCATGCGTATTTTGGTGCGGATTCGGTTCGTGACCTGCAGCTTCATACGTACGACATGCCACCATTTTACGGGTGTTATTGGAACTACAAATCGGGATATTTTCATCGCATTTTTGAGTTCTCTAAAGCCCAGCGTTTAGCGGAGCGGGTTTATAGCATTGGAGAACATTTTTCGTTAAACCCAAATTGGATCGAAGGCACCTTAGAAAGTGTGGACCAATTTATTTTGAGTGATAGCCAATGAATGTGTTAATAACGGGGGTTTCCAGCGGCCTGGGAAAAGAAGTATTTAGCTTGCGAAATAGTTCCTTTGCTGTTTACGGTGTGTCAAGGAATCCACTGACCCCGCATGTGTTCTCGTACGACAGCATTGAAGCGCTACCCAACCCAGAGGTATTAATTTTGAATGCAGCGATTGGTGATCAAGGAGTAGATTTTAGAACATTTGATTCAGACGAATTTAAAGAGATCATGGATGTGAATTTAATGCAACCGCTTAGCTATTTTTCCACCTTGTATCGTGCAGGTAAGTTGTCTGATTTGAAGCAACTTCTAATTATCGGAAGTCGGTTTTCTTCAGTCCCTTACATTCAAAGTCAAGAGGCTTCTGCCTTACCTGGATATGGGTATTGTATTTCCAAAGCCTCCTTAGCACTCTTTGTTCAGGTGCTCAGAAAAGAAGCGTTTCCCTTTTCTATTAACCTGGTACATCCCGGCGTATTAAATACTGAAATGGGTTCACCCGAAGGATTAAATGCAGGGGATATGGCTCGAAAATTTCAATCGAAGATTCTTGATAACTCCTTTTTGCAAGAATTTAATGGAATATATGAGCTGCCTACCGACGAAATTATCCCTTTTTGATTAGGGAGACTAAGTCTAAAGCCAATCGTTCCATCAGCTGGTAATTCAAGGTAAAGGGTAGGTCTTTCGAGGTATGGTAGTTTGAATTTCTAAACATTGCCGTATCCGTGATCATAAGTGCCGGAATGTTATGGCTCCAATAGTTTTTATGGTCTGACCAATCCAGTCCTGAAAGTTGAAAGGGTAGTATTAGTTTTCTGTAAAATGACGGATTACACCCTTGAAGATGCTTCATGATTTCACGGGCTATTTTTCTCGAATTGCGGTTACTTACGCCCAGTAGAAAGTTGCCTTTATTACCATAAATCCACTTCAGGGGCGAAAACGGGTAGTGTTGACTGTTGGGCTCATTGCTAAAATACCCAACCATTTCCAAGCAAATCATACATTTTATATCCGCTGGATTTAACCGCGCCGCATGCTGGTAGCTCCCCATATTTTTTGTTCCAAAAAACGGGGGTTCTTCGCATGCATACAACACAAATTCCCAACTGTAGGCCAAGGGTTCGCTCGGAGAGATGTTTTTTAATACGCCTAATAAAACGGCTACTGCGCTTGCATTATCATCAGCTCCCGGTGTATCTTCGAAGGTGTCGTAATGTGCGCCAAGAATAAAGGTTTCTTTTGATTTTCCTTCGATCCGAACGATGAAATTTTTAAACGTGCGTCCGAATTCATCTTTCCATTCTTGAATGTGAACCGTATGTCTTAAATTAATCAAGTATTCCTCTATGATTCCCATGATTTCATGCCACGTATCTCCATTGGCATTTCGAAAGGAAGGAAGTGCTATACGGTGTACAATATCTGATAAATAGGTTCTCATTTAAAAATCGAAATCGTCAAATAACTCATTGTCTTTTATTTCTACGGGTTCTGTTCCTTCAAACTGAAGCAGTTGGTTCTTCCACGTTTCAAAAATCCGTACAGCATGTGGGTTCTCGACGGAAGCATAACAAGAAACCTCGATATGTGTCAAATAATCAATGAATTGCCATTCGTACGGATATTTAGTGAATATCGGTTCTTGAATTTCAATTTCATTCACCCATTGTGCTGGTATTTCAGTGATCATATAATTGAACACAATGTCGGTGTTTAATGTTGCCTGTGGTTCGATGGCTGTACGTTCTCCCGTTTTCAAGTCAATCTGTACAGGTATGAGCTCGGTAAACATGCCTGGGATTCCAGGATGGTTCGTAACATCAGCCATTGCAATCGTAGCATATTGATGGGTTAAGGCTACTGAACGCAGTAAGAATTCCCGTTTAGGAAGGTCGTTCGATTCACAATAACTTGAAATCCTGACGAGCTCATTTTCGGAAATGCGGTATTTAAAAACAGTAGCGTTTCTAGTAGCTGTTTCAATGACAAGACCCGTATTTATCGGATGATATTCGATGAGGTGGGTATTGGAATATGTGGCGGGTTTAAGGTTTCCTTCTAAGTGCTCAATCAATCGGTTTAATACGACATTCATCCCAAGCCCATCCATCAAGAGGTGGTGATAAATAAATTCAATTTTTGTCGGTTCATGCTTAATGAAACGTATTAATGGGTAGTCCCATCGTGCTAAGTGCTCCGCTGAATAAAGCATAGACGGCTCTTTATTTACTACCCAACACGTTGATTTAGGGGCTTCCACTTGATTTAATGTATAGGCCAAATAAGGAAATTGAGCGAGTACAGCCTCTACCGCTTCCTTCCATCTGGAATCGGTCAACGGTTCTTTCAAATGTGCTGTGAAGCGCAGTAAAAAAGGAGAATGGCTGCCCCAATCATTTCCAAGTTCAGTGAGCAGAATGCCTTGTTGTAGAGCGTTTAATGGAAAGGAAGTTGGTAAAACGGGCGCGTGACTTGCCTGTGAATCCTGAATAAGTTGTTCCAATAACTCCGGTGTATTGTGCGATAAGAGCGATTTGACTGAGATAAAACACCCGGCATTTTTTTCCAGCCAAGCTTGCATTTTCATCAATAAAATTGAATTTCCACCCACATGCTCAAATGCATCGGTCATGTTAAAATTGGCATGACCAAGAATAGCCTTCCAACATTGAACACTTAAGCGCGTAGAATCAAGTGGCGCTGCTGCGTGTGTTCCTTGCGCTTGAATCTGAGCTTTTAAGCGTGCTCGATCCGCTTTGCCGTTGTTATTTATCGGCATTGCATCAATGCGCAAGAATGCGCTAGGGATCATATAGTCGGGCATACGTTCTGTTGCTCGGCTTTTAATGGTTTCTATTGAATCATCGGTAACGATGAAGGCAACAAGTCGTTGTTCGG
>CANMTO010000057.1 GCA_947500755.1 Flavobacteriales bacterium
ATTGGTCAGCAAAACCAAGTGCTAAAATCCTTTATTGGACTGGGATATCATGAAACCTTGGTGCCTTCGGTAATCTTGCGAAACGTCTTAGAAAATCCAGGATGGTATACCGCCTACACTCCATACCAAGCAGAAATTGCCCAGGGACGCTTAGAGGCCTTATTAAATTTCCAAACGATGGTCTTGGATTTAACAGGAATGGAAATTGCCAATGCATCCTTACTCGATGAAGGTACCTCAGCAGCAGAAGCCATGATTATGTTCTACAATTCAAGATCAAGAGAGGACGTTAAATTAGCTAAGAATACCTTTTTAGTGCATGAATCGATTTATCCACAAACCTTAGATGTAGTAACAGGTAGAGCGCTCAATTTGAACATTGAAATACAAACGTTTAATACGATAGAATCAATTTCCTTGGACGGGTGTTTTGGCGCCTTATTACAATATCCTGATGCAGCAGGACATGTATCCAACATTGAACGCACGATTTCTACCTTAAATGAGCATGCGATTCAAGTGGCCGTTTGCAGTGATTTAATGGCATTAGCCCTATTAAAATCTCCGGGATCGATGGGTGCTGATGTGGTATTAGGGAATTCACAACGCTTTGGGGTTCCAATGGGTTACGGAGGTCCTCACGCCGCATTTTTTGCATCCAAAGAATCGTACAAACGAACTTTGCCGGGTCGTATCATCGGTGTATCTAAAGATGCCGATGAAAATACTGCCTTGAGAATGGCTTTACAAACCCGCGAACAACACATCAAACGAGATAAAGCAACTTCTAATATTTGTACAGCCCAAGCCTTATTGGCTGTCATGGCAGGAATGTATGCTGTTTATCACGGACCTCAGGGAATCAAACGTATTGCAACACATATTCATGAATTAGCGTGTAACACAGCCTCAGGCTTATTGGCGAAAGGGCACACGCTGCATTCCACACAACTTTTTGACACGGTATGTATTACAAATGTGGATAGTGAAAGTATTTTAAAAGCTGCTGTGAATAAAGGAATGAATTTTTTCGCCCCTGATGCGAACACCGTTCAAATTACCTTTGGAGAACCACATACATCTGCGGATGTTGATGCAATCTTATCCATGTTTGAAACGAAAGGAAGCGGCATCTCAGCAGAAGTCGGTATTCCAAGTGCATTGGTACGAGAAGGTGAAATATTAACGCATCCTGTGTTCAGTGCACATCATTCTGAGTCAAAAATGATGCGCTACTTAAAATCGTTGGAGAATAAAGATTTATCGCTAGTGCATAGTATGATTCCTTTAGGATCTTGTACCATGAAATTGAATGCGGCAAGTGAACTAATTCCTATCACTAACCCGAATTTCGCAAACATGCACCCGTTTGCACCAAAGAATCAGGCCGCAGGGTATCACGAATTTATGGCAGAATTAGCCAAAGATTTGTGCGAATGTACTGGCTTTGCTGGAGTCTCATTACAACCAAATTCTGGTGCTCAAGGTGAATATGCAGGTCTTATGGTGATTAAAGCCTTCCATGAAGCAAATGGTGACTTCCAACGTAAAAAAATCATTATTCCTTCAAGTGCGCATGGAACGAATCCTGCCTCTGCAGTAATGGCTGGTTTTGAAGTAGTGGTAACCGGATGTGATGAACATGGAAACATTGATATTTCGGAATTGAAAACTGTAGCTGACCAACTCGGAGACGATTTAGCAGGAATCATGGTTACCTATCCATCAACGCACGGCGTGTACGAGGAAGGCATTCGAGAAATTACAGCAATCATTCATGCCCAGGGAGGTCAAGTGTACATGGACGGGGCCAACATGAATGCTCAAGTTGGGTTAACTAACCCTGGAAATATTGGAGCAGATGTTTGCCACTTAAACTTGCACAAAACCTTTGCTATTCCGCATGGCGGTGGTGGCCCAGGGATGGGTCCGATTGGTGTTGCAGCCCATTTAGTACCGTTCTTGCCAAGTAATCCATTGCATACCACGGGTGGCGATCAGGCGATACACGCCATCTCTTCTGCCCCATATGGAAGTGCCTTAATCCTATTAATTTCTTACGGATATATCAAAATGCTAGGATACAAAGGACTACGAGAATCGACAGAAATGGCTATTGTTAACGCCAACTACATCGCTGCGTGTTTAAAGGAACATTATCCAATCTTGTATACCGGTGCACACGGTACGGTTGCTCATGAATTAATTCTTGACTGTAGAGAGTTCAAAAAGAATGCGGATGTGGAAGTAGCCGATATGGCCAAACGACTAATTGACTTTAATTTTCATGCCCCTACTGTTTCATTCCCGGTGGCTGGAACCTTAATGATTGAGCCTACAGAATCTGAAGATAAAGCAGAACTGGATCGCTTCATTGAGGCCATGATTAAAATCAGACAAGAAATTGCTGATATCGAAGCAGGTAAATATCCAAAAGATAATAACCTACTCAAAAATGCGCCACACACAGCGGATTGTATTATTAATCGAACATGGGAATATCCATATACACCAGCGGAAGCGGCTTATCCACTTCCCTATTTAATGAAAAATAAGTATTGGGTTCCTGTTCGTCGTGTAGATAATGCCTATGGCGATCGCAATTTGGTATGTGCTTGTCCGAGCATTGAATCCTACATGACCGCTTAATGAATATTGATATTCTCGCCTTTGGCGCACACCCTGATGACGTAGAAATTTCCTGCGGGGGAACCTTATTGCGCTACGCGGGCGAGGGAAAGCAGATTGTTATTGTTGACCTGACACAAGGAGAGTTAGGTACACGTGGAAGTGCAGCCATACGCATGGAAGAAGGCAGGGCTGCATCGCAGATGTTAGGTCTCGTGGATCGTGTAAATCTGGGAATGGCCGACGGATTTTTTGAGGAAAATGAAGACCATTTACATCAAATCATTCGTGAGATTCGCCACTTTAGACCTCAGCTTATCCTTGCGAATTCGATTACAGATCGTCACCCCGATCACGGTCTAGCGGCTGCCTTGGTAGCTCGTGCCGCATTTTTATCGGGTTTGCCTAAAATTAATACGGAGCGTAACGGAATTACTCAAGAAGCATACCGTGCCCCTATGCTGCTGCACTACATTCAGGACATGTACATTGAGCCCGATGTTGTATTAGATGTTAGTACCTATGCGGAAGAAAAAATTAAGGTGGTACAGTGCTTCTCCTCTCAGTTCTTCGATCCAAATTCTACGGAACCGGAAACCCCAATTTCCAATGCACACTTTTTCGAATTTATGATGGGTAGAATGCTGCAATTTGGTCGTCCAGTTGGAGTTAGGTATGCAGAAGGATTTACTGTTAATCGAACGCTTGGGGTAAACGACCTGTTTAATTTGATTTAATACATCAGCAGAGCCCCTGCAATCCCAGCAATTACACTAGAGAGTTTAAGCAGGTTGAATTTGTGGTTCTCTGAAGTTTCAAAAATAATGGTGGTTGAAATGTGCAAGAACATTCCGATCACGACGCCCAATACTACCGGGACGCTTATTCCTGTTTGTTCCATGGGTACGTTTAACCCAATGAGTAAGCCAAGAGGCGTCATAATACCGAAGAACAATAAAACCAACCACGCCATTCCTCTTTTTAATGAAGTACTCAACAGCAAGGTCATAAGCGCGATTGCTACAGGAATCTGATGAAAAACAATTCCCCAAAACAAGGAGAGTTTGTGGTCGTGATTATGCAAGTGATGTAAATGATCCACATCATTTCCCAGGGGAATTCCTTCAATAATGGAGTGAATAGAAAGCGAAATAAAGAGCGCCCATGGCATGGATTGTCCTTTGTGCACATGGATATGACCGTGCTCGATTCCGCCGGAGAAATATTCCATGATGAGCTGAATTAAGAATCCAACTAGAATATAAATCCCAATATTATCTGTTTCGCCGGCGTAGAGTTCAGGAAGTAAGTGTTCAAATACGATAGCAAGAAGAAACCCACCACTAAAGGCTAGGGCTAACTTTATAAATTGAGACTTGTTATTTGCTTGTAAAAAATGCACAAAACCACCTCCTGCAGCAACTACAGCAATCAAGACCAAAACCATTAATAGAGGGCTCATTTTTTTTGTGCAATTATAATTAAGCGAGGGGATGTTGACGGATCAAACGCATCCAAGGCATAATTGCCAAAGGTATGCAGAATATGAAAGTGCTCGTTTAACAGTTCTTGAAAATCAGCCAGACCAAGCAATTGAACTTGTTCAGTGTAATGGAAATCTTTTCCTTCATCCGTAAATTCGATGTGCTTGATTACTTTACCCGCGGACAGTTCTCTTCGAATATTAAATGTTAATGCATCACGTTGTACCTGCTCAACGGGCACTAAAGTATCCGTCACGCGTTGCGCATTTAAAAAATCAATCACTAAGATCCCGCGTGGTGTTAACATGGTATGTACCGAATCGATTACCCGTTGATTTTCCGCAGTGGAATCAAAATAACCGAAGCTGGTAAACAAATTGAACACCGCATCAAAGGATTCGTTAGGAAGGGGTTCACGCATGTCTTGAGCCTTAAACTGTAATCCGTCCACAGCAGATTCATTGGCAAAGGCGATGCTTTGTGGAGACAAGTCAGTGCCGAGTACATTCAATCCTAAGGCATGGAGCGTTCTGGCATGTCTACCTTTACCACAGGCTAAATCCAAGACCTTGGACTTAGGTTCAAGGGCTAAGAAATTAACTAAACGCTCAATAAAATCTTGTGCTTCTTCCTCATTTCTATGGTTGTAGAGCATGTGATAATACGAAGTATCAAACCAAGAAGCGAACCAAGGCATAACTGTCATTCCACAAAGATAGGTAAAAGCCCGTGGAAGCAATGCAACATTGCCGTATCTTAGCAGGGTGAAACGTATAGGGCTAAGCGGCGGAATTGGTTCAGGAAAAAGTTATGTGGCTAAAATTCTTGAAAAAATGGGGTTTCCCGTATACTATTCCGATGCTCAGTCTAAGGCATTAACGGATACCCATCCACATATCATATCGGAATTGGTTAAACGCTTTGATGCAACAATTTATGAAGACGGTGTAATAAATAGAAACGCATTGGCCTCCTTAATCTTTGACTCCGAGGAGAATCGACTGTTTGTGAATAACTTGATTCATCCCATAGTTCGTGCTGATTTCGATGCCTGGTGTGCCAAGCAGAATTCTCCCCTTGTTTTCAATGAAGCTGCGATTATTTTTGAGACGGGGGCATATCGCCAGTTTCATGCTACGGTATTGGTTATTGCACCCATTGATACTCGCCTACAACGCATTATACAACGGGATCGCTGCACACAGGAACAAGCGGAAGCGCGAATCAATAGTCAATGGAGCGATGAACAAAAAATTCCCTTAGCAAACGCCATAGTATCAAATAACGGACACGAAGCCGTGCTAATACAAGTAGAACATCTAACGGAAACCCTTAAGCTTAATAATCCAAATTAAGGGTTAAGCCAAAGGTCAATGGATAAAGGGTTGCGGTGGCTGATTTTTTAAATAAAGGCGTTAGGTTATAGTTTACAAAAAGGCCATAATGATCAAACCCCAATCGAGTGGTTGCATAGGCACCAAAAGGCGCAAGCTGAAACCGTGAGTTTACGGTGTTTTGAAAGCGGTCACCGTTGAGGTATTTCCCTCGGGTTGACCAGGATCCACCAACGGTCCAATACCCTACGGCACCCACATTTAAATAAAAAGAATTTTTAGTCTTTGCCTTGCTGCAAACCTCAAACAATAAAGGAAGGCTTAATGAAGTGTGGGTGAAGTTGTTTGATCGATATGATTGACTTGTGTTCAGTACAGCCCATAAGGTATCGTTATTTCCACCAGGAACCGTCGACGTATGAACCAAATCGTATTGACCAAGATCAACCGAGGATAAATTAAATCCCAACCCCGTAGTAAGTCCTAGGTATTGCTTAAAAATTGGCAACTTATATTCAAATAGATTAAAGCCTATGGTAAATACATTCAGGTCGGAGGTATTCCAATACGGATAATCGGTTGGATTATCCATCATAAGATTTCCGAAACCAATATCTATCCCTGCAAAATGTGGGCTTGGTTTATCGTCTTCCTCTTCGCTTGGTTCTGTATCATCCCCCACTTCAAAATTAATGGGTAGTGACATATACATCGCTGAATCTTTACACGTAGGATTCCAATTCCAATGAAGTAAATTAGTTACTCTCAATGCTTCTTTGTCCAGGGATGGATGTGCTGATTTAGTTACCGTTGCTTTAGACACATTTCCAGAACGATTCACTACGAATTGAACATAGACTTTTCCAGAAATGCCCTGATCTACGCAATCTTGAGGATAGTTAACTTCATTATTTATAAACTTCATCAATCCTTCATAACCCGTTGGATACATCGCACATTCCTCCCCCATCGTACTAGTAACAATTGGTGCTGAATCTTGCGCCCAAGTGGAAACTCCCAAAACAACAAACATGGTAATCGCTAATATATTTTTCATAATCATCCGTTTAATCAAATATACGCATTAAAATCCAAGGCTCACCCGCAGCATAAAATTTCTCCCCGCTTGCGGATAAAAGAACTGTTCGGTAGTTTTTACCCCTGCATATTGGTAGGCAAACGCATACCCATTGTTCGAGTACATTTGATTAAAGACATTATTAACAATTCCTGAAAGCTGGATTACCGTATTTTCTTTTGTTTTAAACGTTTTTCTTAGCCCAAATGAGGAATAATTAAAGGCCGGTAATTCACTGGTTTCAATATTGTCCATATACTGTTTACCGACAAATTTTGAGGTCCAATCCACACTTAGGTTCCAATTAGGAATGGTATAGGTCACGCCGAGTCCTGCGTTTACGCTGGGCGAAAAAGACAAGGTGGTTTGGGCGTAGGTTGTGATTTGTTGGGTATAGTAGGGAAGCGAGTCCAAATATACATCTAAATAATCCGTGTAATTCATCGCCAGATTGCGACTCAAAGTTACGTTTCCATTGATTTCTAGGTTTTTAATTCGCTTATATTTCGCCTCGATTTCAATTCCTTGCCGGTAGCTGTCTTTAATGTTGGTGCGCGTATATCCGCCCACATCATTAATTTGACCCGTTAATGCAAGCTGATTGTTAAAATCCATGTGGTAAAGGTTCGCTTTTAGCACCAGCCCTCGACCTTGCCAGGTATAGCCCAATTCATAATCGGTTAAGGCTTCTGATTTTGGACGACTGCTGGGTGTAGATTCTCTAAAATCTCTACGCACCGGTTCTCTATTGCTGCGCCCAATCGAAAGGTAGAATTGGTGATTTGATTTCAATTGATAAAAAAGTGAGGCCTTCGGATTTATAAAATGAAAATCCACCGTTTGGGTAACATCTTTTAGTTCCCCTGAAACCATGTCCAATCCCAAGAATTCATAGTTTACATAACGATACTGAA
>CANMTO010000058.1 GCA_947500755.1 Flavobacteriales bacterium
AAGAAGTTAATGGATGCCTGTTCTTATAAATCCATCATCAACTCATTAAAGGTATTTTTAGCCTGTACTATTTCCTTTTTTAACGCTTCACTTAAGTGTTCATTGCGCACAATACGTTCATTTAATGCCTGATCTTCAAATTTTGCAAATCGTAGGCAGTACAGCGCATCTTCATGGAGTTGATCACTTACGTTTTTCGCAATTGGTCGGTGAATCCGGTCAGAAAATGAATACGCCATAACCAAGCGTCCAAAGGTGTTGGCAAAATCAATTAAGGCCGTATTACCGGTCGGAAACGCTTCTTTTTTCATGTGTTTGAAAAGTTCAAGCCCTTCAAGAATTACCTCAAAACTTGGTGCTTCATTGTGGCTTGATGGGAGAAAAATTATAGATAGATAGGGGCGATGTTCATCCGTGTAATTTGGTGTGCCACGGTGTATTAAACGCAAGTCTCTTAAGGTATAATCACCCCGGTTCACATGCAAGGTGAGTGGATTCAGTGCATTCGCCCGGACAATAATTTGATCGTCTGTGAATTCATTCGATTCGTTGGTGAATTCGGAATCGGTTGAAATACGATGGGTATCCGGATAAATTTGGGTTGCGCCATTCACTTCATTTGAATCGATGAGGGGTACATTCAGGGCTACGGCAAAATCATTTCCATCTTGATGTATGGTTTGAAATGTTGATCCAGGCGATGAAATATCAGAGGAAAAAAAGACCAATGAAAAGTCTCCATGAAATACCGATTTCAGTGTGCTAAAAAGCTCTTCCTGCGCAAAAAAACCACTGCGCAACATACTTGATTCCGATGGCAGAAGCATGTTCCATCGGTTTATGTCATGGTTAGCGCCGTACATTCCAGGTTCAGTAAACCGAGCGTAGAAACGTTTTTGTTTTTCTGCGAATATAGGATCGAATTCGGATTTAAATGTTTCAACCAATTCGATGGGTAACTTTGCTTTGCCATGATAATACCCGTGCCGCTTAAAAAATGAAATTATATCAGTCATACGCAAAGTTAATAGCTTTTTTTAATACATAATAGTTCTTCCAAGTACGCTGTGCCATGACGCAAGTCGGGTTCTAAATAATGTCCTTCACTCCATTCATTCCAACTGGCAACATGTATGTCTACGTGTTTATTTTTAGCCCATTGGTTGGCCATTTCCATGTTTTTTTTAAAGTCTATAGGGTTTGAATCAATCACCACAGGCGCCCACGGAAATTTTTTGATTTTGAACCCATTTTGATGTGATCCACGTGGTGATGCATCCCAACCCGTTGCCACACTCGGATAAAAGGGGATGCTTGTTTGTTGCTGAATGTTATTCCATACCGCAGTCTGTTCGGCTACACATGCTGCATGTTTTAATAAGACCTTAGGGGAGTTAAAATCAACCAAAGTGACATAAGTGGTTAAACTATGCAAACCTAAACTGGATGCGTCTGCTATCCAATCATCAGATCTTCCGCAAACGGCTTGAAGGTGGTATGCATTAAAATCTTCGAGAAGCTTGTTGACCTCAGCGCCATGTAAATCAATTAATTCACTCACTGAATACAGTTGTAATAAAGGGCGTCCCTCCGAATCTTTTCTATAGTTTGGGTGACTTGTAATCCGCTTGATTTCATTAAGGAATCCAGGGTCTTTTCGATAGCTTTGAATTCGCTTTTTAAACCATGGATGGTTGTGATATTTACCATATGATCCTTCTTCGATGGGTAATATACGATGTGGAAGTCGAAGTACCCACATGATATTAAATTCAAAGGTAGTGCCTTCCATCGCCTTCATCATCTGTTCAAGCACTTCATGCATTACAGGACTTGAAGTTTCGAAATCCCAATAATAACAAATCATAAAACCACGAATCCCATAGGTTTGGGCTAAAGATATTTGCGCCTTGCAACGCTCGAGATTATTTTGCTCGTAATATCCATCTGCCGGGATCCTCGGTTGATAATGCATCTTGTTTCGGGGTTTAGCCTGCTTTATCAATTTCCACTCACTGCCCGTCAATCGGTAGTTATCGTCGAAAAACCCCGGATAATAATATGTATATACCTCCATGCCTAATGACAAACTTACGGAATCAAATGATTCAATTACCTTTGATTTGTGGATACATATGATTATATCATCGTTGGTGCCGGAATCGGAGGCATTGTTTTAGCAAAAAAAATCAAAGAGCAAGGACTTACTTATGTGATGTTGGAGGCGAGCGATCACCTCGGCGGAAGAATTAACTCAACCTCAGTAGATGATGCTTGGTTTGAATTAGGCGCTGCTCGAGTGCTTTCAAGCCAACATCGAGTTATGAATTTAATTCATGAATTGAATTTAGAATTAGAAGAGCAACTCTTGACCGATGCGGCGGTTTACATGGAAGGGATATGGCATGATTCATTGAATGAGCTGCTTTCCAACATAGAATATCCCGATCCATTGGAACTATTTCACGCCTTATTGGATAAAACGGGGATTGTAAATCTTTCCGATTTCGAGCGACTTGCACCGCTTGAATGGGATAGGGTGTTAACCCTAGATTGGTTGGAGGCAGAAGGAATTCCTACCGCATTCTCAATACGTTATTTCTTAGGCGATATAGATGTTACTATGAATCAAATCACCTTGTATGAATCGATGTACTTTTTTGTATCTAATTTATCCGCATTAGATTCCAAGGTCTATCGAATGCAAGGCGGTCTGAGTCAACTGGTTAATACCCTTTCGCATCACATGAAGCCCCCTTTGTATAAGCAACACGTTGAACAGGTGAGTTATACCACTGATGGGGTAATCGTGAAAACTTCAAATCAAACATATCAGTCGCGTAAGGTTGTTTTTACGTGTTCATTAAATGCTCTTTCGCATGTGGAATTGCCTACAGAAGCGAAGGACTCTTTAACAAATTTCTTAGCCGTAGGGCATTACGGCAAGAGCATTAAGGGCATCATTACGTTTAATTCTAATGTTTTTCCCAGCCATGAATATTTAATTACGGAAGATCCCTTAAGGATGCTCAGAAGATCTGAATTCCATTGGGAACTGTACTTACCATCCTTAGAAAAATCATGGGATAGGGATGAAATAATGAAACGGCTGCATGTTTATTTTGGTGTGGATTCGGTTCGTGACTTCAAGCTACATACATATAACATGGCTCCATTTTACGGATGTTATTGGAACTACAAATCAGGATATTTTCATCGCATTTTTGAGTTCTCTAAAGCCCAGCGTTTAGCGGAGCGGGTTTATAGCGTTGGAGAACATTTTTCGTTAAACCCAAATTGGATCGAAGGCACCTTAGAAAGTGTGGACCAATTTATTTTGAATGATAGCAAATGAATGTGTTAATTACGGGGGTTTCTAGCGGCCTAGGAAAGGAAGTGCTTAGTTTGCGAAATCGTTCCTTTGCTGTATATGGTGTGTCAAGGAATCCACTGACCCCGCATGTGTTCTCGTACGATAGCATTGATACACTTCCCAATCCGGAGGTATTAATTTTGAATGCAGCAATTGGTGATCAAGGGGTTGATTTTCGAGCCTTTGATGCAGACGGATTTAAAGAGATTATGGACGTGAATTTAATGCAACCGCTTACCTATTTTTCCACCTTGTATCGTTCCGGAAAGTTGACTAATTTGAAGCAACTTCTAATTATTGGAAGTAGGTTTTCTTCACTCCCTTATATTCAAAGTCAAGAGGCTTCTGCCTTACCTGGTTATGGGTATTGTATTTCCAAAGCCTCTTTAGCGCTCTTTGTACAAGTGCTCCGAAAAGAATCGTTCCCTTTTTCTGTTAACCTGGTGCATCCCGGTGTAATGAACACGGTAATGGGCTCACCCGAAGGTATACATGCAGGGGACATGGCTCAAAAACTACAATCAAAGATTCTTGATGACTCTTTTTTGCATGAATTTAATGGAATATACGCGTTGCCTACCGATGAAATTATCCCTTTTTGATTAAGGAAACTAAGTCTAACGTAAATCGTTCCATGAGCTGGTAATTCAAGGTAAACGGTAGGTCTTTCGAGGTATGGTAGTTTGAATTCCTAAACATGGCCGTATCCGTGATCATAAGGGCTGGAATGTTATGGCCCCAATAGTTTTTATGATCCGACCAATCAAGTCCTGAAAGTTGAAAGGGTAATATGAGTTTTCTATAAAATGACGGGTTACACCCCTGAAGATGCTTCATGATTTCACGGGCTATTCTTCTCGAATTGCGGTTACTTACGCCCAGTAGAAAGTTGCCTTTATTCCCATAAATCCACTTCAAGGGTGAAAACGGATAATGTTGACTGTTGGGCTCATTGCTAAAGTACCCAACCATTTCCAAGCAAATCATACATTTAATATCCGTTGGATTCAACCTTGCCGCATGCTTGTAGCTTCCCATATTTTTTGTATCAAAAAACGGAGGTTCTTCGCATGCATAAAACACAAATTCCCAACTGTATGCCAAGGTTTCGCTTGGGGATATGGTTTTTAATACGCCTAATAAAACGGCCACGGCACTTGCATTGTCATCCGCTCCAGGTGTATCTTCAAAGCTATCGTAATGCGCGCCAAGAATATAGGTTTCTTTTGATTTCCCTTCGATCCGAACGATGAAATTTTTGTATGTACGTCCGAATTCATCCTGCCATTCTTGAATTTGAACCGTATGCGTTAAATTAATGATGTATTCCTCTATGATTCCCATGATTTCATGCCACGTAGTTCCGTTGGCATTTCGAAAGGATGGAAGTGCTATACGATGCACAATATCAGATAAATAGGCTCTCATTTAAAAATCGAAATCGTCAAATAACTCATTGTTTTTTATTGTTATGGGTTCTGTCCCTTCGTGCTGAAGTAGTTGGTTCTTCCACGTTTCAAAAATACCTACCGCATTCGGATTCTCTACAGAAGCATAAAAAGCAACCTCGATATGTGTCACATAATCAATGAACTGCCATTCGAACGGATATTTTGTGAATATCGGTTCCTGAATTTCAATTCCATTCACCCACTGTGCCGGTATTTCAGTGATCATATAATTGAACACAATAGATGTGTTCAGTGTTGCCTGTGAATCTTCGGCTATTTGTTTTCCGGTGTTCAAGTCAATCCGAACGGGTATTAGTTCGGTAAACATGCCCGGAATTCCTGGATGATTCGTAACATCAGCCATAGCAATCGTAGCATATTGATGGGTTAAAGCTACTGAACGAAGTAAGAACTCACGTTTAGGAAGGTCGTTCGATTCACAATATCTTGAAATCCTGTCGAGCTCATTTTCGGAGATGCGGTATTTAAAAATAGTACAGGTCCTTGTGGTTGTTTCAATAACAAGACCAGTGTTTACAGGATAATATTCGATGAGGTGTGTATTGGAATATGTAGCGGGTTTAACCTTGCCTTCTAAGTGCTCAATCAATCGGTTCAATAATACGTTCATCCCAAGCCCGTCCATCAATAGGTGGTGATAGATAAATTCAATTTTTGTTGGTTCATGCTTAATGAAACGAATTAAAGGGTACTCCCATCGCACTAAGTGCTCCGCTGAATAACGCATAGTTTGTTCTTTACTTGCTATCCAACAGGTTGATTTAGGGTCTTCAACTTGATTCAATGTATAGGTCAAATAAGGAAATTCAGCTAGTACAGCCTCCACCGCTTCCTTCCATTTTGAATCTGTTAATGGTTCTTTCAAATGTGCGATGAAGCGCAGTAAAAAAGGAGACAGGCTTCCCCAATCATTTCCAAGTTCAGTGAGCAGAATGCCTTGTTGTAAGGTGTTTAATGGAAAGGAATCCGGTAAATCGAGTTCGTGAATTGCCCGTGAATCCTGAATAAGTTGCTCCAATAACTCCGGTGTATTGTGCGATAAGAGCGATTTGACTGAGATAAAGCACCCGGCATTTTTTTCAAGCCAGGCTTGCATTTTCATCAATAAAATTGAATTTCCACCCACATGCTCAAACGCATCTGTCCGTTGAAAATTTGTATGCCCAAGAATAGCATTCCAACATTGAACACTTAAGTGCGTTGCATCAAGTGGCACTGATGGTTGAGTTGCTTGTGCTTGAATTTGAGCGTGTAAGCGCGTTCGATCAGCCTTGCCGTTGTTATTAATTGGCATGACATCAATTCGGAAGAATGCACTTGGGATCATATAGTCGGGCATCCGTTCTATGGCTCGGCTTTTAATTGTTTCTATTGACTCATTCGAAACTATAAAGGCAAAAAGACGTTGTTCGGAAACCAATACACACGATTGTTGAACCTCGGGAATTTCAGTTAATAGGCGTTCCACTTCTAAGGGTTCAACGCGGAATCCTCTAATTTTTATTTGATCGTCTTTACGCCCAATAAAGTGTAAGTTCTCATGTTCGTCTAGAAATACCCAATCTCCCGTTTGGTAATAGCGTTGACCCTCATGTACTACAAACTTTTCGGCTGTTAATGGAGCGTCATTTAAATATCCGAGTGCGAGATGGGCACCTGCCGCCCATAATTCACCTGGTAATCCTTCAGGAACTATTTGGTGATTGTTTACTAATAATATATCCGTATTGGGTAATGATTTTCCAATGCTTGGTTGTGTTATGGCTTCATTAAATGTAATGGCTTGCGCTGTAATTACATGGGTTTCTGTTGGGCCATAAAAATTTAATAAAGTGATTCCCTTGGTTGCAATATAGTGCTTAAGTTCTTTCCCGATTACCAATGCTTCACCGGTGGTGACAATATGTTTAATCGAATCACAATCCGTTAGGAAGTTTGGGTCAACTTCCAAGATAGCATTCAACAAGCGTGCTGGAATCCAAGCTAAGGTTGCATTAAAACCTCGAATGTACTCCCTGATTTGTTGAATATCTAGCCGTGCTTCAAAGGGTACTTCTACTAAACTTGCTCCTAAACTCATAGCCAATAACACCTCATGGAAAGAGGCGTCGAATCCAAAGGATGAGAGTTGAAGTATTACTTCTTTTGCATCTAAAGAATATGCTTCAGTATTCCATTGAATTAGATTAATCAAACATTCATGCGTCTGAATTAAACCTTTAGGTTCACCTGTTGATCCCGAAGTGTGTAAAATAAAACTGGCTTCTCGTGCATGAACAATGGGTTCGTTTAATCGATCTTGAATATGTAGGGTTAGTTCCTCAGATACTAAGATTTTACGTATTCCTGCATTCCTATAAATGAATTCCTTTCTTGAATCCGGATAGCGTCGATCTACAGGGCAGGCTACTCCATGGGCTAACCATACGGCTACGATGCTTAACACAAAATGATAGGTGGATTTCACATCGATTCCAACCGCT
>CANMTO010000059.1 GCA_947500755.1 Flavobacteriales bacterium
GCTGTACTGCCTACGATTTGCAAAATTTGAAGATCAGGCATTAAATGAACGTATTGTGCGCAATGAACACTTAAGTGAAGCTTTAAAAAAGGAAATAGTACAGGCTAAAAATACCTTTAATGAGTTGATGATGGATTTATAAGAACAGGCATCCATTAACTTCTTTATGTTCAATAATTTGATTAACTTGCCCTTATGGATCGAATTAAATTTTTAAATCAACTCGCGACATCCACGTGTACATATAATTTTGGTGCAGGAGTTCCCCCATTGGAAGATTATCCTGTTTTGAATGAAATCGAATGCTACGAGACCTTTATCAACGCTTATCCGAATGCCCCCATTAAACAATATCATCAAACGGATGGCTTTTTAGGAGAACTCGGCAGCCATGTGTTTCATGCAGATGGATTTCCTAATGCTAACGCTTCGAATATTGTTATTACCAATGGGGTGCAAGAGGCAATCACCCTAGCGTGTTGGCTTTTTAAAAACAATACGATTGCATGCATCGACCCTTGCTATCCGGGGCTTTCAGACCTTGTTGGGTTAATGGGTAAAAAACCGATCTTCCTTCCTGAAACAGATTGGATGCGCTCCTTGGAAAAACTCCCAAAAAGCTCATTATTTTATTTAAGTGCTGATTTTGCAAATCCAACCGGAAAACGAATTACGTTAGATGAACGAAAGCAAGTGCTGGCAATCGCTGAAAAAAATGACTTTTATATTTTTGACGATGCCACCTATCGCCCCTTTTTTTTAGACCACTCCATAACGTCTTTAGTCTCATTGGCTCCTGAGCGGGTATTTCATTCAATTTCTTTCTCTAAATTTCTTTCACCTGGACTACGCATTGCCATGACCCATGTACCAAGTACATTTCGTGATGCATTCTTGTCTCTTAAAGCCAATGTCAGTTTAAATAGTGCTGGGTTCACCCAAGCAATTGTGGGTGGATGGCTCCTAAAGAATGATTTCAGCTTAAGTAAGCACCTAGATGCATTTAAAAATCTAATGCGCAATAAACAAGAATTTTTACACGCGCAGCATGTCCCGTATGCCGGTGGTTTCTTTGTTGAAATTACACTGCCACATCATCCTTCCATCTCTTTATCATGGTGCGCTGATTTATTGGCTAAAGAAGGCGTTGCAACATGTCCGATGAGTATGTTTTCTGATAACTTAACACTGCATAATAAACTACGTTTAGCCATTGCTAAAATTTCTCTTGAAAACCTTAAGGTAGGCTTTATGAAAATACATAACTTTGCAGGCTCGTGATTATTAAGGAACATTCAGGAATTAAATTTGTAGAACTATTCGTTGGAATGGGGAAAATGGTGTCTTGGTGGCATCAACATGCCCTTGGTTTTCAACTTAAGGGTCAACGGATTTATCAAGGCGTACACGGCAAAGAAATTACGTATTGGCTGCAACAGGGGAATGCGAATTTACTCATTACGTCCGCACTTGAACCCGCTGCGCATGACGTCGTTTCTTTTGTAGACCGGCATGGGAATTCTATCAAACGATTTGCTGTAGAGGTAAATAATATCGAGGAAACCCTAGCACATTTAAAAGCGCAGAAGGCTATATTCCTCAGTGACATTACCACCATTGAACACCTTAACGAAAAAGCGCATTACCTTCGAATTAAGTTGTTCGACGATAATGAAATCATGTTGATTGAAACTACCAGTTCCAAAGGACCGCTACCTGGTTTCGAGGTAGTTACTGATGAGCTCACCCAAAATACACCGGAGATCCTTGGCATTGATCATCTTGCCTCCGCTGTACGTGTAAATGAATCTGAATTTTGGAATGAATATTTATCAAAGAATTTAGCCTTAGATCATATTCAAACCATTGGGGAAGAATTTTTCGCAAACTTACTTACTGGAATGAAAATGAATGTTTTTAGCAGCAAACACGCGAACATAAACAAAGTCATCGTAGAACCCTTACCTGAAAAAACAAGGAAATCTCAAGTCGATGTATTTCTTCAACACAACCTTGGCACCGGGATTCAACATTTAGCGTTTGAAGTGCGTGATTTAATCACCGTCGTTAAGGGATTTAAACAACGCGGTGTTTCGTTTACGAAGGTACCCGAGGCTTATTATCTAGCCATTGAAAAAGAATTTCCTGAACTCCCGATTTCATTAATGAAAGAAGCCAATATTTTGTGTGAAAAGGATGGAGACAAGCTTTTGCTACAAGTATTTACAGAACCCATTGGCGATCGACCTACCCTCTTTTATGAATTTATCCAACGGGTAAATGACTATGATGGGTTTGGTGTGAATAATGTGCATCAATTATTTAAATCTTTGGAAATTCAATTAAATGGTGACGTCTGAGATTACTGATTATTCTGGCTTACATGGAACTCCTTCCGACTCTTTTTCACCCACTTCAGTAATCCAACTGAAGGATTTCCTTAAAAACAACCCCTTAAAATCAATGCGTATTGGTGGAGGATTAACCGGCGTGAGTGGAGGAGCCGTTCCCTTGTCGCATGAATGCTTCCTTGATTTATCCAAGTTAACAAGGATCGAATGGTATGATGAAGATGCCGGAATTATAGCGTGCGAAGCGGGAGTTACGATGCATGACTTATTGCAATTTGCTCAATCAAAAGGTTGGGATTTCCCGGTAATTCCCGGGAGTTTAACTCATGCCACCATCGGAGGAATGGCAGCCTGTAATGGCGGTGGGCCACGTTCTTTAAAATATGGAAAAATAGGGAACTACATTCTAGCCTTGGATATTCTTACCCCTACGGGAGAACCAATACACGTTGGTGGAAAAGCAACCAAAATTTCTCAAGGAATTTCTGACAAGTCTATTTGGATTGGTTCAGAAGGGACACTCGGGATTATTACCAACTTACATATACGTTGTACTCCTCAGGTTCCTCCCCTACACTTGAAACGCATAGCCTGTAACTCATTAACTGAATTAATGAATGTAATTCCAAGTTTACTTAAACTCGACCCAAGCATTTTGGAACTTGCAACAAAGGATGCATTAAAATTTACCTCGAACGTAGATGAACATGTTATTTGGGTTGGATTTACCAATCCGACTGAAATTTCACTCCATAGATCGTTTAATATCACCAATGAAACAGAAGCTATACTCGAAGAACGGTTTAACATCGGGCATAAACTCCAAGGGTACAAGCCCTTTTTAGATTTAGACGTAAGTTTTCCAATAAAACATTCAACATCCGCCGTTAACGCGTTAAGCGAATTGCTCCATGAACATGAGTTAGAACACATTGTTTTTGGACATGCTGGCGACGGAAACTACCATATACATGTGTTTTTTGATGACAACCGCATGGTCTGGGAAAATATTCAGCAGGAATTCGATGAAATAATCACCTCGTATGAAGGATTTATATCAGGTGAACATGGTATTGGAAGGATACACAGTGAACGATATAAACGTAAGGTATCAGACTGGAATAGAAACATATATACATCCTTAAAATCCTGTTTAGACCCTAACAATCAACTCCCTTCTTTGATTTGAAAATTCAACACGTTCATTTGGCTTTAGCGCATATTGAGCACGAATTCCATGATGATTTGGTAATAAATGACCCCTACATCGAAAAGATTAAAGATGAGGTTCGTAAAAAAGAATCTATCCTCGCTCGTCAGTTATTAAACTCCTTATGTGAAATTAATGTTGGACGCTCCTTACACCAACTGGATTTTCGGAAAACGAACCAAGGTCAACCCATTATAAACGATGGGTTCTGCTCCATAAGTCATACACACGGCTGGGTGCTTGTAGGGATTTCCAACTTACCGTTCGGATTAGATATTGAGCGCGTCGAGCAACAAGAAATCGATTCGTTATCTGTTGCCTTTGATCATGCGCATTGGGATGAGCTTCGCGGCCATGACCAACAAATTATTGCGGATTTTTCTGCTAAGGAAGCCATTTCTAAAGGGCGTGGGACCGGATTTTTAGTAGATCCCAAAACGATTAAGTTAGAAGCCGATGAGTTTATTACACAGCAACGTTTCCAAATCAAAAATGACGAAAATTATATAATCTCCTTATGTACCACCGGTAAACCCCATATGAGCTTTGATAAGTTGAATAAATTGTGTAAATTCGTAAACAACTATGAAGACTGATATTGAAGCGTTGATTAATTTGTACCAAGAAAACGGGTACGCCTTGTTGCCGGAAGTCATTAACGAATTGCCTGATTTCAAAGCGTTGATTGATCAAGATACCGAAGAAGTATTTGAAAATGACGAATGTACCTTGCGATCAATCTATGGATTTCAAAATAATCCCACCTTTATTGAATGGCTAAAAAGCTGCTCATTAATTAAAGAAATTACACAAACACTTCTTGGAGAACAGGTCTATCTACATCAAACTAAGGTGAATCTAAAAAACCAAAACGAATCTTCGGTTTGGCCTTATCACCGTGATTTTCCTTTTTGGAAGGTATTTGATCATTTTCCTGATAACAAATTTCTAAATGTCGTTGTTTACTTGGATGATGTCTTTGAAGGATCGGGCGAGTTAATTGTAATTCCAAAAAGCCATAAGGTTTTCCTACCCAGAGAAGCTCAGGATGAGCAAATTGATTATTCGCTTGAAGGGAGTGCATCTAGCGATTTACTGTTCAGTTTTTCTTCTGACGAACTGGATATGTTTGGTTCCTCCTATGGATTGGATTCCACCATTGGTGGGAAAGGAAGTTTATTACTTTTTAATCCAAATCTCATTCATGGTTCAGGAAATTCTTCGATCGATTACTCCAGAAAAATCATGATCTTAACGTTTAATTCATGCAGTAACATCCCCTTGAATCAGTCAAAAAGACCCAACTATCTTTGCAATATAAATCGTAACCCTATCCCATGGTGATTATTTACTAAGGATTAAGATAAAGTAATCAATGAAAATTATTAACCACTTTATTTCTCGAGATTTTATTGAAGAAATCATCAAAGAAAACAACACCCTTCTTTATGAAAACAATTGGAAAACTAGCGTAGGTTGGCAACTGTTGAGCTTTATTCCATGGCAAAATGATAAAGAAAGTGATGACGGAATGCGATTTGAAGCCAGGCTCTATTTGAATGAAATATGGGAGGACCTGGATATTCCCAGTAGTCTTTCAATTATGACAACGGAGGAAAAAGTACCCCGTAGATTTATGTTTGCACATGAATTCCTGAAATATGTAACATTAAATTGATACCTATGGAAGAGGATTCTGGCCTTGTTTTCCATAAAGAACGGTTGTTTGAAAACATTGATTTTATGAATGATTTCATGGAGCGACGACATTTAAATTGGACCTTCATTATTAAAGCATTTTACAATTATCCGGAATCCTTTATTACGGAACTCACGAAATCGTCTTGTAAGAGCATTGGAAGTGATAACGATACACATTTAGACCTTGTTAAATTAAACAATCCGACCATTGAAACTTGGTATCTTAACTATGATGGAAAAAAAGTGTCAAGTCAATATATTGATGTAGATCTTACTCATTCAAAAGACAACTTAAGTACACGTACTTGCCTAATGTTAGCAATAGACCCTCTGAGACATGGGGCAACTTATACCCCCGATTTAACGTGTGAAAAATATGGCGCATACCTAGATTGTGAAAAACTCCCGAACAAGAAATATTTTGATGCGTGGAAAAAACTAAAGTTACCCCCAGAAAAAACGCAAAGTTTAGGGACATCTGTTTCATTTAAAGCGTTAGACTTTTTAATAGCAAATGGCATTAATCATTTCAGGCTCGGTGAAATAATTTTAACAGGAAAGAACATCACAGATCAAACAACAAGTAGTGGTTTAAGAACAGATGTGTTCACAAGTAAACGAATTATATCGTATTTTTCCATCACTAAACATTCAACTTAACAATCATAAGACTTAATTAACGTGCACATAACTATACATGAACTAAAACCTGAGGAAGATTCGTTTGGGAATAATATTTTTGAATCCTACAAATCTGGAAACTTATACAGTGGATTTGAAATTGAGGAGCGAAGTGATGGTCGATTCATTCTTAATGGTGATAGTAATTCCTATTTTGAACCTTTTGAAGAATGGACCTCAATACAAAAACAGATTGCTCCTACACTAACAGGAAGGATATTAGATGTTGGTTGTGGTGGAGGAAAACATGCGCTTTATTTCCAACAACAAGAGCAAGAGGTTTTGGCAATGGATAATTCGCCTAAAGCAATAGAAACATGTCAACTCCGTGGAATTCGGAATACCTTGATTTGTGACGTTGAACATCTTCATTTATTAGATGAATCCCACAAATTCGACCACATCATATTTTGGGGAAATAATCTTGGATTATTTCAAAGTGAATCATTCTTTTTTTATCTCATGGAACTGTTAGAAGAATACACGCATGAAAACTCCATATTGCATTTGGAATCAATGAGTCCCTATACTGAAGGATTTTTAGATCAAGAAACCGTTGATTATGTAAATCAAAATTTAGACAGGAAACGCTTAGGCGGTCAAATGAATGTTAGAATAAGATACAAAAAGTATGTAACTCCATGGACAGATTATTTGTTTTTATCCCTGGACGAATTAAAGCGCCTCGTGGATCTGACCAACTGGAAAATAGCGCATATATTTGAAGATGAGTGTACAAATCAGTATATTGCTCAATTGAAGAAAAAGAAAAATAAGTAGGCGAAAACGTTGGGATATGGATGGGAAATTTTACTGGTTAGCATATTTACAAAAAATTTATTCAGGAGTACGATTAATACATACCGCATCGGAAGAATTAGAAATCAACTATATTTTACCCAACATATATAAAACCGGGTGTAAAGGCAAGATTAATAATGGTAAGCTTCACTAGCTATAAAAATTACAGCGCTTCCTTCCTTGGGTTCAAGGGTACCTTTGGTGAAAAGAATAGAACCATAGGTCTAAGGAGTCTTATCCAGTTCACCCAGTTAGCCAGCCATTTAAACCAAGAATTCTAAACAAATGCATAGCCATTGGCAATCCTACAGTGAATCAGGATTAGATGCTCAAGGTATCTACTCCCTA
>CANMTO010000060.1 GCA_947500755.1 Flavobacteriales bacterium
GAGTTTCTTTCACGATGCCATCGGTTTTTCTCGTCAAAATAATTTATTGTTAAATTATTCCTACCCAATTAATCTTGGAAACATTGGAGTTCTTGGTGCGGGAATTGGCGTTGGAATGATGTCTTATGCAATGAATCCTGCGTGGATTCCACCACAAACCTTACAAGACCCCTCACTTCCTGGTGCTGATTTTAGCGCCATCAATTTAGATTTGAATTTTGGCTTGTATTTGAAAGGAAGAAATTATTACGCAGGCTTGTCATCAACGCACTTAAGCGAGTCTGAAATTTTGAGTACATCCACCTTTGGATTAAATCCTGCAGGGTATTCAACCGCAAGACATTATTATGCCATGGGAGGATATAAATTGAGTGATGTGGGTCCTGGAGCCTTAGACTTTAATGTTATGATGCGTACGGATTTGGTTAAATATTCCGTGGACATCAATACCCGTTATTTCATTAAAAAAGATAGCAAAGAAATTGGTTATGCGGGTTTAACGTACCGAACTTCGGATGCACTTGGCATCATGCTCGGATACAATGCGTTTAAGAATTTTACCTGTGGGTATTCCTATGACCTCACCTTGAATAAGCTCTCTAGCATCTCACGTGGATCTCATGAGTTCTTTGTTAGGTACTGTATTTATTTAAAAAATCCACCGAAGACGTATTCAACGCATCCTCGTTGGTTAGGTAATTAATTGATAGATGTAACCATTTTTATTGTTCAGACGTTATACCCAAACTTGAATAACCTGTAGCAAGTTTTGTTTGGAAATGACTAGAACCAAAAAAAGGATAAAATGAAAAGAATTTTTGTTTTTGTATTAGTAGGTTTGTTCTTCGCGTCGTGTGACCCGGTAGATGGAAATCTTGTAGGGGTTAAAGGGCGAGACACCTTCTATCCGGATATTTTAGGCCCAGGAAAAGTGCCTTATGGAATGGTTTACATTCCCTCAGGTGCCTATCAGGCGGGTCAGAATGATAAGGATATCATGGGATTGCACACTACCCGAAACCGAACGGTGTCAGTTCAGGCATTCTACATGGATGCATCCGAAATTTCAAACAACGAATATCGTCAGTTTGTGCATTGGGTTAAAGATTCCATCGCTAGAGAAAAACTCTACCGTAGAATGTCAGGAGATGACGCGGAGCAGTGGGTTAATGTGCCGGATGATTTCTTCAAAGAACCTTACAGAACGGTAATGAACATGGGTTCAGACGTTCAAGGTGGAAATAATCCTTTTGATCCGTTTTTAAATACAGAATCTTCGGAAGATTTAGATCGTGCATATTTAATGTTAATGGGTTACTCGCAAGCCGGTAAAAAAGGCTTGGCAAAAGACAGGTTTAAGTTAAAAGATGAAAAAGGTTTACCAACAGATCGGGAGAACCTAGACATTACCTTAAACGCTGATGAGGTTTCTGCTATTCTCAGCACGTACTCTAGCGTTGATAAGAAAGGAAAAATAGATGACAAAGCGAACACCAAAGACGGACCGGTTTACAAATTGGTAACCGACGTTCAAGGCGGCAGAATCGAAAACCGTAAGTATTTCCAGTTAAACTGGGAAACTCCGGTAGATTATTCCGATCCAGAGACCTTGTTTTTACTTTCTGACATGTACGTGTCTAAAGAAGAACAATTCTTTAATAACAAGCAAATCGACACGCGGTTATTGTATTATGATTATGTGTGGATAGACTACAAAGAAGCAGCCAAACGAGGAAAAGTGAAAACCGCACGTAATGCGTATGACGGAACCATTAACGATCCAAGCTTGCCTTCCGTTAACAGAAGAGATCCCCTTTCAAAAGACGATAAATCGAATGGCTTACACCGATCAACCTTAACAGATGATGGTACAGAATTAAAATATGATGGAACTGTTTCTCCGTTTATTGATCAAGCTACAGGACAATATGTGATAGATACTTCAGGAAGAAAAGACATACCGAAGGATGACAAGGGAACGGTGTTAGTAGATGAAGATTTCTTGATCAATCCAGGACAAGACTTAGATTTAGGGTATACCAACAGTAAAGGGCAGCATAATGCGATTCGCGGGCATTCTGACCGTAGCCGTTATATCATTAAAGAGCGCATTAATGTGTATCCTGATACCTTGTGTTGGGTGAGAGATTACACCTATTCTTACCATGACCCAATGGCAGAAAATTATTTCTGGCATACGGCATACGATAATTATCCAGTAGTAGGTGTTACGTGGTGTCAAGCGAAAGCATTTTCTGTGTGGAGAACTCAGTTATACCACAGTTGGTTGCTTGCAAATGGAGACTTGTATGTGAATGATTTCCGTTTACCGACTGAGGTAGAATGGGAGCGCGCTGCGCGTGGTGATCTGGAATTATCTCAGTATCCATGGGGTGGACCATACATCCGAAATGCAAACGGTTGTTTCTTGGCAAACTTTAAACCAATGAGAGGCCGTTATTTCGAGGACGGTGGATTCCATACCGTTAAAGTATACTCTTACAACCCGAATACCTTTGGTTTATATTGTATGGCTGGCAACGCGGCCGAGTGGTGTAATACCGCATTTGATGAGTCTGCGTATGAATTCACCCATGACATGAACTCAGAGTATACCTACGACGCCAAAGATGACGATCATCCGGTGAAAAAACGAAAAGTGATTCGTGGTGGTTCTTGGAAAGATATAGGTTATTACTTACAAAACTCAACAAGAACATTTGAGTATCAAGATACTGCGAAATGTTATATCGGTTTCCGTAATGTAATGACGCATTTAGGTCGCGGTGGAAAAGACTTAGACGCCGAAAATGGCGAAGAAATCCAAATGGACATTCAATTAAAGTAAAATCTGTAACAAATAAATAAATCAAAGTTTAACAATTAAAATCAAAAAACATGAGTGCGAAAGGGAATAAAATAGGAATTTGGATGGCAAGACCGAAAGGAAGAACAGTAATGGGATTTGCCTTTGGTTTAGGAGCGGCAGTTGTAATCATTGGTGCCTTATTTAAAATTATGCACTGGCCGTTTTGTAATGAAATGTTAATACTCGGTTTAGGAACAGAAGCGGTGTTATTTACCTTAAGTTCATTTCAATTAACCCACGCAGAACCGGATTGGTCTGTTTATTATCCGTATTTAATTCCTGTTGAAGATCGTGCTACGGTTGCTCAAGAGAACGACGGAACTACACGAAACTTAATAACGCACCCAGTGGCGGAGAAAGGAGGTTCATCCGATGGCGCTTCTGAAAAAATAGCCGAGTTGATGGAAAAAGCTAAGATTGATCAAGCATTATTAGATCGTTTAGGAAACGCAATGCGCGATTTAAGCCACAATGCAGAGCAATTGAAGGATGTTTCTTCTGCAGCCTCAGCTACCAACTCTTATGTTTCTTCCCTAGAAGAGGCTTCTAAGAAAATGTCAAGCCTTTCAGAATCTTACCAACGCGCATCTGTTACCATTGCAGGGATAACCTCAAACACAGAAGCAGGTGAATCATTTGGAGAGCAAATGCAAAAAGTTTCTAAAAATCTATCAGCGTTGAACAACGTATATGAATTGCAATTACAAGGTTCTTCAGCGCATTTAGAGGCTACGCAAGGATTCCAAAAACAAGTTTCAGAGATGATGTCAAACCTTGCTGCTTCTACAGAGGATACTAAATTGTATCGTGAGAACATGGCGGTACTTGCTCAAAACCTAACGGATTTGAACAACGTATACGGTAACATGTTGAAAGCAATGCGTTCATAAGAAACCATTTTTCTAGAAATAAATAATAACATTAAAAAAGTAAGAAATAATGGGAGGAGGTAAGGAAACACCAAGGCAGAAGATGATTTCGATGATGTACATCGTACTCACTGCGCTCTTGGCCTTGAACGTATCAAAACAAATCTTGGAAGCGTACATTGCGATTGAAGAGAATATACAATTAGCTAATATCAGTGAAAGTGATCGTGGAAATGATAAATTCGATGCGATTAAAGAAAAGGCTACAGATAAAGTGGAGAAAAGCCAAAAAGCCATTGAAATCTATAAAATTGCTCAGGAGTTAGATAAATTAACTACCGAACAAATACGATTATTGGATGAGGCAAAAATCATGACTTTAATTGCCTTGGAAGAGCCGCAGATTACAAAATTGGAAGAGGATGTAACAATTGAAGGTAAAAAGGTTAAGGTAGACGTTGGTGTAATAACAGATACGCGGGATGTTACCATTGATGGTGCAAAACCGGGATTAAATAAGGAATCTGTAGTTCCTATTCGAATGAATCTACACAATGTAAAAGGTGCAGATAAATACGATGAAGGAATGCGGGTCATGGGAATTGCTTCACCGGGTTCGGTAAAGGCTCCTGCTGAGGGTGATGGGTTTTATGGGATGAGGATATGGAATAGTCTAAATGAGTATAGAGGAGACATTATCAACTTAGTGTGTCAATCCGCCACGGTAATTTCTAAATTAGAAGCAGATTCTGGTAAAGTTGGAATGAAATATTCCTTCAAGGACCCGATGTTAGGACAAAAGGAAGCAAAAACTCAATTTATTTCACCCTCGGAAATAGAAAGTTTGCTAGAGAAAAAGGGTGCGTTGAAAACAGTACCAGAAAAAGATGCAAGGTTTATTATAGATTTGTATGCTGCCATGTGTAAAAATGATTTTTCCCTAGACAAGGAGACGGGTGAAGAGTTTCATTGGATTGGCCGTACTTTTGACCATGCTCCCGGTGTAGCTGTGCTTGCTGCCATTTCAAGTTTGCAGAAGGAAGTATTAAAAGCTCGCTCCGAGGTAATGATCTATCTTCAATCAGAAATTGGAGGATCAGATTATTCTTTTGATAAAGTGGTTGGTTTAGCGAGGTCTCTGGATCCGATTGTAGCAGGAGGTCAGGAGTTTTTCGTTGAAATTCAAGCGGCTGCCTATGATTCTCAGCGTGACCCTGACATTGATACGAAAGGCCAAGGACAGGTCATTTCCATTAAAAATGGGATTGCCTTAGTTAAATTCCGTGCGCCAAGTAGCGGTGAAATGAAAATTGAAGGTACGGTTTTTGTTAAGAAGAAAACAGGTCAACCGCAAGCATTGCCCTATTCTACCTCCGTTATGGTAGCGCCTAAGTCAGGTTCCTTAGAAATGCCTGAGTTTTCTTTGCTATATAGAAATTATGGAAATATTGTAATACCGTCAGCTAGCGGCTCAGTTTCTACATCACTAAGTGCTCCTGGTTGTCAAGTAACTTCTACAACTTTCAATGGAAGAAAAGGTTTTAAAGTTAAACCCACAACTGGTACATCAGTAAAGTTAACACTAACGGGTAAGGACAGAGAGGGTAAATCGATCAACTATGGACAATGGACATACAAGGTTACAGCCATGCCTAATCCTTCAATTCAACAAACTACTATTTCTAAATCTGGAGGTAAAATAACCGTTAAGATTGAAGGGTCTCCGTTGGCAGCAAATTTCACGTACATTAATGTGGAGTGTGAAGACTATACAGGACCAGGAAATGTAATACCTGGCTCAGCCTTGGCAAAGGTTAGAGCAGGAAAACGGGTAGGCGTAGCTGTTAAAGTAACAAATTCTTTGACTGGTGAAATAAAAACTGTTTTATCATCACTTAAGGTAACTAATTAATAAATCCTATGATTACGAGACTCTTTTGTTTTTTTACATTTTTCGTTTTAGTTGGCAATGTTATTGCTCAAGGAGCTAATTCGCTTGGAACTGATCCTTTGCGTGGTCCACAGAATGTTTTACCTGAAGGCGTGATAGATGGTGTTGTTGTAAAAGATGAGGTTCCCGTTAGATCAAGAATAGATTATGAGCATGTGCGTTTAGCGGACTATGTCTGGTCGAAACGATTGTTTAGTAGAATTGATGCTAGAGAAAAAGTAAATTATGGTTTGTTTTATCCTTATGATGATTACAACCAAGAAGAGTATATGCATCCTACAAATCGGTCGGAAGTTGATGGAAGTATATTTTGGTTAAAAAACATGGAACGTTCCAGCCTTTGGACAATAATAAATCGACATATATTACTGGGAGACTTAACGGTTTATAAAGTTTGTACTGAAAATACGCCTTTTAACGAGGATGGTTATCAGTTAAAATATCCTGTGCAAAAAAAGACTAGAGATGATTTTTTTGCCGACAAAGTCTATCGAGAAGAAATTTCGAGACTTTTAACTTTTGGTCAGAAAGGAGGTAAATTGTCAGTCAAGGATGGAAATGATCCAAAAACAAGATTACCTCTTATTAAAGGGACAAATAAAACGTTTCAAGAATGGGTTGATTCTTTAACTGTTGTTTCAAAGCCACCAAATCCAAATATTTCGGTACAGGATGATGATCCAAGTGCTACAGTTTATGAGGATTTGATATATAAGGTTAGCGATCCTAAAGTCGGACCACAAATTGTAAGGGCTTGGGAAAACGCTAAGCCTGGGCAATTACTAAAAGACAAGGATGCTGTATTTTACATAGATTCTAGAAGTGTAGTTGCTTATAACATTAAAGAAGATTGGTTTTTTGATAAGGAACGTTCAATGTTAGATAAACGAATTATTGCTATTGCTCCTGTTGGTAATTATCAAATACCATCGAATGAAGACGCGGAGAATGAGCCGAGTCCATATGAACCATTTGATAGGTATGCTAATTTTTTGTTGATCGATAGAGATGGGAAACTCAAAACAATAGAAGTAGATCCTGATGGTGACACCCCTCCATCGGCAACTGAATTTTCAGGTGGTGAGCATGTCCAAAAAGAACTCTTCTGGCTCTATTTCCCTGAGTTGCGTAATGTCATGGTAAATTACTACGTGTACAACAACCAGAGCGATGCGCAATGGATGACTTTTGATGATTTCTTTTGGAAGCGCATGTTTTCAGGGACCATCTACCGTGCATCTGATCAGTTTGACCGTGATGTAGAAGATTACAGATACGGTGTAGATGCCTTGTATGAGGCTGAAAAGATTAAAGAGAACATGAGAACATGGGAGACCGATCTTTGGAATTACTAAACAATTAAAAATATTAAAA
>CANMTO010000061.1 GCA_947500755.1 Flavobacteriales bacterium
GCTCACGCCATTATTCCAACTATACGTACTTCCTCCCGTTCCGCTTAGCGTTACGTTTGCTCCTTGACATACCGTTTGGTCAAGACCGGCGTTGATCGTTGGCAGCGGGTTGACATTAACGGTAAGTGTCGCGTTAGTTGCACATTGCCCCGCCGACGGTGTAAAGGTATACGTGGTGGTTTGTGTATTGTTCACTGCAGGAGTCCAAGTCCCCTGAATGTTATTTGTAGATGCCCCAGGTAAACTAATTACGCCACCAGCACATACGGCCGCAATCGGATTAAAGGCAGGCGCTGTTGGGTTGCTTACATTTACGGTAGTTGTAACACTACAACCTGTATTGGCAGTATATGTTATTGTACTTGTACCAAAAGATATTGCAGATACTACACCTGTATTTGAAATACTTGCAACTGCTGCATTGCTCGAGGTCCATGCATTATTTGCTGCCGCTGTTCCAGTTCCTGTTAGTTGCGAGGTCGTGTTCGGACAAATAACCGTATTTCCAGACAAGGTTGGGTTTGGATTCACGGTAATGGTTACAGCATTTCTTGAAGGGCTTACGCAAGGACCCGAAACACCTTCCATATGATAAGTGTATGTTCCAGAAGTGAGGGGTCCGGTGGTGTAACTGCTGGCTTGTCCAATGCTAACTCCACCAACAGGAACTGTGTACCAATTGGCCATACTGGAGGCATTGATAGTGGCTGTTTGTCCAGTGCACAAAGCCTGATTGGATGCGGTAGGTGCGGCGGGCGTTGGATTTACTGTGATGGTGAACGTTTGAGGGATACCGGGGCACCCCGTTTGGCTTGGAGTTACTGTAATCGTTCCAGTCGTTGGGTTGGCTGTCGCATTGGTAGCTGTAAATGCTGTAATATTTCCAGATCCACTGGCGGCTAATCCAATAGTAGCATTAGAATTAACCCATGAATAGGTGGCTCCTGCCGTTCCTGAGAATGTCACAGCGGAAGCGCTTGCTCCAGCACACAAGGTTTGACTATTAATCGCATTTACTGTTGGAGCAGCATTTACAGTAACGGTAACCTGGTCCGTGTTTGTACATCCATTAGCATTTGTTCCTGTCACGGTATAGGTGGTTGTTGCGTTTGCTACAAAGGCAACACCATTAGTTATTCCATTATCCCAGGTGTATGATACACCACCCGTTCCATTCAAGGTAACCGATGCTCCTGCGCATACTGTTTGATCTTGTCCGCCATTGATGCTTGGCGCTGGGTTCACGGTAATCGTTCCCGAACCACTGGCTGTACCATTATTAGAGTAGGTAACAGAATAGCTTGTCGTTGCATTCGGTGTTACGGTAATGGTTGGGGTAGTTGCCCCATTGCTCCATAAATACGTTCCACCCGCAGTGGATGGCGTAGCAGTTAAGGTTACGGATTGCCCCGCACAAATGCTCGTGCTATTAACGCTTACTGTTGGCGGCGGCGGTGTTGTTAAGCATGTGGTAAAGGTTCCCGGAGTGTCATATGATGCATTCGTAAACATGCGCATGCGATACGTGGTGTTTGGCGTAAGGCCTGTTATCACCGTTGGATTTGGTGCATTGGTATTGAAATCACAATTTCCAGGGATGCCCCCAAGACTTAGTCCCGTGGCTAAGGTTCCACACGCACTGTAAAATTCCACCCCAATGAGAGCCGCTGTTCCAAGATTTACAGTAAGGTTTAAACTTGTGTAGGCTCCTGAATTAAAACTATACCAAACATCGTTATATACACCCGGCATGTCGCATGATGGATCTGGATACGGGTCTTCAGATGCACCTATAGTTGTGCCACTCGTTAAGTTACAGTTAGCCGCAGGAGTTAAGGCAGTAGCATTCGCACACAGGTTATTGGCAGGAACCGTTACCGCCCCCGCAACATATCGGTAGCGAATGCTGGATGGCGTGGAATTGGTGTAGCAACCTGCACCTGAAAATAATGTTAAGTGGATTTGTACCGTTCCGGTGTAGGTAGCCACCCAACTCACAAACGATTGTATGCCACAAAAGTCGTCATTGTATACCAGTAGTTGCTGGGCATTCGTTAATAAAGTTAGTTCTGAATCGTAGGCCACATTGGATCCATTAGCAGCGCACGTTGAAAACTCGTACGTGTTTCCTGCGGTAACATTCACCACGGCATAATCACCAGCCCACATGTTGGCGTTAATCGTTGACCAAACAGTTGTTGGCGTTACGGTCCCTGCCGGATATTGCTGGCTGCAAACACATTGCGCAAAACCAAAGGACAGGATAGAAAACGCAAAGCATGCGGATAGTAATAGTTTTTTCATAAAATATCGGTTAGTTAAGGTGTACCAAAGATAAAATTATTTGCAGCATATTAAAATTTAATGCGCTAAGATTTTCAGAGTTTTTACTTTTGCTGTATGAATCAACAAAAAATCGCCGTGGTTTGTGGCAGTACCCAAGGCATTGGTAAAGCGATCGCTGAACAATTGGCATCCGAAGGAGTTCAAGTGGTCCTAGTGGGCAGAAATCAAGAACGCCTTCAGGCAACACATCAAGCACTTGAATCTGAATTTGGTCCTCAACCTCAACCCATTCAAGCCGATTTTAGTCAGCCGATGGAAGTTAAATCTGCCATTGCGGCATGGATTGCCCAAGGGAATGTGGCTCAAATCCTTATTAATAACTCCGGAGGACCAAAATCAGGACCCATTGTAGATGCTGACCCAGAGGAGTTCCTTTCTGCGTTCAATCAACATTTAATTTGTAACCACATCATGACCCAAGCCTTAATCCCAGGAATGAAAGCCGCAGGGTTTGGTCGCATCATTAATATTATTTCAACCTCCGTTAAGCAGCCTTTAGCCAATTTGGGAGTATCGAATACGATTCGAGGTGCCGTTGCTAATTGGAGTAAAACTATGGCGAACGAATTGGGGCAATTTGGAATCACGGTGAATAACGTGCTGCCCGGCGCAACCCATACGGGAAGGTTGGAAGAAATTGCAGGGGTTCGTGCACAGAAAACTGGAGAAACAATCGAGGAGATTTTTACGGATATGGGTATGGAATCTCCCATGAAACGAATCGCTCAGCCAGAAGAGGTAGCCGCTGCAGTTGCCTTTTTAGCTTCAGAAAAAGCGTCTTACATCAACGGAATTAATTTACCAGTAGACGGAGGTCGTACAAAATCGCTTTAACTTTTTGCTTTTTGCTTCATGTAAATGCGGTAAGCAATAATTCCAGGCAGTAGGAAAATGTAACAGAAGGCTAAGGCCCAACCCCAAGGGGTAAGTTTAAATGATTTCACCCCTTCTAAATCACCCGGGTTCATGCCCATGCCAACAAAATAGCTTAGGCTGAGGTTGTGGTCTTTCAAGGTAATGGTAGATAATCCACGTTCCATTACAATTTCTCCGGGAAATAAATTGATCGGTAAGCAAAACAAAATAACGGAAATAATCAGCGATAATCCTATAAATACAAGCCAGGGGGAGATTGTTTTTTTCATGTGGGTAATTTCAGGTACAAATTTAGTTTATTTGCACTGAATGAAAATAGCCTACGTTTGTTCTTCGCTGAGTCTCGGGGGATTAGAATTGAATCACCTCCGCAATGCCTTATGGATGCAAGCTCGGGGACATGAAGTAATTATTTATGCTCCCCAAGAAAGTCCCTTGTTTCAAAAAGCATTGGATTCCGGACTGCATTGTATCCCTATCACGCACCAACGTAAATATTATGCGTGGAGTGCAGCGATATCCTTGGCGCGTTCCCTTATAAAAGAGCAGGTAAGCCATGTGTTTATTCGGGACAATCGGGACATGAGCATGATTGCAACGGTAAAAGCACGCATGGGAAAATCCATTATTACGGCCTATTTTATGGAAATGCAATTGGGGGTAAAGAAAACAGGAATCCTTCATTCCATTCGATTTAAATCCCTGGATTATTGGTTTTGTCCCTTGTTCTTTTTAGAAAAACAGGTTATTGAATGGACACACATAAGGCCATCCAAAGTGCATTTAGTTCCTTCGGGCATCGATCGTACAGCGATTAAACGCATAAACAAGGAAGCCGCTCGAAGGCAATTAAATTTACCGCTGCACGGATTTACCTTTGGTTTGGTTGGAAGATTCGATCTTCAGAAAGGACAACTCTTGGTGCTCGATGCCTTGAAGCGTTGTGACGATACGTCTATTAATTTGGTCTTTTTGGGAGAACCTACACGAAATGAAACCAATCATGTGATGGAAAAGATGGAAACATTTATTAAGGAACATCACTTAGTAGACCGGGTGTTTATTCGTCCGTTCATGCAAGAAGTTGGGGTCTTTTATTCGGCGTTGGATGTTTTAATTATGGCGACTAAGGCAGAAACGTTCGGGATGGTAACCTTAGAGGCCATCGCACATGGCATTCCTGTAGTGGGAAGTAATGCAGGTGGAACCCCAGATTTACTTCACAACGAAACCTTTGGCCGCTTGTTTGAACCCCTGAATGCAGCAGATCTCGCATTACGGATGAATGAAATGGTCTCCAACCCGATTACTTTTGACCAAGCGTTGTGGGAACAGCATGTTTCGCGTTTTGATCACCACGCGGTTTGTAAATCAATTGAACAGGTCGTATCTTCGAACACATGAAGGGTGTGAAATCTGATATGTACTCGAGCAAGCAGCGCTGGAAGGTATTCTTGTTAATGCTTGCACTGATTATTGTTGGGGGCTCTTTGGTACTTTCTAATTATATGGTATCTAAGATAGCCGATAAAGAAACCGCTAAAGCTAAACAATGGGCCCAGGCCATTCAAAAAAAGGCCGAGTTGGTTCGTTTCTCGCAACGCACCTTCATTTCTTTACGTGCCAAGGAACGAGAACGCATGCAACTCATTGTGGCTGCACAAAAAACCTTGTTGAATCCAAGTAATTTAGGGGTAAATCAAGATGTGGCATTTGCCCTATCAATTATTAATGGAAATAAGGACATTCCGGTAATTTTATTAGACGATCGAGGCGAGGTGTCACAGTATAAAAATATTTGGAGTGATTCTACCAAAGATTACATGGTTGAACCGAGTAAAATGGATGAACTTCTTAAGGGAATGGCATCGCAATGGAAAAAGGCGAATCGATATTTTAGCTTAGAAGTATTTGAGGGATTCAACATGACCTATACCTATGATGAGTCAGCCATCTTAAAAGCATTGGAAAAACAAAGTGACTCCTTGATTCAAGCCTTCAATAAGGATTTGATTAGCGACTCGCGTTTGATGCCTGTTATTTTAGTGGATTCCACCAAAAAGCACGTCTTGGCTTCCAATGTATCTGAATCCAATGCTAAGGTAATCAAAGAACTAAAGGCGTATGGGCAACGAAATGAACCCATTAGAATAGATTTAGGGAATCAAATCCAGTGGTTATTTTATGATCAAAGCCCGGAAGTAAAACAGTTGCGTTGGTTTCCATACATTCAGTTTGGTTTAATTGCTTTAGTGGTTTTGATTGGCTATTTGGTTTTTTCTACGTTTCGACGGGCTGAACAGAATCAAGTATGGGCAGGTATGGCCAAAGAAACAGCCCATCAGTTGGGAACGCCGTTGTCCTCGCTCTCTGCATGGGTTGATTTATTGGAAGCCCAAGAGGTAGATAAAGAACCCTTGGATGAAATGCGTAAAGATTTGATTCGCCTCGAAAAAGTTACTGATCGGTTTTCTAAAATTGGCTCTGAAACGAAGTTAGAAACTGCAGATGTAGTACTTACGGTTACGCAGGTACTCGATTATTTAAGGGTGCGCTTATCCAATAAAATTGATATTCGCTTGGAGCAACCTACCGTGTCTTACATTGTTCCCCATAATATAGCACTTATGGAATGGGTGATTGAGAATATTACAAAGAATGCGGTGGATGCCATGGAGGGTGTAGGTACCTTAACCGTTCGGTTTGAAAAAGAAGGGTCTTGGATTCACATTGAATTAGAAGATACAGGAAAAGGGCTCTTACCAAATCAATTCAAAACGATTTTCCAACCGGGGTATAGTACTAAAAAAAGAGGATGGGGGCTTGGACTTTCCTTAGCCAAACGAATTGTTGAAAGCTACCACAAGGGCAAAATTTATGTACTCCGAAGTGAACTTGGAAAAGGCACTACCTTTCGAATAAGCTTGCCTTTATAAATTCTCTAAATCTGGAATTCGCATCGCGACAAAGGATTTCAGCACCACTTCGCCTACGCCAGGAACATTTACATGAATCAAGTATACGCCCCCGGAAACCGGAATGTTTGCTTCATTGCATAGGTTCCAATCTTGATAGGTTATTGGACTGTCTTTCTTGAATTGCCTTAAGCGTTTGCCTTGTGCATTATATATGGTAATAGTGCAGCGCTCTGGTAAATTCGTGATTTTTACCTTGGTATCCAACTTGGTGCGTTCGTAATCAGAATACGCGAAGTATGGGTTAGGAACGACATTGATTAATTTCAATCCTTCCTTCAGCGCATCATGCGACCCAACTTCTGTGGCAATCTCATCCATCGACCACCCATACATGGGCTTACCACCGTTATCACCCGTTGCTGTGAAGTTCTTGTACTCCTTATTAATGCGCAGCTTGATGGTAACATCAGTAGAAAGAAGACCTTGTCCAGGCGCCAACAAGGGATAAGAAATCCACGTTAAGCTGCCGTATAAATCACGTTTCGCTTGCGTATTGTTTAATTCCACCTGTAAGTACTTCTGATACGCTTCATTATTTGCATCCGATACACCTGGAGTGTATGCTGGGAAATCAAAACTTGAATTATATCCATTGATCGACTTCTGATGGTAACTAAACACATAAATAGGATGCATTCCACCCATTAATGGGGTTCCAACATTACTCACGAAATTCGAAGTTGGATTCCAAACCATGTCTGCGCCGTTCTCTCCTCCAAGGAAGGAATTCTCTCCAAAGGCCATGTACAAACGCGCAC
>CANMTO010000062.1 GCA_947500755.1 Flavobacteriales bacterium
GCCACCATCCGTTCTCTTTTGCGCTCACGCGCTTTCATTGATTCTTTTGCCATTTTCTATTATTTTTTTACAAATGGAAATCCAAATGCGTCTAACAATGCTTTTGCCTCTTCGTCACTCTCGGCAGTAGTTACCAAGGTGATATCCATTCCGAGAATTT
The DNA here is from genome assembly GCA_947500755.1 of Flavobacteriales bacterium. Taxonomy (GTDB): domain Bacteria; phylum Bacteroidota; class Bacteroidia; order Flavobacteriales_D; family Crocinitomicaceae; genus UBA952. The sequence continues at coordinate 161 of CANMTO010000062.1, forward strand.
TATTTACTTTATCGATATCAATTTCTGGAAAGATGATGTGTTCTTTAATTCCTAAATTAAAGTTTCCACGGCCATCAAAACCTTTGGGATTGATACCTCTAAAATCTCGTGTTCTAGGAAGTGAAACAGAAAGAAAACGATCTAGGAAATCATACATACGATCGCCACGAAGCGTAACTTTCGTTCCGATTGGCATTCCCTTACGGAGTTTGAAATTGGAAATATCCTTTTTCGAATTCGTAGTTATCGCTTTTTGTCCTGCAATTCTGGATAAATCCGCTGCAGCACTTTCGATTAACTTTTTATCAGCAACTGCGTCACCCATTCCTTGACTCAATACAATTTTTGTCAATTTTGGCACTCGCATGCTTGATTTATATCCAAACTGTTCTGTTAATTCCTTAATAATTACAGTTTGATACTTTTCTTTAAGTCGTGGTGTATATGTCATTATTTGATCACCTCCCCTGATTTCTTTGAAAAACGTACTAATTTACCTTTATCATCTACCTTTCTACCTATCCGTGAAGCTTCACCCGCAATCACTAACATTAGATTGGAAACATGAATTGTTCCTTCTTTTTCCTCAATTCCACCTTGTGGATTGGACGCGCTTGGCTTGGTATGACGTTTCACTAAATTGACGCCTTCCACTGTTGCACGCATTTTGGTGCGATTAATTGAGGTAATCTTACCTTCCTGACCCTTTGAGTCACCACTGATGACTTTTACAAGATCTCCTACTTTTATTTTTAACTTCGTTTGCATATCTCTTTAAATTACAACACCTCTGGTGCTAATGAAACGATTTTCATATAATTGTTCTCGCGTAATTCTCGAGCAACAGGTCCGAAGATACGTGTACCACGCATTTCACCAGCTTGGTTCAAAATTACGCATGCATTATCATCGAATCTAATATAAGAACCATCAGGACGTCGGATTTCTTTTCTCGTGCGCACTACCACAGCGGTGGCAACGGATCCTTTCTTGACAGCTCCGGTAGGCATAGCACTTTTCACCGCAACAACTATTTTGTCACCTATAGAAGCGTATCGTCTGCGGGTACCGCCCAACACTCTTATGCAAAGGACTTCTTTCGCACCGGAATTATCAGCTACTGCTAATCTTGATTCTGTTTGTATCATCTCTCAGGTTATTTCGCTCTTTCAACAATTTCTACTAGGCGCCAATTCTTTGATTTACTCAAAGGACGGGTTTCCATAATCTTTACTGTATCGCCCGTATGGCAATCGTTTGTTTCGTCGTGAGCTACGAATTTCGTAGTCGTTTTAACGAACTTTCCATATTTCGGGTGTTTTTTCTTTCGTTCAACAGCAACTACAATAGACTTGTCCATTTTATCGCTGGTTACGATCCCGATTCTTTCTTTTCTTAAATTTCGCTTTTCCATGTTAAGCATCAATTATTGCGCTGCAACAGCACTGTTTCTTTTGGTTAATTCCGTATTAAATCTGGCAATTGTCTTTCTTAAACTCTTAATTCTCATTGGGTTCTCAATAGGAGCCGTTTTGTGTGTTAAGGTCAAAGAAATCATTTGAGTCTGCAACTCTGCAAGTTTGCGATTCAATTCTTCCTGTGATAATTTTGATATATCTTGTGTCTTCATCTTCTAATATTAAGCAGGTATTTCAAAGTCATTACGTACCACGAACTTACATTTAACCGGTAGCTTTTGTGCAGCAAGCCGCATCGCTTCTTTGGCTATTTCATAAGAAACTCCATCCGCTTCAAACATAATTCGGCCTGGTTTCACCACAGCAACCCAATGGCTCAGTGCACCCTTTCCTTTACCCATTCGTACTTCAGCTGGTTTAGCTGTAACCGGTTTATCTGGGAAAATTCGAATCCACACTTTTCCTTCTCGTTTCATGTAACGCGTTACCGCAATACGAGAAGCTTCAATTTGACGTGAAGTGATCCATCCTGGCTCTAAGGTTTTTAGACCAAATGATCCAAAAGCAATCGTTGAACCACGGTGTGCTAATCCTCGATTTCTACCTTTCTGTACTCTTCTGAACTTCGTTCTTTTTGGTTGTAACATTTTAGTACTCTTTTAAGCGTATTACTTTTTCTTTCTTTTTGGTGCAGCTGAAACGCCACCTCCTGCGTTTGAATTCGCTGAGGACATTCCTACATTTGGAGAAAGGTCACGTTTTCCATAAACTTCTCCTCTACAAATCCATACTTTAATTCCTAGACGACCATAGGTTGTGTGTGCTTCAGACAATGCGTAATCGATATCCGCTCTGAAGGTATGCAATGGCGTTCTTCCATCTTTGTACATTTCTGATCGCGCCATTTCAGCACCATTTAATCTTCCAGAGATTTTAATTTTAATTCCTTCGGCACCTAAACGCATGGTTCCAGCAATCGCCATTTTAATGGCTCTACGGAAAGAAATACGCGCTTCTAATTGACGTGCCACTGCATCAGCAACCAATCGTGCATCAAGTTCAGGACGTTTAACCTCGAAGATGTTGATTTGAATCTCTTTCTTGGTTAGTTTTTTTAACTCCTCTTTCAACTTATCTACTTCTTGTCCTCCTTTACCAATGATAACACCTGGACGGGCTGTATTTATGGTTACGGTAACCAGTTTAAGTGTGCGTTCGATAATAATCTTAGCAATGCTTGCTTTTGCCAAACGCGCATTTAAATACTTTCTGATTTGATCGTCTTCAACGATTTTATCTTTGTAGTTTTTACCACCATACCAGTTAGATTCCCATCCGTGGATGTAGCCTAATCGATTACCTATTGGATTTGTCTTTTGTCCCATATTCTTAAGAATTTACACCATCAACGATGATTGTAACATGATTTGATCTTTTTCTAATTCTGTGCGCACGTCCTTGTGGCGCAGGCTGAATTCTCTTCAACATTGCTCCACCGGCAACTTCGATTGATTTAACAAACACTTTCTCCTCACTTAGGTCTTTACCCTCATTTTTCTGTTCCCAGTTTGAAATTGCGGAACGCAAAAGCTTCGCTAAATCTACTGCGGCGAACTTGGAATTATAGCTTAAAATATTTAGCGCTTTATTCACTTCAACACCGCGAATTAAATCAGCAACCATTCTCATTTTACGGGGAGAAATCTTCGAATCATTCAATTGCGCAACCGCAATTTGCTTTTTCTCATCTTTCAACTTCTCAGCCTTTAGTCTTTTTCTAGCACCCATGACTTAAAATTTATCTTATCGTTTTTTATCTTTTTTATTTCCGCCATGTCCTCGGAAAATTCTCGTTGGAGAGAATTCACCCAATTTGTGACCTACCATATTCTCTGTAACAAATACAGGAATGAACTTATGTCCGTTGTGAACTGCGAAGGTTAAACCAACGAAATCCGGGGTAATTGTTGACGCACGCGACCAAGTTTTGATTACTGCCTTGCTTTTTGAAGCTTGGGCATCATCCACTCGTTTCATCAATTTGTAGTGAACAAAAGGCGGCTTTTTTAATGAACGACTCATACTACGTTATTTTTTTCTTCTTTCTATAATGAACTTATTCGAATACTTTGTTTTGGATCTCGTTTTGAATCCTTTGGCTGGCATACCATTTCTTGAACGAGGGTGACCTCCGGAACTTTTTCCTTCTCCACCACCCATCGGGTGATCCACTGGATTCATCACGACCCCACGTACACGCGGACGACGTCCTAACCAACGAGAACGACCTGCTTTTCCTGAGCGCTCAAGGTTGTGTTCTCCATTTGAAACCACACCAACCGTTGCTAAACAAGTTATCAGGACCATTCGTGTTTCACCACTTGGCATTTTAACTACAGCAAACTTACCTTCTCGGGCGTTTAATTGACCATAGGTTCCCGCTCCTCGTGCGATTGAACCTCCTTTACCAGGCATCAGTTCAATATTATGTATCAAGGTACCAAGTGGAACATCTGATAAATACATGGCATTCCCAACATTTGGAGTAGCTGTTCTTCCTGCAGTTACCGTGTCCCCAACTTTCAACCCATTTGGAGCAATGATATAACGTTTCTCTCCGTCGGCATAATACAACAGTGCGATATTCGCTGTACGGTTTGGATCGTACTCAATTGCCTTTACCGTAGCCGGGATGTCAAACTTGTTTCGTTTGAAATCAACGATTCTATACTTTTGTTTGTGTCCTCCTCCAATGTAACGCATTGTCATACGTCCATCGTTATTACGGCCACCAGACCTTGTTCCACCTTTCACAAGGCTTTTCTCTGGTTTTGATGCGGTAATTACCGACATGTCTATCGCCACTTTATGACGTTGACCAGGAGTTGTTGGTTTAAACTTTCTAACGCTCATTGCTCAATTAATAGTTGTTAAACAAATCAATGGTCTCACCATCTGCGATTGAAACTACAGCCTTCTTCCATTGTTTGCTTCGTTGCTCAACAATGCCTTTGTTTGTAAATTTCACAGAAGATTTTCCACCGCCATAATTTTGTGTACGTACATCTGTGACGTGTACTCCGTACATTTTCTCGACAGCCTGCTTTATTTCAAGCTTATTTGCCTTGCGATCCACTTCAAAAGTGAATGCATTTCTCGCCTCGGAAGCATTGGTTGCTTTCTCAGTAATTATCGGCTTTCTAATTATTCCTTGCATGACCCTGAATTAATTTAAAATTTCTTCAATACGACTTATCGCCGATTGGGTTACTATTACTTTTCGCGCATTCAATACGTCATAGGTATTAAAAGACTCAACAGTTACTACCTTAACTTTCTTCAAGTTTCTAGAAGCTAGATAAACGTTGTCATTCTTATCTCCTAAGATCAATAATACTTTCTGATTCTCTAAAGACAGCGCTGAAACCATAGAAACAAAATCTTTTGTTTTAATTGCATCCATGCTTACGTCTTCTAACACCATCAAAGCATCATTCTTCATTTGATATGAAAAAGCTGACTTTCGCGCTAATCTTTTAAGTTTAACATTCAACTTAAAGGAATAATTTCTTGGTCTTGGTCCGAAAATACGACCACCACCTACACGTGTCCCTGACTTGGCACTACCTGCTCTTGCTCCACCAGTACCTTTCTGTTTCTTTATCTTTTTGGTAGAACCAGCGATTTCATTTCGTTCTTTCGACTTATGAGTTCCTTGTCTGCGATTCGCTAAATGTTGTTTCACATCTAGATATATCGCATGGTTATTTGGCTCAATACCAAATACCTCATCAGAAAGGGTAGCTTTCGCTGAAGACGCCTTACCGCTTACGCTATATACTTTCGCTTCCATTATTTATAAATTGTTACGTAAGAATTATTCGCTCCTGGAATAGATCCTTTAATGATTAAAATATTGCGTTCTGCCAACACTTTCAAAATCTCAAGATTTCCTTGTGTTCGTTGCTTGTTACCCATTTGTCCCGCCATTCGCATCCCTTTGAATACACGCGCTGGATAAGAACAAGCTCCGATTGATCCCGGTGCACGTAAGCGGTTGTGCTGACCGTGTGTGGCTTGACCAACACCGGCAAAGTTATGCCGTCTTACAACCCCCTGAAAACCTTTACCTTTTGTAGTTCCGGTAATGTCCACAAACTCACCCTCTTCAAAAATATTCACCGTTACCTCATCTCCTGCATTCAACGCTTCAAAACCTTTAAACTCAACCACCTTAGATTTCGGTGTAGTATTTGCTTTTTTAAAGTGCCCTTTCAACGCATTTGGGGTGTTTTTTTCCTTGCGATTTCCAAAACCCAATTGAACAGCGTCGTACCCATCACGGTCGGTTGTTTTAACTTGAGTTACTACGCAGGGACCAGCTTCAACAAGCGTGCATGGCAATGATTTGCCCTCGGCACTATAGATGCTAGTCATTCCGATTTTTCGTCCAATAATTCCTGACATAACTAATTTAACTTAAGATTATACTTTAATTTCTACATCAACACCACTTGGCAACTCCAATTTCATTAGGGCATCTACAGTTTTCGATGAACTACTATAGATGTCTAACAAACGTTTGTATGCACACAATTCAAATTGCTCACGCGCTTTTTTATTTACGTGTGGAGAACGTAAAACCGTGTAAATACGCTTGTGAGTAGGCAATGGAATAGGTCCATTTACTACAGCACCGGTAGCCTTCACTGTCTTTACGATTTTCTCAGCAGACTTATCTACCAAATTGTGATCGTATGACTTTAATTTTATTCTAATTTTTTGACTCATTTCCTTTTCAATTTTATGCTGAAATTTTACTTCAATTTAGAAATCACATCCTCCGCAACATTCTTGGGTGCTGGTGCATATCGCGCGAACTCCATAGAAGATGTTGCACGACCAGAGGTAATTGTACGCAACTGTGTTACATAACCAAACATCTCTGACAACGGAACATCTGCTTTCAACACTTTAGCTCCTGCACGATCATCCATTCCTGTTGGCATTCCTCTTCTTCGGTTCAAATCTCCCTGAACATCACCGAAATAATCTTCTGGAGTTACTATTTCCAATTTCATAATAGGCTCTAAAAGAATTGGGGAACAGGACTTTAACGCTGAACGGTAAGCCATCTTCGCACACAACTCAAAGGACAATGAATCTGAATCCACTGCGTGGAAAGAACCATCGATTAACTCAACTTTCATTGATTCTAATGGAAATCCTGCCAAAACGCCATTTTTCATAGATTCTCTGAAGCCTTTCTCTACGGAAGGAATAAATTCTCTTGGAATATTACCACCTTTAATGCTATTGATAAACTCAAGGCCTTTTTTCTCGGCATTGTCTTGGTGGGAAATTTTAACGA
>CANMTO010000063.1 GCA_947500755.1 Flavobacteriales bacterium
ATTTCTTGGCTTGTATCCATCGGAAAAGGAAAGGCGCGCATATACATGCCAATACAAGGTTCATCTCGGGTATCCAGCACAAGCGATAACCACGAAACCGGGATTTCACAGGCAGCTAACGCAGTTCCAAGTAACGTAGCATAAATCACCGCGGGGCTCGTGCGCCATTGCGCTTGAAGGCGATCGATTTGCGCTTTATCCGCTGCACTTAAGGTAACAATTAGGTTAGGGCTGAGGTCATTTGTTTTCCTACCAGGAATGACTTTCGGAGGCGTCGATAACTCGAAGTAAGGTTTCCATAATGGAACTGTTGGGCTTTTAATTCTTTGAGGAAGCGGCGATACCGGTGATCCTCCCTGCTGAATTTGATGGAATAATTCAGCTAAAGCCGAATCCGATCCACCATCATATACGATGTGATGCGGATTAAAATAAAGTATTGTGCTATCTCCAAGATCTATCAACTTGGCGATAAATGAAGGACCTTGGGTTAAATTGATCTGTTCATGATAACTTCTTCGTTTAAACGTTGCTAAGGCATCTCGATTGATCGATAGGGTCTCCAGCGTGTAGTTTTCTGAACGGATAGGGAATTGTTTCAATACGCCCTCATCCGATAACTCAAAGCGCATAAATAAGGGAGTGCAAGCCTTTAGTGTTTTTTCAATAAGCGCGAAAAACGATGCGTTTTGTTCGGGCAATTCAATAAAGTGCGGTAAATTGTAAATACTCGAATCCTGTTGCTGAATTTCAAACCAAATTGCCTCTTGGGCTGCATTGGCTGGTATATATGCTAAGGGCAATTCAGGAACTTGGGGTATAGGGGTGCTCAACATGACCGCTTGTGCCAAGCTTGAGAAGTCCGGCGCAGCAAACACTTGAAAAACTTGGAGTTGGTCTGGGTTGATTCGGTTCCATTCCCTCACGAAATACATGGCGTCGAAACTAGAAAGACCTAGGCTAAAAAAATGGTCTTCGGCTTGTATCTCTCGATTGAATAGCTGCTTCAGAAGTTGCTGCATGCGTTCAAAAGCATCGCCGTTTACTGCTAAGCTATCAACACGTTGAACCTCCTTTTCTGCTTGATCCACCAAGGGGTTGACATTTATTTTTCCATTTTGATTCATTTCATATGCCTCTACATGTATCCATGCGGATGGCACATAATAGCTTGGATAACTTGAGGCGAGTTGCTGGATTAGCTGCTGCTTTTCTTCCGATGTTAAGTTCCCCTGGTAGGCAATTCCTAATTCACTGGAATATCCGGATTGATAGCAAAACGCAACCCAGTGTATGCTTGAACGAATGCTGCCGAATATGCGTTCCACTTCGTTTAATTCTAGGCGTTGTCCCCTGATTTTTACCTGCTTGTCAGCTCTTCCTATGAAATGAAATTGTCCAAATTCGTCCTTTACGCCGCGATCGGCTGTGATCCATGGCCCCTCGGAATGACTCCAACCTTGGGCTTGATAATACCCTAAGCCAACACACGGACCATCAATACACAGCAATCCTTCCATTCCGTCGGGAAGTGGCTTGCCCGCTTCAGTGCAAATGCTAAGTGTTGTATGATGCATGGATTCCCCAATAGGAACTACGGTATTGCTATGGTATTCCGTGCGCCACATGAAAAAGGAATTATCGATGGTTGTTTCCGATAGGCCATAAGAACTTATTACCTTGGTTTGAGATGGCATCATGTCCATTAAGGCCTTCATTTCACCAATTTTCCAGCTATCAGAACCTACGATTAGCAGTCGCAAGTTGGGTAAATCCAAGCTTTTTTCTTGCATCCACCAGCGCACCACTAGAGGCGTGGTCTCGAACAAGGTAATGCGCTCTGATTTGATTACATCGAGCATATACTGAGGGTCCTTTCGTTGGTAGGCATCTAATAATACCATGCAAGCACCATTAAATAATGCACGACCAAGATCACCCAAGAAGACATCAAAAGAGAAGGAGGCCGATTGCAAGATGCGGTCCGTACTTTTAATTTCATATTGCTCGGTCCAGGCAACGAGGGCCGCTTCATAGCCGCTGCGTTTAACTCCTACTAATTTAGGTACACCGGTAGTTCCCGATGTTGCAATCGCATAGCATAGCGTGGAATCTATTGCTTGCTGTTCACCTCGAACTACGTGTAATTCGTTCGCATCATGAATGGGGTTACCACAACGTGCTGCGATGAGTTGCAGTCGTTCGTTTGGGGTTTCAGCATCGATCGGAATAAAGGGAATACCATCCAGTAATAAAGCCATTAAAAATGCAATATGATGTGGATTTCGTTCGAGCAGTAAGGGTACAATTCCGGAGTTGTAGCCAGCGTTTTGCGCTTGAATTCCTTGAATTTCTCGATTCAATTCGGCATAACTAAGCGTTAGCGATTCTTGAATGATGGCAGGACGTTCACCAAACTGCTCCACCACATACTGCCATTGCTGGGTTAAGGAGTTCGCTTGGGCAACTGAATATTCCTCCACCGCAACACATTCTTGAAAATAGTTGTTGTGGAATTCTTGCATGGCTTCTAAACTGAATTTTCTTGGGTTAAATTCCCATTGAAAATATAACTGGTTTCCTTCTTCCATAAAATCTAAGGAAACATCGAATGCCGATTCAGTCGCAGTGGTGTGTAAGGGTTTGACTCCTTGTTCTGCTTCCCATTGGTTATATACGAAACTGGTATTAAAAAACGGTGTGCCTTGGTGCTGTTTATTGGTCTCTAATGCCGCGATGTCAGCAAAGGGTTGCTTGGCTTTTTGTTGCAGCGTTTTCCAGTCTGTTAAAATGTCCTGAGGGTTATCCGTACGAACTACGAAAGGCAAGCTATTAGAAGACATGGCTACTAATTCGTGGTCATTCCATGCACTGTGTGTGGAAACTATTATTCCTGTTGAAAAGGTATATTCAGGAAAATAATGATGCCAATGACGATTCCAACCAATGAGCCCCGCTTCAAAGGTAGAGCAAGCGAATTCGGCTTTCCAGCCCCGGAGTTTTTCCTGTTGATTCGCTGTAAGTTTTATTTTGATGCGCGCGCCGCCTTGGTTCTTTTGAATTCGTTCAAAGGGAAGTTTATGCAGGGTAACGTTCTCTAGATACGGCTTCCAAAACTGCACATCCACAGGTTCTGTTTCAGGTTCAACCAGTACTAATGGCACAATCGCATCAGCGGTATAGTCTTTAAACAAAGCGCTAAAAAGTTGTTGTGTCCCTAAGCCATCAAGTAAGCCGTGATGAATGCTAAAACCAACAAGGATTTCGTCGGCTAATGGCGTATAATATATATAAATTAAATGCTCAAACGGAGAATGATCCCTCGCTTCCATCGCAGCTATAAACGATTCTGATGAATCTGCTTGTAGGCGTGAACATGAGATATTCCCAGCGGTCCAATAATAGGCTGCCTTTGTGGATTCGACACGCAGGGCCAATACTTCTTGCGCCTTTATCCATGCGCTTAAGAATTCTTCAAAGTGCGCATCATAAGGCAGAATGAATCCGCTATGGATCCAATACGTTTTAGCAAATTGCGCATCACTTTCCGATAGAAAAAACATGCGAGCAGCAGCTTCATGCACCTTCATTCCTGGGGTAATGGGAATGGATTGTTCTAATCCACCTGCCTCCATGAGGGAAGGGATTTGAGCGAGATGCATACACGTTAATATCGCTTGAATAGGTATGTTTTTTTCCAGTGTTTTCTTAATCTTCCCGCTTAGTTTCATCGCGTCAATGGAATTAAATCCATTGGCAAACCACCCGAGCGTTGCATCAATTTTGCGTCCTGGGAATATGGCCTCAAAGATTTCGAGGTATTCTACAGCTAAGGTTTTAACCGGTTGATTCGCTACCAAACGATCGACGTGAAGGCCCAAGGTGCCGTGATCTATTTTTCCGTTTTTATTGGTCGGAAATTCGTTCAATCCTTCGATGAGCTGGGGGATTGCATAGGCAGGAAGAAGCGCAAACAAGCCATCTTTAGGCGGAAGCTGTTCAGCGTTCCCAAGGTAAAATGCGGAAAGCATGGGAGCCTTGTATACGATACACCACCGTTCAATTTTTGACCATTGAATTAATGCTTGTTCAATTCGCGTTAATTCGATGCGTTGTCCATTTATTTTAATTTGTTGATCCGTTCTTCCTCTAAAGTACAGGTGCCCATCCGTATCGACAAGACCACGGTCTCCCGTTCTATAGGCGGGTTCATCATTGACCGTAAAGAATGCCTCTGATGTTTCATTGGCATATCCAAGACCTACCGCAGGGCCAGAAATTACTATTTCTCCTTCCTCAAACGGAGAACAAGGCCTCAATTCGGGGGTAACAATATGGATGCTTGCATTGGAGAATGGTGTACCAAGAGGCAGTGTTTCCTGGGGGAATTGGCCCTTGTTTTCAAAGCCACTGGTTAGGACACTACATTCCGAAGGACCGTAAAATTGAAAGAGGATTGCTGCTGGAAATTTACGTTTCAGGCTGGATTGAATGCTTGGTGGTACCCGGTCACCGCCAGTCATAATGATGCGTGGTTTTTGGTCGCTTGGAACAGTGTCTATCCATTGAGCCAACAAGGTAGGGACCATATGAAATGCGGTTATTTCATCAAATGTCCGAATCAGTTCATCCGCATTGGCTAATATTTCCTTTGTGATTAAGGTGCTCTTCCAACCTTGCCATAGGGGGAAGATGAGCTCCGCAACCCCAATATCGAAGGCAGGATGGGCAATAACGCCAAAATGTTCCTGCGCTCGCCAGGGAAGTTTTTCTTTCCACGCATTCAAGAATGAAACAAGGTTTGCTATAGATAATTGCACCACCTTAGGCGTTCCGGTACTTCCTGAAGTACAAATTGCCAAAGCAACCTCGGGATTTATTTTTTGGCTAGCAGGAGAAATCGAGCTAAGATCCAGCGTGTCTAATGATATATATGATAAGAGCCGATGGTCTGGATAGGCAGTGAAAATTACGTCGGGTGCACATTGCGCATAAAGCGAGGTAATAAAGTCATCGCTTTCCTTTTCGTTAACCATAAGTACGGTCGTATTCGCTTTCAAAGCGGCCAACATAACCAGATCCATGGACGGATGCTTGTCGCCATAAATCCATATGCGCGAGGTGTTATTCACCTTGAATGCTTCAATGAGTGTATGATAGGTTTCAACCCGTTGAGTTGCAATGAGCCCTTGTTCTATGTCTTCAAAAAAACTCGCTACATCAATAGATGGGTAGTTTTGGGTCTTAAAAGGGTAGGTATTTCTTATGGGTTTATCAAAGCGTTTCTGGAACGTCGTTAGGTAGTCCATATAGGCCATCGAAACGGATTCTATTTGACTAGGGCTGTGTATGGATGGATTGAAATGCCATTGAAAAAGAAGCGCTTCTTCTTCCGGCGTAATGGCGAGACTTAAAGGAAATTCCGTAAAGTCATAACTTTCTAGTAACTTGAATGTGGAAGCCGCCGCATCGAGTTGTTTCGTTAACGGGTAATTCTCAAAAGCGATTAAGAAATTAAATGAAATCCCATTAAACTGTGAATCGGTAATATCTACATATGGAAAGGAAGCGATGCTCCGTTCACGTGATTTAAAGGATGAGATGAGTTCTTCGGGGGAAGCATCCAAGGCAGCCTGAAATTGCAACGGCAAGGTTTGAATTGCTAAGCCAAAACCGTGAGTAACTTGTTCAATGAGTCCGTTTTGTTTCACTACGCCAAATTGAACCCTTGGATTATTAGTCCAGCCGGCAATGAAACAACTCCAAGTGAAATTGATATATTCTGCCTGCGTTAATCCAAGCGATTGCGCGAATTCCCGAATCACAGGAAGGGAGATTTTCGTGGAATGTTCTGAAAGCCCCTCCAAGCCAGCACCAATTTCGGTCAGTTGGGCAACCGATTCGAAGGGTAGCAAATATGATTGGTAGGCTGCTTGAGCCATTTCATGGTTAAGTGCTTTCCACCCGTCGTACCATGCTTTAATGGTTCGTTGTGGTAAAAAGAGGTTCGGTGACGACAACAGTTGAATAAAATCTGTTAAAAGTTGCTGTCTTCCCCACCCATCAAATAAAATGTGATGGTTAGTAATGAGTAGGACGGATTGGTCCGGCGTTTCAAACCAATCGAACCTTAGTCCCGGTTCTTTTTGTAAATCGAATCCCTTATTTCTGATGGAAAGGATGTGTTGACTTATGGCCGATTCGGTGCACTGACAAGAGGTTATTTGAGGTTTTGAATGTTTTAGGCTTACCCATACGGCTTGCTTCAGGCCTTCGTATAATATATGGGCTCTCAAGCACTCATAGGTATCAATCAAACTTGCAATCCCACGTGATGTTTTTTCAAAATCAGTGTCGCGGACTTCAAAAACTAATTGTTGAATATATTCCGATGGTTTTCCTTTTAGGCTCGCACTGAGCATGAACTGTTGCGCGGGGAGCAGGGGAACAATCGATAAAATATCTTCTTTATTCATTAGAGTCCATTCAATAAGTCTTCGATTGCATTGCGATCTTCCAGGTCAATCGAATCATCCACATGGGCTGAAATCGAGGGTGCGACATTCAGTTGGGTGCTGGC
>CANMTO010000064.1 GCA_947500755.1 Flavobacteriales bacterium
AGCTAAAGGTCAGCCCGGGTATCGTTGGAACTGGGATGCGCCGTTGCTCGTCTCTAAACATGATGCATCTACCTTATATTTCGCTGCAAATAAGGTATTTAAGTCTACCAATAAAGGAGATGATTGGACCGAAATTTCACCAGATTTAACGCGACAATTGGATCGCAATAAACTTCCTGTGATGGGGCAGGTTTGGAGCATTGATGCAGTCATGAAGAATGCTTCTACTACCGTGTATGGTAATGTGGTAGCCTTGGACGAATCACCACTAAAAAAAGGAGTGCTCTTTGCGGGTACAGATGACGGATTAATCCAAGTTTCACAAAATGAGGGCAAGGATTGGAAAAAGATCGATGCCATTCCGGGGGTGCCGGCTCAAACTCGGGTGAATATGTTGACGGCATCACGATTTAATGATCAAGTGGTTTATGCGGCATTTAATAACCAGCGTAAGGGGGATTTCAAACCGTATTTGTTTAAGTCGTCAGATTGTGGTGTTACTTGGGCCTCCATTTCAAGTAATTTACCAGAACGCGGAACGGTTTATTGCATCAAGCAAGATTTCAAAACACCCAATTTACTCTTTGTTGGAACAGAGTTTGGGGCATATTTTACCACCGACGAAGGTCAACATTGGACAAAACTCAGTGGCTTGCCAACCATTGCCGTATATGATTTAGAAATCCAAGAGCGGGAGTGTGATTTGGTAGCAGCGACCTTTGGACGGGGATTTTATGTATTGGATAACTACAGTCCGCTTCGTGGGTTAACTACAGAGGTTCTGAATAAAAAAGCGCACCTGTTTGAAACGGAAAACGCCTTGTTGTACGTTCCGGCTGATCCCCTCGGATTGGAAGGAACAGGATTTCAGGGGCATAACATGTGGGCATCGGAGAATCCTTCCTTTGGGGCAGTGTTCAATCTGTATCTTAAAGAGGGCATGGCATCGATGAAAAGTAAACGTCAAGAAAAAGAGAAGGCGCTTGAAAAAGATAAAAAAGAAGTGAAATATCCATCGATGAATGAATTGCGCGCAGAACTTCAGGAAACAAAAGCCACTTGTATTTGGGCTATTTCTAATGACGCAGGTAAAGAGATTAAGCGTTTTACCACAACGCCTGCTAAGGGTATTTCTCGTGTAACGTGGAATTTAAGAAGCAATCCAACCACGACTGTCAATGGGGGCAATAATGGATTTCTAGTGCCTTCTGGCGCGTATATCTTGGATGTTTATTTGGTGAGTAATCAAGGAATCGACACCTTGGTGAAGCAGCATCCATTTAATATTAAGGCATTGAATAATCAATCCTTGGTGGCAAAAAATCCTGAAGAACTGAATGCTTTTAGAAAAGAAGTGGCGGAAGTGAGCAGAAAAGTAAGTGGCGTAGGAGAAATCATTCAGGAATTTAGTACGCAGCTTGGCTTGGTGGAAACCGCGTTGTTAAATTATCCGAATACCGATGTTCGTTTGTTAAAAGAAGTAAAGGCCTTGAGTCTTGGTTTAGATTCTTGTAAGCTTATCATGTATGGCGATGAATTATTAACTAAACATGAATTTGAATCAGCACCGAGTATGACAGGACGCTTAGGTATGGTGGAGTATATGTTGTATGACAATACTGCGGGCGTAACCAATACGCATCGTTCGAATTTGGCTGCTGTGAAGGAAGAATTTACAGGGGTTTCATCCCGAATTAAACAAATGCTTACCACGTTTTATGGAATCGAAGAGCAATTAGCATTAGTTCCAATTCCCTATACAAAATCACGCGGCCTGCTTTGGAAAGAGGAGTAAGGTGCTTGAGTAAACCATTCGTTAGTTCAGGTAATAAGTTAGGTGAGATGTTATGTAGCGGATAGTTTTCCGTAGAAACGACTCTATTCCTAAAGAACATGTCGAAACAATTTTTTTTATCCTTAAATCGGGAGCTATTACTTCATGGAAATAACCTTCGCCTTACATTAAACCGAGAAGAGGAACGCGTTTTAAATTATCGCAACGGAATTCGTGCAGCCATCAAGGGTGAAACGAACCTTTCTGAAGTTCCATTTTTTGTTCAATTACAATCGATGTATGAGGGGTCAACAATCCCGTTATTAAGTTCATCAACGTCCTTGGAACTTTTTAAAAGATACTCAAGGAATAAGGTGGTGTTTTCATGTTTGATTTATCTTTCAAAGAAACTGGGCTCTTCAAAACTTGTTGATTCAACCGTTTATTGGGATCTGGTGATACAGCATTTAATTTTAAATGCAAAGGATACGTTCGAACGTAAAAAAACAACCTTAAATCTGCTGGTTTCATTATCAAAAAAATTATTGAATACTGAAAATACCGAGCGGTTTTCCATCCTTTTTAGGTTTGTTTTAACTAATACACCGGATGGTATTTATTCGTGTTTACAGCGTTATGAGTTAGGGGCAAATATACTAGGTCACCAAATTAACTGGGCTGAGCCCATCGAGATTAAAAAGCTCTTTCAATTATTTACTTATTTAAAGAAACAAAACGCATCACCCGCGGCATATGAGTTTTTATGTATTGAATTAGTTCCGCGCTTAAACGAAAAGATATTTTTGGAAGAAGGGGAACAGTTCGTTGCGTTCATAATTCAGCTCTATGAGTATATTACCATAGAACGTTTATATACCTTGAGTTTTTTAACCTTAAATGCGCTATACGGCATCTACCGTATAAACCCATCCGTTTTTGAAAAAGTTGATTATGTAGTAATTAATAAAAAATTCGAGGCTAAATGGCAGGGAAAAGCACTTGATTTTTATAGGTTCCATGTGTATTCTTCCATCCTCATTGAAGACCTTTTCAGATCTTGGGGAATATCAATTTATTTTACGCGCAATTTCATTAGCGGAAAGCTTTCTTACAGCGAGGAACAATGGCTTAATGAATTAATTCGAGGAGGTAATTTAGTGTATACGAAAGATTTGCCATTTACGGTATCTAAGAAATTGGCTCATGTCTTTAATACCTTGCCTGGTTCATTTGATGATTCTTCCATTCAGGGAACGGTAACGGATGGATTAATAAAAACGGCCTTATTTGAACATACAGGGGACTTGAATTACGTTTTATATGTGCATCGCTTTATACGTAATGTTGACGAAAGCGAATTTTGGATTAAAACAGCCATGTTCTTGCATCGGCAAGGACTTCGTGTTGAAACGGGAGGAATTGGAGAGCTCTTTGATTACATTCGCTACCAAGTGTTTACCTTAAATCGGACGATTGATTTCTCAAAAAAGAAACTCCGGAATTTACAGCAGGATGTCGAAGCATGGCACGCTGAATTGAATATTGCTAAACGCTTTGGGCATCAGGGGCTGGTTAAACTTCCTGATTACGGCATCAGTTCCTATTCGCATGAAAAACAAGGTAAACAATATATAATCAAGCAGTTAAAAACCAATAAAGAATTAATGGAAGAAGGGGCAGCCCTAAAACATTGTGTTGGTCTTTACACATCACATTGCTTGCAGAATGGCTCGTTTATTTTTTCGTTGAGGGAATTAAGGGTAAATGAGCAAGAAGAAACAGAGGAGATACGGTGTGTAACGATTGAATTAAATCGCAATCGAATAATTCAGAAAAAAGGACAATATAATCGATCGTGTAACACAATAGAACGTGCAATCATATACGCATGGGTGAGGGAATATAAAATTGCAAGTTAGCCACTATCCAAGGATTATATGCCAAATGATATAGGTGCAGTACGTTAATGTTATTCCGAGCAAAAGGGCCATGCTCAAGCGATAGATCATCTGTTTTCTAGACCCTATGATTGTAATCAAATTTTCTTGAACGGTTTTGGTTTGATTGCTTGAGATTAAGGTAACAGTAATCCAAGTTATTGTAGTAAGTAAGGTTACTACTAAAATTCTCGATTCTTCCATGGGCAATTCCCTTAATGGAGTGTTTTCGTGGAGATATGGATAAGTCAAGGTGAAGACTCCGGAACTCAACATAGCAGTTAACTGTGACCAAGCATTGATTCGAAACCAAACCCAGCGCAGTATAAATACAGGAGCTACTCCGGCAGAAATCGAAAAGGTAATTTTAATTAATTCCAATAAATTCGACACATTAAGCGCCACAATAACAGATAACACGCTTAATACAAGCATCATAAATATGGAAAAAGAGCGATATTCCTTTCGCTTCTTATTGGGATTTAACCAGCCATTCCATGCATCAATGACTAAAAAGGAAGCTCCCCAATTCAAGAGTGATTCCGCGGTGGTTATAAACATGGCAAAGAATCCTAAAAACACGATGTCTTTACTATAAGAGGGTAACAGATTAAACAGGGAACTAACATAGGCGAGTTCACCCGACATGCTATGTTCTGAATAGCCCAGTAAAGCCACCACATGAATTACCATAAAAAAACCAAGTAAAAAGGAGATTAAGATCGGTGAGAGTCCTGCTTTAATAGCGTCTTTTGGGGTTTTTACTGCCGTAAAACGCGAGGTTTCAGCTCCACCACCATCGAATAAGTAACAACTCCACCATTGCACGCCAAGGTAAATAAACATGGAAAACCACGCCGATGAATCGGTAGGGATTAAGCTCCGTTTGGCAGGGTGCTCCACCAAAAATTTCATCCAATCTTTTTCGAAAATGAATGCCTTTCCAACAAAGAAAACAATTGCGAAAAAACTTATAATAAATAGGACGGTGTGCAGCACATCCAGTTTGAGTTTGATGTCGAGTACGTTCTTGATGGTAAATAATAGCATGATACCACCCGCGATACAGGTACTTTGTCCTGGAGAAAGTCCATAAAAAACCTGAATTACTCGAGCAAATCCAATTAAATGAAAACTCACCGCTAAGGTCACAACCAATCCTCCCACATAAATGGCTCGAAATCGATGTAGCCATACGCCTGCTTTACCAGGAAATCGAAATAATATGAATTGATTGTCGGTAGCTAAGTTGAGTTTATGCCACAGCGGTGCAAATACAAGCGGTACTACAAAAACCCCGAGATTACCCGCCCAAATCATCCACATGCCTTGCATTCCATGTTCGGCAATGATCCCAGAAATCAATTGTCCTTGATCCACCGATAGAAATAACATATACAAGGACAAGCCGGAAATCCACCAAGGAACTTTTTGGTTGGATTTAAAAATTGATCCGTTTACATTCTTCCATTGAAAGAATGTGATGCTAATTACAAGTAAAAGATATATCGAAATAAGTAACATTATCAGATGCTAGGCATTGTATATTACAAATTACTAAAATTTATGAGATAATAGGGTAAAATATGTTTTTACTCAAATTTAACCATTTGTGACCCCAATTGTCGGTTTAAATTTTTTATTTTGCATAAACAACGATACTAACGTTTACAAAAGATTTAATGCCAAAACCTAAGTTCCGTATTTCACAAGCCGTATTAAATGCGCTTAAAATGAAATTGGAAGATGCTTTAAGTTATCGGATTCAGACCAAACCGGATTGCAAGCAAGCGGCGGTGGTTATTACGGAAAAGACGGGTAAGATGATTTCTGAAAGCACGGTTTATAGGCTTTTTCTATGGGAAAAAAACATCAATTCACCGTATGTACAAACCTTGGAAATTTTAGCAGAATTTATTGGGTACCCATCTTGGTTTGAATTAGAGGATCATATTCATGAGTTGTTTACATTCCGAATAAAGAGTGGCGTATTTTCTGATTCATTTGATTCCGAACCCTACAGTATTTTGTATCACTGCATTCTAATAAAATCATTTGATGCCTTGCGGAGTTTTTTCAATCAATTTCCTTCGGATGTTTCTTTTGAAAAGAAATTAATCTTAGGAGAAGAAATTTATGCAGCCTTATATCGAAACCCAGATTCAACGACTGATTTTTATAAAGAATTCCATGCATTGCCGATCGTTAGAGAATCCTTTTTTGAATACTTCGCAGACCCGCAGTTTAAACTACAACACTACGAAGATGGATTACATCTTTACCTTCAAAACATTCATCCAGATGAATCGCTGCAGTGTTTACAAGATTATATCTTCGCCAATTGTTTATTGTTAAGGCACTATTTCTTCACTAAGAATGTTAGCACCTTGGATGCATTGGGCGATAGACTTTATGTACAATTACGCGTGAATCAAGATTCGCTAGACCAAATCCACGTATACCCACAAATAAGATATCGTTGTTATTATTTGTTTTACAGGTATTTTCATGTGGGTTTTGATGAAATCTACTGGCAATGGTTGGTGCAATACGCCATACAACTAGCCCACAAACACATAGGTTGGGAACGTAAAATAATAATTCACACGGTATTAGATGCCTTACAATTTGATGAAGTTCATCAAAATCTAACTTACGAGCAGTTTAGTAATGAATTTACAGAGCTATTTAGCTTGATCCCTCCACATTTAAATCAGCGACCAGTTCAACAGCGCATCCGGTATTTTGACACGAATGCAGCGCAACTATTTGACTAGTTGGGGGTATTAATTCGACTCACCACTAAAAACACCCCAAACCCGGCACCAAGGGATAACAAAATAT
>CANMTO010000065.1 GCA_947500755.1 Flavobacteriales bacterium
CCATAGCTAAAAATGCAACAATCGCTGAAAATCCTCCAGCGGTCTTTTTTGCTCCATTGTTTTTCGTCTTACTCATGATGAACTGTTTTTTTAAGTTTAAGATTGTGGGCCAAATATAAAAAAAGATTTTTGTGTTCCCAATTAATAAACAAAAGGGAACAGAATCTTAACATTGAATTTAACCGTAAAACACCGATTTGGGATGTTTAATTACCTCCGAATTCAAGAAGTCAGAACCCTTATAAATTATGCTCGCCGTTGGAAAATCTAAGCCCTCTTTGAAATAATAATTTATAAAAAAGCCCGCCTTCACGGGCTTTTGAGGTCTCGTCCGGATTCGAACCGGAGTAAACGGTTTTGCAGACCGGTGCCTAGCCGCTCGGCCACGAGACCATTATGGACGCAAAAGTAAAGAAAACCCTTAGATTCTACAACTTCTTATTGTTTAATAAGCTTCGCCGAATAAAATCGTCCGTTTTGATTAATTGAAACGTAATATAACCCTGATGGACAGCTAAACCTATCGTGATTTTCGCCGTTCCACGTTATTTTTGAACTATTGTTTTCTAATGCCGCAGATAAATCCTTGACTAATTTACCCTGCGCATTGTAAATATATATTTTAGCTCCTGCCGTTAAAGGCTCATTAAATTCTAAGGTTAAGTTCCCGTCATTTAAGGGGTTGGGATAGATTTTGACACCAAAGTTATTTATTTCCGGATATTCTGATAGGCTTGCAGTCACTAGTTCACTTAGATTATAGTTTTCATCACCCGGTTGATACAATAGGTAGTGATAATAAACTATGAACATTTCATCGGTGGTGTTTTCCCCGAATTGCACATTTTGTGGCGGTGTATTTGGGTTAAACGGGTTGTTTGAGGTGTTATTAAAGACCGCCTCGCCTTTAAATTTATAGCCTGCTGGAATTTTTTGCAAATTAGAAAAGGTGTAGAACCCTTGCCAATGGAAGTTCCAATTCGGGATATTAATGTGTTTAAGGGTGTCTAGATTATTGGGAGCCAAGGCATAGGACTTAATGGATTGACCTAACATGTGCATGTGGGGCATCACGGATAAGGCAGAAACCGCTATTGGAACTCCTCCATTGTTTGGATATTGTGCGGTAAGGGTTGTAATTTGATTAGCTGGTAGAACAAAATTATAATCGGCAATAATTGGATCAGCAGACACTTGTCTTACTCCGGTGGTTCCTGGTGGGTAAAAATGTAAGATGACTTTCGTGCTATCTAGCATCCCCGAACTGCCATTCGGATAATGCATGGCAAAATATATTTTTGAACCGGGTCCAATATCAACACCAAGTTTCAATGGCGCTGCAGAAGGAAAAATCAACGGTGCAGCACCCGGAACATAGGCCGACAGGAGTTTGGTAGAAGGGGAACTCGGAGTTGAACAGAACCCACTTATGTTGTTTGATTCAACCCCATTATGGTCAATATACACCAATGCGTGGTGAACGATTTCCATGTTGCCAGGAATTACCTCTACCGCTTTAATAATTCTTGTTTCTGTTAGGTTCGTGGGAACGGAAAAACATACGTAATCATCCGATTGAATCGATGCATTTGAGATGTAATTAGGCATTTTAACCATGAGGTCTCCTGCTCCCAAAACAGAACCAGCATTATACACTGGAGGAGGCGGTGTTTGCGTAGAATTCCCCTCCGGAAATCCATTATTGAGCCAATTCAACAGTGTGGTCTTTTCAGCAGCAGTTAGTGCTCTATCATGCAAATATTGCTGATAATTATTGTCCGGTGGCCAAGGGGGCATTTGATGCGCCGCCCCGGGAGAAATTGCCGCATAAATCGATGCCGCCATCGGCGAAGACTCTTGATATGTAGTTAATGAAAACGGTGCAATTCCTCCTGTGTGGTGGCAAGAAGTACATTTATTGTAAAAAATCTGCGCCACTTCGCCACTCCAAGTCTGAGCAAAACCCACCATGGAAAATGCAGAAAAAAATAAAAACGATACTATTTTCATAATGAAAAACTATTTGGAATCAATTAACAAAATTAACGAACAATCACTGATTTAGTTCCCGATTTTCCATTTGATAATAGAATATTAACGAGATAATTTCCTGGGTTTAACCCGGTTAAATCCAAATCTACTGTTGTATCTTGGGTTTTGTGGCTAACGATAATACGCCCTTGTAAATCCATAATGATTAGTTCATTAAATAACGCGTCATGCGCAACAAGGGTTAAGTAATCCGCAGCTGGATTTGGGTAAAGCGATACGTCCATATCTTCCGGCGACTCTTCAATCCCTGCAAGACAAAGCTCATCAACGGCCGTTCCATCACAATAGAACGTTGGATAAAGAATTGCTTGTTGTAACGGAGTGTTTGCGAGTTGAAGCGGTGCTTCGTTACAGCCTAATTGAGTAACTAAGAAATCCCGAATGAAACGCTCGGTAGTGTCCATGTATGCATTGTTGCCAATGTAAGGGACATGACCCGCCCCCGAGAACGTATAAAACTCACTTGATACATTTACAGCACATGCGCGCTCATGGAGCATGCGGCTTCCATCTAAATACATTAATGCCGTTCCTGGATTTACAATTCCACGGTTATATTTTACTGTGCCGTCCGCTGTACCATGAATAGAAACCATCGGCACATCGCCCGCTTCAAGCCAACTATACTGCGCCAAGGCACCACATAAATTAATTACCCCTTGAACTGAAGAAGAATATCCTGGATTACCACTATTTCCATCCAAGCCCCCTAACTGGTTGATCGTTGCTTGATTCAGATAATCAGAAATTTCACAAATATTATCTAAATATGCTACATGCAATGCGGTAATTGCTCCTGCCGAACTACCCCCAACATAAATTAAATTGGTGTCAATGTGATAGGTATCTGTAGTTTGTTTGTCTTTATAAAAAAAGCGGATTGCTGCTTTTAAATCTTGCACTGCACGAACCACTGCTTTTACTGCATTCGCTGAATCTATAGGAAAAAACCCAAGGCGGTAATCTATTGAAGCGCACGCGTATCCCTTGCGCGCAAAACGCTGCGATAATACCGTCATGTCTTGGTCAGTTTTTGACCCTCCTAAAAAACTACCTCCATGCACCCAAATAATAAGCGGACGGTTAAGCTCAGAATCCCCGGTCGGTTCGTAAAAGTCCAGTTTTAGTGAGTTATTGGCACCAGAAAACGTGGTGTTTGCACCATATGTGATATTACTTGTTAAGGTGTGATTAGGGAACACTTCAGTGGCATAGCGTCCGTTTTGACAGGGCTGAGCGAATGAACTTGTTACTAACAGTGCAAACGAAACAACTAAATAAGCGTATAAATTTTTCATAGGTTATGGGAATAAAATCGCATTGTAATTCAATGCGTTAATTAAAGGAATCTTTGCGGTAAACTTTTTATTAATTGCTTTGATAAATTCATTGGCTAACAAGGCATTTCCCCTGGGGTTCAAATGAATTCCATCTAAGGAAAATGCGCCTCCGGAAACAAACTTTGCAGAAAGCGTTGCGCCATTATAGGCGAATCCTGTGGTTAATTTATCATAAAAACCTCCGGTTTCCACTATAGCAAAGCCGTACGTAGTTGCTTTTTGCCTAATTACCGCATTAAACGCTTCGATTCGAAGTTGAATTGTCGCAAGTTCCTCTGTTGTAAGAACGAATTCATTTCTAAACGGAAATATGGAGCCCATTTGATTGCATTTCACCGAATCTAAGGGGGCCGTTAAGAGTATTTTCTCACCGGGAACAGCAGGTCTTACCCCGAACATACCGGCATTAGGATCCACAACCATAAAAGGATTGGCGCCAACCACAAATGAAATTCCAATGGGGTTATAAATTTGATTTAATGAGGCGGCTTTCTCTGCGTCTAAGGTCAACCCGTTATAAGGAATCGTGTTAAAAAATGGCCAATCGCTGATATTCGGAATGGTAGCTAAGACCGCTTTTACATTTTGACTAGACAGCTGCTCACACAATTGGGTTAAAGATTCTTCGAAGCCAAGGCCAGGAAAACCAGCAAGTGGAGACATCGGATGTTGTGTTGCGCCACTTCTTGCATACGGCAACACATCCTCGATTCCCAAATAAATGCTACAAAATGTAGGAGACCCTCCATCAAAAATGTTTTCTTGAACGGATGAATAGTTGCCTGAACCGGGGAGGTTAAATTGATCCTTTGACATTCTTGCAAAAAACGCATTGTGTTGAGGAAGATTAATGTTCCCAAAAGCCGTTGAAACCATATCAATCATTCGAAAGCCTGGCACCCCAAAATTTGAATGTTTTTTCGAGGGATTGTAAGCGCTTGATGCGAGCGCTGATGTCTCCCCTTGTAGACTAACTCTGACCGGAGAAAGTGAGCTAATGCCTTGACAGTCGGTTTTATATCCTAAGATTAAGCGTGAAAGTCCATTAACGCTTAACCCAATATTTTGCTCGGACATCCAAGGCATTTCTAACGCTGGTGCGCCCACCATCATTAACTGTTGTTGAAGAATCGCGCCTAATGAATTTCTTTGGCCATCTAAGGACAATCCGTCATCCATATAACCCGCTGTGTGACCATCGCCAATCGCAATGAATTTTGTAAAATCAGCGGTTCCAGCATCAACCACATGGGTTGGAGCTTTCGGTTTACACGCCATCAATAAAGGCAATACAAAAAGGATATATAAATACTGTCTTTTCATTACCAATTATAATTAATTCCAATCCCCGGGGCCCAAGCAATGGTGGTAAATGTTCCGCTTAATTGTGTTTCCAAATTCGTGTCCGCTCGTGTTATTTTTGTGGCATAAATCGATGCATCGAGACTAAAACGCTTATTGAATTCATAAGAAATCCCTGAGGTAAAATAGGCCCTATTGCCATCCGGAGTTTCCGGTGTTAGATAACCTGTTGGCACTGGAGAAAACCCAAAGCCGCCTCCAAATCGAACATTCAAGACCTTATCTTTAGCAAAGACAGCATATTGAATGCCTCCTCTAAACGCAAAAATATTCTTGTACATTCTTGGCGATTTGGTATCTTCAAGCGAACTTGTATTCGTTGCATAATCAAAGGCCAAGGTATCATAGGTATTCCAGCCAACATAATTAATATCTGCCACGATGTTCCAAGACGCTTTAGGTTTTATATTCAATCCGAGGGTTGTTACTGAAGGCAAAGCAAGCGATGCTGAAAGCGATCCATTTGGAAAATTCGGCGCCAACCCTTCAGGTACGGTAAAATCAACTTGACCATCAGATACCGACATATTAATTCCGGATCTATAAGACAATCCAGCACTCAAAAAGCCTCCAGGGTTATAATATACACCAAGATTATATCCATATCCCATGGCGGCACCTGAAATTTCAGCGTGTCCAAACGTGCCATCATTAAACTGGACCGGTAAATCTTTTTGCAGGTTAACACTTCCTGGTGAAAAAACGAATCCTGCACCAATACTTATGTTGTCTGTTATTTTAAAAGAGGCCGTAGGCTGTATGTGAAATACTTTCATGGAAAGCCGTGTAATTGCAAATCGCCCGATCCAACCCGGCTCGTATTGCACCGTGCTACCGAAAGGTGTGGTAACAGATAATCCATAGGCAAGGCGATGAAAACGCTTAGGCTTTATTAAGGCATAAAAATTAAGCGGCGTACCCACCGGATTCTCTGTTCTATACATTTCATTGGTCACCGAATCCACATACATTACATTTCCGAAAATCGGGGTGATTGCGAGGTTCACTTGCGACTTTGAAACGAAGGAAGCGCCTGCGGGGTTAAAGAACAAGGTGGATGCGTCTTGCACCAAGGCCGATCCTGCGCAACCCATTCCCTGTTGTTTTTGGCCTTGAAAATTTACTTGAAATCCTTGAGCTTCGGCTAGATTAAACCAGAACAAAAGGAAAAAAAAGCCCCCAACGATTAGCCTGTTTTGGTATCTCATTCTTACCAAAGATACAACAAAATGTTAATTTAATGTTAGAAGTCGATATTTGAGCTCGGATCTTCTTCAAGAAAACTAGCGATATGGCGGCGATCTTTTTTTGTTGGCTTACCGGTGCCAAATTGTTGGTAAGACCTTTGAGATGCTATATAATCAGATAATTTCTTGCGTTCTTCCTCTGGTGTAATGTCTTCAATAAATGAAATCACCAAGGGTGCCCCAATTCGTTTATCCGTCAAAGAGAGGATGCGATAGGAAAACCATGCGTTAGATTTTTGTAAAGAAAGAATGTCCCCCACCTTAATTTCTTTTGCTGCTTTAGTGTGAACATTATTACAAAGCACTTTCTTTTTTGAAATTAACTCCGTGGCTTGAGAACGAGTTTTCGTTAGACG
>CANMTO010000066.1 GCA_947500755.1 Flavobacteriales bacterium
ACCGCAGTGGAAAAACTTCTGCACGCGATTTAGCATACAACTATTTGAATTCTTGTAAAAAGAATGGCATCTTATTCACCAATGGAGATAATGATACCTTCCCCTTGTGGTACTTACAAGAAGTTGAAGGGAAACGAACCGATGTTCGTGTTTGTAACCTTTCACTCATGGGAACCGACTGGTATACCAATCAGATGAAAATGAAAGCCTATGATTCAGATGCGCTACCTATTGAATACAGAGAAGATCAAATCTTAATGTTCGCAGGAAATACCGATCAAGTGTATTTCCTTCCTTTGCTAGAGCTTATTGGTCTAAGTAACGATGAAGCCCTGTTGAGAAAAGTTATCGACATGAGGCTAAAGAAAAACAAGGCCGTTGCGTCACAAGTCGTTAACTATTTTAACGGAAAGATGGGTGCTTTACGATCTTCCTTTTCCGTAACACAGCCTGATTTACAGATTGCGTTCGATAAAATCTGGAATCAAATCACCTCTACCGATACGGTAAATCTATCCACGAATATTATTGGGAAATTCACGGGAATAAACCAAATCTTCCAAAGTGTACAGCAAGGTTCAATAAAAATTGAAGACGGTGCGGCAAAAGAATTACAAACGCTCTTTGATGAATTTGAAAAGCCTTGGATGAGTGTTGACCTAAAGGATGCCATGGAATTTGTTCACCAAGATGAAAACTTCATCGTTGATCGCGATGGAAACCATATTTATTTTTTCCCTTCTAGTAAATTTTATTTGCCGGTTAATACAACCAATGCCTTAGCGTCGGCAATTATATCGAAAGGACAGGTAAGCCAATGTGCCAAGGAGATTGAATTTGCATTTAATGAAGATCAAGACCGGTATTTAACTCGTGATGAACTTATGATGATGGATATTGTAGCCAACAATGACTGGAAACGAGGTGTTTATTTTTCAAGTAATCGCGGGTCCTCGTTCTCTCTAGCCTTATTAAATGGTGGATGGGTAAAACAAGTAGGGCTTGCGTATGTCTTAAGTCCGTTAAAAACGGCCATTACAGATTTCTATGATCGAAACGAAATGTACCGAACTATATTCAATGTATTTCAATATGGTGATATGGCTAACCCATCGGTACTAACCGATTACTATGCCAGAAGACATACCACGCAATACAGGGCTAATTTCCTGATTTTAGCGGAGCAATTTTATCTTCAAAACAATGCCAAAAAGGCCATTAATCTGCTAGATAAATCGATAGAAGTAATGCCGGCTGGGACGGTGATGGATTTCACCGAAGTAAACGCATGTGACCCCATGAATATGCTAACCTATAATCAAAACAATCGCGGGTACATGTACGGTGGTCAAGAAATTCGCGCAAAATCCAGTGGAAACCTAAATGAGCATGTCCAACTTTATTATTTATGTAAAGCCGACGGCAAAGGAGCCGCCTTGGGCAATAAACTTATGGACCAATACGAAAGCATTCTTAATTTTTACGAATTCACCGCTGCGGAGATCAGTACAAACGTTCAAAACACCGCAGACCTATTTGCTGTTACCGATGCCATCTTTAAAATGTATTCCACCCTAGAAGACCCTAAGGTTGATGCGGAAAACAGTGCGTTTGGTAAGCGATTGAAAAAGAGCCTGGATCGTGTTTACAAAAAAATTATGCCGAGTATGACTTCAAAATTGATTGCGCTCGGAAATGACGATGGAGAAGATGCTAGAATGGGCATTGGAGTGTATGGCCAACGGTACGAATCCTTGATGGGGAATTTAAGAGCCATTGGTGAACATTATGGCTACTTACCTAAAACAGAGGCCCCAGAGTCAACGAACGAGACCCCGAATACGACGCTCCCGATGATGCAATAAGATGTGGTGGGTTATTTGGCGATATACATGGATGAAATTGCTGTTCCCTCAATTTAATTGGGAAGTAAAGAAGAGTCCTCACGTGTATCTCACCTTCGATGATGGCCCACATCCAATCGTTACCCAAAAGGTCTTGGATATTTTAAATACATATGGCATTAAGGCCACCTTTTTTTGTGTGGGTAAAAACGCCCAAGCTTATCCTGAACTCATTGAGGCGTTAAAAAAAGAAGGGCATTGCATTGGCAATCACACCTTTGCACATGAAAAAGGATGGAAAACGGGTAGAAAATCATATTTAAGGTCTGTTGATGCGACCGGCGAAATTTTTGAATCAAGACTGTTTCGCCCTCCTTACGGTAAAATAAATCCATTTTGCATTCGCGCATTAAAGCAGCGGGGCTACCAAATCATTATGTGGTCGTGGCTGAGTAGAGATTACAATCGCAGCATTAGCAACCAACAAATCATCGTTGCTGCCAATGGAGTTAAGGCCGGCGACATCATGGTTTTTCATGATAGTCAAAAAACAGAAGACCGTATCGAAACGCTCCTGCATGAAATTATACCGATGATCCAAGCTAAAAAGCTAACATTCCGTACATTTATGGACCTATGACAACCATTTCCAAAAAAAATAGACCCACATACTTCTTAGCCCTTTTGTCTACCTACATTGTGCTTCAGTTTTTATGGTGGGGGTACATGCTTATTATTGAAAACCCAAAGAAGGCAACGATGGTAATTGGCGAGGGTAGTGTTTTTCTACTCATACTCATCTACGGCATTTGGAGGTATCAATTAAGTATGAATCGTGAGTTATCATTGCACCAAAGGCAATCGAACTTCCTTCTATCTGTAACCCATGAATTAAAAACACCCATATCTTCGGTGCAGCTTATCTTACAAACCATCATTAAGCACCAATTAGAGGGGGAACAAATACGTGCGTTTCTAGAAAAAGCGCTGGATGAAAATAAAAAATCGGAATCTTTAATTCAAAATATGCTGCATGCCGCAAGCATTGAAAATCAACGCATCGAATTATTTAGAGATGTGATCGATAGCCTTGAATTCAGTCAGTCCCTTGAAAAGCAATTGCACGAAACTTATCACAACACACCATTTGTGATGAGCTGTCCTAGTATATTCTCTTTTGAAGCTGATCGCTTTATGCTTGAGCGTGTTGTAATTCAATTAGTCGACAATAGCGTGAAATATAACGCCACCAATGTACATATTTCATTCAAGGAGGGCGGCTCCGAATTCAGTATCACTGTGGCGGATAACGGCAGTGGAATCAACGAGGCTGACCGACCTTTTATTTTCGATAAGTTTTACCGTTCCGGTGATGAAAATAAACGCGAAAAACCTGGAACGGGCCTCGGACTTTATATCGCCAGTCAATTTATTGAATTACATCAAGGAAAAATCGGTTTTTCCGAGAACGCACCGCACGGATCCATCTTTACTATAACATTGCCAAAATGAATAAAAAGGTAGGATTAATCATCCTTGATGGTTGGGGAATTGGTGATCAATCGAGAGCAGATGCGATTTATCATTCGAACACCCCTTACATGGATCAGGTTTTATTGAATTACCCGAACAGTACCCTAATCGCGTGTGGCGAAGCTGTTGGCCTTCCCGCAGGACAAATGGGAAATTCAGAGGTTGGACATCTCAACATTGGGGCGGGAAGAATTGTCTATCAAGAACTCTCACGCATTAACAATGCAATACAGGACCGAAGCTTCTTCAATAACCAGACCTTACTGGATGCATTTGACTATGCGTCAAAGAACCACTGTAAGATACATTTACTAGGTTTAGTTTCGCATGGAGGGGTTCACAGTGCATTTAATCACCTAGAAGCCTTGATTGACCTGTGCATAGAAAAGGATGCAAAAAAGGTATTCATACATGCCATCACCGATGGCCGTGACTGCGATCCACAATCCGCTATTATAGATGTTTCGGCACTTGAGCAGCGTTTAACCCGGAACGTAAAAATCGCGTCCGTCATCGGGAGATATTATGCAATGGATCGTGATCGCCGTTGGGAACGGGTAGAGAAAGCATATAAGCTCTATGTAACCGGGGAAGGCACACGTATTGAATCTGCCACTGAAGCCATCCGAAAATCATATGATGACGGCATTACTGATGAGTTTATCAATCCCATACTTTGTGATCAAGAGGGTTTAATCGGACCTGGAGACGTAGTAATTAGTTTCAATTTCAGAACCGATCGCCCGCGAGAAATAGCGGAAGTGCTTTCTCAACGTGAAATTGCTGGTTTCGATATGAAGCCTTTGGAGTTATACTATGTAACGATGACTAATTACGATGATTCATTTTCAAATATGCACATCGTTTTTCAAAAAGACCATTTAGAGCAAACCTTAGGCGAAGTATTAGCTGCTAATGGTAAAACTCAAGTTCGTATTGCGGAAACTGAAAAATACCCTCACGTAACCTATTTTTTTAATGGCGGCCGAGAAGAGAACTTTGAACATGAAACACGGTTAATGATTAATTCTCCAAAAGTTGCCACCTATGACTTACAGCCGGAAATGAGCGCAGAAGAGGTAACATCAACACTGATTTCACATGTGAAACAACACGTTCCTGATTTCTTCTGTCTAAATTTTGCGAATCCGGACATGGTTGGTCATACCGGAGTTTATGATGCTATCGTAAAGGCTGTAGAAACGGTAGATAAAAACCTAAAAGAAATCATTGAGACCCTGCTTCCGCTTGGATACGCTTTTATAGTCATTGCGGATCACGGCAATGCCGATTACGTCTTAAACCCGGATGGAACACCAAATACTGCACATAGTTTAAACAAGGTGCCTTGTGTTTTGATTGGATGCGATAATGAGGGGTTAACAGATGGCCTCTTGGCAGATGTTGCACCATCCGTTTTAGCACTCATGGAATTGCCTCAACCCGTTCAAATGACCGGAAAATCGCTCATAAAAAAAGGGGCCTAAGCCCCTGAAGTTATTTAATTCCTAGAATTTGTTTTGCCTGGGTATCGTTTGGATCAAGACCGTAAACGATTTGGAAATAGTCCAACACTTTAGTTTTGTCTTTTTCAGCAGAGGAAGCGTAATAGTTCCCCATGTAGCGAGCTGATTCAATGACCATCTTCTTGTTGGTGTCTTTTTTACGGTCATCGCCAACCACTACCTCTAACACTTTCGCATAATGTGGTTTAGCCAACCAAAGCTCATTTTGTAAATCCATTTGGTAATTACTTCTCGCTCTCCATAAATAAGCAGGTGCATAATTAGGCGACATCGCCGCAACTTTACCAAACAAGGTATCCGCTTCTACAAAGTTCTTTGGTCCAGCATAATAACATTGGCCTAAGTTATATACTTCAGCCAGCGTTAATTCTACCAAGGCTTGTCGCTTCAAATACATTTCAATGGCCTTATCATATTTTTTCATTTTATAATAAGACTTGGCAATTTCAAGAGTTAACTCTTTTGCTGCATTTTCATTCATCCCTGCTGCGCGTTCCCATTCTAATAAACCAAGTGAATCCTGCCCAAGTTTCATTAACAAAGAACCTCTGATTTTGTAGTCGATAAAGTTAATGTTTGCCGCCGGAACCAACGTGAAAAAACGATCGCTTGCATCTAGGCCATATTGTGCACCTCCTTTGTAATCTTGACATTCTGCATAAGAGCCAGCCAACATTCGCTCCGTATAAAAATTTCGAAAACCCGCTTGGTTTATGGTGTTAACCTCACCGATTACTTCACAATATTGCTTTGCAGCAAACATGGCATTCGCATATCGATATCTTGATTCAACGTTGCTGTTTAGTGCAAGGTATTTTTTCCAATCTTGAATCGCAAGTTTCATTTTATCAAAGCGCATGAACATCTCTGCACGTTCGCGATACGCAGGAGCAAAGGTTGAATCAATTGCGATTGCTTCTTTGTATATTTTGTTAGCATCATCATAATTCTGGGCAGCTTGATAAATGTTCGCAACACGAAGTTTACCACGAGGTGAATTCTTATTAATATCCAATACGATGTTGTAGCTTTTAATAGCCGGACTCGCATCTTGCGGGGTTTTAGCGTACAATGCATCCCCTTGAAGCAAGTAGTTGTCTTCATTAGACGGGTCTTTAGTAATTGCTTCCTGAAGCAATGTCAAGGCTTGATCAAGGTCTTTATTTTCAGACTCGATATACATTTCTGCAATTCCACGAATTACTTCAGC
>CANMTO010000067.1 GCA_947500755.1 Flavobacteriales bacterium
ACAAAAGAAAGAATTTGCGGAGGTATTCTTCATCGAACGAGGAAAATTTACGATTCCGAAAGAACCCATTGTACTCAAGTCTTTTGAGCGTCATTAATGCACGAATACTCTCGTTGTTGATTCTCAATCCCTCCCCTATCAAAACCCAATCACCGTCCGACCCTGGTCTCCCCCATTATTTTCATGTTCAACATTGAAAATATCGCTTAAGGTCATGGGGTCTTCTGCAACATGTGCATGCCCTAATTGAGATAGTAATTTATTCGTTTTTTCTAATGCTAAAGGCTCAAAGCAATACCGAAAGGCTAACCTCCCTTTGCGAAGCATGGCTTCATCTATTTTTCCTAATTCGCAATTAAAGGTGCAAATGATTTTAAGCTTCAAGGCATCCCCCAACAAGCCATCTCCTAAATTCAACAAGTTAGAAAGTCCGGTATCGTTCGTTTGTTGAATGCGGGATCGAAGCAATTCTTCACAATCCTCCAAAATAACTATACTCTCTGGATGCGAACTAATGAAGGATATGAACTCAGGGTCCATTAAATGCGAAAATAAACTGTTCGGAATATAGATAAACCGTCGATTCACATGTGAAATTAAATGGCGAATGTAGGAGGTTTTTCCGGTACCCGGATTGCCATGAAATAACACCACCCCATTCGAATTTTTTTCTTCCAGGAATGCAGCTAAGGGGTTGTGAATGTCTCCAAGGTCATCGTTATAATGGTCCTCCAAAGTAACCCCTCTTTTCTTGATTTTAAACTCTACCAACTCAAATTCATGGTATGTATTTCGCTTAATCATAAAGAACTCCAGGCGTTCTTGCTCCTTATCCGTAGCGGCAACAACGGCCTGCCACAAGGCTTCGATCTCAGAAGCGCTTACCTTGTCGTTGTGATACATGATAATCATCCGAGACGACACCTCCATAATCCACCCCTCTTTCAGAACAGCCAACAGTTGAATGTGCACAAAATGCGTTACAAACTCAGCATCTGAATCTAATCTCGAATGCTCAATGTATTCAATCGGATAGTCCGGGAAATGTGCGTTAAGCACTGTTTTCAATGCCTTCGTTCCAATGCCAGACTTAAATGCTTTAATGCTTGGTAATTGTCCGTTTAAAAAGGTGAAGTATTTTAATCCAACGGGCGCATGGGGTTCAATGATTCGGTAAAGCTGGTCATGTTTCATAGATTAAAAGTAGCAACAATAGCGCTATCTAGACCAAGAAATTTATCAAAGAAGATAAGTTAAGTGGTAACGAAACATTTACATACACCTTTATGTCACAGCCATTTGTAGACGCGTTTACGTATTCTGTATTAGATCAAAAAATCACCATGGTTATTGATGGTACCGCAGAAATATTTTCAGTTACTAAATACGATAAAGACCGAATGGAAATGATTGATACAGACGGAGAGCTTTGGGTACTTGATCCAAAATAATCTATCCAATTACACTGGTAATAAAAAAACCGTGAGAAGTTTCTCACGGTTTTTTTTTGTTTCCAAATTCAGTCAATTCTGCAATTCACACAAAAATCCTTTACTGAAGTCTTTTACGTTAAAAGGTGCTTGGAAAAGTGACAGTAATAAGCCTACAATTCAATGTACTTCAAAAACTCCGTTTTACGTGCTTCTTCGTTGAATTGTCCTGAAAAATGAGAGGTAACCGTGCTGCTATTTACATCCTTAACCCCTCGAGAAGAAACACACAAATGAGTAGCATCAATAACGATGGCCACATCATCCGTTTCAAGGGCTTTTCTCAAGGCTTCTGCAATTTGTACCGTCAAACGTTCTTGCACCTGTGGACGTTTCGCGAAATGCTGAACGATACGATTAATCTTTGACAGACCAATCACTTTTCCCGAAGAAATGTAAGCGACATGTGCCTTCCCAATGATCGGAACAAAATGATGCTCACAATTCGAATAGAACAGAATGTTCTTCTCCACCAACATTTGCTGGTATTTGTATTTGTTATCAAACAACTTAATGTCTGGGAAATTCGCCGGATTCAACCCACTGAAAATTTCCTTTACATACATCTTCGCTACCCTGCTTGGTGTTCCACTCAGGCTGTCGTCTGTACGATCAAGCCCTAAAATATCCATTATTTCTCCAAAATGAAGGGCTATTTTTTCAATTTTCTCGTCATCACTCAAATCAAACGCATCTGCTCTTAGCGGAGTATCTACGGAAGTGCTCACGTGCTCATCTCCCATTTCATCAATCGTAATGTCGATGGTTGGTAAAGCCTCATGAAATCTATTTTGTTTCATCTTTTGTTTTATTTGTTAAACAAGATTGCTACGAAAAAGTTCTCAACACAAACAAAAAGGGCAGTTTGTCTTGAATTGAATCTAAAGAATGTACCTTCGCAAAACAAAAAATAAGCTCATGAAAAAATTAATCTTGGTTGTTGCAACATTTTTGGTTGCAATAAGTTTTGCCCAATCCGTCAAAGGAGAAGAAATCACCTTTACATACGTAAAATTACCTTCTAATCCGGTTACTCCAAAACCAACCAACTACATGTCCTATGTTACGGCATCCTATGAGGCTGAAAATCAAAAATTGCTTACTCAATATGAAGCAGACAAAGCGTTAGCTGAATCGGATTATCAACGTGAAATGGCTGAATTACCAAATAAACAAAAAGCGGCAGATGATAAATACGAGCGAGAAATGAAGGCTTGGAATGAAAAGTCTACGGCCTCAAAAATTATCGAAAGCAAAGTATTGAACGAGAATAATCGTCCGGTGAAGGATTACGTTCCACAACCCTACCGCAGAACAGTTTCAGCACCAGCAATCAAAACAGGCTACGATTACAATTCCTTAGCTTCAACCTATTTGCGCATTGACGGTTTTGAAAAAGGAAGCAACAATGCCATGATATACACGGCAACCCTACAAGGGTTTGAATCTACGGCACCACGGGTGGTTTCAGAAGTCAAGAAAGAAGTTTCTCGTGTAAACAATGTAAGCACTACCTCGGATGTTACCTATTACCATTTAGAGTTCACATACCGTCATCCCATGAGTTTTAGAGTGACTAATGCCAACAATATGGAAATTTATGCTGCATCACCGGCTGAGTTCACTGAGTTCAAAACCTACAAAGGACCCGCTACTAAGACAAGTCCTTCTACCGATATCTCGGCCATGTTAAAAACCATGGAAGACAAAATTCTCCAAGACAACCTAACGTCAATTAATCACATGGTAAATGACCGCATTGGATTTGAAAAAACAGACCGTAAAACAGAGATTTACTGGGTGAAATCAAAAAACGAATCCCACGATGATATCAAGACCGCGTACAACAATGCGATGCTTGGATTCAAATTATTCGGCACCAGCGAAGAGCAAGGGCTTGTAAAACTTAATGAAGCGGTAAGCAGTTGGAAAAATGCATTGCTAGAATCAAACATTGATGATAAAAAAGCACGCATCGATAAAGACGTTACGATTGCATTGTATTACAATTTATTAGAAGCCTATTTTATTACGCGAAATACAACAGAAGCCGATACAATCCTTCAAACGATGACCTTGATGGATTTATCCAATCGCGATAAAAAAGATTTGGAAAAGTTCAACGAACTTTACATTAACTTGAAGTTAAGAAAAGCGGCTAACGGGTTATAATTACTGCGTTATAAACGCCAACACTCGATTTATATAATTGGTATATCCCATGGCTGTGGGCGTGGTTTCATGTCCACCGCCGGGAACCAGTTCTTTCTCTTTCTCCCCCGGTTTATTATCGAATACTAATTGTCCGTGATGCGCTACGGTTAAAAAGGAATCATCCAACCCATGAATCCACAATAGCGGTACATTCACTTTTTTAATTTCCGTGGCATTATCGATCTTAATATCCACTAAAAAACTGCCCGGCATACTTAACAAACCTCCGTCTTGGATCAAAATTTCAGCCGATGCAAACGGCGCTTCTAATATGATTTTACTAGGATTCATTGAAAAGCGGCTTGGATTTCCTGCGACCTCACAGACGGCAGCGCTTCCTAGCGAAAATCCCATCATTACTAAACGATCGTTGGTTAGCCCCTGACTTTTTAGCCATGAAAGTGCTAATTCGGTGGAGGCATACATGTTATCTTCGGTAGGATTTCCCTCACTCATTCCAAAACCGGGATAATCAAACATCAAGACACCAAATCTCCCGAGTTGTCCCATGTGCGCATAAAGTTTCTGCCGTGGCCAATAGAAATCCATATGGTCTTTATTTCCATGACAATACAGGAGCACTGTATCAATCGCAATACGTGACATGTCACCTACATAAATAGCATGTACTTGGGTAGATTTACCCGCTTGAATTAAGGTCCATTCAAGGTGATGAATCATAGAATCGGGCACAGCGAATTCATCTCCCACGGCAATAGAAACCTCACCGGCGTAATTATCCAATTGATACGACGTCAGAGCCGACTGGTTAAATAAGAACGAATCCAAACGTTTTCTACACGCGGCAAGCGAAACAAGCAAAATCAACCCAATCATGAAAATCTTTTTCATCTTATTTAAGTGTATAGTAAATGGAAAAATAAGCTCCCAAAGCACCATGATTCCCAAATGCGCTCGGATAATTCACCACCATGTCTTCATTCGAATAGATGGGTGCTAGGAATTTCGCCTCGAACTGATATACCCAGTGATTTTTTTGCCATAAGTGACCGATTTGAATGCTGGGAATCCAAACTTGTTCATTCGTCCTGCCTTGTGATTCAATTAAATACGGATCAAACCAGTTACTTAACCCCGCATAAACACTACGGATTTTATGAAATCCCTTACCATTTTTTGCTTTGGTTTTTAATTCCGCATAATCCCAATAATAATTCGCATCCAATTGCGGCCAAAACCGATTAGCACCGGTATAAAAATCCACCGCCACATTGAGCGTTGGTTGAAGTGTAATCCCCATATTTTTTCTAGACCAGCATCGAATCGCAGCGCCAACATCAACTTGTCCAACACCAAAAAGTAACGAGGTAGTATGCAGGTTTCCAAAAAGTGTCAGATTCTCTTTCAACCCAAATCCATACCCTACCGTAGTTAACGGCATCGGAATCACTCCGATTCCCGGCACCTTGGCGATAGGTCCACCTAAATTGAACTGCAGTGCATGTTGACCTTTATCCAAGGGCTTTACATAGCGCGCCGGAGCACAGGATGAAAGAATGAAAAAAAAACCACTTAGCGCTAATACCGACTTAACGATTGTATTCATATGAGTCAAAAATAATGGAATTTTTTAATTGGAATGGATTTACCTAATTTTGTACGAATGTCTGAAAACATAAATATATCGACTAAGAAATCCGGTTGGAGAAAATGGTTTAAATACACCTACCTAATCGCATTACACATTCTTGCTGGTGTTGCAGCGTTTTTAATCTTGACTGCCCTAGCTGTTAAGTTCAAGTGGACGAATGATGCAGGAGATGTGGATATCAACAACCGGTATTACGAGGACATTGCTAGCCAATATGGAAATGCATCCAAAAAAGACAGTGCCACGATTGCAAGAGATGAGTACATCATGTTTCAACGGTTGGGCGTGCTTTCACGCTTTTACCCTCACAATGCAAAAGTGATTTCTGAAGCATATCAGCACGAAAAAAACGTCTACACGGCATTGCGCATGTTGGATGCTGTAAATATCCTATTGCGAGATAACAAGGAATTCATTCGTGCCATGAAGGAGGTAAACAAAAAGGCCACATTTAACACAGGTTCTGTTTATGCGTGGTCGAACTATACCGTATGGAAGCAGTTTTGTAATACCATTATAAAAGATAAACAAGCCATTGACTCCGTGTCTCGGCTTACAGGGGTGGAATCACGAATTATTGTCATGTGTGTGGTGGGAGAACAGCTTCGCATG
>CANMTO010000068.1 GCA_947500755.1 Flavobacteriales bacterium
ATCTATATACCGAATACGTTTATTCCCGACCAAGACGGAAAAAACGATGTGTTTAAAGCAGAAACCACCTTTGAAATAAATGACTGGGAATTTATTATCTATAATCGATGGGGACAACGCGTTTTTGAAACCAATAATCTAGCGGAAGGATGGGATGGAGTATATAATGGTAAGCCGGCTCAAGATGGCACATACACCTATAACATCAGGTATCGCGGTTGTGAATTCCCCAGTGCATGGCAACAGCTTACGGGGTCGGTTCGCATATTAAGGTGATTACCTACGCAATACGAAGTTTTGTCCCAGGTAAACTTTCCTAACCTGTTCATCATTTGCTAAATCCTCGGCGGAACCGCTTTTAAGAATCTTTCCCTCAAACAACAAATAGGCACGATCCGTAATGGAAAGGGTCTCTTGGACGTTATGATCTGTAATGAGCACTCCGATATTTCGTTTTTTCAAATCGGATACAATAGACTGAATATCTTCCACTGCAATGGGGTCTACCCCTGCAAAAGGTTCATCTAACAGCACAAACTTCGGATCAGTAGCCAAGGCTCGCGCAATTTCTGTTCGGCGCTTTTCACCACCTGATAGGCGATTTCCTAAGTTTGTTCGGACATGATTTAAAGAAAATTCAGAGAGTAACTTTTCTAATTTTTCTTCCCGTTGGGATTTTGATAAATCCGTCATTTCTAAAATTGCGAGAATGTTGTCTTCTACGCTTAATTTACGAAAGACAGAAACTTCTTGTGGAAGATAACCAATGCCTAATTGAGCTCGTTTGTACATCGGTAATTTTGTAATTTCCTTACCGTCCAAAAAAACTCTTCCTTCATCCGGGCTAACCAACCCTACAATCATGTAAAATGAAGTTGTTTTACCTGCACCATTTGGCCCCAATAAACCAACAATTTCGCCCTGACTAACTTCAATAGAAACGCCGTCAACCACACTTCGGTTCCGGTAAGTTTTTCGGATTTGTTCTGTGTAGAGTTTCATGATTCGAAATTACTAAAAATTGAAGTAGAAAAGGCTTCAGCTTGCCATATTCCTATTTTACTGGCTTGTAACCGAATCCCAAATCGACTCCTTACCATAAAAACCAACGGTTATATTAAACAGAGTGCAAGGTATATGAAATGACTTTACCCAACGTAGTGTACGCCACATAGAAAAATCACCCTACCCGAAGATAAGATTCACGTATCAATTTTAAAATCCTTGAAAGTTCATACATTTGCTTATGGGCAGATGTTTCAGTATTTTCTTTTTGGTGATGTTGATTACTCCTGCAACATGTCAAGAAAAAAAAACTAATTTCTTGCTTCGATATGTGCATAAATTCATCAGTGATTCTACCGAGAAATCAAAGCCCCAAAACCTCATATATCCGACCATAGCTTATGCTCCTGAGACCAAATGGGAATTGGGAATAAGCACTGTTTTAGTCGGTTATGCAAACCGAGACACAAACAATCGACTCAGTGAATTAAGAGCCTTTGGGTTTATCACTTCCAATAAACAATATGGTGGGATCTTCGAACACGCCCTTTACACCAACAAAAACCGATGGTTCCTTTTAGGGTTGTTAAAAACTCAAAGTTTTCCCCTTTCTTACCATGGAATCGGATACGACACTCCAAGAGATAAGATTGCGGTTGTTGAAGCACTCACCTTTAATTGGCGCGAACGTTTTCTTCGTAAGGTAAGTGGTAATTTTTACATGGGTTTGGAGTTGGATTTTCAGCGCTTAAGTCGCGTAAATTTTGTTCCCTACACGAACAATTTGCAACTATTAACCCCTACCGGATATACCGGTTATAATAACATGGGCGTTGGTGTGGGCTTATTGTACGACAATAGACAGAATGTACTGAATGTAAGAGAGGGCTTGTTTGCAGAAATCGCTATACTAAACTACCGAAAGACATTTGGAGCCAGTAGTGATTTTAGCTCGATTTTTACCGACCTTAGGGTGTTTTATCCAATCCGAAAACGCAATGTTTTAGCCATACAATCGCTGGGGCAATTTACAATAGGAGACGCGCCATTCAACCAAAACGCCTTGATGGGCGGGGAAATGATGATGCGTGGGTACTATTTGGGCCGTTACCGAGATCGGAATTTTCTGAGTATTCAAAGTGAATATAGAATGTTGCCTTTGTCATTTGCTAAAAAATTTGGGCTTGCAGTTTTCGGCTCTGCGGGAATTGTATATAACAAAGACTCGAAGATCACGAGCCAATATTTAAAATATGCTGGCGGTGCGGGAATACATTATTTGTTGTTTCCTAAAAAAGATGTTTGGACCCGTTTTGATGTGGCTATTAACAATGAAGGGGGCAGTGGGTTATATTTTTACCTGGGTTGTGCTTTTTAATCAAGCCGATAGGTCTTCCGAATTTATGAGCTCCTTTTTTCTGGCTACCCGTTTAGAAACCACTATCCCAATTTCATACAATCCAATAATCGGTATTGAAACAATAATTTGAGACAGAATATCTGGCGGAGTGATCACGGCAGATATAATTAGAATAATTACAATGGCATGTCTCCTATATTTTTTTAAAAAATCTGGTCCTATCAACCCGATTTTAGTAAGGATAAAACTAGCAATGGGTAATAAAAAAAGTACCCCTGTATAAAATACCGTAGAAATTATGGTACCCATATAAGAGCCAATCGTAAAGTTATTCTCTATCTCGGGACTAATTTGAAATCCCCCAAAGAACTGAACCGTTAAAGGAGCAACCACGAAATACCCAAAAATAATCCCAGAAAAAAAGCACAAACTCACATAAAAAACCAAGCCCTTTGCGGCACGAAGTTCATTCTTTTTTAATCCCGGTTTGACAAAAGCCCAAATTTGATAGAAAATATACGGGGCATTAATAATTAGTCCCCCCATTATGGACATCATCATTGCGTAGTTGAATTGTCCCGAAACGGTCATGCTTTGCATTTTAACCGAAGTATCTGCTACACAAACACCAAAATAGGTGCACAATACGCGGAACGTAATGAACTCTTTATCTTTTAGGGCTAAAAAAACATGGTTCATAACCCACTCCTGATAAATCCACAAGACCAAGCCAACCAAAATAACTGCCACCGCAATGCGCACCAAACGCCACCTTAGTTCATCCAGGTGTTGTAAAAAACTCATTTGTTGATTTTCAAGCATGATGCAAATTTAGCTAAAAAACAGTGTTTTTATTTAATAAATCACGCTCAACGTAAATTGTTTACGTTCATCCGCACCAATCTTTGTAAAAAAAGACATGAAAACAATAAATATCCGTGAGATTCAATTCAACAGCTTCAGCCAAAAAGCAATTTGCTTTGGAGAATTGAAAACTAAAAACTTGGCTGTTGACAGCTCAATAGAGCTTAGCTTTAGTGCATTAAACCGCATGTTGGGTATCATCGGGGGGTTTCTACCCCATGGTTCGGTTTACGATTTAATCCAAGAAGATACTCAGGACACAGAAACGTACTATCGCATCATGTTAGATAGGCATGAGATTCCTGCCTTGGATTTAGAGCAGTTCACTCAAAACGGGTATCCCACGTTGAAAATCAGTGCCTAATTAGGGCTGAATAATTACAGTTTCTTCGTTGGTTTTTTCAGCCTCGATTTTAATAATCCCTTGACCTTGGCGGTTTCCTTTGTAGGCCTCGATATCCAACACCGCAACACCTGCTTGACCCAATTGATAGATTTCATTGTAATTAAAGGTTGCAATTCCAGCGGCATTGGTGTAAGCCGTATCGTAAACAACTACCTGTGAGGGACAATTACAGGTGGATGTTCCGTGCAACACAACCATGGCCTGCTCAACCAATTCATTGTTTTCATTACGCACCTCAATTTTTGCAATG
Source organism: Flavobacteriales bacterium (assembly GCA_947500755.1). Lineage (GTDB taxonomy): Bacteria > Bacteroidota > Bacteroidia > Flavobacteriales_D > Crocinitomicaceae > UBA952. Next base: position 3,886 of record CANMTO010000068.1, read on the forward strand.
GTATCCTCTTTTTTTACACAGGCTTGAATGATAACAAGCATTAAAATAAGCGATATACTTTGTATGATTCTTCTTTTCATGTTCAGGTTGAGTTTGGTTAGTTGGGAAGATATATAGTTTCAACAGCGGTTGTATGTATTCTACAACGAGAATATCCGGTAGCCGTTTTATTATTATGTTTCACGATGATATCAAAATATCCTGTGGTGTTTTCCGGACCAGATGTATTGAAATATTGGTCCATATCAACCGAAGTAAATCCAGAGCTGTTGGTAAAGGTAGTATCAACGAATGCCCCTGTTGCCGGATTACTTTGCTGGTCGCCTATAACCACAACCTTTGCGCCGCTTATTAATTGATTGGAAGAAGATCGTACAAACACTTTTAAAATTGCAGGATCTTTTGACTTACAACCATTCGCGGTGATTAAAAAACCCGCTATAATTCCTAAAATAATTAATTTTTTCATATCGAATAGAATCATTCAAAAGTAACATATAAATTAGTGAAAGACAAAATTTTGTAAATTTTTCATGCCCATTTGCCAGCGATCATTTCAGATCAGGGGGCGTTTGGAAATAAAAACATAATTTTGCATCACCATAGCTTAAACCATTTTCTGCCTAAAAAAGTTACAACATGCGAGAAAAAATCGAACACGTGGAACGTGAAATTGCTGGAATTGTTATATCATCCAAGCAAGGTGCAGAAGCATTTCGAATTCAATATCTCGGAGCGAAGGGCGTTTTAAAAGTCTTATATCAAGAGTTCAAAACCATTGGAGCGGAAGAAAAAAAAGAAATAGGCCAGCGGTTAAACGAGCTTAAACAACACTTAGAACAAAAACTTTCCGGGATTTCATGGGAGGAAACAGGAAATCAAGAGACCAATAACACAGACTTTACCCGACCAGGTAAGAACACTCCTATAGGTAGCCTTCACCCACTCACGTTGGTTCGAAATGAGCTCATTCAGATTTTTTCTAAGATTGGTTTTTCAGTTTCAGAAGGTCCTGAAATCGAAGATGATTGGCATAATTTCTCTGCCCTTAATTTCCCGCCAGATCACCCAGCACGAGATATGCAGGACACCTTTTTTATCGAATCAGCGATTGAGGGGCTTTCGCTAAGAACGCATACCAGTTCGGTCCAAGTTCGTGTGATGGAAAATCAAAAACCGCCCATTAGAACCATTTCGCCGGGTCGTGTTTACCGCAACGAAGCCATTTCGGCACGGGCACATTGTTTTTTTCATCAACTGGAGGGTTTGTATATTGATAAAAATGTATCCTTCGCCGATTTAAAACAAACGCTGGATTATTTTGCGAAATCACTCTTTGGAGAGTCCGCGAATATTCGCCTGCGCCCCTCCTATTTTCCGTTCACCGAGCCAAGCGCAGAAGTTGATGTTTCTTGTTCTTTATGTCAGGGAACAGGCTGTGCGGTATGTAAACATACGGGGTGGTTAGAAATTCTTGGCTGCGGCATGGTTGATCCTAATGTACTAGATGCTTGCGGGATTGATTCTACCGTTTATAGCGGTTTTGCATTCGGTATGGGCGTTGAGCGAATTGCCCAATTAAAATACAGAGTAACTGATTTGCGCTTGTATTCAGAAAATGATGTACGCTTTCTCAACCAATTTCACTTTTAATTTATGCGGTTTTTAGCATTAACCCCGAATATTTCGATCTCTCAACTCATTGATCAAAGTTTTGAGTCACCACAACTTATCTTTAAACATTCCACGCGTTGTATCATTTCTTCGTTTGCGCTCAAGCGATTACACACCTGTGCCAATGAGGAGTCAACATGTTGGGTATTGGATTTATTATCTCATCGCCAAATATCCAATGATCTATCTGATTATTTTCAAGTTCCCCATCAATCTCCACAGCTTTTCGTGGTCAAGGATGGAACATTATTAGGAAGCACCTCGCACGAGGGTATTGACTGTGAGTTTATTGCTGCATGCTATGAAAAATAAAAC
>CANMTO010000069.1 GCA_947500755.1 Flavobacteriales bacterium
AGGTGTAATGGCTTGCCCGCGTTGAATGTAGATCGCAGTAAAGGAAAACATGAAGGTACCCTATACCTCAGTTGGAGTGATCAACGGAATGGGGGAAAGGATACGGATGTTTGGTTGAGCAAATCTACCGATGAAGGAAATAATTGGTCGAAACCGATTCGTGTGAATCAGGATAAAACCAAGACACATCAATTCATGTCTACCTTCGCGATTGATCAATCCGACGGAACCCTGCATTTCTTGTTTTACGACCGCTCCATGGCAAAACAGCCCAATGAAACGCAGGTGGTTTGGGTGACTTCAACCGATGGTGCGAAGCATTTTAATCAGCAACGAATCTCTGAAAAATCTTTCACACCAAACCCAAAGGTCTTTTTTGGAGACTATATTGCCATTGCTGCCTCAAACGGAAGGGTAGTACCTGTTTGGGTTCGCTTAGACCGTGATAAGGCTTCGCTTTGGACGGCGAATCTTAACCGAAAGTAATTCCTGTTCCTTTTTAATTTCTAGCTTTACCAAAATACCAAGCCATGAGTGAAGATATGAAAGAATGCCCGTCGTGCCAATGTCCTTATGGTTATGAAAGTGGCGAAAATGAATTTACCTGTCCTGAATGTTCCCATGTATGGACAGTTACTGAGGAGGCTGAAACGGATGAGCTAATGGTAATAGATTCACACGGTGTGCGCTTGCTATCCGGCGATTCCGTCATGGTAATTAAAGACCTGCCTGTAAAAGGAGCGCCCAAATCCATCAAGGCCGGTACAAAAGTTAAAAACATACGCCTAACGGATGGCGATCACAACATTGATTGTAAAATCGAAGGGTTTGGTGCCATGGCCCTCAAGTCAGAGTTTGTCAAGAAAGTTTAGTCTTGTCATGTATTGATGTCTAGGCAATAAAATCGGTCGATTAACGATACCGAATGCATGAAAAAAATACGGGCTTACTTTTTTATTATTTGCTGTTGGTCTTGCCTGAATGCGCAAGATTGGCAGGCACTTTCTTCCTATCCAGGTGTAGCACGTGATGATGCCGCTGGATTTGTCGTTGGAGACGAGTTATTTATTGGTACTGGATTAAGTCCGTGGTGGTCAGCCTTGGCAGATTTTTATCGCTACCAAAGTGCTACGAATCAATGGGTAAATGCAGCGTCACTTCCATCGGGAGCTGAACGACAATATGCCTCTGGATTCAGCTTAAATACTTCGGGTTATGTGTTCGGTGGATATAATGGAACCGAATATTTGAATGACATGTGGCGTTATGATCCGTCTGCTGATACATGGTTGCTTAGCGACAGTTTGCCTTCCTTTGGGCGTTCCGGTGCTGCCTCTTTTGTCTTGAACAATCGGCTATATCTATTGGGTGGTAAGCATGCTGCGGGTTCTGCAACGGATGAGGTATGGTCGTATAATGCAGTAACTTCTGCGTGGATTCAAGAAGCTAATTTTCCTTTTGGGGCCTTGTGGAGGGCTTCAGCGTGTGCCTATAATGGAAAAGGATATGTGTTGTTTGGTCGGGATGAGAACAATCAATTTCAGAACGGATTTTATTCGTTCGATCCAATAAGCAATCAATGGGAGTCCTTGCCTTCGTTCCCGAGCCTCGGACGAAGTCATTCCGCTTTGTTTGCCTTGAATGATGGTGTTTATGCGAGTTTTGGTATGGATAGTTTAGGGAATTCGCACAACGATTTGTGGAAATTCAGTGAAATAGGCAACGAATGGATTGCACTGCCCGGCATTCCTGGATTGGGCAGACGTGGTGGGGTTTGTTTAACAACCCAAGAATCAATGTACTATGCAACAGGCATAGATGAAAATAATAACAGGTTGAATGAAGCTTGGGTTTATGCACCAACCCTAGGTATTGAACATCCATCCGTCAAAGACCCTGTGCTGCTTGAGGTCTATAACATATTCGGAAATCAGGTAGAGTTTTCGTATAATCAATTGTTGTTTGAGCGATATTCGAATGGCGAAGTGAGAAAGGTATTCGTTTTAAAATAATCCTTAAATCCGAGTTAATCTACCTTCACTACGACGCGTCGATTGGCCGCTTTTCCTTTTTCAGTGTGGTTTGAAGCCATCGGATTCTCTTCTCCATGAATATGTAGTATGATGAGTGCCTCTGGTATTCCTTGTTTCATCAGTACGTTTCTCACGGTTTCACAGCGACGTTTCGCTAAGGCCAAGTTGTATGTGTTGCTCCCGTCAGCGTCACAATATCCATGGAGGTGCATTTGCGCCTTAGAATTCGTTATGGAGTTTAGTTTATTTAGTTCCAAGGCTTGAAGTTCAGCGACATCGTGTTCGAAATACAAGGTAATCGCTTCGATATGCTGCTGAGTAGGAATTGAGTCGACAGTTTTCACTGGGTTATCTATACGCGATATTTCTACTTTTTTACTTGAAGTCATGGGTTTAATGGCTTCTCCTAATTCCGTAATGTCCGCATAATAAATATCCAAATCTCTAATAAAAAAGGCCGATCTTCCATCCGAGGAAGCAACAAAGCCCATATCATCTGACGAGGTATTAAAAGGTGCACCTATATTTACTGGATTTCCTAACGTTCCGTCGTCTGTAATTCTAACCCTGAAAATATCTAATCCGCCAAATCCTCCCATTCCATCACTGCTAAAATATATGGTTCGATTATCGGCCGCAATGAACACCGAACGTTCATCTCCTGGGGTTGATACGCCCATGATTTTGGGAAATGTCCATCCTTGATTGCCTTTTATGCTGTAGTATAAATCCATAGGACCCCTATAATCTGGTCCGCAAGCCACGACAAATAACTTACCATCGGCGGAAACTGCCATGCCATCGGTTCCGTAACCCATATTGGCTTTTGATTGAAGCGTGAAAAAGCGATTGATGTTCATTCCCATGCTTCCTTTCTTCTCCCAGATTCCATTCATCAAGTTCGCTTGATAGTATGGACCTCCCATCGTTGCCCAATCTCCTGCCCAGCTTTGATAATACATGGTCGACCCGTCTGCGCTAAAGGTGGGTTCATCTTCTCCTGAACCGGTATTTATCGATGATAATGGGGTAGGATTCTCCCATTGTCCGTTGATGAAATCACTTTGATAGAGGTCACCGTTTCCTGCTGCACCGCCAAGCCCTGCTCGTGTACTCATGAAGTAAAGGCTTTTTCCATTCGGAAGAATACTTAAATTACATTCACGATAGGGCGTATTGAGCATCGGGAGGGCCATTATGTTTATGTGTTGATTATGTTCTAAAATGGTATAATCTTGAGCGAGGCTTTTAACACCAATGGAGAGGACAACGAAGGAGAGGTATTTCATAAAAGGAGAACGTTATGATTTTTTTTTGGTTACTTTTAACAGAATAAACTTATGTCATTACAGCTAATTATAGACGCGATTGCTTCGATTTAGAGCCTTATTTTTTGCTTGTATAATTTTTTTAGTCAGCCTGTCTAGTTTTGCTCAGGTTGTGGCGATGACTGGTGCAACAGTGGTTTCAGACCCTGGGATACCTATTTATCCTGGATTTCCTGATGGGCATATTTCCTACTTCGCTTTAAATGATTCCGTTCAGGTTCAGGTTTGGGCGGGGTATGAAAGTTACATAAGTTCAGGTTCAGATCTTTTACATCAGGATTCCCTGTGGGGAATGGTATTGGCGAAGGGGGCGCCTGGTAGCTTTGATAATGGCGGTGCTTGGTTGTATTCGGTCTTTAGAATTACAGAGTCACATTGGCTAGGTTTTTATCACGCGGAAGACCATGAATTCGCAGGATATGAGAATGTAGAAAAAATCGCATGGAAATCTGCCGCGCAATGTGAGAGCTTTGATGGGGGGAAAACTTGGATTAAAAATGGCCAAATTCTTACTTCATGGTTAGAAAAACCGTTATCTCCAGCATGGGGTGGTACAGGTGATTTTTCTGTCGTAAGAGACAGTATAAATAACCGATGGTTAGCATATTATGTATGTCCTGATGGAATTGGAATGGCTGAATCGAAGGATGCGCTTGGTAAACCGGGGACCTGGAAAAAGTATTACAAGGGTTCGTTTAGTACTTCCGGACTCGGTGGAAAAGGGGACGCATTATCGTTCTCAAAAGGGAAATATACCGGAGGGAATCCATCGCTAATATATTATAAACCCCTAGGAGTTTGGATGTTAGCTTACCATGATTGGGCAGATAAAGGCATTTACTATACCTATTCCTACGATTTAGAGCATTGGGAAGATGCGCACTTAATTTTATCCAATCCCGGAAGTCCGGAAAGAATATGGTATCCTACATGGATAGCAGAACGTAGTGATCAATATTCGGATGGAAAACTATTTCTAGCCTATGCCCATTGGGATAACATTAATTTACCTTACCGTAATTTCGAGTTAGCAGAAGTCCATGTTTTGGGATTGTCAATGCCTCAAGTGACAGAAGAGGGTTGGTTTACGCAATCGGATTTGGTCTTAACTCAATCCACGAAAGTTTCATTGGCCTTATTTGATACGTTTGGCAAGTTAGTTTACGAGTATTACCATGAGGAAACCTTACCCGCAGGCACCTATTACATTAATTTAGCGCCTTATCTGGCGCCGGGGATATCCTTCCTTAAACTGACTTCGTCCTCTGGCGAAAAAACCCAAAAAATCATGCGATTTTAATAGAAATATCAGAATTCTGATAACGTACGTTGATGTTGATTAATCAATCACATAGTGGGCTGAATTTAAGGCGAGCACCTTATAGTTGGAATCAATTAAACTCCCCCCTTCTGGTATTTCATCTGAAAAGTTGAATGCGTTGTCTTCAAAGAAATACGCTACAAAGGGCGCAAGGACCAAACACATTTTCAATGCCTTTGCTTCCACTGGATTGATTTGTTGATGGAATTGCCGAACCACATTAAATAAGCTGCTGAAATTTTGTTTCTCGTTGGTGAGTGAATCTACCCGAACGCGTAAGCCGGGTTTCTCCGGATTTTTACCTTCATAAAAATGAACGGGAAATTGCATGTAGACACCGCCGTGCAGCCGTAAAATTACATAAGGAAAGATTCCATACCCCTGAGCGCGTTTTTCTGCACTCAGGGGAAATATATCAAGAGAACTCATGCTTCGATTTCTTTGATCATGATTTCTTCTGTTTCCTCTAACGGAAAGGGGAGCGGAAGCGGCATTAAGACAACAAACCGCGCTTGCGATTGAATCATAAAAGCTCCGGTGTTGCGGTTTTGACAATAGGTAGCCCCTGTGAAATAACGGTCTTCCCCAAACTGAAGTACCACGCAATCTTTGAATCCGCTGAGGTCGAGTAGGGTGGTTAATCCATGATGACTTACTTCAATGAGCAGCGGTAAATCTACGGTGGTACTCTGGAAGGTAACCTGGTGAGTTGTTGCAGCAATAAGCTGCGCATTCATCTTGGCAATCATGCCATTTTTTAACCAAACAATCACTTGTTTTTTCATACAATTAAATTTAAACGTGAATAAACTTAGTTGCATTTCGATTTACCTGGGTAACCAACGTTTATTTTGACATGGGAGTCCGTATCGTTTTACCACCGTGGTGTCTTCACTCGGTTGGTACCATTTAAGGTTCGAAATACAATACGAAGGTAATTGGAATTTTTAATTTGGTTACAGATATGGTCGTCTTTCTACACATAAAGCGTTAGAGAAAGAAAATTTACCACTATTTTTATTCCTCCAACGACTTCATGAAATCTACTTCGAGCACTTACATTGATTACGCGTTTTTAGGCCTTGGTTGCGGCAATTCCTTGATGCTGCTTCAACTCGCTGAGGAGGGATTACTTGCGGGAAAGCACATTCTAGTGATTGAACCGGATTCCAACGGCACCAACAATCG
>CANMTO010000070.1 GCA_947500755.1 Flavobacteriales bacterium
GGAAATCCGAGCAATGAAATCCGTTCAAAACTAAGTGCCTGATCCATTCCTTTTTCGTTCGCAATAATTGCTAACAACTGCGTATCGGAATCTATCAATTGTCCAACAACTTCTGAGGTATCCACGAGTTGAGGAATGGCTTTAGGGGAAACAAAGCTTCCGAAATCTAGGCGGTCAAACCCACAGCTCAGTAGTGTATTTAAATACGCTACTTTCAAATCAGTAGGGATGAACTTTTGAATTCCTTGCATGGCATCACGCGGGCATTCAGTAATATGAACTCGCTCACTATCCACGGTCAATTAACGCTTGTTTAATGTCTTCAATTAATGCAGGCCCTTCATAAATAAACCCGGTATACAGTTGAATCAAGGATGCACCCGCGTCTAATTTCTCCAATGCGTCTTCTTTCGAGTGAATGCCTCCTACTCCTATGATGGGGATAGCCTCTCCCAATCGATCATGCAGGTAGCGAATAACCTCTGTAGAACGCGCAGTGAGTGGTTTACCGGAAAGTCCACCGGCCCCAATACTTGAAATTATTTCTGATGAAGCTTTTAGCCCATTTCTACTAATCGTTGTATTTGTGGCAATAATACCATCTAAAGGTAAGGATCGTGCTATTTCTACGATATCATCCAATTGTTCATTGGATAAATCCGGAGCAATCTTAAGTAAGATTGGTTTTGGAGAACCCAGCTCCATATTACGAGTTTTGAGTGCACTTAACAACTTCAATAAAGGTTCTTTATCCTGCAGTGACCTTAAATTTTCAGTGTTGGGAGAGGAAACATTCACCGCAAAATAATCCACATGCTCATATAATTCGTTGAACACCTTCAAATAGTCGTCGGTAGCTTTTTCATTTGGGGTCCATTTGTTCTTGCCAATATTTCCACCGATTATTAAATTCGATGACGTATCCCTAAGTGCTAGCCTAGCTGCCACATTGATTACTCCGTCGTTATTAAACCCCATCCGATTAATGATGGCATGATCTGATTTTAAACGAAATAATCTAGGTTTGGGATTACCATCCTGTGGTATCGGTGTCACGGTACCTATTTCCACAAATCCAAAACCTAATTTCCCCATGGATTGAAAGCACTGTGCGTCTTTATCAAAACCAGCGGCTAAACCGATGGGATTTGAAAAATCTAAACCAAACAATTTCGTTCTTAAGATCGCATCATCAGTTTTGGAATTGATGAGTTTATTTACAAATGGAATACGCTGAACTCCTTTGATTAAGGCTACTGATAGGTAGTGTGCGCGTTCTGGAGTTAAAAGAAATAAAATAGAACGGGAAAAACGATACATTCGTTTTATTGAATTTTCTTACCTGATGGCTTCACGCCTGTTGTTTTAATGCGCTGACGCCCGTAGTCTTTATAGGTTAAGTTCTTAGCTAACACAATGTTTAATCGGTAATAAGAATCTCGTTGTTTGTTGTCCCCGCGTTGATAGCCCGCTCCAAACCAATTGTACCCACCTACAGAACCGTTAGGCACTCCTATAGTTACAGAAGGATCAGAAGGATTTGATAAGTACGCTCCCGCAGGATCCGAAAAACTGCTTGGATCAGCATAAACCGTAGAAACATCATCCACATAATCTGAAAAAACCATGTTGTATGTAGCTTCTAGGCCGATTCTCCATTGAGCGCCCAAGCCTACTCTAAATCCAAAGCCTGCAGGCACCGTGAAAGCGATTGGTGAATATGGTTTTGCCTGCCCTTCGGTTTTCAATGGACGCAAGGCAACCCAGCTGTCTTGATATTTCGCTTGGGGAATGAAAAAAGCAGCACCTAAACCACCGAACACATAATATTGTTGATTCCTTCGTTTACCTCCGCGTGCACCGGGGAGATTGTATGCTGGGGAGAATTTTTCAACCGAAAATAAAATAAATTCAAAACGCTGTTGAAATTCAACCATGTGGGTTCGGAAATGTAAATTTCTGTGAAACCTAACATGCTCTTCAGAGTATTTGTCATCCCCACGCAACATGAGGTAACTCAAGTTGCTGGTTGTTGCGAACTTCGGGTGAAATCGAAATCGGTATCCGATTCCAGCATTTCCGCCAAGCGCTTGCCAATCCCAGTCCTTCAATGAATAATCATAATTAGCCGAGTTTGCTCCTCCAAGATCTCCCAAAAACTGGGTTGGACCAAAGCTGATTAACAGCTCTTTTTTATTCAGCGACCAATTTTTTTGCGTATTGAAATTGATTCGTTGTGCAGAAGCAACAACACTGTAAGACACCAAAATAATGGCCATGAATTTCATGTAACATCTATTCATGATGCTAAGTTACTAAAAGTAAGTGTTTTCTATACAAAAAAGTTTAAAAGAATTAAAAATATAACCGAAGAAAAGCCAATAGCCCCATAAAACCAGGGGCTATTTATTGTTTTTTTCTTCGGTAATCCATGGAGGATTTCACTGAAATTTCTTCGCGCAGCAATGGCATCGCTTGATGGCAACTGTCTGTCAATTAGAAGTTTAATCATACCGTTAATTTTTGATATTATTAGTTTTTGAATATAGTTCCTTGAGTTTTATCAAGGCTCGAAAGGTTTTAACTTTTGCATTATTTTCGGTTAAGTCCAAAATTTCACCCATTTCTCTAAAGGATCGTTTTTCGAAAAAGCGCATTTCAATGAGTTGCAACTGACTTTCTTTTAGCAGTGGCAATACCTTGAGTAGCACTTCACGCTTATGCTCAGATTCATCGATTTGAAACTCCTCCATAACCTTTCCGATTTGCATGGAATCGATACTTATGGTACGTCGTGCTTTTTTATCTCGAAACGATTGATACAGTTCGCTCTTTGCAATTCGGAACAACCAAGAAGAAAATGGAATTCCTCGATACTCATACTTTGGTAAATTGGTTAGTGCCTTAATAAACACACAAGAAGTGATATCATAAGCCGATTCTTCTTCATCGACACGCTTGAATACGTATCTAAAAATTGCCTCGTGATATTTTCTATACAAGGGTGCAAAATACTCAGGATTTAGTTTTGCACGTTCAATGATTGCTAATTCATCTTCTGGTTTTCCAAACCTGTCGAAATAAAGGAGAGAGGCTGACATAATTACTTAGATTTAGGGTTAAACAATACAGGCTTGCAGTCCTGTTATTTTGGATAACGCACATCTTCCAAATACGTAACAAAAAAAATTACAAAGAAATTCTCAATTGAATTACAAGGTCGGATTTCCGACTCCCATTAATCTGTTCAGCCCCTGAACTAGTAACAAATCTATTGTTATACAAAAACACCCCATATCGAATCCAAAGATCACAATGCCTTAAAAACGAATATCTTAACAACACATATGCCCTACTGCCCTGATTGTAATATGCAGGAACGGCAAATACATACAAGGCATTGTTCTCAAAAGAATAAATACGAGTATCGTACCCATCCGTATCAAATAAGGCATACCTAATTGCTAGGTCTATTGGTGAACTTTTCGGTTTCCATAGTAAATCTTGAGTAATGAGCATTCCGTGTTGAAACCCTTTACTCTGGCTGTTAATGGTAAGAAATTCTATCCTACTCTTAAAGGTGAACGCCTCACTGATCACATAGGAGAGATTTAATCGATAATTACGCTGTACAAATGCTTCAATTGGCGTTACGGCTCCCGCATACACAGAACTATTTCTCTCTCGTAATTGCTGTCTGAATCTGAAATAAATCTCAAATATTTTATTTGGTTTATAGACCGGCTGAATTAAAAACTCATGCCCTTGACTCGGGGCGTCCACCCCAAATTTCATCCAAGGAAACTTAAAAACATCCATGTATGCATTTAAGCTCCATGCTGGATTAAACTTCATTTTCAATCCGGCATACAATCCTTTTTCGTTTTGGGTATTGCTCCCCTCTGAAAACCCCGCGTTATAAAACGAATAAAAATCCCGTTGATAATCCCGGTAAATCAACCCCATGCTCACCTTAGAATCTAATGAGATCAAGGCGCCATGCATCATTGCCCACCCCGAATTCCATGATGTTAATTGCTCGTTAAAGGCTTTAGATACTTCACCAAACAGGGCGATATTCTTGTAGTTGTAGGAGTAATCTAGTCCTGTATTTACATGATGCTGACCCCGAAAATCAAACTGATTGTACACTTTAACGTCTTTTATGTAAGGCTTATCATATCCTTGATACACACCAGATAAACCTACCTTAAAAAGTCCTTTTTTAAGGCTGAGGTTGGCCCCAAGAATATTTTCTCGAAGTCCATTCATTTTGGATATTTCGCGATTAGTGCGGTGCAATCCTGATAAATCGAGTGTTGAAATAAACTCCAAATCATCCACCGTAGAATCAGCAATCGAATTGGCATCTACTTTCTTACTGGAAGAGAATAAGAGTAATCCTAAATTCTTATACCCCAACTCTATGGCTGCTCCACGCATGAATCTACTTTCATCTACCGAGGTATAGGCCCGCAGCGGAATAGCCGTTCGTTTGGCCGTTGCAATATCCGCCGTTTTACCAAAAGCATAACTTGACCAAAATCCTACACCTTGACCGATTTGAACCTGATAATCACCCAAAGCTACCCCTCGTACATATTTTCCTCCCTTGAAAAAGACATGGGCCGAATAAAAATCAAACCCATTTTTTTGAGCACCCCTAAAAAATTGTTCTCCGGCGTCCTTTTCCGCAGTTACACCAATGCTGATATTTGTTTTGTAAGTATACCGCCAGCGGGTGTAAAGTCGATCGCTACTCCCGTAGTAATAATTATTACTGGTTTGAAGGATTGAATCTGGAACCTTGTCATACCCTTGTTTTCGCTCAACCGTTGGTTGATAGCGTAAAAACACTTCATATTTTCCCTGTTCAAGAGCCTCCTTTAATGTAATGTGTATATTATCTAATTTGTCATCTACACGAATAAAAGGCCTAACTAACTGTATGGTCTCCAAATCCCAATAGCTTAAAGTTTGCAGTTCATAAATGGAAATGAACTTGCCGAATAACTTGCGATGTAGTACCAAATCACTGATTTGAACCGAAGTAAGTAAACCAAGCTCTTCCAATTCAAGGCCATCGGTGAAATTCAAATTGATGGGATGCTCAAAATAAAAATCTAATTGCTCAATGATATTGGTTAGGTCTATATTTTCAGATTGAAACCGTTCAGAAATAAATTCGATGCGCTGTTGTATGATTTCAGATTTATCCTGTGCCAACAAGCCACTCAACGAAAACAAAATACATCCAAGGACTACTAGGAAGTACTTCATTTCAAGCGATAAGTAAATGAAACATTGGGCGACCAGCCGAGCTGCTGCGTATAAGCGGATCCGAAATCCAAGAAATAAACCCCTTTAAACGCATAACCACAGCCTGCATTAATTTCAATGGGTTGGGTGGAAAATCCAGAGCGAAAGCATAGGTTATCCATGGGCGCATATTCCAATCCTGCTTTACCTCGAAGGGGAAAATCGACATGTTTCTCGCCTTCCACACACACCAAAAGTTTATTTGAAAATCTGTAAGAAGACCCTAAGCGCATCACCGTGGTAAGTCGATCTTCTTGGTACGCGCTCAATTGAACCCGAGAAAAATTCACTATGGAAAACCCCAGGAGCCATTTTTGATTTATGTGAGCTAAAACGCCAGCCTCACCTGTGGCCCTTACGGCATTCCCATATCCTTGGCCAATGCGAAACTGATGCAGATTCATTTGAACCCCTAATCCAAAAATCTCAGAC
>CANMTO010000071.1 GCA_947500755.1 Flavobacteriales bacterium
GCATTTGCGGCGCAAGTTGCCAACAAACTCAGGGTTAAAAACCTTTCCATTTACAAGCGCTACGGTACGGCACATTTTCGATACAAAGACCTGGATGTTGAATTTGTTGGGGCCCGAAAAGAATCTTACACCGAAGATTCAAGAAATCCTGCTACCGTTCCCGGATCCCTGCAGGATGATCAATTGCGGCGAGATTTTACCGTAAATGCCTTGGCATTCAACCTTCATCAAAACCATTTTGGCGCACTCGAAGACCCCTTTAATGGATTGAAAGATTTGGATCACGGAATTCTGAGAACCCCTCTCGATCCCGTGGTTACCTACTCAGACGACCCCCTTCGAATGATGCGTGCCATTCGATTTGCAACCCAGCTCAACTTTAGCATTGCAGGCCCTTCGCTCGAAGCCATCAAACAACAACATGAACGAATCTCCATTGTCTCCATGGAGCGGATCTCTACGGAATTGAATAAAATATTAATGTCCGAAAAACCTTCTCGGGGATTATATCTTTTAAAATCGAGTGGACTTCTTCCTCATATTTCCCCAGAAATTCTCGCGCTTAGTGGGATTGAAACCATCAACGGCCATAGCCATAAAGACAACTTTGACCACACCTTGGAGGTATTAGACAATATTTGCCTTCATACCGATAATCTTTGGCTTCGTTGGGCGGCCTTGATGCACGACATTGCTAAACCGCCCACTAAACGTTACGACCCCCAAGTGGGTTGGACTTTTCATGGGCATGAAGAATTAGGTGCGCGCATGGTACCGAGGATATTTAAACGATTAACACTTCCATTGGATGGAAAAATGAAATACGTTCAAAAACTCGTGCGGCTTCATCTGAGGCCAATTGCACTTGTTAAGGGATCTGTTACCGATTCGGCAATTCGAAGATTATTGTCCGAGGCGGGTGACGACATCGATGACCTCATGACGCTCTGCAGTGCAGACATCACTTCGAAGAACGAATTCAAAGTGAAGCGATATCGTAAAAATTTCGAATTGGTAGGCGAAAAATTAAAGCAGGTAGAAGAAAAGGATCGTATTCGAAATTTCCAACCTCCAGTCACGGGTGAATACATCATGTCTTACTACGGAATTGGTTCATGTGCAGAAATTGGTATTATAAAATCCGCGATCAAAGAGGCAATTCTAGAAGGAAAAATCGAAAACACCTTTGAAGATGCATCCCGCGAAATGATTGCCCAAGCGAACCATCTTGGACTTGTTCCTGTTTCCACTAAATAAATAACTTTGTAAAAAAAAATAAATGCCCGGTTTAAAATTCAGAGTATTGTTAGACTCAGAGCACAACGATGAAGTATTTCGCGATGTGCTTATTTCTAATGAGAGCAATTTCGAAGCGTTCTATCATGCAATCATGGCGTCTTTTGAGTTTAAGGGAGATCAAATGGCCAGTTTTTATGTGTCTGACGATGCCTGGGATAAAGGTCATGAAATTAACCTCATGGACATGTCATACGATGATGATGCGCTTGATGCCCCTGCAAATGTCATGAATAAGGCAATTTTGAAAGACTTTGTGAGTGAGCCCAATCAAAAATTCATCTTAGTATATGATTTTATGCGGATGTGGATTTTTCTCATTGAACTCATAGGAAGTGAAACCGAAAATCCCGAAGAAGCGCAAACGATTCTATCCATCGGCAATGCCCCAACGGAACATTCAAAGGAAGCCCTCGAAGAAGATTTTTTCGCCAGTGGTGGTGGATCCGAAATAGCAGGAGCTGACGAAGAGGAAGACGATTTAGGATTTAAGGATTACGACGATGATTATAACGAAGAAGATTTCACGGATTTCAATGAATACGAATACTAATGGCAACGCATGACCCAATTGGCTTGGCCATACAAGACTATATAAAAACTAAAAAACCGGCAGATATAATCGTAACGGCAGATTTATGTGACGACGACATCATCCCTGTGGAAGTGCTTTTTCGAACCTATGAAGAAATGCCGGCCTTGGAACAAAAAGCGATGTCTATGTGCTGTGGAAAAATCCTAGACGTAGGCGCGGGAGCGGGTCCACACAGCATTTACTTGAGTGAGTTGGGGCATGAAATACAGGCCATTGATACCTCTCCCGGTGCAGTAAGCTACTTGAATTCAATGAATATAGCAGCGCGCTGTATGCATATTCAAGACCTTCAAGGTGAAAGGTATGACACCCTCTTATTACTCATGAACGGTATTGGAATAGCAGGCACCAAAGAAACCCTTCCTGATTTTTTAGCGCACCTAAAAACACTCTTAAATCCAGGAGGTCAAATCTTGTGCGATTCCTCTGATGTGGCCTTTCTCTATGAAGAAGAAGATGGGTCTTATTGGATGGATTTAAATGCCGCATATTACGGAAACTTTAAATTTCAACTGCACTATAAAAAAGCATCTACGGAAGTCTTTGAATGGTTGTATATTGATTACGAGAGTCTACACCACATCGCAAGCTCAGTTGGATTCAACTGTAAACGACTCGAAATCGATGAACATCATTTTTTAGCGCAATTAACCTTGCCCTGAATCAAAACACAATGTGTATTTTTGTGATTAAATAAAAAGATAACAATGAGTGTACTGGTAAACAAATCGTCTAAAGTTATAGTTCAAGGTTTTACAGGCAGCGAAGGAACATTCCATGCCGGTCAAATGATTGAATATGGTACTAATGTAGTTGGGGGTGTTACGCCTGGCAAAGGTGGGTCAACTCATTTAGACAGACCAGTATTTAATACAGTAAGTGATGCGGTAACGAACACAGGAGCAGACGTATCGATTATTTTTGTGCCGCCTGCCTTTGCAGCCGATGCAATTATGGAAGCAGCAGAAGCGGGAATTAAAGTTATTGTTTGCATCACAGAAGGCATTCCAGTGAAAGATATGGTTAACGCCAAAGAATATATTAATGGCTTCGACTGTCGCTTGATCGGACCGAATTGCCCTGGAGTAATTACCGCAGGCGAAGCGAAAGTTGGAATTATGCCTGGTTTTGTTTTCAAAACAGGAAAAATTGGAATTGTTTCTAAATCAGGTACCCTTACCTATGAAGCAGCCGACCAAGTAGCAAAAGCAGGACTAGGAATCACTACAGCCATTGGAATTGGTGGAGACCCAATTATTGGAACAACTACTAAAGAAGCCGTTGAATTATTGATGAATGATCCTGAAACTGAAGGGATCGTAATGATTGGTGAAATTGGCGGAAACTTAGAAGCTATTGCCGCACGTTGGATCAAAGAACATGGCACTAAACCTGTAGTTGGTTTCATTGCAGGAGAAACCGCTCCAAAAGGCCGCACCATGGGTCATGCTGGGGCCATTGTTGGTGGAACAGATGATACCGCTGAAGCTAAGAAACGAATTATGCGTGAATGTGGGATCCATGTGGTTGATTCTCCAGCACATATCGGCATCAAAATGGCGGAGGTAATGGGTGTAACTGCATAGCAGTTATGACTAATGATACGCATTGACACGCAAGGTGCAATTCATGAAAACAAGGCACTTCTCGGTGACTTTGAACGCTTATACGATGATGCATTTCCCGACGTAAACGAACGCGAGAGTTTTAATGATATTTGTGCTCGTATCAATCAAGACAATCAACCGCTACGCTCACTGATTGTACTTACCTATTCGAATGAAGGAATCCTTGGCGGAATGGTTTTAGACATCTATGAGAATACGTGGTTTCACCTCATTTATCTTTTAGTTAAACCTGATGCAAGAAATCAAGGCATCGGAAAACATTTAATTTGCGAAGAATTGCCCGCACTCGTTCGTTCAATTAATGCGGACTGTAAGGGCGTATTTTTAGAATCAAATATTCCGTGGCAAACACATACCGATTCATTCGATCCGTATACAAGACTATCACATTTTAGACATTTTGGTGTAAGGTGGATTCCCATTCAATATGTTCAACCCCCCTTATCTAAAGAGAAAGAATTTGTTTCAAATTTGTTTCTACTATATTATCCGTTTTCAAAAGCGTATTCCCTAATTAACAAAGCGTATATTCGTACGTTTTTATATCACTTTTACGTCAACCTTGGCGCTGAAACCGATGGTTGCATCGAATATGAGGCGATGTTAAATGAACTAAATAATCTCGAAATGAACGAATCAAATATTTCCACTCAAGAAATACCAATACAAGAAAGCTCCGCTATTCAATTTAACCGTGTATCACTTTGCATTCAACTATCGCATGAAACACCAAAACAAATAAACGAGGTGCCATGCGAACAATTTCACTCCTATGAAACCGATTTATTATCCTACCACTTTCAACGAGACCGTCCAATAACGAGTAGGTTTCTTCCTGAGCTCTCCATAGCACATATTCAAATTCATTTTCCGCCAATCTACGCCTTCCACTCTGAAGGCCGAACTCATCACATGGCGAATGAACGAACCGAAATTCAAGCAATGCTTAAGATTTCTCAAACGAACTTTCATGCTTCAGAGAACACCGTTTGGTCCGTTACGCTTATGAATTGTGAAGACGACTATTTTAGTGAATTGGAAATTATAAAACTCTCATCGTACTTCGGCAGTAGCCAAGAACGTACCGGACTCAAGGATAATATTCAATTTTCCAAACCGGGTGGCGAAAAGATGAACCTATCTGATTTTATTAGTAGCACACTTAATCTAACAGAAACCTCCATCAGCATAGGCTCCGGAATTATTCAACTTGATACTGCTGAAATTATCAGCAACAACAATCAAATTCAAATAAACTGGAGTGAGTTTTACGATGAACTGACCGAGTCGTTTTCAAATCCAGACAGCCCAAACATCGCATTGAATACGAAATATAACACGGATGAATCATATACCACATTCCTTAATTTAATGTGCGGTTTTGCCTTAGGGATTTTTGACTACAATCGAATGGGATTTGACGAGGTGGTTGATACCCTGCAATTACTAAAAGGGGACAACAGTTATCTTTTATTTATTAATCGTGGAATCATGTTAAATCTTTGTCATGAAGATGAAATGTTCGAATCAGTCCTTGAAAACATTGGGATAAGTCCTTACTTACTGATTCCGAATGCCGCGTTGAATAACAACACATTTTATTTGGAATCTACCCTGAAAAAACTTTCAGACCTAGAATTTTCAACGCAGGCAACTCATGTTTTGTTGGAAGAAAGAAAACAAGCGGAACATGCCTTATTAAAAGGAGTCGTGAATAATATCTTTCATTACAAAACCGAAAAAAATCTCTTTCAATTTTGCAGTACGGAAAGAAATCACTCCATAATGATTCAAGAAATAGAAGCGAATCTGGATGAATTAAAGCACATAGTTGATGAA
>CANMTO010000072.1 GCA_947500755.1 Flavobacteriales bacterium
CCACGTGCCTCGAATTCTCCTAATGCACTTTGAAATGCATGTAATTCAGAAGGACAAACAAATGTAAAATCCTTTGGGTAAAAGAAAAACAAGACATGATTTTTTCCTACATATTGATCTAAAGAGAAATTATTTACGATTTCACCTCCGTTTACCACTGCTCCCGCACTGAACGATGGAGCCTTTTTTCCTACTAAAACTGACATGTTATTTTAATTTATTATGTTACTAAATACAAAGATAAAACAATCCGAATTAGGTTCTGTTCAACCAAATGAAAACTATGTTAATTCTCAACAAAGTTAAGTATCCTTTGTTATCAATAAAATCAAAATAAATTATATTTACATAAATACTATCTATGATTTCTTTGCAGCAAATGCGGTACCTGGTTATTCTCAGTGAAGAATTGCAATTTTCACGTGCCAGTGAGCGTTGTTTTGTAACCCAACCCACCTTATCAATGCAGGTTAAAAAAGCGGAAGAGCAGTTGGGATATGGGGTATTTGATCGAGCCACTACGCCACTTTCCTTAACACCATATGGACAAGAAATTATTCCGATACTTCGAAGTATTTTGGCGGAAAACGACACCTTGCGATTTATCAATGAGCGGATGGCCGGAAAGATCAAAGAAGAGATTCGGGTTGGAATTATTCCTACCGTTTCTGTATACATGTTAACGCGTCTGTTTTCGATGTTCGCTGAGGCACTTTCAAATGTGCGTTTGGTATACCTTGAGCATCCAACAGAAGTCTTGATTCAAGAATTGGAAAAAGGAACGCTTGATTTGGGGATTCTAGCCGGCCCTTTTCAACAGGTAAAATATAGAACGGTGCCCTTGTTTACGGAAGAAATTGAAGTCTACACGGCCTTGGGGGACGAACGAAGCATCGATGTGCTGTCCTTGGATGGTCAGCAACCTTGGTTACTCAGTAAGGGGAATTGCCTACGGACTCAAGTGATTAATTTTTGCAATATCTCAGAGACCGCTGTTGGGCCAACATGGGATTACATAGGGGGGAATATGGATTTGTTGGTCGAAATGGTTAATATGAATGGAGGGTATACCCTGCTGCCTGCAGCGTTTAAATCAGCCAAGGAGAATCCCGAATTTCGTAAACGATTGGTCTCTCCATATGGATCGCCGGCACGAGAAATCATCGGAGTTTTTCCTCAACGAAGTTACAAAACACCACACTTGGAACGAATGGTAAAGGAAATTCAATTGGTTTTCTCGCAACGAAGTGATGTGCCCCTACACATCTTAGATTGGAAGTAAGGTAAGCGTTATTACTTTTTCATTTCTGCAAGGAAGTCATCATAGGACAATGGCTTTATCTTTAGGCTTGCATTTGTTTTGAAATATTGGGTCAATTTTTCTTCAGCTAATTGATCGTAGATACTATTCGCTTGATCTTTTTTCGTTAACAACTCTCGGGCAGAGGCTTCGAGTTCCGCGTCTTCAGGTGCAGGTATCCCGTATTGTGCATAGTTGCTAATCAATAAGCCTTTGGTAAATGCCAAGACCTCTTCATATACCAATTTGGTATCAGAATCTTTAAAGATTTTAGTTTGAATCAATTGCCATTTCAATGATTTCAAGTAGGCGTCAAATTCCTTTTCAATGTCCTCATCAGCGATTGGTGTTGTGGCACTCAATTTAATCCAACGTCTAAGAAATGCTTCTGGAAATGTCATTTTCACATCGTTGATCAGCACGTCATATACCTTCCGAGTCATCAATCGGTCGGCATCTCGTTCGAACATTTGCTCCAAATCTTTACTTACTCGAGCTCTTAGCCCTGCTTCGTCGGTAATCTCACCGTCTTGAAATAGCTTAGTAAATAAATCAGCACTGAGTTCCGCCAATTCCATCCGTTTTATGTCCGTGATTTTAAACTCAAAAGCGACCTCATTTGAAGGAAGTGTTTCCGGTGTCAACCCCAACAGGGAGGCTTTATCTGCATCATCTTTAGAAACGGCGCTTGGATCTAAGCTAAATTGATCGGCTTGTTTTTTACCAATTAATGCCTGTTTAGCATCCATATTTTCAATAAACTCAATCGATAAGGTGGTACTGTGACTAATTCCCCCAGATTTTAAGGACCCATCGGCTTCAAGTTCAGTAAATGTGCCTACTACTAAATCTTTTGGTCCAGCCTCATCAACGCTTATCATTTTTCCGTAACGTCGCTGAATGTCTTCAATTTGTTGGCTAACCAATTTATCATCCACACGAACGGTATGGTATTCTACTCCTTTTGTTAACACCGATTGATAATCAAACGCGGGAGCCATTCCAATTTCGTAGGTAAATTTAAAGGGACCCGGTTGATCAAAAGATCCTTCCATGGCATGGGTAGCGGACGGAATTGCGTTTCCAAGAATATCTAAGGAGTTTTCACGAATGAACCCATAAACGCCCTCATTGGCAAGTGTATTCAATGTTTCAGCAAGAACTGCTTTCCCGTAGCGTTTTTCAATGATTCCCGCTGGCGTGTGACCCGCACGAAAACCGGGGATATTTGCGTTTTTTCGGTGTTTTTCTAAAGTATTTTTAACCTTTTGGTTATAGTCTGACGCGTTAATCTCTACAATAAGCAAGCCATTCAAGGCATCAATTTCTTGACGAATAACATTCATATAACTCTTAATTTTATGTTCAAAAAAAAAGGTCCCGAATTCACGAGACCTTAAAGGTGCGGATGAAGGGACTCGAACCCACACACCTCTCGGCACTAGATCCTAAGTCTAGCGTGTCTACCAATTTCACCACATCCGCTAAACCAATATACTGCCCCGTTGGGCAAATTGGAGCACAAAGATACAAAAGAATTGAAAAGGAGCAAATCCGACATCCATTATCCCTGAATTTGAAACAGACAGGTTTAAAAGAAAAATGATCCTAGGAGTTGTGTGCTTTTAAGGAAACGCGAATTTTTTTCATGAATTCTGAGGCAAACACGAAGGCTTCAATTTCTGGATTATCCGTGGTAATGATGCTGTGTCGATCGCCTTCCCACCATTTTTTTCCTTGGTGAATAAAAATAACCTTATCTCCGATTTCCATCACGCTGTTCATGTCATGCGTAATGACGATGGTGGTTATCCCATATTCATAGGTGATATCCCGGATTAAGTTATCAATAACAATGGCGGTTTTCGGATCAAGTCCTGAATTCGGCTCATCGCAAAATAAATATTTCGGATTCATAGCAATGGCTCGCGCAATGCCCACTCGTTTTTGCATACCACCAGAACATTCTGAGGGGTATAGTGCGTTTCTTCCCTGAAGGTTTACCCGGTCTAAACAAAAGTCAACCCGGTCCTGCATCTCTTTCTTGGTCATTTTTGTAAACATCGTTAGGGGAAATTTAATGTTTTCCTCTACGGTCATCGAATCAAACAAGGCTCCTCCCTGAAATAACATGCCTATTTCCTGGCGAATTTCACTGCGTTCGCTTTTTTCCATGGTAGTGAAGTCTCTTTGATCAAATAAAATCTGACCTGAATCAACGTCATGCAGCCCAACCATTGATTTTGCTAACACAGATTTGCCCTGACCAGATTGGCCAATAATCAAATTGATACGCCCAGGTTCAAAGTCAGCGCTCACATCAAATAAGACTTGCTGCTTTCCAAACGATTTATTTACATTCCGAACACTAATCATTACAAAAGCATGAGTTTGGTGATGATGAAATTGGCAATGAGTATCACCACGCTGCTTATCACCACTGCTTTAGTTGACGCTTTACCAACTTCTAAGGATCCCCCTTTAACGTAGTATCCATAGAAGGAAGAAACGGAAACAATAATAAATCCAAAAGCTACAGTTTTGGTTAGTGCATAAAATATATTGTAAGGGTCAAACCAAGAACGAAGTCCAAGAATGTATGTTTCTGTAGTTTGCAAATCAGAAATCACCAAGGCAAGAAAGCCACCGAACATGCCTAAAAACATGGAGAACACAATTAGAATTGGAAAGTAAATAACGGAGGCAAGAATTTTCGGTAACATCAGGTGATTGATGGAATTAACCCCCATAATTTCAAGGGCATCAATTTGCTCCGTAATGCGCATCGTACCGATTTCTGAAGCAATGTTCGAACCCACTTTACCTGCTAAAATAAGTGAAATGATGGTGGGGGAAAATTCCAATATAATGCTCGATTGTGTGATATAACCAACGGTATACGCAGGAAGAAGCGGACTGTCCATATTCGATGCCGTTTGCAAGGAAATTACTGCCCCCATAAAGGTTGACATCAGCGCAACAATCGGAATTGAATTAATACCAATGAATTGAACTTCATTCATGAACATGTTCCAAAATATGTTCATTTTTTTCGGTTTCCGAATCACCCAAAAGAGCATGATAAAATAGGCACCTATGTTTCGAATATATTTCACGTCGCTAAAGGTAATATTTATTTTTAGCAGTTTGGCGGATGTGTTTCCTGTTTATCTTTGGGTCGGTGGAAAAAAGAATTAAATATCAGCAAGCCTTTTTGAAATTTGTTCCTGCCTGCTTTGTGGATTTACTAGCGGATTTATTGCTTGAATCAGGGGTCCATTTCAAAATTGTAAAGGGTAGAAAAACCAAGTGGGGAGATTTTAGGCCGAGAAATGTGAAGGGAAAGCCACAAATCACGGTCAATGGCGATTTAAATCCCTATGCCTTTTTAATTACTACCTTGCACGAGTTTGCCCACCTACACACATTTCAGCAGCTCGGTTTGCGTGCAGCCCCTCATGGCGTAGAATGGAAGCGAAATTTTCACACACTAATTTCACGGATTATTGATCATCCAGAACTCCCACTTCCCTTGCGTGACGCACTGAACAAATCGTTTAGCGCACTCAAAGCTTCTTCCTGCACCGATATTCAGTTAAGTCGAGTGTTGGCTTCCTATGATCTGACAAATCCTGAAGAGGTTTCATTAGAAAAGCTTCCAAAAAACAGTAAATTTGCACTGAATAACCGCACCTTTCTAAAAGGCAACAAACGGAGAACTCGGTTTGAATGCATGGAGTTGAGTTCAAAGCGAATTTACTTGGTGCATTTGATGGCAAAAGTTCAATATATTAACGATGGAGAATAATACATACAGTTTAATCATGGCGGGGGGCATCGGAAGTCGTTTTTGGCCCATGTCAACGCAGCAAAAACCAAAACAATTCCTGGATGTACTCGGGGTTGGGAAGTCATTATTGCGTTTAACCTTTGAACGCCTAACTGAAATTTCTGACTCCTCAAAGGTGTATGTATTAACCAACGAGCGATATCG
>CANMTO010000073.1 GCA_947500755.1 Flavobacteriales bacterium
GTAACGTATATTGATGGCGGGGCGAACAAATCAGCTATGCTATGTGATACCTTGCGTTTTAATACGCAAAATCTTCCGAAAAGTATTTCAGAGATTCTTCCCGAAATCGCTACATTATATCTACCCAACGCTTCCCTCGTTAAATTGTTGCCCAATAAAGGGTTTATCACATTTCAACAACTCACGGGAGGCTATCCGGAGTCCTATTCCATTAATGTAAATACGGATCAAATCAGAATTACATACACCAGCGAATCCTCTTGCTTCAACGCCCTTCAATCCCTCTTTCAATTAATTACCGTAGTGGGTGATAACAACCGTTTTAGTATCCCGGTCTCTTTCGTTAAAGATTACCCATCGTTTAATTGGAGAGGATTACACTTGGATGTTTCTCGTCATTTTTTCAGTGTGGAAGAAGTTAAGCAATACCTCGATCTCATGTCGATGTATAAATTCAATGTGTTTCATTGGCACTTAACCGACGATCAAGGGTGGCGCATCGAAATTAAACGATATCCGAAATTAACGAGTATTGGGGCATGGCGTGACAGCACCATTGAAAACCACTATTCCACCTTTCCTCGCACCTGGAACACTGCACATTATGGAGGATTCTACACTCAAGAACAAATTAAAGAGGTAGTTGCATACGCCGCGGCAAGGCAAATAACCGTGGTACCTGAAATCGAAATGCCTGGGCATGCTCGCGCTGCACTAGCTGCTTATCCAGAATATTCATGCAACCGAAATAAACAATCGGTTCCGGGCCTTTGGGGCGTATTCGACGATGTGTTCTGCACCAAGGATAGCACCATCTTGTTCCTACAAAACATCTTAGATGAAGTCATGGAGTTATTTCCGAGTCCATACATTCATGTAGGTGGGGACGAAGTACCGAAGACCCGCTGGAAACAATGCCCAAGGTGCCAAGCCACCATTAAAACCCTTACCCTAGCCGACGAACACGAACTTCAAAGTTATTTTATCGGTCAAATGGATCAATACCTGCAAGCCCACAACCGCAAATTAATTGGATGGGATGAAATTCTTGAAGGAGGTCTAACCTCGGGTGCTGCAGTTATGTCTTGGCGTGGGACAGAAGGCGGTATTGCTGCTGCCAAACAAGGACATTTTGTGGTTATGAGTCCCGGGTCTCATTGTTATTTCGATCATTATCAAGGAAAATCAGTCTCAGAACCCTTAGCCATCGGAGGCTTTACGCCCCTTGAAAAAGTGTATGAATTTAATCCGATCCCTGAAGGACTGAAAGATCAAGAGGCACAGTACATCCTTGGGGGCCAAGCGAACCTTTGGACCGAGTATATCCCAAGCTTCGAACAACTTACCTACATGACCTACCCAAGGGCTATTGCCTTAAGTCAAGCACTATGGGGCGGAACTAAAGCACCTTATAAAGACTTTGAGGGTGTACTTAAGACCTATCATATCCCAAGGCTAATGGGTCCAATCTTGAACACGAATGTTTCACTGAGCTTTATGAAACCAAGCTTCAAATTCAATCGAACAGCTGATGGAATATCCCTTGGATTTGAATTTAAAGACACCAATGAATCCGTGGTAGTCAGTGCTAATGACGGTCATGATGGCGTGTGGTTGGACCATAATAAAACGATTGCTTTTGAACGTACTACAAAAAACACATCAGAGCATAATTTGACGTTTTTCTCTCCCTGTTGCGCGGATTCGCTGAAGATTATTTCTCACCAAGGGTTGGGCGCACAGGTTACGTACATTACGCCGCCTAACAGTCGCTATGATTCGGGTGATTTAACCCTTGTAGATGGACAATTTGGAGCACGTCCTTGGAGGGGCTATCAATGGGTTGGCTTTGATACCAATTCGATAACAATACGGATCGATTTAGGAAAAAAAACCAAGATTAAAGGGCTGGAACTGGGGTTTTTAAACGAGCCTTCCTCTTGGATTCACTTACCTGAGGAAGTGGTTATTTTAACCGACCGTAACCAACGGAAAACTATCAAGATTACGGATGAACGCACCTTGATAACGTGCCGAAAAAAAACACAATGCCTTTTGCTAACCGTGAAAGGCCTTGAAGCCATACCTCCCGGGCTGCCCGGGGAAGGAAACACTCCGTGGATTTTTGCCGATGAATTCATCGTAAAGTAAAAATTTGTACCTTCATCGAAAGATTTACAATGTCAAGCAGGAGAAATTTCATTCAACAATCCGCCGCATTAGCCGGTGGAGTGTTGGCTTACTCTGCCCTGAATCCTTTGGCGCACGCTGCAAATCATATCCCATCCTTGGATTATTCTGTAATTCCAGAAGATTTTAGATATGAAAAAGTCAATGGTATTCGAGTTACACCCAATGTGTACCCCTGGTTTGAGGACCTTGACGAATTGGTCGCAGGAATCAAAGAGCTTATATTAAAACATCTTCCATGAAAAAATCACTTTTTTTAATTGCACTCCTCGGGGTTTTGAGGATATCTGCGCAAGGCATTAATGGTTTATACGGTATTGACACTCTGGCATATGGTAGCGCACAGGATTATGTAAACGATGCAGTTTTTAATAACAACCAGGATCTGTTCACGGCAGGATTTCTCAAAAGATCGCCTTTGGGTGGAGGATCGGTAGCCGAAATTGGCACCTTAAGCCGCTATGATCAAGGTGGAAACTTGGTTTATTCAAAATCTACCAATTACGAAGAAATCAATTCCATTGCACGGACCCCTGAAGGCAATTTGTTATTAAGCGGAAGAGGAACTGGCCTTTTGTGCAACGGAGTTTGTAAAGCCGATTTTTGGGTTGCTGAAGCCACGGAGGATGGACAGTTTTTGTGGGGACGATCTTTTGGTAACCTCATAAACGACGGAAATGACATCGCATACGCAGGTGGGATTATGTCCAATGGAGACCGTCTTTGCGTGGGCTACTATTACCATAGCACCTACAACTTAAAGACGTTCATTGTTCGCTTGAACGCACAAGGCGATACGGTTTGGACAAAATCCTATGGTAGTTATTCTGGACAACAATCCGCTTACAGCCTTTACATCACACCTAACGATGATATTTACCTGGGAGGAACCACCACCAACTCGGGCGGCTTGCTTCTCATGAAATTGAATTCCAACGGAACCCTTGTTTGGGCAAAAACCTATGTTGCCCCTGCAGGAAAAATCCTAAAAATACTTCAAAAAAGCGACCAAACACTGTTGCTGTGCGGGCAGGCAATCTTTAATAACGATTATGCTGTAACCCTAACCAATGTTGATTTAAATGGGACACTTTTGTGGTCAAAAGACTACAAAGTGGAAAATACGGACAACGAACAATTTTTTGAGGATGCCATTATTACAGCGAACGAAGAAGTTTACCTGACCGGGTACTATTACGATGAAGTAAACTATGTTACTCCTGGAAATAAACCTTTTTTCATGAAAACAGATGCTTCAGGCAATGTGCTATGGTCAAAACGTTACACCGATTATTATGGAGAAGGAAGAGTGATAAAAGAGCATCCCAACGGTGGCATCTTGTGGGGAGGGATCCACATGCAAAACGCCTTTACTCCTTATTGGCCAAAACAACCCGAAATTTGGTGGGCGCACATGAACAACAGCGGATCTAACCCGTGTTTTACCTCTTGCAATATGCTTCAAACGAATACCGTCACTTCCGTATCATCCGGATTTTTTACGCGGTTTAGCGGTTATGTCACGGATAACCCAACCCCGAGTGCGACCAATTTCCTAACGCTCAAAACCCCCAAATGCAATGGCCCTTTGAACCTTGAAGAAAGCGAATCTTTCGAATTCAAAATACTGCCTAATCCGAATTCCGGAAAATTTCAACTTCAACTTTCATGGCCCTATAACGCTGTCATTAGGTTATTTAACGCCCTCGGCGAATTGCAATCGTTTACTTACGAACCTAACATTTCCTATGACTTAGATTTGTTACCTGGCATTTATTTCCTTCAGATTCTAGGTACCGACCATATCGAAAAATTCATTGTACATTAGTTAAATTAACCCGTTTCCAAAACTCTCCCCCTCGTTGATTGTTATTACCTTTGTAAAAAATAACGTCATGCGAGCTTGGGTTTCAATTAAATCATACACGGATATTCACTTTGAGTTTTTTGAAGGAATTGCAAAAATTACCATCAATAGACCGGAAGTTTACAATGCGTTTCGCCCAGAAACCAATATGGAGATTCTAGATGCATTACACATATGTAGGGAACGCAATGACATCAGCGTTGTGGTGCTCACCGGAGCTGGCGATAAAGCCTTTTGTTCAGGAGGCGATCAAAACGTTAAAGGAATTGGAGGATATATCTCCGAAAACGGCGTGCCTCGATTGAATGTGCTTGATATCCACAAAGCCATTCGGTCGTTACCTAAGCCTGTAATTGCCATGGTGAATGGCTATGCAATTGGCGGTGGTCACGTTCTTCACGTAGTATGCGACCTAACTATTGCCTCTGAAAATGCTCGATTTGGTCAAACGGGTCCGAAAGTTGGAAGCTTTGATGGTGGGTTTGGTTCTTCCTACCTTGCGAGACACGTCGGGCAGAAGAAAGCGCGAGAAATTTGGTTTTTATGTAACCAATATACGGCGGAGGAAGCAGAAAAAATGGGCATGGTAAATAAAGTAGTACCCCTGACAGAGCTCGAGAATACTACCGTAGAATGGTGTAAAACCATCATGAAACGAAGTCCTTTGGCCATACGAATGATTAAACGCGCCATGAATGCGGAATTAGACGGTCAACACGGGTTAATGGAGTTAGCGGGTGATGCCACCTTACTGTACTATTTGACGAACGAGGCTCAAGAAGGCAAACATGCATTCTTAGAAAAACGTGATCCTGATTTTCAACAATTTCCTAAATTTCCATAACCATGGCTATTCATCACTTAGAACCTACGGCCCTTTGGTGTTCGTTTGCTGACCTAAACGCAGTTCCACGTCCATCAAAAAAAGAAGCGCGTATCCGTAAATTCATAATCGATTTTGGTCAAGGTCTTGGTTTAGAAACACTAGAAGATTCGATTGGGAATGTGATCATTAAGAAACCAGCAACGGCTGGTATGGAAAATAGAGTTACCGTTATCCTTCAATCCCATTTGGATATGGTGCATCAGAAAAATGAAACTACGGTATTTGATTTTGATCAGGAAGGTATAAAAATGCGCATTGATGGGGATTGGGTATTGGCCGAAGGAACCACCTTAGGTGCCGATAATGGCATTGGTGTTGCGGCAATCATGGCCTTACTTCAATCA
>CANMTO010000074.1 GCA_947500755.1 Flavobacteriales bacterium
AAGAATTTGGGGTTAAGTAAATTTGGTGTCTATAGGCGAGCTTGTTTAGATTTGTAAAACGTAAAAGTAAAGATTTCTTGTGTAAATAGCTAGTCAATTAACTTTTCATTACTTTCATTGAAAATTCATTGGGTTATGTCGAATAATGTGTTTTGGATCGGACTAGTCACCTTACTTGGATTTCCAATCCTTGGCTATTTCTTGAGCTATGGCCTTAATTTTTCGCAAGGGGTTGAGTTTCTTCAGCTATCATCATTTACCGTAATTCCTGTAGGTTATGGACTCATGTTTGGATTTGCTTACGCCTTCCTTGCCCTCCTGTTTATGGATGCCCCCATATTTGATTCCTTAGGAAACCGCATGGAACAGCTCATTAAACAACTTAAGCTTACCGTGGTTAAAGGCTTGTTTTTGTCTGTATGTGCAGGCTTTGGTGAAGAATTATTGTTTAGAGCCTCTGTTCAACCCTACCTGGGAATTTGGATCACCTCCATCCTATTTGTCGCCATTCATGGGTACCTAAACCCCTGGAACTGGAAGTTTAGTTTATATGGGGTCATTATTCTCCCCTTTATCATTTTACTCTCCTTTGGCTATGAGTTATTCGGACTTTGGTTTGCCATCATGGCGCATACCGCCTATGACGCGGTCCTGTTTACGAGCATCGTCAACCATAAAGACTAACTAACTTTGATAAGATAGCCCGTGCTTTTTCTTAATTTTACAGTGTGAAATTGTTTCGGTCGCCTTTTTTACTTGGATATTTGCTGGTGTTGAGCGCTTGCCTCATGACCTTGCTTCTTACCGAAAAAATTCCGTTTCAACTCGCTACAAATCAATTGAATCAACCCATCCTTGATCTGCTAATGCCCTACATTACGATGATAGGAGATGGCCTCTTCGTGATCTTATTGGGATTGCTATTTCTCTTATTTATTAACCGTCGTATGGGGTGGTTAATCGTAATCAGCTACCTGTTCTCTTCGCTCATCGTACAATTCAGTAAGCACGTGTTGTTTCCAGAGGCTATGCGGCCATACTTCTATTTAAAAGCCATTCCGGATTTTCATGCGATTCCCGGATTTCTGTACTACGAATTCCATAGTTTCCCATCCGGTCACACGGCCAGTGCCTTTGCGCTCGCTACGATACTAAGTTTTTCAGTGAAAGATAATTCGCTGAAATCAATTGGTTTGCTCCTTGGAGCGTGTATTGTTGGATTTTCAAGAACCTACCTCTCACAACATTTTTTAGTGGATGTAACGGTCGGCTCCGTAATTGGAGTAGTGAGTGCGTATATTCTTTTAGCAGTGCTCCCTAACACTTGGTTTAATAATCATTCCCCTTACCTAAGCAGATGAATACAAAAGTCTTAGGTATCGTTATTGGAGTAAGTATCCTCCTTTTTGTTCCCTTTCTTGGCAGTGTGCATCTCTTTGATTGGGATGAAATTAATTTTGCGGAATGTGCTAGAGAAATGGTTACTAGTAGAAACTATTCCACCGTCACCATAGACTATCTTCCCTTTTGGGAAAAACCACCGCTTTTTATTTGGATGCAGGCATTTTCTATGAAGCTCTTTGGTGTAAACGAATTCGCAGCGCGCTTTCCGAATGTTATTGCTGCCTTATTCACAATCCTAACCTTAATTTACCACGGAGCGCAACACCAAAACAGGAAATTCGGTTATTGGTGGGCTGCATTTTACATCGGTTCTTTTTTACCGAACATGTACTTCCATTCAGGAATCATTGATCCATGGTTTAACCTATTTATTTTTAATTCCATCGCCTTTTATTACCTCGGAACAAGCAAACAACGAATACATGAATTTCTTTATGCAGGGCTGTTCGCAGGACTCGCTGTAATGACCAAAGGTCCGGTAGCCTTACTCCTCATCGGCGCATCGGTGTTCTTATTCCACCTCCTTACCAAATTCAAATCCTTTCCGCGGTTCAAGTTTATTTCCGTTACGCTAATCGCTACGCTTCTCATTAGTTTACTGTGGTTCTTCTTGCTTTGGATTAGTGGAAACAAAGCCATTATTACACAATTCCTTGAATATCAAGTACGCCTATTCCAAACAAAAGATGCAGGGCACGGAGGCCCAATTTACTACCATTGGCTCGTGTTATTGCTCGGATGTTTTCCAGCCTCATTCTTTGCAATTAGCAGTTTCTTCCAAAAGGATAGCTATTTCAATCCATTCAATAAATTGGTCCTCATTTCGGGATTATTCACGCTGATCCTATTTTCAATCGTTCAAACGAAAATCATTCATTACTCTTCGTTTTGTTACTTCTTCATTACCTATTTTGCAGCCTTATCCATTTCACAAGCGGAAAAACCAATCCGAAGAAGTACCTGGGTTGCCGTAAGCTACCTTTTAATCATTTCGATTACCCTGAGTGTGTTGATTTATGTTCAAGTGTTCCGACCAGGAATCACGAACCTTATACCGATAAAAGATCCTTTTGCCTTTGCAAATATAAACGCACATGAACCTTGGCGAACCATAGATTTTACAATCGTTTTTTTATGGGTAATTGCAGCATCAATAAGCATCTATTTTCTGTTAAAACAACGCATTCAACAGGCAATTCTGACCTTATTAATTGCTGTACCCTTAGGGATTCTATGTATCCAAGGGACCATTTTACCCCATATTGAACAGTACACACAACGCGCCGCCATTTCATTTTATAAACAACAGGCACCAAAGAATGTGTACCTCATTCCCCTTGGATTCAAATCCTATGCGCATATGTTCTATGGCGAAATCAAGCCGCATCAAAATGTAAATCGGTATAATGAAGCATGGGTTTGTTCGGATTCCACGGATTTACCCGTTTACTATGTGGCGCGCATACCCATGCATCAAAACTACCTCAAGGCCTACCCGAACCTCAAGAAATTATACATGAAAAACGGTTTTGTTTTTCTCACTCAAAAAAAGAACTTAAGTTTGAATTCTAAAGATAAATAACCCCATGCCACATATTTCAGAAAAAGCCCAAATCGTTCCTGCATCACCAATTCGCAAGTTGGTTCCCTTTGCCGAGGCCGCTAAAAAAGCAGGAAAAACCGTATACCATTTAAACATTGGTCAACCCGATATTCAAACGCCAGATGCTGCCTTAGACGCCATCCATAATTTTAATGACAAGGTACTTGAATACAGTCACTCGGCTGGAATTGAAAGCTATCGCATTAAATTATCCGCTTCATACAAAGCACAAGGAATTCCGGTAGAAGTAGAAGACATCCTAATCACGACCGGCGGATCTGAGGCCTTGATTTTTGCGATGTTGTGTACTTGTAATCCGGGTGACGAAGTGATTATTCCGGAACCTTTTTATGCCAATTATAACAGTTTTGCAGTAACCGCAGGGGTTCGTGTTGTTCCTGTAACTTCCAACATAGAAGACGGCTTTGCCCTGCCTGCCATGGAGCAAATTGAAGCAAAAATAACCCCGCGTACTAAAGGCATTGTGATATGCAATCCAGGCAATCCAACCGGATATTTATACTCCAAAGCAGAATTGGAAGCCTTGGCAGCGATTGTAAAAAAGCATGACTTGTTCTTGTATGCAGACGAGGTGTACCGTGAATTTTGCTATGATGGTGCGCAACCTCACTCCGTATTAAATTTACCCGGACTGGAAGAACATGTATTGATGATCGATTCCGTTTCAAAGCGATATTCCATGTGTGGCGCACGCATTGGTGCACTCATTAGCAAAAATAAAGAAGTGATGGCCGCAGCCCTTAAATTTGGTCAAGCGCGCCTTTCTCCACCGACCATTGATCAGATAGCTGCAGAGGCGGCCCTTTCTACACCACAATCCTATTTTGATGAAGTGGTAGATGAATACGTAGCGCGCAGAAACATTACCGTGGACGGCTTAAACGCTATACCTGGTGTATTTTGTCCGAAACCAAAAGGCGCATTTTATTGCGTGGCGCGATTCCCTGTGGACGATGCCGAAAAATTCTGTCAATGGTTATTAGAGTCCTTCTCTTTCGAAGGACAAACCGTCATGATGGCGCCTGCCAATGGGTTCTACTCTACCCCAGGAGCAGGAAAAAACGAGGCGCGTATTGCGTATGTATTGAATCAAGATTCATTGCGTAAGGCGGTAGATTGTTTGCGTGTGGCATTAGAAGAATATCCAGGAACGATTCGATGAATCCGGTAGTTGATTATATAAATGCTATTGAGGAAGGGCCTAGGAAAGAATTGTTTCTCCAAATGAGGGATGTAATCATCAACAACCTTCCGAACGGATTTGAAGAGGCAATGAATTATGGAATGATCGGATATGTGGTTCCACATTCCTTGTATCCAAAGGGCTATCATTGTTCTCCAGAACTGCCTTTACCCTTTGTAAATTTGGTCATTCGAAAAGACATTATCACTTTTTACCACATGGGCCTGTACGCGGATCCTGCGATGGGTTCGTGGTTTGAGAAGGAATACGTTGAATTGACTGGTAAAAAACCTGACATGGGTAAAAGCTGTATTCGATTTAAAAAGACAGCACCGATTCCGTTTCAATTAATTGGGTCCTTGATGCAGCAAATTTCTCCTGAACAGTGGATTGAACGCTACGAGGCGGCGTTTGTGAAGAAGTAGAAATATCCTTATGTGTGAGATGTTGAGTTGAACGTGCTGTAAATTACTTTATCGATTTCAACAATCTGGCGATTGTTTTTGACATTTCTTCGGTAAGTCCAAATAAAAAATCCTCCCACTTAACAATACAAATCGTATATTCGTACATACGCAACAAACCTACGCTTATACTACCAAATCGGTGTGCTTGAGGAAGGTTTATAGCGTCTATAAACTAGTTAAGGGCAAGCTTGAAGAAAAATTGCTCAATGGTTAAACAATTAAAAACAAACAAAAAATGAAAAAGATAAATTTACTAATGACAGCAATTGCAATCTTCGGATTTGCAACAATTAGCATGGCTCAAAATCAGCTAGGTTGGGGTACATATTACACAGCCACCCAAGAAGTATGGCCGTTCGGAGAAGATCTAGGTAAATCCTGCATTACCGATGCCTCAGGCAATGTTTACATGGTCGGTTACACAAGTGCAGCTGCTGGGTCAAATTTATTAGCCACTTCAGGAGCACATCAATCTCTTCATGCTGGTGGCCCCACCAGCGGTGGATCGGGCAGTTTTGATGCCTATTTAGTAAAGTTTAACTCAAGTGGAGTAAGGC
>CANMTO010000075.1 GCA_947500755.1 Flavobacteriales bacterium
ACCCCGTTGTTGCAAAAGAATTGAAAGGCTTATTGAACTATATCGTGGTGCTTAAACGAGATTTTTCTGAAATAAACTACTTTTTTTCTACACGCTTATTGGAGGACATCAACCATCAAGAACTTGTTACCAATGAATTAAGTACAGACATATTGGATGAATTATCATCCTTAGATAAAGCAACTGTTGATCTGATTACCCTGATTTTTGCCACAGGAATTATCTTGGATGGTAATATCAGTATGAGGGAGCGACTTAAATTAAAGGAGTTGGCCACTGCACTGAAGGATAATCAGAATATCTTAAATCGGGTAGACGACTATCTCAAAGCCTATAAAAAGGGAAGGGGCGAACAATTTTTAAAATCAGAAGGGTTTATTTGACTTTCTATTGTGAAATGGCTTGAATAAGTAAGAGTCTGTGAACATTACAAACAACAACACTGACGCTACTGATGCACCTGACGCACCCTTCGGTCGGTCAGGGCTAGCTCCCTTCGGTCGGTCAGGGCTAGATTACGTTGTTCGGTCACTTCAAACTTCTCGCTTTATCGTGTTAAACTGAAAATCCCGCATTTGCGGGATTTGTCATGTGGGCAATACTGGGCTCGAACCAGTGACCCCTACCTTGTCGAGGTAGTGCTCTAAACCAACTGAGCTAATTGCCCGCTATTTTACTTCAGCGGCAGCGGCTTCCTCTGCTTCTAGCCGCGCTTTTTCTTCTTCTTCGATGCGTTTTTTAATCGCTTCAATCCAAGTTTTATTATTTTTCTCAAGCTCTTTTACAGGAATAAAACCTCGACCCGTAATTGGAAAGGCGTCTTGCATTTCTCCGCTGTAATAAAACTCAAAACACAATCCCCCAAAGGTATAGTCTTTCTCACCAATTTTAAACGTAGATCCACCAACCTCAGGATTTTTCTTTGGTTTACTTTTTTGATACCCCAGATTGAATAAGGTTCCAAGGATTTCTGGACGGTTTGAAAGATCGAAGCCGTTCTGCTCCCAATGCGCCTGAAATTGACGCATCAGATAGGCAGTATACAAATATGAATAGTAATGGTCCCCACCTTTGATTAGGCGTTGAATGGTTTTGTGCTTATGTGCTGATATCGAATCGTTGATTACCTCTGGAAATGAATCCCTTACATTAATGGTTTGCTGGAAGTAATCACCAGGATAAAATGGATCCTTTTCGTTGAACAGGGTGCTTTCAATGCGCAAGGCGGTGTGCTCAAGAATGCCGGATACGCCATAACCTCGGTTTGAAGGTAAAATGAGGCGTGAATATGGGTAGACGTATTGCTTAAATTTCTCCCTGCCTGAATTAAACATGCGAAGCTGTTCTCCCACCACACACATGACAATAATTCGTGATTCCACCCCTGTAAGCCGAGACACGGAGTCAATGGCTTGTTTATCTTTTATAATGGTATTACAAAACTGCTTCCACACGGTATAGTTCGACCATGCATAGACAGAACCTGTGTTAAATTTGGCCTTTTTGTTGACCTCCTTCATGGCGCGAATGAATTCCTTGTTGTCTCGCAATAAGATATTGACAGCATCCAACATGCGTAAAGCAGTGTAGACGTTCTTATCGTGCTGATACGCCTCAGAAATCACTTTTGCATTGTGCGGGTAAAAACGTGAAAGTACTCCCAAACGCTGAAACATGATGTACTCATCTCTAGCAAGCGTGGCACTGTCTTTTTTCGATTCATTGCCGTATTGACTTGCAATGTCTTCGTAGTAACGATTATTAATGTCAACGTCTCCTGCATCATTGGTCCATTTGAATTTCACGGCCAACGCAGTTAGAATTAGAAAAGCGGCAACGCCTGCAAGGATATGAAGTGCAGCAAGGTAGCTATACTTTAACCATTTTTTCCAACTAAATTTCTTTGAAGGGGCAGTTGATTTTTCAGACATCCATGCAAAATTAGGCAAATACATTCCAATTAAAAAATTCCATTACATTTGGTACGTATGCGTTCTACTATTCTGCGTTTTCTTAAGTGCCTTATCGTGTTGT
Source organism: Flavobacteriales bacterium (assembly GCA_947500755.1). Classification (GTDB taxonomy): domain Bacteria; phylum Bacteroidota; class Bacteroidia; order Flavobacteriales_D; family Crocinitomicaceae; genus UBA952. The sequence continues at coordinate 2,035 of CANMTO010000075.1, forward strand.
CTCTCTTCTTTGCCTGTGCCCCGGCACGCTATGTGAAACCCTTGGATAAAGGCCAACACGCGCTGCAGCTAAATTTAGGTGGACCTATCGCCAAGGTACCAGGAATTGGTGTGATTCCGATGCCTTTAACCACCGTAGGGTATGGCTATGGAATAAAAGAGAACCTTACGCTTTTTGGAAACCTGCATACTACCTCCTTGCTTTTTGGCGTTGGACAAGTTGATATCGGTGCTGCGTATCGATGCTGGTCTGGAAAAAATATGGGGATAACGCTTCAACCAACGCTTAATGTTGCGGTGGATTTTTATACCGGTGCTAATCGGTTTTGGCCACAACTGGATGCGAATTATTATTGGGATTATGCGGAATTAAAAACCAAAGCAAAAAATGGTAAAGGATTTCATAAAATCCGAAGTGTTTATGGGGGTTTAAGCAACTGGTTTGATCCGTATTTAACTGAATCACAAGGTAGAAAAAATGAACAGGTGTGGATTCCAAGTCTTCAAATTGGTCATTTATGGCAGAAAAATCACTGGGTTTATCAGTTCGAGGCGAAATTCCTAGCGCCCATCTATTCGAATGAAGACATGGTGGTGAATTATCCGAGCGCATTTGGGAATCATGGTGCGTTGGGAGCTTATTTTTCCATTTATTACACACTTAAATAAGATGAAAAAGATTTTCATGATTGGGGTGCTTTTGCTTGTTTCCCTTAGCGCGTGCAGAAAACGTTTGGATTCGTTCTTATTTAACCAGTCGGCTCTGACGTCTTATCATCTGGATAATTACTCCGGTGAGGTTTCTATTGCTGTGGGGGATGAATTCAATGTACCCGATTCAATGATTCATCACCTGGAATGGACCTTAATTCAAGCGGGTAAATCAACCGAAGTGCATGCTGTGTATGTTGGCGATGTGTCACGAATTGCGATAGATACGGTGCTTTTGTATTGTCATGGAAATAAAGACCATATGGATTTCTATTGGCCACGGCAGAAACTTTATGCGCACATGGGACAACTCGGGAGATTTGGTGTCTTGATGTTTGATTATCCGGGTTTTGGAATGAGTGAGGGAAATCCTACCGAAGATAACATGTATGCATCCACCGAATTAGCCCTTTCATGGCTAAAAAGTCAGGGACTAACCAATGATCGTTTAGTAATGATGGGGTTTTCGCTAGGAAGCGCTGCCGTCTGTGAAGTAGCAGGTAATCCACTACGATTTTCAATGAATCCAAGTAAAATTATCTTAGAAGCGCCGTTTGCTTCAGCTGAAATTCTGATTCAAGACGGAGGATTGTTGAGTATGCCGGGTAGTTTTTTAGTTGATCTTAAGATCGATAATGCCACGGAAATTAAAAAAGTGGATGTACCGCTATTGTGGATTCATGGGTTGGATGATTCCTTTTTAACCGTAGCCCATCATGGACAACTGGTATTCGATAATAAGCCGGGGGAGAAAGAGAAAGAATTGGTTCCCGGCGGTGGGCATGAGACCACACCCACAGCCATGGGATATACCAATTATATGAATCGAATAATGTCTTTTATTACGCAGTAATTATAACCCGTTAGCCGCTTTTCTTAACTTCAGATTCAAGTAAAGCTCGTTGTATTTTTCTAGGTCTTTTTTATCGCGATTGGATAAGTCCATTCTTCCCATCGTGGTTAGAATCCCATCGGCATCTGTTGTGTTTCGAAGAATAAAATATGCTTCCAACAAGTTATAATAAAGCGCAATCGTAACATCTTTATCAATCCGCGCTTTTTTGTTGTCAATTTCTGATTCAAGTAATGCCGTTTTCCACAGGTTAATCGCTTCATTGAGCTTTAGGGTTCCCTGCTCTTCACTGGTGCCGAACAATTTGAATCCTAAGGTTGCCGCATTGTATGCATCAAGAATATCGTTGTGTGATTCATTTTTTGACTTAACATAAAAGATTTCCGTTTTACGGTCTGTTTTTTCAAATCCAATGCGGTCATTTACCATGTGATTAATCGCTGTTAGGTTGTCTTGGAGAATTTTGTCTTCCATGGTTTTTAACATGGCCGAGATATCGGTAGAAGGACTTGTTTTAGTTGCAGGGCCTTTGTAGGTTTTGAATTCTGTTAATTCAGCCGGTGAAGCAGCATAGATTTCCATATTGTTGGCATTAGACACTCTAAAACTCATGGGATGACGGTATGTGAACTCTAAATGGTAATAGGTGACATCCGAGGTAGTGCTTACATTGTTTACACGAGAAACTTCTTTTTTAACTTCTGAAACCACACGGGGTGCAGTGGATTCAAACCCTTGTAGGGTTACCGTGTATATCATGGCATTGTTACTTCCTTTTTCAAAACCATCAATGTGCAAATAGGTTGACGCTAAGGAATTATAGTCGTATGCTGTTTTGATGGCTGGTGCTGAAACTGATCTGCGGTATGGTTGCGGAACATAATCCTTCACTGGGCGATTATTCTCGTTCAATACTTTGCTTTCGATAATTTTAGACGCGGTTGACTTTTCATTCCAAGCCTTCATTTCACGCTCATATTTTTCATCTGAAGCCTTTTGTTTATTTGGTAATTCAGCCATTTCACGTTGATAATCCGCTTCAGCCTGCGCTTTATCTGCTTCGAATTGAGTGAGTAATTTTTGATTCTCTGCCTCGTAAGATGCAGTCACATAAGACAAATAATTAGTAGGCTTAGGAGAGATAGGATTAGACGGGAGTTTTACATAGGTAAATGTAATATCCTCTCCTTTAACGGATTGCGAAAAGAGAAAGCCGCTAAAAATTAGTGTAAATAGCAATAAAGACGTTTTCATAAAATAAATTTTTTCAAAGGTACTTTAATTTCAGACTGCACCAATCAAAAAACTTTGAACGCTTTTCAACCTTTTCCGGCTAATCTTGTTTAAATCTTAAACAAAAACATGAAACAAAACGGAACAGTTCAACCGATTACATCAACGAGAACCATTGAAGTTACGATTGATGAGATGGGAGATGAACATGTAAGTACTTCGGTTGATACGCCTTTGCGCGCTGATGCTTTTGACTTAAATGATGACGAGAAAATTGAAAAAATAGCCCTTCATTTTGGAGAAATAATGGATATTTTAGGGCTTGATCGTACAGACGACAGCCTGAGTGGAACACCAAG
>CANMTO010000076.1 GCA_947500755.1 Flavobacteriales bacterium
GAGGGTTTTCCTTTTAAACTCGCACTAAGCATAAACTGTTGTGCGGGGAGCAAGGGAACAATCGATAAAATATCTTCTTTATTCATTACAGTCCGTTCAATAAGTCTTCGATTGCATTGCGATCTTCCAGGTCAATCGAATCATCCACATGGGCTGAAATCGAGGGTGCGACATTCAGTTGGGTGCTGGCGAATAATTGAAATGCATTCATATACGAAGTTAAATTAAATGAAGGATGTGAACGCATCATCCAACGTAGTTTTCCTTCCACAATCATCGCATTAATTTCTACATGAGCTAACATGGTATTTCCCAGATCAACCATTTCTCCTTGGGAAATCATGGAAGGACTTGCGATTCCTCCCCAGTTTTCATCAAAGCTTCCTAAGAAATTTAATAAAAGCGGATAGCATGGTTGCGCATAACCCGATCTTCCCATGTATGTGAGTTGATAAGGAATGGCCTCTTCAAAGGCACCACGAACGTGAGTTAATAATTCATCAATATGGGTTTCAGGCTTAATATCAATGGGATAAAACTGCGTAAACCATCCCAAGGATTCGGCTAAGGCTGGAATGCCTTCATAGGATCGTCCGTGGGTTTCAAGCATGGGGGTGGCGATTGGAAGTCCTTCACCTATCCATGCGCCAAGTACAAAAAAGAGAAACTTTTCATTGACGTGAAGGTTCGTTTCCCAATGACGCATAAATAAATCAGTTTGTTCCTTCTCCCAATCAAATGAAACATACAAGGACTCGCGATAAGAACTTGGCTGCCAATCCTTAAATGGATTTAAAAGCGAGGGCAGTGGATTTGTTTCGGAGTTAACTTTGCTTTTTAGTACCTGTTGAACCTGAGCGAATACCTCGGTCCCGCCATAGGTCATGCCATTGCCTTGCATTCTGTTTTTTAATTCATCCAGTAAAATTCTCCATGAAAATCCGTCGCAATAGAAATGATGCATCGCGATGAAGAGCAAGGTCTTATCGGCTAAAGTGATTATTGCGGCTCCGGCAATTGGACCCTTCGTTAAATCAAATGAGGATTGAATCGCTTGACAACGTTCGGTTACCTCTTCGTTAGTTGAGGCATTTTCAAGAACTACCGTTGGCGTTTTTCCAACACTCCACGTTGACTCAAACACTTGGCTTAAGAGCGGAAATGCAGAAAATGTAGAAGCAAGTAATCTGCCAAGTTCCTCTGGGGATACAGGGATGTGAATTTCAAGAAGTATTGATTGGTTGAAATGATTTTTGTTGCCCGGATACTCCGATGTAAACCAATGTTGAATAGGAGTTAATGCTAATTCGTCACTTCGCACTTCAACCGTATTCGCAGTTTCAATACTTTGAAAAAACTCCGTTAAGGTCTTCGCGTTGAGTAATACGTTTAGTTGAGCTTCATACCCCCAGGCATTTAACTTACCAATCATTCGTAAGCCTAAGATGGAATCTCCACCTTGTTCAATAAATCCGTACGCACCGTTCAGGGATTCAAACAATTGGATTTCCTTTAGTCTTTTTAATAACTCCGTTGATTGATCTGTTCGATTCGCTTCGCGATCCATCCCTGATTCAACGCGTTGTATCAGCTTTTTGTCATCAATTTTACCATTACTATTCTCAGGGAATTCAGCAAGCAATAGGATGTGGTCGGGACGCATGTATGCGGGAAATTTCTGCAATAAAAATTCCTTGAATTCTGCGATTGAATTAGTGGTGTTAGGATGTTCGATAAACAGGATAAACCGATGATTTTCTTGGATATAACGTACGCGGCTCACCTGAATGAACGTTTGGAGAATGCCGGCTTCCACTTCGCCCAATTCGAAGCGTTGACCTAATCGCTTTACTTGTCGATCGGTTCGCCCTTTTAAATATAAAAGCCCATTGCTTTTACTCCCAAAATCACCAGTTCGGTAATACTGTGTTCCATCTTGAATGTAAAAGCCGCCCGATGCATTGAGGTAGCCCAATGCCACGCCTTCCCCACCAATTATGAGTTCTCCTTCGATACCATCTGGTACCTCTTGAAGTCGCGCGTTACATACCCGAATTTCTTCATGCGCCAAGGCTACACCAATGGCTGGAATAAATTCGCTGCTTAAATCAATGATCGATGAATACGTGGTTGTTTCTGTAGGTCCATACCAATTTTTAATAGTTAGGGTTGGATTTGCAGTTTTTAAGTGCATCCACAAGGACTCACTAAAAGGTTCTCCTGCGCTATGGACAACAGCTAGTTGCTTTATTTCATGTGCTTGAAGACGAGAGAGCACAGAAGGCACGGTATTTAAAAGACCGGATGGGAAATTTGAAATAGCCGTTTCAAGGCCGGATAAACTCGGAATAACAACGATGGGTTTTCCAATATAAAATCCGAATAAGTTCTCAAATAAAGAAAGGTCAAATCCGAGGTTTGTCAAACTAAAAATGTGCTCGAATTTTGATGCATTTACATGCATGGTACAGGCATGAAAAAATGCAGATAAATTCTTGTGACTTAAACTGACGCCTTTTGGATTGCCAGTTGATCCTGATGTAAAGAGAACATAGGCTTCTTGCTGCTCAGATAATTCAGTTAACTCTTTGTTTTCTGATGATTTAAGGATATCATTCAAGGAAAGGTATGGAATGTTATGTATCTCGCTTTCTATGGTTTCTAGATGAATAATTGCCTGGCATGAAGCGATGCCTAAAACCTGTTCAATTCGATCGGTGGGCCAACTTGGATTAATTGGTACATAGCTGTAACCTGATCGCATAATGGCATAAACTAAGCTAGGCGTATAAGCGCTTTGGGTTCCTAGAAGGGCAATGCGACTGCCCTTTTCGTAGGGTGAAAGCACCTGATTTACTTGATGAACCAACTGTAATGTTGCTCGGGCATCGATAGATTCTTTACTCAACCCATCGGTTGTGTGAACGACTCCATCAGTGAGCTGGCGATCTATTTCTTTTGTCCAATGTGGGAATTGAACCTTCGTTGCTAGTGTTGGAGAGAACGTTTGGTTAATAAGGGGTTGATCTAAGTCTGACAAGAACATCAGCATGGTTTCTGTTATCTGACTGATCACGTATTTAATTAGCGTTTGGCTAAACCGATGCTCATTATAAATAACGTTGAATTGAATATGGTTTCCGTTTGGCATAACCAAAAGTGTAAGCGGATACCCGGTACGTTCTTGATTATGAATGAGGGTGCCTGCAAGCTGGGCTCCAGCCACCTTATCGTATGGATAATTTTCGTAAACAAAGAGTAAATCAGGGATTTCTAACCCATGGTGCAAACCATTTGGTGGCAGGTGTTCCATGGTTAAACCGAAGGTTTGTCCTTCAATGACCTTAGTTACAATGGTTCTCAGCGTATCGGTAGGTTCCCAAGCCCAACCAAGGTGGATATTTTTAATGAGTAAACCAATGGCATGTTCAGCATGTTCAGGTAAAATAGAACGTCCGGATGAAATGCCATGAATATAGGAATTGTGCTTACCAGTAAGTGAAAAATTTGCAATACTGATTGCGCTTAAAAACAACTGTTGGGGGGTAAATCCTTCCGAAGCGCAGAAGGAATCCAAGGTGTTAAATTCATAGGTATGGGAGTACTCTGAAAATTGGACCTTATCACTGTTCGAACCGTTGAAATGTTGTGCCTCATGTGTTTGAAAAAAATCATCCCAAGAAAATTGGGTAGAACGCGTGAGCAGTTGCTGTTCTTCTTGCTGAATTAATAACTGGTAATTGGGCTGGGGAATAAGTGGAGCCTGCGAATCTACAAGTTGAATGAATTGCTGTATCAATAATCCAACACTCCAACCATCCAGTAAAACATGGTGATGTGACCAGAAAAAGTAAGAGGTTTCTTTGCAAGTAAAAAACTGACAACGCATCAATTGCGCCGGAAATCCCTCTTGTAAGTCATCGCTCAGAATCCGCTCAATTTCATCCACTTCACCCAACGCTCTAAAATCGGGTTCCCATGAATTAACCTCTTGGATCCACTGGTCTTGTTGATGTAAAATTGCAATTCGAAGCTGGGGATATGCCCACCATAAATTGTTGAAAGCTTCTGCCATTTTATCAACTGGCGGATGAACACTTAATTCAAAAAGAAATTGTTCATGGTACACCCCGCTGCTTGAATCATTGCGTTGATTCCATATTTTTTCTTGCATAATGGACAAGGGGTAGCTTGTCTCATTTTCTACAGCAGGTGCATCTTTTCTCTTGTTTTCTAATATATTCCAAGCATTCATACTTGGAATCGTCAAGAGTTCTCCAAAATCCCCATCATAACCAAATGACTTAATTTTAGATAAAAATCGAATTGCTTGGATTGAGTCTCCGCCATTTGCAAAATAACTCGCATGGAGATTCACGTGTTGGTCGAAAACCAAATTCCAAGCATCGTTTATAAGTTCGCTGTATGTTGTGAACGCCCTGTCGGATACCTCCATTCCTAAGTTCACGAGTGGAGTTAATTTGCGTAGGGATTCCTCGGTTAAACAATGATCAATGTCAAATGCTTGCGTTATCAGTTCAATACACATGGGATGGAGCGCATTCCCTGCGCTTAGCGTAAGGTAATCCAATGATTCATGCATGGTAATGCAAATACTCCAGGTTGAATCTTGGTAGCTGTTTGTATCCGTTACGAGGATTCCTTTAGAATTTAATTTAGGGATTTCATCAAGTTCAGCATGTAACAAACGCGCGTGCTCAAGAACGATTTTTGCAGCCTGTTTAATATCTCCGACGCTGTTGAAATTCAATGGGATGGCCTTCCGTTCTATGGTAAATGCAACGTGGATCGCATGCGCGTAAGATTTCCAAAGTGCTTCATAAATTGCACTTGATAATAGAATCTTTGCCAGGCTTACTTTACCCTTTGATAACGAGATAAATCCGCTCGGTATTTTAATATCTATTTGGGTTTTATCGGATAGGGAGTAGATACCTTGAGCATCTAATCCTGATTCACTGTAGGATTGCCAATGGCTATGCATTTGTTTAGAATTCTTGGTTTAA
>CANMTO010000077.1 GCA_947500755.1 Flavobacteriales bacterium
ATGCTGGAAGGGCATTTTACAGGGGCCGCCTTAGCCAATCAGTATCGAGATGGCTCCAACTGGATATTTTCCTTTTGGCATAATTTACACGGATTAACATCTCCGTTATTTTTCACCACCAGCGGATTAATATTTGCCTATTTATTAACCGGAACTTCTAGCGATATTGCCTATCTCCAAAATGATCGAGTGCGAAAAGGATTCAAGCGCGTAGTTGAGTTATTATTTTGGGGATACATTATTCAATTGTCGGTTTTCACCCTTGGGAAAGACATTTACTACGGATCGGAATGGCATTTAGATTGGTTCTATGCCTTTCATGTCCTTCAATCCATTGGGGTTGGGATTTTTCTATTACTGGTGTTATTCGGATTAAAAAAATTAATCAAGCTTGGAGCCATGCATTGGTATTATTTAATCAGTGCGCTTGCGATCTTGGTCGCTTATGCGTTCCTGAAAGATTATATTCAACACGATGAAATTCAAATCTCACAGGGAAAGGATCCCAGGTATTGGCCGCATGGGTTCCCTAAAGTGATCCAAAACATGTTTTATGGGCCATTCTCGGATTTCAGTATGTTGCGGTATTCCAGTTATGTACTGCTCGGAGGGGTCATTGGAAGCCTTGTTAGGACCTATGAAAAACATTCTAAAAAAGCATGGTTCGGATTAAGTTTCGTGGTTTTAGGTCTTTGTTTTAATCTATTTATTCAACCTGTCTTACATATATTGGATGGCGCAATTGAATCCACCGGAATCATCGGCAATAGTGTCCTTGAATTAGATACAACTCATTTTGTGCGGTTAGGGCAAGTACTCATGTTACTTGGTACGCTCATGTTTTTAGATAGTCGAGTAAATATTAATTTCACGCGCTTCCTTAAAATGGGCCAAAACACCTTTCCTATCTATATCATTCACGTAATTATACTTTACGGGGGGATTTTTGGGTTCGGACTTGTCCCGTATGCATTCAATAGAAGTTTAGATCCGTATTCTAGTGCAGGGATTTCAGCCTTGGCGGTATTCTTTTTCTTCCTTATGACCCAATATATTGAGCCGTTAGAAGCGTTTTATCATCGAATTTTAGTAGCCCTTAAAATCCGTAGACCCCGTTCTATTTCTTGATTTTCGGGGTGGCTTTAAATGTAATTTTCTGAGCAAACCAACGGGTACCGCATGGGGATTCAACCTTCAGTCGAACTTTATAAGTGCCTGGAGCCGCATAAAAGTATTCCAATGTACTTCCTTTGAATATTTTATCTTTTGCGATAACCCAAGTGATTTTAGAGTCCTCCCCATAATGTGCTTCAGCCGTTAATTTGTATCTGCCCTTTCCATCGGTAAGGGTAGCAATATTAAAATAATCCGAAGTAAATCCATTGGTATTTAACGCAGGTAACACCGTTTGTTCACAATGCATTTGAATTAGTTTCGCATCGGCATAGCTTATGGTTTTTGTGGATGCTCCAACCGGAGATTCGTGAAAAATGCACGTATAAAAGGTGCATGCGGCCAAATAAGACCCTAATTTACTTGGGTGATATAAATCGGTATCATATAAATTAATATCGGGGTATTTCTGACGAAAGGTAAACCATGTGCGCCCAACAGGCACAACCGGGTGTTTGAAAATCGAGTTCATTAAGGCATAGCCTTTAATGATGGTATCACTCATTTGTTCGTAAGACAGCATCACCGAATCCATATCACTGCCGTCTCGGTAACCCCACGTTTCATAGAATAGAATTTTAGCACACGGATTATATGCCCTTATCGTGTCTAATATTTGACGTGCATAAGGTAAGGTTATAGAATCAATGTAGGCTTGGGTTTGTACAAATTCCTTCGACCATCCTTGAACTACAACCACGTCCCAATTTCCTTTTTTAATCGATTGAAATAACTCGGGTCTCATCGTTTGATCCCTTAAAGATGCTCCGCCCTTCCAAGACTTTTCTACGTGAACGATCTTCTGCTTCGCCTTACTTATTTTGTGAAAAATACCGGGCATGTCATTATTCCCAGTAAACGAATTACCAATAAACAAAATGTTTGTTGTATCTGACGCTCCCGCGAAGAAAGAACAACCAAAACAAAACAAAAATACATTCTTAAATTTCATCACTATGCACTTAACTAAAAGGAGGACATCAAGCCTTTTGCCAAAGTTAAATCCAAAGTACTCTTTTCTCGCGAAAAATTCATATCGTCGATTGTATTCATTGGGATTAAATGCACATGTACATGCGGGACTTCCAATCCGATCACGGATACACCGATACGGGTGCAAGGTACTTGCTCCTTTAAACGTGCTGCTACTTGCTTGGAAAAGCTCATCAATGCAAGATACTCCTCCTCTGACAAATCAAACAAATAATCCACCTCTTTTTTAGGAAAAACCAGTACATGACCTTGCACCAATGGATTAATGTCTAGAATCGCCATATGCAACTCGTCTTGCGCAAGGATATACGCCGGAAGTTCGCCACGAACAATCCTCGAAAAAATACTGGGCATTATCGAGAAAGTGAAATGATTTCAAACTGAATTAATCCACCCGGAGTTTGTACGGCTACAATATCTCCTACTTTTTTACCGAGAAGTCCTTTACCTATGGGAGAATCCACTGAAATTTTACGCACTTTAATATCTGCCTCACTCTCTGCTACCAAGGTATACTCAATTTCCATTTGGTTGGCTTTATTTCGGATTTTTACCGTTGAAAGAATAAAGGCTTTCGTTTTATCAATATTGGTGTCGTCTATTAACCGCGCATTAGCGATCACGGCTTCCATTTTGGATATTCGCATTTCAAGTATCCCCTGTGCTTCTTTCGCGGCGTCATATTCAGCGTTCTCCGATAGATCCCCTTTATCGCGGGCTTCTGCAATTTGGTTAGAAATAGACGGACGTTGAACGTGCACTAAATCGTACAAATCATCCTTTAATTTTTGAAGGCCTTCTGGCGAATAATAATTAATTTGTGACATCTGAATAGGAATTAAACGCAAACAAGAGAGCCTAAACCCTCTTGTTCTACAAAAATACTATAATTTCTTATTTTAAACTAATCGTAACCCCGAGGGTATGAATGATTCCAAATACACCCGCTAAACGTGCGCAATACTCAACACCAAGGGCGCTTTTATTCTTCCCTACAAGCGCATCCACTGAAAAACCTGCGGTTGGGCCAGTAAGTGCATTCGAGCGATTCTCTGCATCAAAAATTCCGTTTTCATAAACAAAACCGCCACGTACATTAAACGCTACCTTTTCGGTAGACATTCCGTAGTCTAGGCCTAATCTATATTGGTCCTTGGAAAAGGAGTTCGCTTGAAACGCAAGCGCTAGATTTAATCTACTCGCATCACTAAAAATAAAATCGTAGGATCCTCCGATGGACAATAAAGATGGCAGTTCAAAGGTCGCTGATCGCTGCTCCAAAGAGGCGATAAAACCACTGGACACATACTCCACCTGGTTAGCCAAACCGTCTCCTTTAAATTTCATTACCGGACCTACATTCTTCAAAGCAATACCGAATTTAATTTGATTTTGCTCTCCAGTAACGTAACGAATACCCGCATCTATAGCGATTCCATTAGATTTTAAATTAAAAATGCTCTCTGTGACCACCTTAAAATTGATTCCACCGTAAATTGATGAAGAAAACTTCTTTGCGAATCCAACATTAAAGATATTCGCGCGCGGCGAAAAATAACCAATGTTTCCCTCAGGATTCGACACCGTAGTGATCGGAACGTCGCCATAATTCATAGATTGAATGCTTACAGCAATTACATTTGATTCACCTACACGCTGAGCAAATCCAGCAGAATTCAAACTAATCCCAGCGTTACCCATCCAATTCGAGTAATTGAATTTGATTTGAGTTTTATCCAAAAATGCTAAGCCTGCAATGTTGTTATATTGTGCTTCTAGGCCATTGATGTTTGCCACTCCCGCATCCCCTATCGCTGAACCGCGAGCCCATGGATTAACCAATAAATGGGAAGCTCCCGCAGAACCAACACGATCTTCATTTCCAGCAAAGGCTGACAACGAGCATACTGCGGCAAAAATTAAACTATACTTACTAATCGATTTCATGCTATCTATAATTAATGATTAGATTCCTTGATAATCCGGAGTTCTCATACCTCCAAAGAACTTCAATACCACTTCTCCAATTTCCGGAACTTCTACGTGAATGAGATAAACACCACCAGACACTGGAATCGCTTTATTATTCGTTAAATCCCAATCCAATGAAGTTACTGGACTATCCTTTTTGAAGGTACGAATCAATTTACCATTTACTGAATAAATCTTCACCGTACATTTTTCTGGAAGGTTCGTGATTTTAACCTTTGTCTCAATTCGCGTTCGCTCATAATCCGAGTATGCGTAATATGGGTTGGGAACCACATTAATCATTTTCAAGGCATCTTTCAAGGCATCATGAGAGCCAACATCAGTGGCGATTTCATCCATCGACCACCCGTACATGGGCTTACCTCCATTTGCACCCGTTGCCGTGAAGTTCTTGTACTCCTTGTTGATGCGTAATCGGATGGTAACATCGGTGGCCAATAAAGACTGACCCGGGGTTACGATTGGGTATGAAATCCACGTTAAGCTGCCGTATAAATCACGTTTCGCTTGTGTATTGTTTAATTCCACCTGTAAGTACTTCTGATACGCTTCATTATTTGCATTTACATCAGAATAGCCTGGGACATAAGCTGGGAAATCAAAACTTGAACTGTATGAATTAATAGACTTCTGATTGTAACTAAACACATAAATAGGATGCATTCCACCCATTAATGGGGTTCCAACATTACTCACGAAATTCGAAGTTGGATTCCAAACCATGTCTGCGCCGTTCTCTCCTCCAAGGAAGGAATTCTCTCCAAAGGCCATGTACAAACGCGCAC
>CANMTO010000078.1 GCA_947500755.1 Flavobacteriales bacterium
GAAACAATCTCACCGGCATTCACTTCCAGCGAAATGCCTTTTAGTATTTCGAGATCACCGTATTTTTTTGTAAGATTTACCGCTTTAAGCATTGTTGTCCAGATGTAAGTCATGACCCATTCGATCACGTTTAGTTTTTAAATAGGCATGATTATGCAAATTTCCTGGTACTTCTAATGCCACATTTTCAACAATTTCGAGTCCATACCCAATTAAGCCGGTACGTTTTTTGGGATTATTTGACATCAATCGCATCTTTGAAATGCCCAATTCTCGTAACATTTGGGCGCCAACGCCATAATCTCGTTCATCGGCCTTAAAACCAAGTTCGATGTTAGCTTCTATGGTATCCATGCCTTGTTCTTGTAGTTTGTATGCTTTTAACTTGTTAGAAAGACCAATTCCACGTCCTTCCTGGTTCATGTACACAATCACGCCTTTTCCTTCTGTTTCTATCATCTCCATCGCTTTGTGTAATTGAGGTCCGCAATCACAGCGACAAGATCCAAAAATATCACCGGTTAAACACGAAGAATGAACGCGTACTAAAATCGGTTCATCTTTTTCCCAGGTTCCTTTTACCAGTACCAAGTGATCTTGATCAGTGTTTTTATCTTTAAAGGCATGCAATTGAAAATCGCCGTAGGTTGTCGGAAGATTGACATCTACGATGGGTTCAACATGTGTTTCATGTGCAATGCGATACTTGATTAGTTCTTCGATGCTGATGATTTTTAAGTCAAATCGCTTGGCGATTTCAACCAATTGAGGGAGCCTTGCCATCGTACCATCCTCATTCAAAATTTCTACAATAACACCAGCTTCTTCAAATCCTGCCAATCTGGAGAGATCAACGGCCGCTTCCGTATGGCCAGCACGTCTTAATACACCACCTTTTTTTGCGCGTAAGGGGAAAATATGTCCAGGTTTACCCAATTCTTCTGGGCGGGTATTTTTATCTATTAAGGCTAAAATTGTTTTCGAACGATCACTTGCTGATATTCCAGTGGTGCACCCATGACCAATTAAGTCGATGCTTACGGTAAATGGAGTTTCATAGGCCGCGGAGTTATTTCGCACCATCATTTCTAAGCCCAACTCATCGCAGCGATCTTCGCTCAACGGTGCGCAAATTAATCCTCTTCCGTGGGTTGCCATAAAATTTACAACTTCCGTGGATGCATTTCTAGCCGCTGTTAAAAAGTCTCCTTCATTTTCTCGATCTTCGTCGTCAACGACAATGATTACTTTACCATTACGAATTTCTTCAATGGCCTCCTCAATGCTATTTAATTGATATGACATTATGCGTTTTGGGGTATGTGTTTAAGGGTTTCAAGCAGATAAGACCAGAATTTTTGCACGGAAGTTATTTGTACTTTTTCATCAGGAGAGTGCGCCGCTCTGATGTTCGGTCCGAACGAGATCATTTCAACTCCCGGAAGATGTTTTCCAAGAATGCCACATTCTAATCCAGCATGACACGCTTTTACCTGTGGTGCTTCATTAAACAGTTGCTTGTAAAGATTCTCCATCACAGTGAGAATGCTAGAGTTCCGATTTGGTTCCCAACCTGGATAATCACCGCCTTGTTCTACGGTAGCACCCATATTTTCGAATGCCGAACGAATGGCCATGCTCACTTCTGATTTTGTGCTTTCTACCGAACTGCGTTGGAGGGATTGTGTTGTAAACGTTCCTTCATGGATTGTAACGCGCGCTAAACTGGAAGAAGCCTCTACAAGATCCTTTATTTGAGGGCTCATACGGAATACCCCGTTATGAACTGCGCAAAGCGTGTTTAATATTTTTGTGCAATCTGAATCATTCATTGCATCACCACTACTTACAACAGATTCAATTTCGAAGGTATGTTCCGATTCAATGCTTTGGTATTCTTGTTTAATGTGTGCGATGGATTGAAGTAGTTTCTCCTTGGCTTCCGCGCTGTTCGCAACGGCAATTCTGCACGTGGCTTCTCGTGGAATTGCATTTCGTAGACTTCCTCCATCAAAGGAAATCAATTGAATAGGATTTGTCTGTTTCAATTCCCAAAGCAATCTTGCCATCCATTTATTGGCATTTCCACGCCCTTTATCGATGTCCATACCCGAGTGTCCTCCAAGTAATCCGCGGAGTTTGATTTTAAGAACTTCCCAATCCTGGTGGATGGATGTTTCTTGGTATTCGTAGGAGGTGTTGGTGTCAATACCCCCCGCGCAACCAATAGAAAGTTCATCGTCATCCTCGGTATCTAAATTAAGTAATATTTTACCGTTTAGTAGGGTTCCATCGAGTTCTTTGGCACCGGTCATTCCAGTTTCTTCATCGATGGTGAACAGGGCTTCTAGCGCAGGGTGGGGAATATCATCTGATTGAAGTAAGGCCATGATTGCCGCAACGCCAATGCCGTTATCAGCACCTAATGTGGTTCCTTCAGCCAAAACCCAATCCCCATCAATGCGCATTTTTATGCCTTCTTGATCAAAATCGAATACCGTGGTTTCATTTTTCTGATGCACCATATCCAAATGGGATTGAAGGATAACGGTAACTCTATTTTCCATGCCACCCGTTGCTGGTTTCTTGATGATCACATTCCCAATCCCGTCCTCGATTGTTTCCAAACCAAGACCTTGTCCAAAATCGAGCATGAATCTCCGAATACGTTCTTCTTTTTTTGATGGACGTGGAACTGCGTTTAAGTCAGCAAACGAACGCCAAAGGGCTGTAGGCTCTAAGTGATGAATAGCCATAATTATGGAAATTTAGGGAATTGTTGAAAGTCAGGATCACGTTTTTCTAGGAATGCATGCTTCCCTTCTTGCGCTTCGTTTGTTAGATAGTAAAGCAAGGTCGCGTCGCCGGCTAACTCCATTAACCCGTGTTGTCCGTCTAATTCGGCATTCATGGAGCGTTTTATCATTCGAATCGCTAATGGACTTCGTTTCATGATGGTTTTACACCATTCCACGGTAGTGTTCTCGAGTTCAGTCAAGGGTACTACTTTATTTACCATGCCCATTTTTTCTGCTTCTTCGGCAGTATATTGGTTACATAAGAACCAAATTTCACGCGCTTTTTTCTGTCCGACATGACGCGCAAGGTATGAAGAACCGAAACCACCATCAAAGCTTCCTACCTTCGGACCGGTTTGACCGAATCGTGCATTTTCAGAGGCAATGGTTAAGTCGCATACTACGTGAAGTACATGGCCTCCGCCGATTGCGTAGCCATTTACCATGGCAATAACGGGTTTTGGCAAGGAACGAATGGCTTTATGAATATCGAGGACATTCAATCGTGGCACTCCATTTTCTGAGATGTATCCTCCAATTCCTTTGACGTTTTGATCGCCACCCGAACAAAAGGCTTTATCACCTGCTCCTGTTAGTACCACAACGCTAATATCATTTCGTTCTCGACAAATGTGCAACGCGTCTAAGATTTCCATATTGGTCTCTGGCCTGAACGCATTATACACCTGAGGTCTGTTGATGGTAATTTTAGCAATCCCTTCAAAAAACTCAAATTTAATGTCGGTATATGTTTTTAGTGAAACCCAAGATCTCATGGCTTTATTTTTTACAAAGGTAATAACAAAGTACGAAGGGTAGGGTTTAGATTTTTCTAAATTATAGCTACAATCGAGCCTTTTATCGAATAATAACCTCATCCATGAAAATCCATGGAGCACTTCCTTCACCCGGGAATCCTATGGGTATCGTTTTTGGTCCGATGATTTGTAGTCGAAGGGATTGTGTTTTATTTCCAAATCGAATAACTGTTCGTTCAGATGTTATATTCACGTTTTTAGTTTTACCGCTATCCGTTATTATTTTTACCTCGCTAGGAAGATGAATCCATGAAGAAGGTTCATATAAAAACCCAAGTTCCAGGCTTTTTGTTTTTCGTTTTTCTACTAATTCTATGTTAATCTCAATGGTATTCGTATCAAACCCAACCCATTGATAACCTCTCCACGGGCTCGCTCCAAATTGCCCATCCACTAAGGTTAAATCTCCAGAATCATAGCGACTGTTAGGTTTTGTAATGTACGTAACTTTTGCCCCCAAACCTTGGTGTTCAATTATGGTTAACGAATCGGCACAGCACGGAGAGAAATAGGTGAATTTTCGCTGAATTGAATTTTTTTGTGGACGGTTAAATGGTAGTTTTTTGCCTTGTGACAACCATATTCCTTCTTCACGCATCGGAAAGCTCACCACAACGGATTCGTTGGTATCTTTGAATTCAAAACTTAGGGATATTCCATAGGGCTCTCGTTCAAATTTTATATCAGGTTTCATAAAGCTCAGTGAAACATTCGTGTTCAAGATTGGACCCATTAGCCTTGGGATATGATATGTTTTAAGTGCATATTCAAACGCTTTAAAAGGTGCTTTAGTTCCGCCCCAAAGTGCTTGACTTAACGCAATGGCCCGTGGATAGGTCATGTAGGTAAGTTGATCAAAGGTTGGAATATACTCGGTCCAAAGGTTTGCTTGGCCGCCCAGAATGAACCGCGCTTCTTGGTCTTTCAGTCCCTCAGGGATAGGGTTAAATTCATACACTTTTTCGAGTGGCGTGTAGCCTCCGATGGCCAGGGGTTCTGAAACTGATTTCCCTTGATAATGATCGAAATAACAATGTGACCCCGGACTCATCACCACAAAATGGCCTTGTTTTGCGGCAGCGATACCACCTTCGGTTCCACGCCAAGACATCACTGCTGCACCCGAAGTTAGACCTCCCTCAAGAATTTCATCCCAACCAATTAATTTGCGATTATGTGACTGAAGGTATTGATCCATTTGACCTATAAAATAACGTTGAAGTTC
>CANMTO010000079.1 GCA_947500755.1 Flavobacteriales bacterium
ATTACGTCCGCACTTGAACCTGCTGCGCATGACGTCGTTTATTTTGTAGACCGGCATGGAAATTCGATCAAACGATTTGCTGTAGAGGTAAATAATATCCAGGAAACTTTGGTGCATTTAAAAGCACAGAAGGCGATATTCCTCAGTGAAATCAACACCATTGAACACCTTAACGAAAAAGCGCATTACCTTCGAATTAAGTTGTTCGACGACAATGAAATCATGTTGATTGAAACGATTAGTTCAAAGGGACCTCTTCCGGGGTTCGCGGAAGTTACTGATGAAGTTACCCAAAATACACCTGAGATCCTTGGCATTGACCATCTTGCCTCCGTTGTGCGTGTGAATGAATCTGAATTTTGGAATGAATATTTGTCAAAGAATTTAGCCTTGGATCATATTCAAACCATTGGGGAAGAATTTTTCGCAAACCTGCTTACTGGTATGAAAATGAATGTTTTTAGCAGTAAACACGCGAACATAAACAAAGTCATCGTAGAACCCTTACCTGAAAAAACAAGGAAAGCTCAAGTCGATGTATTTCTTCAACACAACCTTGGCACCGGGATTCAACATTTAGCGTTTGAAGTACGGGATTTAATCACCGTTGTTAAGGGATTTAAACAACGTGGTGTTTCGTTTACTAAGGTACCCGAGGCTTACTATGTAGCCATTGAAAAAGAATTCCCTGAACTTCCGATTTCATTAATGAAAGAAGCCAATATTTTGTGTGAAAAAGATGGGGACAAGCTGTTGCTGCAAGTATTTACAGAACCCATTGGCGATCGACCTACCCTCTTTTATGAATTCATCCAGCGGGTAAATGACTATGATGGGTTTGGTGTGAATAATGTCCATCAATTATTTAAATCTTTGGAAATTCAATTAAATGGTGACGTCTGAGATTGCTGATTATTCTGGCTTGCATGGAACTCCTTCCGACTATTTTTCACCCACCTCGGTAGCCCAACTGAAGGATTTTCTTAAAAACAACCCCTTAAAAGCAATTCGTATTGGTGGTGGATTAAGCGGTGTAAGTGGCGGTGCCGTACCCCTATCGCATGAATGCTTTCTTGATGTATCGAAGTTAACAGCGATCGAATGGTATGATGAAGATGCGGGAATTATACAGTGCGAAGCTGGAGTTACGATGCATGATTTATTGCAATTTGCTCAGTCAAAAGGTTGGGATTTCCCGGTAATTCCCGGGAGTTTAACTCATGCCACCATTGGAGGAATGGTAGCATGTAATGGCGGCGGACCACGATCTTTAAAATATGGGAAAATAGGAAACTACATGCTAGCCTTGGATATTCTTACCCCTACGGGAGAAACAATCCACGTTGGTGGAAAAGCAACCAAAATTTCTCAAGGAATTTCTGACAAGTCCATTTGGATTGGTTCAGAAGGAACACTCGGGATTATTACAAGCTTGCTTATTCGTTGTACTCCTCAGGTTCCTCCCCTACACTTCAAACGCATTGCATGTCACTCATTAACTGAATTAATGAATGTAATTCCAAGTTTACTCAAACTCGACCCAAGCATTTTGGAACTTGCCTCAAAGAATGCATTAAAATTCACCTCGAACGTCGATGAACATGTCATCTGGGTTGGATTTACCAATCCGACAGAAATTTCACTCCAAGCATCGTTTAACATCACCGATGAATCAGAAGCTATACTCGAAGAACGCTTCAACATCGGTCATAAACTCCAAGGGTACAAGCCCTTTATAGATTTAGACGTAAGTTTTCCAATAAAAAATTCAACATCCGCCGTAAACGCGTTAAGCCAATTGCTCGATGAACATGAGTTAGAACACATAGTTTTTGGTCATGCGGGGGACGGAAACTACCACATACATGTATTTTTTGATGACAACCGCATGGTCTGGGAAAATATTCAGCAGAAATTTGATGAAATAATCACCTCGCACGAAGGATTTATATCCGGTGAACATGGCATTGGAAGGATACACAGCGAACGATATAAACGCACGGTATCAGATTGGAATAAAAACATATATACCGCCTTAAAATCCTGTTTAGACCCTAACAATCAACTCCCTTCTTTGATTTGAAAATACAACCCGTTCATTTGGCTTTAGCGCATATTCAGCACGAATTCCAAGATGAGTTGGAACTAAATGACCCCTACATTGAAAAGATTAAAGATGAAGTTCGTAAAAAGGAATCTATCCTCGCGCGTCAATTATTAAACTCCTTATGTGAAATTAATGTTGGAAGCTCGTTACACCAACTGGATTTTCGCAAAACGAACCAAGGTCAACCCGTTATAAACAAGGGGTTCTGTTCCATAAGTCATACACACGGCTGGGTGCTTGTTGGGATTTCCAACTTACCGTTCGGATTGGATATTGAGCGCGTAGAGCAACAAGAAATCGATTCGTTATCTGTTGCCTTTGATCATGATCATTGGGATGAGCTTCGCGGCCATGAACAACAAATTATTGCGGATTTTTCTGCTAAGGAAGCAATTTCTAAACGGCGTGGAACAGGATTTTTAGTGGATCCCAAAACTATTTATTTAGGAGCCGATGAGTTTATTGCACAGCAATATTTCCAAATCAAGGATGATGAAAATTATATAATCTCCATGTGTACCACCGGTAAACCGAGTTGGCGCTTTGATAAGTTGAATAAATTGTGTAAATTCGTAAACACCTATGAAGACTGATATTGAAGCGTTGATTAATTCTTACCAAGAAAACGGGTACGTCTTGTTGCCGGAAGTCATTAACGAATTGCCTGATTTCGAAGCGTTGATTGATCAAGATACCGAAAAAGTATATGAAAAAGACGAATGTACCTTACGATCAATCTATGGATTTCAGAATAATTCTACATTTATTAAATGGCTAAAAAGCTGCTCAATAATTAAAGAAATCACCCAAACGCTTCTCGGAGAGCAGGTTTATTTGCACCAAACTAAGGTGAATCTAAAAAACCAAAACGAATCTTCAGTTTGGCCTTATCACCGCGACTTCCCTTTTTGGAAGGTATTTGATCATTTTCCTGATAACCAATTTCTAAATGTGGTTGTTTACTTGGATGATGTCTTTGAAGGATCGGGTGAATTAAAGGTAATTCCTAAAAGCCATAACCATTTCTTAGCCAGAGAAGCTCAGGATGAGCAAATTGATTATTCACTGGAAGGGAGCGCATCCAGTGATTTACTTTTCAGTTTTTCATCGGACGAATTGGAGATGTTTGGTTCCACCTATGGAATCGATTCCACGATCGGCCGGAAAGGAAGTTTGCTAATTTTTAATACAAATCTTATTCATGGTTCAGGAAATTCTTCGATAGATTACTCCAGAAAAATAATGATCTTAACGTTTAATTCTTGCAGTAATATCCCCGTGGATCAGTCAAAAAGACCCAACTATCTTTGCAATTTAAATCGAACCCCAATCACATGGTAATGAATTACTAAGGATTAAAATAAAGTAATCAATGAAAATTATTAACAACTTTATTTCTCGAGATTTAAATCATTTAGTTATTCCTCGTAAAATTAACCTGGATATTCCCAGTAGTCTTTCAATGATGACAACGGAGGATAAAGTACCATGTAGATTTATGTTTGCAAATGAATTCCTGAAATATGTAACATTAAATTGATACTTATGGAAGAGGATTCTAGACTTGTTTTCCATAAAGAACGGTTGTTTGAAAACATTGATTTTATGAATGATTTCATGGAGCGACGAAATCTAAATTGGACCTTCATTATTAAAGCATTTTACAATTATCCAGAATCCTTTATTACGGAACTCACGAAATCGTCTTGTAAGAGTATTGGAAGTGATAACAATATTCATTTACACCTTGTTAAATTAAACAATCCGACCATTGAAACTTGGTATCTTAACTATGATGGAAAAAAAGTATCAAGTCAATATATTGATGTTGACCTTACTCATTCAAAAGACAACTTAAGCAAAAATACTTGCCTCATGTTAGCAATAGACCCTTTGAGACATGGGGCAACTTATACCCCCGATTTAACGTGTGAAAAATATGGAGCATACCTAGATTGTGAAAACATCCCGAATAAGAAATATTTTGATGCGTGGAAAAAACTAAAGTTACCCCCAGAAAAAACGCAAAGTTTAGGGACGTCAGTGTCCTTTAAAGAGTTAGACTATTTAATATCAAATGGTATTAATCATTTCAGGCTCGGTGAAATGATTTTAACAGGAAAGAACATCACAGATCAAACAATAATTAGTGGTTTAAGAACAGATGTGTTCACAAGTAAACGAATTATATCGTATTTTTCCATCACTAAACATTCAACGTAACAATCATAAGACTTAATTAACGTGCACACAACTATACATGGACTAAAACCTGAGGAAGATTCGTTTGGGAATAACATTTTTGAATCCTACAATTCTGGAAACTTATACAGTGGACATGAAATTGAGGAGCGAAGTGATGGCAGATTCATTCTTAATGGTGATAGTAATTCCTATTTTGAACCTTTTGAAGAATGGACCTCAATACAAAAACAGATTGCTCCTACACTAACAGGAAGAATATTAGATGTTGGCTGTGGGGGAGGAAAACATGCGCTTTATTTCCAACAACAAGAGCATGAGGTTTTTGCAATGGATAATTCG
>CANMTO010000080.1 GCA_947500755.1 Flavobacteriales bacterium
AGCGCACCTTCTCCTGGATAGGCATACCACATGAACTGTTTAAACACATCGGTTTTAACATGATAGGCATCTCCTTTCTCAGTTTTCAACTTAATGTCAGCCTTAGGCAAGGCTTTGAGGGCCTCGGTATACATATCTAACTCATAATTTAAACAGCACTTCAACTTACCGCATTGTCCTGCTAATTTTTGCGGATTCAAGGACAGCTGTTGATATCGTGCCGCAGCCGTTGAAACCGATCGAAAGTCTGTCAACCAGGTTGAGCAGCACAATTCTCTTCCACACGACCCAATGCCTCCTAATCGTGCAGATTCCTGCCGCGATCCAATTTGACGCATTTCGATTCTAACCTTAAAAGCGTCGGCCATGTCCTTGATGAGTTGACGAAAATCAACCCGTCCTTCTGCCGTGTAATAGAATGTTGCTTTGGATAAATCCGCCTGATATTCTACATCAGAAATCTTCATATCCAACTTTAGATTCATGGCTAGCGTCCGAGATTTATACATGATATCCTTCTCCAAGGAGCGTCCTTTGATCCATAAATCAATTTCCTCTTGTTTCGCGATGTCCATGATTTTCCGAGCCTCTGCGTGCTTGAACGTGGGTGCTTTTCGTTTTACCTGAATTCTGGCCAGTTCACCAACTACCGAAATTACTCCGATGTCATACCCAGAGGAGGCTTCTACTACAACCACATCACCCGCTTGAAGACCTAAGCCATTAATGTTACGGTAAAACCCTTTGCGTGCGTTTTTGAAACGCACCTCAACTATTTCATATGCTTTTTGGTTTTCGGGGAGGGCCACATTGCTGAGCCAATCGTATACTTCTAATTTATCACACCCCCCACTGCTACACAGTCCGTTATTCTTACACCCGTTAGGGGTTCCTCCTGATCCACATGATGCGCAACCCATATCTTTTTTTGGTAAAAATAAACAATTAAGCGCGATGAATGAACCTCATCGATTGAAAACTCATTTGAGTGAAGCGTATCTTAGTGTTGGCATTTCGTTCTAGGTGATAATACGCAGCATCAAGTTCCTCGATAAAGAGGCGAATGTTGTTTCCGGTAATGTAGGGCGAAAACTTCTCTGTAAATTCAAATTCTTGGGCTGTTAAGCGCACGTGGTCTGACCCAAGATAATTAAGCATAAGGCTTTGACGAAGCATGTGCAAGGCATAGAGAATAAATACTTTTTGACGTTCTTTGGTTAGCGCAGAAACCTCATCCGCCCAATTCATCATTTGAATGACATCTTTTTTGTAGCTGCTTCGCATGAGCTTTATGAACAACTCGCGGTAGACTGCCGTACTTTCTCCATCTTTCATAACGGCCAATGCAGCACACAAATCACCATCCGCAAAGGAGGCTACACCATCTGCAATGTTGGCTTCCATCTTACGTTGCTTTTGAAGATAGGTTGAAATCTCAAAGGCTTGAAGGCGGGTTACCTGCACGGATTGGGTTCTAGAGCGTATGGTGGTTAAAATCGCCTGTGGATTACTTGAAAGCAAGATAAAAACCGTTTGAAGGGGTGGCTCTTCTAAAATTTTTAAGATTTTATTGGAGGCATGGGCATTCAGTTGATCCGCCGCGAAGATGATCATTACCTTGTATCCCCCTTGAAATGATTTTAAGCTTATTTTTCGGACAATTTCTTTACTTTCCTCGCTCCCAATAATGGGTGTTCGCTCCTTGTCATCCATGAATTTGGTCCACTCGAACAGGGAGAAATAGGGAGATTCCAATACCATTTCTCTCCATTTCGGAAATAGATTGTCTGACGTTTTACTCATCGCCTGAATTACAGGGAATACCATGTGTAAATCTGGATGTTGTAATTCGCTTACTTGAAGACAGGAGCTGCATTGTCCGCACCCATCTTGAACCGTTGGACTTTCACAAAGCAAATACCGGCTAAAGGCAAGCGCCAAGGCCAGTGTTCCATACCCTTCATTTCCCATGAATAGCTGCCCATGGGCAACCTTTCCAGATTTTGCCTCGGTTAATAAGTGAGCAATTAGCTCTTTTTGCCCGACTACGTCCTTAAAAAACATAGGTAAAATTACACATTATCCGTTGGAATATCCGCTAAAACCTCTTTGGATATAATCAATACAAACTCTCCTTTGATTGCTACGCTATTAAAGTGCTCAAGGGCCTGCTGTATGGTGCCACGAAAATGAAATTCGAACATTTTTGAAATTTCTTTAGAGACACAAATCTTGCGGTTTCCTCCTACATGTGTGGCTAACTGTTCCAGGGTTTTCAGCAAACGATACGGTGATTCATAGAGCACCACGGTACAATCCATGGCCGCAATGTACTCGAGGCGGGTTTGACGGCCTTTTTTGTGGGGTAAAAACCCTTCAAAATAAAATCGGTCTGAAGGGATTCCTGAGGCAACGAGTGCGGGCACGAATGCCGTTGGTCCGGGCAGGCATTCCAGAGAAATCCCGTGTTCCACGCAGGCACGGATCAATAAAAAACCTGGATCAGAAATTCCCGGAGTCCCGGCATCTGAAACTAGGGCAACCAGCGTTGATTGTTGAATTATCCGAATCATTTCATTCAACTGAGCATGCTCATTATTGGTGTGAAATGAAATCACTTTCTTTTGAATCCCAAGGTGATTCAATAAATTTCGTGTAACACGGGTATCTTCTGCAATGATTAGGTCGCACTCTTTTAACACACGAATCGCACGAAGTGTAATGTCTTCTAAATTCCCAATCGGTGTTGGGACAATACAAAGTTGAGAAAGATTCATCGGGTTAGTTGAACATAGTCTTTAAGCACGGTTTCTAAAAATAACAGTGGGTTAGTTATGGGTTCCTCTATCTCGAGGCGCTGCTGTGTTTTTACAGTTACTTGATCCAATAATTCCTTGACTTCGGGTTCTTTAAATTTTTTGTATTGCTCCATGACTTTCTTGAGATACATCATATCTTCATCCGTAAAGGTGATGCACTTTTCATAGGTAGGTACATACTCTGCTTCTGTTTGCTTACTCAGCAACTCTTTCAAGGTGTATGCGCGATTTGGACGGGTTCGAATGGCAATAACAGAAACCATCATATCGCCAACGCGTTGTCTTAATGGCGTCATGGAAGCCACCAATAAATCGATTGCGGAGATCATAGGAATTAATCCAATAAATGCTGGATTCGAAACCAAAGAAATCCAAAAGAACTCTCCCCGCATTACCCATCGAACAAAAATATCACTGATGGTCATCCGATCGCCATTCGCGCGGACCATTCGAATCCCTAGGGCCATTTTTCCGAGAGTTTGTCCGTTGAAAAAATACTCCATTAAGGGCTTGTACAACACCACGGGGGCATTAACCAAGAGGATAAAAAGGCCCATAAAAACATCCATATCATCGAAGGAGTACATGAAGCGATCCATGAGCGAAAGCATCACAATAAGCAGATAAACATATCCAATGGCTGAATCCAGCACGTAGGCCAAGCCTCGCTGGAGTACCGTAGCCATTTCGAACTCTATTTTAACGTGTTGGGCAGAAATAAATGATACCTTTTCCATTAACCAAATACCGACTTTACAATATCTTCGATTTTCTTCGCTTGAATCACCTCAATCAGGTAATCCTTTGGCTTGACCCCTTTGT
The DNA here is from genome assembly GCA_947500755.1 of Flavobacteriales bacterium. Lineage (GTDB taxonomy): Bacteria > Bacteroidota > Bacteroidia > Flavobacteriales_D > Crocinitomicaceae > UBA952. The sequence continues at coordinate 3,642 of CANMTO010000080.1, forward strand.
TGTAGGCAGAAATAAAAATGTGCGTATATCCCAATTTTTGAGCCTCTGAAATTCTTGTTTCAATGCGATTTACTGGACGAATTTCCCCGGAAAGCCCAACCTCTGCTGCGAACGAATACGAACGAGACACTGCAATATCAGCATTCGAGGATAAAACCGCAATAATGACCGCTAAATCTACTGCAGGATCATCTACTTTAATTCCCCCTGCAATGTTTAAAAACACATCTTTTGATGCCAAGCGAAAGGCACACCGTTTTTCCAATACCGCCAAAAGCATGTTTAGGCGTTTTGCATCATACCCGTTAGATGACCGTTGTGGCGTGCCATATGCCGCCGAACTCACTAAGGCTTGCACCTCTACCTGCAAGGGCCGAAGGCCTTCTATGGTGGAGGAAATGCATGAGCCACTGAGCGTGCCGTCAGTATTGGTGATTAAAATTTCAGAGGGGTTTTCAACCATGCGCAAGCCACTTCCTTGCATTTCATAAATCCCCAATTCATTGGTTGATCCAAAGCGGTTTTTAACGGTTCGAAGTAAGCGATAAAAATGATTTCGATCGCCTTCAAATTGTAACACGGCATCCACCATATGTTCCAATACTTTGGGTCCGGCAATTGTTCCTTCTTTGGTGATGTGTCCAATTAAAAAAACAGGAACATCCATTTCTTTAGCAAAACGCAACAACAGGGCGGTGCACTCTCTTACTTGACTTACGCTCCCTGGCGCACTTTCAATGTGCGGAGTAAACAAGGTTTGAATCGAATCAATAATCAATACTTCTGGGAGTGATTTTTCCGC
>CANMTO010000081.1 GCA_947500755.1 Flavobacteriales bacterium
ATTTTAGAAATTTTTAAAACAACAACATGAAAAAAACAATGTTATTTAGCGTGGCGGGTCTCTTAGGGGTCGCTTTGCTGGTAGGTTCTTGCGGGAAGTATCCTGAAGGACCAAATTTTGCGCTGAGTTCAAAAGCCGCTCGATTGGAGGGAGAATGGAAGGCCACTTCAGTAAATCAATCCGGTACGGAATGGAATTTAAGCAACCTTTCCCTTACGAACACAATTGCGAAGGACGGAACGTTTAATGCAAGCACTGTAATCACGATTTTTGGAGTTCCAACAACCTATACCAGTGCAGGTACCTGGGAGTTCTACGATAAGAAAACTAAACTTATTTTCACAGAAACTACGCCAGCAACGAATTCTAAAGACACCTTTGATATTCTTATGCTCAAGAAAGATATGGTGAAGTTAAAACAATTCGATTACGATTCTGGAGATACGTATACCTATACGTATGAGCCCAAGTAATTGAGAATTATAGTATGAGCCCCGAAAGGGGCTTTTTTATTTTCAAAAAAATTGTATTTTTGGTCAACATTTAATTCATTATGAAGATTTTAATCCTCCCTTTGCTTGCCTTAAGTTTAATATGCTTAACGCCATCTTGCAGTAAATATCCAAACGGATCCAAATTTACCCTGTTGACCAAATCAAACCGTGTGGTGAATGATTGGAAATTGACGAGTTATCTCGTGAATGGGAATGAGTTTATTGACAACCAACCGGAAATTTCAATAGTCATTGAGAAAGACGGAACCTATTCGTGGACTGCAAGTCAAACGGTTTTAGGACAAATACAATCAACCTTTGAGCATGGAACATGGATGTTTAATGATGATAAAACTTCACTCATGTTATTAACCGACGGAGAGGATATACCGGTCTCTTATTCCATTAATGAATTAAGAGGTAAAAAGTTGGTCTTGCAGTATTACGACAAAACCACAAACATCACCTACATCAGTACCTACGAAACGGATAAGTAATCCTTAGGTAAAACGTGGGTCTGTAGCCATTACATGCCCGCAAGATTTGCATGTGCGCATGGCTTCTGAGCTGTAAAATTCCTTGAATCTAGGGATAAAATCTTTTTCGATGTTTTCTAAGTGAAAGCGGTAAGATTTTAATTCCTCGTTACAGTTTTCACAAAACCAAAATAAGCCATCCGTCAATGCCGATCCTTTTCTGACGCGCTCGATCACCAAGCCGATGGTATTTTCTCCACGCATCGGTGAATGAGGGGTATTTGCAGGTAACAAGAACATATCCCCTTCCTTCACTAAAATATCTTTTGGTTTTCCTTCATGTTGAATTCGAACCGTGATGTCTCCTTCAATCTGAATGAATAATTCCTCGCTTTCGTTGTAGTGATAATCTTTGCGGGCATTCGGTCCAGCCACAACCATCACGATGAAATCTCCTGCCTCATGGTATAAGTTCTTATTGGATACCGGCGGTTTTAATAGATCTCGGTTGTCATTAATCCACTGCTTAAGGTTAAAGGGTGCTAACATGAGGTGCGTTTCTATAAAATTAATAATTACTTGAAATACTTATAAATCGTAAATCCAAAGGCATGTCGCTCATCAGGGATTTGGGTTTGGATGCTCGTTTTTTTCCAAGGCGTTTCGTCAAAATTAGGTAAAAAGGTATCCGCGCCAAAGGTATGGTCGATTGCTGTAATGTATAATTCATCCAATGGGAGTGTCTCCAAGGCCAGGCGATAAATTTCACCGCCACCGATAATAAACAGGGTGCGTTCGTCTTCTGCATATGAATCAATGCACTCGTTTAAATCATGAAAGACCTTGCAACCAGGAGCCTCTATGGAAGGGTTTCTAGTAATGACACAATTCGCTCGATTCGGTAAGGGACGAAACCGTTCTGGGATGGAGTCGTAATTTTTTCTACCCATCACTACGATTTGACCATTGGTCATTTCTTTGAAAAACTTCATGTCATTGGGAAGATTCCACATCAGGTCATTGTTTTTCCCAATGCCTCTCGCTTCATCCATGGCCACGATTAATGCAAGCTTTGTCATACGGCTACCGCTGCTTTAATGTGTGGATGTGGTGCGTAATTCTCTAATTCGAAATCTTCAAATTTAAATGCAAATAGATCCTTCACGTCTGGATTGATTTTCATCGTCGGGAGTGGCCTACATTCCCTTGAAAGTTGAAGCTTAGTTTGCTCTATGTGATTCGTGTACAGATGCGCATCTCCAAAGGTATGGATGAACTCACCGGGTTGTAAATCACAAACTTGAGCCATCATTAAGGTGAGTAACGCATATGAGGCAATGTTAAAAGGCACTCCTAAAAAGGTATCCGCGCTTCGCTGGTACAGTTGGCAACTTAGCTTCCCTTCGGCCACATAAAATTGAAACATGGTATGGCAAGGGGGTAAGGCCATATCATTCACGCAGGATACGTTCCATGCAGAAACCAATAAACGACGAGAATCTGGATTTTTTTTAATCTGTTCAACCACTTGTGATATTTGATCTATATTGCCCCCGTCTTGCGTAGGCCATGAACGCCACTGATACCCGTATACAGGCCCAAGATTTCCATCTTCATCTGCCCATTCATCCCAAATAGAAACATTGTTATCTTTTAAATACTTAATGTTGGTGTCACCTTGTAAAAACCAAAGCAGTTCATGAATAATCGAACGAAGGTGCAATTTTTTGGTGGTCACCAATGGAAAACCGTCTGCGAGGTTAATACGCATCTGATACCCAAAAACGGAATAGGTACCGGTGCCCGTGCGGTCCTCCTTTTTTACGCCGTGGTCAAGAATGTGCGTTAAGAGTTTGTGATATTGTTCCATCGTAGTACGAAAGTAAACTTTTATAAAAAACCAACTTGGGTTGATTCGATGATTTTATTAACGGGATAATAAACAATGTTGAATTTGCGTACTTTCGTGGCATGAATCGGTATGTTTTTTTGGTATTATGTCTAATTTTTAGTCAATCCCTCGTGGCGCAAGCTACAAAAAAGCTACCCAAAAAAATGTGTGGCACGTACCTTGGCAAGCAACCCGCATACCAGGTTTTACAACACAATCAATCGATTCATGTAGACTCAGCAACGCTGAGCATTGAAGTGTCCCGAAATGCGGTTTCCATATGCTATAAAAACCCAAGGTTTTGTCCCGTATTAAATGGAAGTATAACGTCGGTACAAAAAATGTGCAAGGGCAGGAATCAAACCTGGAACGTTCAAGTGACGCCGGTAAATTCGTTGATACTCGAAGAGCTCATTTTTAATCCAAAAACAAAGGAGCTTATTCGAACAGGGATATTCCCTCAGCCTAATACGCTGCTAAAAAAATCACGGAAAAAATAGGGAGAAGGTGGTCCCTTTACCAGGGGTGCTTTTTACGTTGACCTTACCTCCGTGTGCATCAACAATCAGCCTCACGTAGTAAAGTCCGAGCCCAAAGCCTTTTACGTTGTGTAGATTTCCCGTAGGTACCCGATAGAATTTATCAAAAATTAAAGAAAGGTTTTCTTTTTTTATTCCAATTCCATTATCCTCAATCTCAATCCAAATTCCCTGTTTGTCATTTCTTGTTTGTATGGTAATATTTGGGACCGATTCACAATATTTTACAGCATTTTCCAATAGGTTGTAAATCACGTTGGTTAAATGAACCGCATCTGCTTGAATAATATGATTATCAGCGTTTAATTCAATGTGAATGACCCCCCCTTTTTCGAAGTGATGCAACTCAAAGTTCTCCTTTACTTCATCCAATAACTCATTGACATCAAACTGGTCTTTATTGAGTACCACCTGATCCTTGTCTAATTTAGCGACGTTCAGTACGCGCTCTACTTGGTGCTCAAGGCGCTTGTTTTCCTTATAGATGATACTCGCATATTTCTGAACTTGTTCCGCCGTGATTTCTGGTAGCCTCATCATCATCTCTGCCGATAAACTAATGGTGGAAATTGGCGTTTTGAGCTCATGGGTCATGTTGTTGATGAAATCTGTTTTAACTTCCGCTAAGCGATATTGACGCATAATAACGGTTATGCTAAAGGCGAAAAATGTGGCAATGACCACTAACATGAGGGTTAGATAAATCCATGGTGAGTAATCATTCTGGGGCTCGATTTCTCCAAGTTCCAAATTCGGAAAATACACGGTAAAATAATGACCGTCTTTGGTTAAGTTTAGTTTCTCCGGTGTAATCTCATCGGTAGAAGCATCCGTGACATAGATGGAGTCTTTCTTGTAGCGCACGCGATTACTTAATACAATTGAATCAGTAAAACAATCATAGATTCCATAGTAAAAATCCCTATGAATGTTCTGAATGTAGAATTCCTTTTTAAGTAAGGTTTC
>CANMTO010000082.1 GCA_947500755.1 Flavobacteriales bacterium
ATCATGTCCGGACGTTTACTCGATGCTACGGCACTCACATTAAGCAAGTCGAGCTCATCTAAATTGATGCAATCTCCATTCGCAGTGAGGGTGTTATCTAATAAACACAGCTGTTGTTGGCTTTTTGAAAATACCATTACTTTCAAGGAGTTGATGGTTTCAATATCGTCAACAGTTTGCCATTTTTTTATGCTCTGTACCAGCGATCCAAAGGAAGTCTCTTTTCGAATTTCATCGTTATTAACGAAATAAATGATTCCTTGCGGGTCTATAAAACACGATTTAGTACCCTTTGGTATTGGAACTGTTCGGTCTGATTCAAGCCGCACTGGTTGACTGAGGCTTTTTCCCATAAAGAGAATGAGCAGCCATAGCGTAAGGATAAATTTATCCATGAAATGTGAGCAGTTCGTCGATATAAGCACGGTTATTCATTACCCTCGGAATTTTGTGTTGTCCACCGAATTTACCATTTTTTTTCATCCAAGCGAAAAAGGTGCCGGGTTCAAGTATACTTATTTTTAGCGGAAGCATATTCAGGTTATTTGCACGTTTGGTATCGTAGTCTGAATTTACGTGACACATGCAGTCATCCAGTTGCTTAACCGCATCGGGACTTAGTGCCATTTCCGTAGGAATTTCGATGGCCCATTCGTGACCACCAATCCCTTGTTCAAAATCAAAATAGGGTGCTACGGTGTAATTGCTGATTTCAATGTTTTGTTGGGCCGACCACTGACTAATGGCTTGTTCTACGTGCATGACTACCGCTTTTTCACCGAAGGCATTGATGTAATGTGCTGTGCGTCCGCTTACGTTAAATCGATAAGGGGAAAGCGACGTAAAGGTGATGGTATCTCCGATAATATAACGCCAAAGTCCAGCGCTTGTGGAGATTACTAAGGCATATTCCACATGCAATGAAACTTGCTCTAGGGTTAACACTTGGCTTGACTCCAGCCCTTGGTATGATTCCATGGGGATGAATTCATAGTACACTTGTGCATCAGTGAGCAACAGCAAACCATCTGAACGTAGCTCGTCTTGCAATCCGAAATACCCTTCTGACGCATTGTAGGATTCAACGAAATTCATGGATGGGCTTCCGATCAGGGTATCCAGTTGTTTCTGGTAGGGTGCTAGGCTCATTCCTCCGTGGATATAGAGTTCTAGATTCGGCCAGACCTCACTGAGGGTTTTCTTTCCAGAATGCTTCAATACGAGTTTACCAAAGGTGGTCATCCAACTCGGAACGCCGGCAATGATGGCAACATCTTCCTTCATGCTGGCTTCTGCCATGAGCATGAGTTTTTCTTCCCAATCGGCGTGCAACACAATTTGTTTTTCTGGAATTCTGCGGAATTCTGTCCATATAGGCAGGTTATCAATAATAATCGCGGATAGGTCAGCAACAATGGCATGCTGATCAATGTTTTGAAGGCTATTGCTACCGCCCAGAATTAAATGCTTTTTGGAGTAAAGTTTTCGGTTTGGTACATTTTGATGATAACAGGCTAATAAATCTTTTCCTCCGGCATAATGCGAGTTCTCAAGGCTATCTTTTGTAACGGGGAGTGTTTTTATTCGAGTTCCCGTAGTGCCGGAACTTTTTGCAAACCATTTGGTGTATCCGGGCCATAGTACATCTTTCGCGCCATGAATGGCTTGCGTTATAAAGGGTTCTAAGGAAGTGTAATCTTGCAAGGGCACGTTCCGCTGGAAATCAGCCATTGAAGTAATGTGTTCAAATCCATAGATTTTCCCAAAGTTGGTGTGTTGTCCGGCGTCTACTAGCGATTTTAGAACCTTTAATTGAGATTCTATTGGGAAATCACGATACAGCTCAATGCGTTTTAACCGGTACCGAATATAGGTGGAAAAGAGGGCGTCAACCAACATGGCAATGCCCGATAATTAATTAACCGAAGACCAAGATTGAGCCAATTACCACAAGTAAAAGAATGGTGTAAATGGTTGCAACCGCTGCTGTACTTTCTTCAAAAAATCTACCTGACATATGCTAAAGTTTTTTCAAAGGTAAACATAAATTTTAATCTCGGTTACCCAATAAGCGCAACAACGTCAAAAATAAATTCACAAATAAGATATACAATTGCATTCCACCAATTAAGGCTAATTTATTGCGGGTTTCCGGAGAGAATTCGGGTGAATTGGCCACGTTCTTTAACTGTTGCATTTGATAGGCGATTAACCCGGTAAATACAAAAACACCGATTATGGTAATTACCCAGTCCATCATGCCACTGCCGATGAACATGTTGAGCACACTCGCTAGAATCATCCCAATTAACACCATATACAACAAGCTACCAAATTTTGTTAGATCAGTTTTTGTGGTGTAGCCCAAAATGGCCATGCCCGCAAAAGCACCGGCAGTTACAAAGAACGTAAATGTGATTGCTTGGGTAGAATATGCCAAGAAAATCACACTTAAGGTACTTCCCATACTCGCCGAGTAAGCTACGAATAGCGCAAGCAAAATAGGCATAGCAAGTCGTTTGAATCCCCATTGGATGACCATGGAAATAACTAAAGGAGCGAACAGCATCACATAAAACAAGATTGAAGTACCGCCGTCACTAGTCATAAATAATTGATCGAAAAGCAATTTGTTCGTACCCACGGCATAGGCAATAACGCCTGATATAGCCATTGCAATAAACATGTAGCTGTAGACAGAGCGAATAAAGTTACTTGCAATACTCGCTTCGTAGGTGTTGTTTGAATAATCAGTCATTTTTAATGTAGTTTACTTTGTATCAAATGTATAAATTCTTTTCGAGTTGCTTCATTCGACAAGAAAATCCCTGTAAAAGCACTGGTAGTTGTCGCTGAATTTTGTTTTTCTACACCGCGCATCTGCATGCACATGTGTAGACATTCAATAACTACGGCAACCCCCTTGGGTGCAAGGGTACGCTGAATGCAGTCCCTGATTTCTATTGTCAACCGTTCTTGCACTTGCAGCCTTCTGGCATAGGCATCTACTACCCTTGGAAGTTTACTCAATCCTACAACTTTTCCATCCGGAATATATGCGATGTGTGCCTTTCCGAAAAAGGGCAACATGTGATGCTCACACAAGGAATACACGTCAATGTTCTTCACTAACACCATTTCTGAATATGCCTCATGAAAAATGGCCTGTTGAATTAATTCGTCAGGATTTATATCGTATCCGTGCGTTAAGAACTGCATGGATTTAGCTACTCGTTCCGGGGTTTTAAGCAATCCTTCTCGGGTCACGTCTTCCCCTAATCCTTCAATGATCGCTTTAAAATGTTGCTCTAATGCTTCTTGTTTCAAAATGTTCTCTTCTTGTTATTCGTTAAAAGGGGTGTTTTCCGCCGAAATATTCCACAAAATTGTTTTCGGTTTCCACCAATTTTATCTTGGAAAGTTCTGCGCCGAATGTTGCGATTTTCGGTTCGAGGATTTCCCAAATTGCAATCGCGATATTCTCTGTGGAGGCCATGATCCCTTCCAAAAATGGCACGTCTAAGTTTAGGTTCTTGTGGTCTAATTTTTCGGTCACCTCTTGTTTAATGATTGAACTCAAATCTTTGAGGTTCATCACAAATCCAGTCTCAGGGTCTGGATCTCCACACACCGTCACAAACAATACAAAATTATGACCATGCCAGTTTTTATTAGCACACCGTCCAAAAACTTCATTGTTTTTTTCTTCACTCCAGTTCGGTTGCCATAGCTTATGTGCCGCATTAAATGTTTCACGGCGAGTGATATACACCTTATTCATTTACCAATGTTTTTTCTATTGTTACGTTGACCGTTTCATCTAAGGTAAGCTTTTCAATTTGCACTGCGACTAATTGATTCACCAAGTGAACATTGAAAGGAGCTTCTACTTTGATATAATTTTCTGTGAAACCATACATTTTACCTTCATCTTCTTCGTGCTCGAATAATACCGTTTTCTGAAGTCCTAATTGACTGTGATAAAACTGTTTTTTCTTTCGGGCGCTCAATAAATGCAGTTGTTTGCTTCGTTCTTTTCGTATGTGCATCGGAACAGCATCTCCAAGTTTTACGGCCGTTGTATTCGCGCGTTCAGAATAGGTAAATACATGCAAATACGAAATATCAAGTGAATGTAAAAAGTCTACCGTTTCTTGAAAATCTTCCGCTGTTTCTCCGGGAAAACCAAC
>CANMTO010000083.1 GCA_947500755.1 Flavobacteriales bacterium
AGGATACTTCCCGCAAGAACCTACCAGCAAAGCGACCCCTAAGAGACCCGCCACGCTAAATAACATTGTTTTTTTCATGTTGTTGTTTTAAAAATTTCTAAAATCTAATTCGCAAATGCTTAACGGCGTATCTTTGTAAAAAGTTACGATGAAAGTAAAAATTATCCTAGTTTCCCTGGTTGCGCTTGTGTTAAGTTCTTGTAATCAAACTAACTCTTCAAAACAAGTGCTTGCAGTAAAGCAGGAACAAATACCCCCCGTTAAATCGAATACTAAAATAACCTTTGAAGTAGCAGGAATGGTTTGTAAAATGGGGTGCGGCGGAGCCATACGCAAAACCCTTCTGCATGCGGGGGGTGTTGAACGTGTTCACGTTGATTTTATTGAAGAAGCCAAGAGCCAGGCTATCACGGTACATTACGACAGTACCCTTACCAATATTCCCCAATTAAAAAAACGTATAGGACAGACCAATGACGGTCAATTTACGGTGATTTCTGTAGCGGGAACTACTACCTCAAAATAAGTACCATGCTCACACTTCACTTTCGTGAATATGGCGAAGGAAAACCCTTGGTGATCCTTCACGGATTATTTGGGTCTTCCGATAATTGGCAAAACTTAGCGCAGCGATTCGCAGCGTTTTATCGGGTGTTTTGTGTTGACCTCAGAAATCATGGTCGTTCTCCATGGAGTGAGGAACACCGCTATGAAGCCATGATGGATGATGTGTATGCCTTTCTTGAAGCACAACAACTTACCGATGTAATTTTATTGGGACATTCTATGGGTGGCAAAGTGGCCATGCATTTTGCTCAACATTATCCCCACATGTTGAGTAAACTTGTAGTTGCGGATATGGGAGTAAAAGCCTATCCAATGCATCACCAACATGTCTTAGCAGGTATTCATGCCTTACACTTGGATTCAATCAGAGCACGCAATGAAGCAGAATCCATACTCAAAACCTACGTGGAAAATGACGGAATACGACAGTTTCTGTTGAAAAATTTATATTGGATTGAAAAAGGGAAATTAGCCTGGCGTATGAATGTAGCGGTGCTAGAACGCGAAATGCCTTACATACTTGCGGCACTCCCTGAACAGGAAAGCTGGACCCCTACCCTCTTTTTACGGGGAGAACTCTCCAACTATATCTTACCGGAAGACCTTGATGGAATAGAAGCGCGATTTCCGGATGCTACGATAGAACCCATTCCGAACGCGGGCCATTGGTTGCACGCCGAACAACCGGATTTGTTTTTTGATGCCGTGATGGGCTTTTGTTTGAGGTAAAAAAAAACCCGACGCGGTGGTCGGGGTAAATTTATGGTTAGATTAGCGAGTTCTGCATTAATCTTTCGGAGTATGAAGGTATGGCGAATTCACGAAACACTTCACCAAGGAATTGTCAGTAAAAAGCAATTTGCTCTCCGATATAAACTTTTCTTGAACTTCAGGGTTGATCCCCAAAAAACTGAAACAATAATCTTGTTCACCCTCACGCCCCCAATTCACGACTTTATGCGTATTGGAGAGCATATTCAACCGATTAAAATCCGTAATAAACTCGTTAAACCTTTTTTTAGCTTGTCGATCAGGTCCTGAACCGATACTGATAAAGGAAACTTGAAATCGACAAATACTATCAGAATTAACGGTTAAACTGGTCACTTTTGACTCTTCTTTATTTGCTTTCTCTGAGTTTTTACAGGCCATCAAACACAAGAAGACGATTGGTATTAATAAATATCTCATACGTTTATAAATTAATGTTGAGCCGACAAAAGCCGGCTCAAATGTATATTATTTTGAAATAATTATCTTCTTGGTTAATGATTTTCCTGATCCAATATTTTTAACATAATAAATTCCATTCGGTAAATCACTTAAATCGAGGGTCGAAGGAAAATGATTGATTCCATTAAAACGTTTAACTTCTGCACCAATCACATTGTAAACGATAGGCGTAATAGTTAAGTTTTGTAATGAATTAATCGTAAAAACACCATTGCTTGGATTTGGATACAGATCAAATTTACCTTCATTTGCAAGCTCATTAATTAGCGATGCGTCATCACATCCCAAAGAAGTAAGTAACCCAACACGTTCTGTGTTTAAGGCAGCAAACATTCGCAATGCTTGATCGTAAGTAAACATATTCATGCAGTAATCATCCACGTAATCCATGTAATTCATGTACATTTCTCCGTCTGGCCCAGACCCACAGAGGTTTCCTGGTCGATGCGGGAACGATGGACAATTATAATTCTCACCTTCTGCGATTTCGGTGTCATTAACAAAATCATCACCACACTGATCATCTCCCCAAATGTGACGTAAATTAAGCCAATGCCCAACTTCATGCGTAGCAGTTCTACCCAGATCGTTCGCAGTAAAGCCAGCAGTTCCTGCGGTTCCAATATCTCCGAACGCTTCATATCGAATCACCACACCATCTAATTCAGGATCTGTGGCTAAATCCGATGGAAAAGCCGCGTAACCAAGGGTTCCGCCTGAGGCGTCTAAGTTACACACCCAAATGTTCAAATATTGGGTTGGATCCCAATTATCATGACCTCCAGAGGAAGTAAACTTTTCATCATCGTTCGCTTCGAATGCAACTACATTCGTGAAGGTTCGTGTGATTCCATCCGTTGGATTTCCGTTCGGATCAACACTCGCTAAGCAAAATTCAATTTCAGAATCTACTGTATATATCCAAAATGGGTGCGACGGATCCAAGGAATCGGCATTCAGTAAGCGAAAATCTTCGTTCAAAATATCAATTTGAGATTGAATTTGTGCATCCGAAACATTCTCGATGGGATCATTCCATAGCACATGGACTACCACAGGAATGTACACAGACGCTAAACTTTTGTTGTTTCCTTTCTTTTTTAACGCATTTGGATGGTTTTCCAACCATTGTTTTGTCAAGGCCTCGGTTTGACCCATTCGGGTTTGAACCTCAGGGTTGTTTAATACTCGCTGATTAAAATGAGTCATTGTGGCACACTTTTCACCAGGGGCTTGTGCGAAAACGCCAATCATTAGCATAATACATGCAAAGGAGGTAGTTATTTTTTTCATAGGGTAAATTTACATAATTAATAAGTAGGTTAAGCGCTTTTTATTCCAACGCGCTGTATATTGAATTTTTTAAGGTTTGATTCATCAATCCCGGATTTGGTCTCGAAACAAAAAAACCCCGACGCAACGGCCGGGGTTTGACTAAAGATAATCTTAGTTTTTCTTTTTAGCATTAACTTTAATTGTATAGGAGGTAACCAAACCTCCCGTTAATCCGCTAATCAATACATCACCAAAATTATGTCTTGTAACAATCTCGCAAATTCCGTCCTTCGGTGTATTAACATTAGTTCTTCCTAATGGCATTGCACCCCAAAACAACCAAAACTGTTTACCTTTCGCATAGGTATACTCACTGCCTTCTGTTTCACGATACATTCCAACACTTGTTTTAGTGGTCATGCAAGAATTCAATATTAGTAATGCACAAATTGCACCTAAGTAGAGTTTGATTTTCATAATTTTTTATTTAAGCCTCAATTTTGAAGATGCAATCCTCATTTGAAAACGAACTCAAACAATTTGGAACCGAAATAAAAACGGTCAGAAAATCCAAAAAGATTACACAGCTTCAATTGTCATCGCTCTGTAATGTGGATATACGGACCATTCAACGGATAGAAAAAGGAGAATTTAATCCAAGCCTTCGCGTGCTGATGCGCATAGCGAACGCATTAGAAATGTCCCTTTCGAGCTTAATAAAACAAGTGGAAGAGGCTGGAAATTTTAATTAATTCAGTCGAAACTGAATATTCATTTTAGAGAGTGCCTTGTATAATTCTGGATCTGGTTTAATACGAACCGACTTCGAAGCCATATTCAATTCTACACCTTCTACCGCATCAAAGATGGTGAACTGTACATTGCATGATCCCTGGTTTGCCAAAAACAAGCCATTAAGTTCGTCAATTAAGAGGTGATTAAGGTCCTTGTTCGGTATACTTAAATGTAACCCTTTCACACGTTTTTCACGCAAATGTTGTAAGAGTTCTACTTCGTTTAAATTAAATTCTAGGTGCG
>CANMTO010000084.1 GCA_947500755.1 Flavobacteriales bacterium
GAAGAATTAGTAAAGAATGCGTTCCTGGATTTCTCGACGGGCTTGTACACTGCAGAGGAACTTCGGAAAAAATATAACCGTCTAGGAATGAAGTCCAGTAAAAATGCGTTTTGGAATTTACTCCGAAATAAGGCCTACATCGGTAAAGTATTGGTCCCAGCTTACAAAAGTGAACCAGACCAATGGGTTAATGGAATTCACGAAGGAATCATTGAAGAGCGCATATTTTATGCGTGCCAAGATGTTATCGAGGGTAGAAAAAGAAAAGTCCCACCGCAATTCAAAACCATCCGCGAAGAATTCCCTTTAAGAGGTTTTTTAATATGTTCTTCGTGCGAAAGAACATTAACCGCTTCGACATCAAAAGGTAGAAATGGATATTATAGTTATTATCATTGTTCAGGGGGCTGTAATGAACGACACAAAGCAGAAGATGTGAATAAAGCCTTTGAGAAACTGCTCAATTCCTTTGGATTCGATGAGGGGCCGCTTAAATTGCTTGCCGAGATAATGAAGAAAAAGTACGCCGAACAGAACCGCTCTAACAAAGCAGAAATGGATGCGATTCAACGCGAAATTGAGCGACTGAATCAACGGAACATCAATGCGCGAAGCTTGATGCTTGATGGTGAAATTACCCCTGAGGAATATCGTACAATGAAAAAGGAGAACGATGAAACCCTTCATCGATTGAATATTGAACACCTCAAATCGCACAGTGAAATTCTTAATCTTGATCAAAAACTTGACAAGACAGTTCGAACCCTTTCATCGCTTTCAAACCTTTACAAACAGAGCGATGTAGCGCATAAACGCAGGTTGATTGGTTCGATATTTCCCAAAAAGTTGGTATTTGAAAAAAAATCAGTTCGAACCGTAGAATTGAATCCGGCGGTTGAGCTAATCTTCAGTAATATCAAGGGTTCTAGAGGGCCAAAAAAAGAAAAGCACACCGAATTTGGTGTGCTTTCCCGTAGAGTGGAGTCGGAGGGGTTCGAACCCTCGTCCAAACAACGGGAATTCAAGGTTTCTACATGCTTAGTTCTTGATTGATTGTCGGCTTATAATTGGACAAGAACACCCGGTTACAAGCTTAGCTTCTTAAATCTTATGTCAGCTTAGAAGCATTGCCAACACCAGCCCGATGGGATGAACCCTCGATTGGTAAATGAAACGGGCGGCCATCTACCGAGAGTGCTCGTCCAACCTACTGTCCTTCAGTCGGATAAAGCCAATTAACATTCAGTTAATTAAGCAGCAAGCGCGTATGACGTATTGTCAATTATTGTTTGTGAAAAGATATTAAAGAGGTTCCCCACAACCCTCTGCATGCTTATACTTGTCTGCCGCTATTGCTGTCAAATCCAATGTCGACCCCAATAAACGTATTGCTTCGTTAATGCAACCAGTACAAAGTTACGCGCTTTTGCGCGGCTTATAACAGGATTTGAACTGATTTAATTAATTTTAGGAAAACTAAGTACCTATTTATGTCATATCCATATCAATTACAGTCCTTTCAACAGTACCAAGACGCCTATAAGCACAGCGTGGATAACCCCGATGAATTTTGGGATTCCATCGCAGCAAATTTTCAATGGAAAAAACCATGGGATAAAGTCCTGCACTGGAATTTCTCCGACCCTGAGGTGCGTTGGTTTGATGGCGCTCAACTCAATATTACCGAAAATTGCTTAGATCGACACTTAGCTTCACAAGGGGATACCACGGCAATCCTGTGGGAATCCAATAATCCCGATGAAGCGTCTCGAGCCATTTCCTACACGGAACTCCATCACTTAGTGAATCAATTTGCTCGGGTCTTGCTTAATCATGGGGTCAAAAAAGGGGACCGCGTATGCCTTTACATGGGAATGATTCCGGAATTGGCGATTGCTACCTTAGCCTGCGCGCGAATCGGTGCAATTCATTCAATCATCTTTGGGGGTTTTTCTGCACAAGCCATTGCGGATCGTGTCGCTGATGCTGGAGCAACCTGCATCGTCACCTGCGATGGGGCGTACCGCGGGGCAAAGGATATTCCCTTGAAGTCTGTCGTAGATGAAGCACTGAAATCTACCAATGCTATTTCAACGGTAATTGTTTATGAGCGCACACATACGGCTTGTACCATGCAGGCAGGACGAGATTTTTGGTGGCATGATGAAATGGATCGGGTGGCGAACGAAGGGAATTGGCAGGTACCCGCTGAAGCTATGGAATCTGAAGATCCTTTGTTCATTCTTTATACTTCAGGTTCTACCGGTAAACCAAAAGGCGTTGTGCATACGACCGCTGGCTATATGGTTTGGGCGAATTATACCTTTGTAAATGTGTTTCAATATCAACCCGGACAAGTACATTTTTGTACCGCAGATATCGGTTGGATTACCGGACACAGTTACATCATCTATGGTCCCTTGAGTGCCGGAGCAACTTCCTTGATGTTTGAAGGAGTTCCCACGTGGCCTGATGCCGGAAGGTTTTGGGAAATCGTTGCTAAACACAAGGTGGATATTTTATATACCGCACCAACCGCCATTCGAAGTTTAATGGGATTCGGTACGGATTTCATTGAAGGAAAGGATTTGAGTTCATTGAAAGTACTCGGTTCGGTAGGAGAACCGATCAATGAAGAAGCGTGGCATTGGTATGATGACCACATTGGGAAAAATAACTGTCCGATTGTAGATACCTGGTGGCAAACCGAAACGGGAGGAATTATGATTTCCAATTTGGCGGGAATTACTCCTGCGAAGCCTTCCTATGCGACCTTACCCTTACCTGGAATTCAACCGTGTTTGGTGGATGACCAAGGGGAGGAGATTGAAGGGAATGAGGTGAATGGAAATTTATGTATAAAATTCCCATGGCCTGGGATGATTCGAACAACATACAACGACCATGAACGCTGTCGTCAGACCTATTTTTCGGTGTATAACAACAAATATTTTACAGGGGATGGATGCATGCGCGATGCCGAAGGAATGTACCGAATTACGGGTAGGGTAGACGACGTATTGAATGTGAGTGGTCACCGCATTGGAACAGCGGAAGTGGAGAATGCAATCAATATGCACGAGCGCGTCATTGAAAGTGCGGTGGTAGGATATCCGCATGCAATTAAAGGCCAAGGAATTTTTGCTTACGTGATTTTAGATGCCGGTTCTTATGATGAGAAAACCATGCAAACGGAAGTATTGAATACCGTTTCAAGGGAAATTGGACCGATCGCTAAGCCTGATCGAATCCTTGTAGTTCCGGGCTTACCTAAAACACGCAGCGGTAAAATCATGCGAAGAATTTTACGAAAAATTGCGGAGGGTGATGTGTCGAATTTGGGAGATACGAGTACGTTGTTAGATCCAAGCGTCGTGGAGGAGATCATTGCACGCGCAAACAAATAATGCGCATCAGTTTCGTTGGAATTTTATTTGCTGTGGCGGACCACTCAGTCCATGGGGAGATTTAGCAGGCTGACTGCGAAGCGTATCGAAGCCTGAGCAGCGAAGCGTATCGAAGTCTGCGTTTATTTTTTTACTTTTGTTAACCATTTGGTTAAACCATGAAGTTAAAAGATTCCAAAACCGAAGATGTCATCTTAGACGCAGCTAAAGTCGTGTTTATGGAATTTGGCTTGTATGGGGCTAGAATGCAACAAATTGCGGACCGCGCTGGAATCAATAAAGCCCTTTTACACTATTATTTCAGGAACAAAGAACGGTTGTTTGATCGGGTATTTGAAAATGCGCTTGCGCGCTATTTTCAGAATATGGAAGTATTGCAGGATGAGTCCCTACCAATTATTGACCGTATTCATTCGTATGCAGACCGGTTTATTGATTTTCTTACAGAATATCCCCAAATGGCAATCTTTCTCATTAAAGAAGTAAGTCTGAATCAGCCCTTATTTGAAGAAAAAGTAAATAGTCACATTAAAGAAAATCCATCGTTGATCGCAGTGATTAATCAAGGAATCCAACGCGGAGAAATTCAGTTCATCAACGCGATGCTGTTTTTTGTTAATCTTGTATCCTTGTGCACCTATCCATTTGTGGCTCGTCC
>CANMTO010000085.1 GCA_947500755.1 Flavobacteriales bacterium
GTCCCCACGTAAAAGATGCATAATAGGTGTTGAGTCCGAACAGGACCACTGCACCGAGCGTAAAGGGCAAAGCGTTTATCCAAAGTTGAAGGTCAGATTTGAGGCTCATTTCTTTTATTTTTTTCCATCCATGCAGGCTGTGTTGGAAGATAAAGAACAGGGCAAAAGCGGGAATCAAGGGAAGAGCGCACAATAATAACAATGAAACTACATTACTTGCTACAGCTCCCTTTCTTAGCCACCCCATAAAAAACACCCCTCCGAGCAGAATCCAAACATAAGCCATCGAAGCACTTGGAACCGAATCCCACGGAATAAAGACCTTCATTTCACGCAGTATTTGCACCGTTTCTGGCGCGTGACTCACCAGTATCCCCCCAAGGACATAGCATCCCCACAGCAAGGACTTCCATGACTTACCGAGATTCCAATGCGCCAAATCGGCTTCGCCGAAGTGCCACATGGAATAGCCGAGAAAACAAAGCAGGCCGATCCAAGGACTGATGTAGAACAATCCGAGAATCAACCCGCCAAGCGTTAAATAAACAAGCACATAGCCCGGCATATTCCACCCCCAAGGTTTGCGGAGTGCGTGCAAATGATCTAAAGCGCCATGAGGGATTCCGAGAATCAAGAATCCGATCGCTAAACCCCAATAACCGATGGGCATTACACCAAGGGATTGTAGCAGCAGCAGCACAGTGGTGGCTATTAACAGCGGAGATAAAAGCCTCGGGCTTCGCCAAACGGCATCTTTCAGTGCCGCTCTCATAAACAATCCAAAGGGCAAACTCTGAAGGATTCGAAGATCTTCTACTATGCTGCTTCGCTCATCCAAAAATTTAAATACCGTGCTTGCTGAATTTCGCTTGAATAGTTGGGTAAAAATCAAACTGCCTTTCCCCGGTTTATCGCGAAGCAATTGTAGCAACAAGCGATCATAGTATGAAAATCGATTTTTATTTGGTGGCTCAAGCGACGCTTGTCCTTTAATTTCATGCACCACTTGATACGCATAACTCAGGGAGCGTTCAAAGGAGTATCCGGTGCTCGGTTTCAACATGCCCGCGCGTTCCCCGGTATTAATCCAAGTGCGGCTTGATTTGTTTACAGAAATGTCATTACAAAACATCGGAATCACCCCCTGTTCCCGGGTTTCAATCTCGTAGCTAATAGAGCGTTCGGCTAAATAGGTTTTCAAGGCTTCTGTTGCCAGTTCCGAAAGAATATTAGCTTCGCCGAATCGAGTAATTTCCACCAAGGCTCGATGCGCATCAAAGGGTAAAACGTACATAAATTGTGTCGCTCCGTCTTGCTGCACATTAAAATCCATCATCGTAAAACACGTAGGATCAAACACTGCGGCTTCGGAAGCAATTTCCCACCCGTAAAAACTTTGAAACAAGCGCGATTCACTGACATGCGGCTGGGCGTACTTGGGCGGACGGTTATCAAACACGTACCGAGCGTGAAAGGATGCTCCCCCGATGCTTAACTGAGCAAAATCGCCCTCAAAGGTAGGTTCCTCCTCATAACGAGTCTCCATGTTGTATACCTGTTCGTGGGATAAAAGCAGCCGTGCTTGATCGGTCAACCCCTTTCCCGAAATTCGATAATATCGCAAGGGCTCAAGTTCCTGAACCGTATCCCCTGCCAATACCTTACTCCATTGATGTTCGACCAATCCAAACAAGAACGAACTGCGAACCCGTTCAGGATCCATCCAAAAACAAAACGTTCGGTTGTTGGTGCCCGTGGAATCCGGTTCGATCACTAGAATGTGCTTTCCGGAAAGTAATCCCTCCTCGGCGAGTTGAAGCAGCATCAAGGAATTGCCGCAACCAAGGCCTAAAAATGCATAATCAATGTAAGTGCTCGAGGTAGATTTCATGAAGTCGTTGGAGGAATAAAAATAGTGGTAAATTTTCGTTCTATAAGTATTTATGTATTGAAAGACCGCAATATCTGTAACCAAATTAAAAATTCCAATTACCTTCATATTGTATTTCGAACCTTAAATGGTACCAACCGAGTGAAGACACCACGGTGGTAAAACGATACGGACTCCCAAGTCAAAATAAACGTTGGTTTCCAATTAAATCGAAATGCAAATAAGTTTATTCACGTTTAAATTTTATTTGTATGAAAAAACAAGTGATTGTTTGGTTAAAAAATGGCATGATTGCCAAGATGAATGCGCAGGTTATTGCTGCAACGAACCACCAGGTTACCTTTCCGAGTACCACCGTAGATTTGCCGCTACTGATTGAAGTAAGCCATCACGGATTAACTACCCTACTCGACCTGAGCGGATTCAAGGATTGCGTGGTGCTTCAATTTGGGGAAGACCGTTATTTCACAGGGGCTACCTATTGTCAGAACCGTAACACCGGAGCCTTTATGATTCAATCGCAGGCACGGTTTATTGTCTTGATGCCGCTTCCGCTGCCCTTTCCCTTAGAGGAAACAGAAGAACTCATGATTAAAGAAATCGAAGCATGAGTTCCCGGGATGTATTTCCCCTGAGCGCAGAAAAACGCGCTCAGGGGTATGGAGCCTTTCCTTATGTGATTTTACGACTACACGGCGGTGTATACATGCAATTTCCCGTTCATTTTTATGAAGAAAAAAATCTAGAGAAACCAGGCTTACGCGTACGGGTAGATTCACTCACCAATGAGAAACAAAATTTCAGCAGCTTATTTAATGTGGTTCGGCAATTCCATCAGCAAATCAACCCAGTGGAGGCAAAAGCATTAAAAATGTGTTTGGTCCTTGCACCCTTTGTGGCATATTTCTTTGAGGACAATGCATTCAACTTTTCAGATAAAATACCAGAAGGGGGGAGTTTAATTGATGCCAACTATAAGGTGCTCGCCTTAAATTCAGCCCACTTCGTAAATGATTAATCATCAGCAAGGTGCTGTTTTAGATTTCTAATATTTCTCTTAAAATCGGATGATTTTTTGGTTTTTTTCCCCAACAGGTGAAGTCAACTTAAGAAAGGATATCCCCGGTGCCAAATAAGGTTCTAAATTAATGTAATAGGTACCTGCGGGCAAGGTTTTTTCATGGTAATATTCATTAACTAACTTGCCAAACGCATCATATAAGGCCAATGAAACGTTGGTGGATTGAGTTAACACCAAATTCGATTGCGTAAACCAACCCTCTTCTATCACTTGAGGTATTGACAGTCCCAAAACATGAACTTCTGCTAACTCGAAATTACGATAAGGATAATTAATATTATCCCAATGTGCATAGGCTAGAAATAGTTTTCCATGGGAATATTGATCACTGCGTTCAGCTATCCATGTAGGATACCATATTCTTTCCGGACTTCCGGGATTGGATAAAATTAATTGGGCCTCCTCCCAATGTTCCAAATCATAGGAATAGGTATAATAAATGCCTTTATCTGCCCAATCATGGTAAGCTAACATCCAAACGCCTAATGGTTTGTAATATATTAATGAAGGATTCCCTCCGGAATATTTCCCTTTTGAGAAGGATAATGCTTCCCCTTTTCCACCAAGTCCTGAAGTACTAAAAGAACCCTTGTAATACTTTTTCCATGTTCCCGGATTACCAAGTGGATCCTTCGACTCAGCCATACCAATTCCATCAGGACATACATAATACGCTAACCATCGGTTATTTATACTGTCTCTTACCACAGAAAAATCACCTGTTCCACCCCATGCTGGAGATAAAGGTTTTTCTAACCATGAGGTAAGTATTGGGCCGTTTTTAATCCAAGTTTTTCCTCCATCAAAGCTCTCACATTGCGCGGCAGATTTCCATGCGATTTTTTCTACGTTCTCATATCCTGGGAATTCATGGTCTTCCGCATGATAAAACCCAAGCCAATGTGAATCTGTAATCCTAAACACAGAATATAACCAAGCACCGCCATTATCATAGCTACCGGGCGCCCCCTTCGATAAAACCATTCCCCAAAGGGAATCCTGATGAATAAAATCTGAACCAGAACTTATGTAACTTTCATACCCTGCCCAAACCTGAACCTGAACGGAATCATTAAGTGCGAAGTATGAA
>CANMTO010000086.1 GCA_947500755.1 Flavobacteriales bacterium
AGTAATTACATCAATTTTTTAAACCTGGTGGCTCACGAGTATTTTCATTTGTGGAATGTAAAGCGCATTCGTCCCATCGAACTTGGACCATTTAATTATGATCAGGAAGTATACACCAATTACTTGTGGGTGATGGAAGGGTTTACTTCCTATTATGACGAACTAATCTTACGCCGCTGTGGCTTTTATTCCCAAGAGGAAATGTTGAAGAAAATTCAAATTGCGGTGAACTACGTGGAATCAAGCGTTGGCGCTAGAGTACAACCGGTAGCACATGCCAGTTTTGATGCATGGATAAAGGCCTATCGACCAAATGAAAATAGCAGTAATACAACGATGACTTATTATTCCCGCGGATTGATTATCGCCTCGGTATTGGATGCCATGATCATCAAACAATCGAACGGAAAGGAATGCTTGGATCATTTCATGAAGGACCTATATGAAACGTATTATGTGGGCAAAAACCGTGGATTTACGGATGCAGAATTTAAAGCTTGCCTTACGAAACATACGGGTCAAGACATGGCTGAGTTCTTCCTAAAGTATATCGATGGAACAGACGTTATACCGTATTCTATGTATTTTTTACCCCTTGGAGTAGAAGTCAGCGATGTAGGCGGAGTTAAACCTGTTTTTGGAGCCAACGTGTCTGAGGAAGGCGGTAAAGTAATCATCAAAAGCATTCGAGCAAATTCATCCGCGGAAGACGCTGGGTTGAGTGTAAATGATGAGGTCATTGCGTGCATGAACTACCGAGTAGACAAATCGATGCTTGATGCCTTAATGAATGGCGCTGCGGTTGGTGATGAGTTTGAATTGACCATATCAAGAGATAAATTGATCCGAAAAGTGATCGTTAAAATTACAGGACAAAAAAGGTCTACCTTCATATTTACAAACCGACATACCGATGAATCGTTGCCTCTTTATACTTATTGGTTGCGTTAATTACGCAGCAGCTTTCGGACAATTCACCAATTACCGAATTAGTTCAGTTAACCAGAATAATCCGGTTGAGCCTTCGGTGGCCATAAATCCGTTGAATACGAAGGAAGTGGCAGTTGGGGCTGTATTGGATTATTATTATTTCTCGAAGGATGGGGGCGTTCAATGGAAAAGCGATACCCTAAAAAGTCCATACGGTGTGTACGGTGATCCGGTGTTGCAATTCGATGCTAAAGGAAGGTTGTATTATTTTCATTTATCCGATTATCCAAAAGGGTATTGGATTGATCGCATAGTATGCCAGTTTACCGATAATTTTTCAGATGTAAACGAATTCTCTGAAGGTTCATTTCCCAAACCATTGGGCAGAAAGGCACAGGATAAGCACTGGGTAGATATTGATCCAAATTCAGGAGTAATTTATATGACATGGACGCAGTTTGATAAATACGATTCCAAGAATTTTATGGACTCCTCTCGGATTATGTTTAGTAAATCGATGGATCGAGGATTAACTTGGGCCAATCCTAAGATTATTTCTTTTTACAATGGCGATTGTTTAGATGGTGATAAAACCGTAGAAGGGGCAGTTCCTGTGGTAGGGGCAGAAGGACAACTATACGTTACATGGACCGGACCCAAAGGCCTCATGTTGCAACAATCTTCGGATGGGGGCGACACGTGGTTGCCAGTAGAGCGCTGTTTGATGCAACAACCGGGGGGGTGGGATTTTAAGATACCTGGTATTTTTAGGTGTAATGGCTTGCCCGTATTGAATGTAGATCGCAGTAAAGGAAAACATGAAGGTACCCTATACCTGAGCTGGAGCGACCAACGAAATGGGACAAAGGATACCGATGTTTGGCTAACGAAATCGCAAGATGAAGGGAAAAATTGGGCTAAGCCGATTCGCGTGAATCAGGATAAAACCAAGACGCATCAATTCATGTCCACCTTCGCGATTGATCAATCCGACGGAACCCTGCATTTCTTGTTTTACGACCGCTCCACGGCAAAACAACCCAATGAAACGCAGGTAGTTTGGGTGAAATCCCAAGATGGTGGGAAGCGCTTTGAGCAACAATGTATTTCAGCAAAACCTTTTGTTCCAAGCCCTAAGGTCTTTTTTGGCGATTACATCTCAATTGCTGCTGTTAAGGGGCACGTAGTACCCGTTTGGGTTCGCTTAGATCAGGGTAAAGCTTCCCTTTGGACCGCTAACCTTAACCTAAAGTAATTCCGATTCTTAATATATTTCTAGCTTTACCAAAATAAGTTACCATGAGTGAAGAAATGAAAGAATGCCCGTCGTGTCAATGTCCTTACGGATATGAAAGTGGCGAAAATGAGTATACCTGTCCAGAATGTTCCAATGTATGGACAGTAGCCGAAGCGGTGGATACGGATGAGCTAATGGTAATAGATTCAAACGGTGTTCGCTTACTATCTGGAGATTCTGTAATTGTAATTAAAGACCTTCCTGTAAAAGGAGCGCCTAAATCCATCAAGGCCGGAACAAAAGTTAAAAACATACGCCTAACTGATGGTGATCACAACATCGATTGTAAAATTGAAGGGTTCGGTGCCATGGCCCTCAAGTCAGAGTTTGTCAAGAAGGTTTAGTCTTGTCATGTATTGATATAGAGACAATAAAACCGGTCGATTAACGATACCGAATTCATGAAAAAAATACGAGCTTACTTTTTTATTGTGTGCTGTTGGTCTTGCTTGAATGCGCAAGATTGGCAGGCGCTTTCTTCATTTCCAGGGGTAGCACGTGATGATGCCACTGGGTTTGTCATTGGAGACGATTTATTTATTGGTACTGGATTAAGTCCGTGGTGGTCGGCCTTAGCAGATTTTTATCGTTACCAAAGTGCTACGAATCAATGGATAAGCGCAGCGTCACTTCCCTCGGGAGCTGAACGACAATATGCTGCTGGGTTTACCTTAAACACTTCGGGTTATGTGTTCGGCGGATATAATGGCAGCGACTATTTGAATGACATGTGGCGCTATGATCCCTCTTCTGACTCCTGGTTGATAAGCGATAGTTTACCTTCGTTTGGTCGTTCTGGGTCTGCATCTTTTGTCTTGAACGATAGGCTATATCTTATGGGCGGTAAGCATGCCTTGGGTGCTGCAACGGATGAGGTGTGGTCGTATGATGCAGTAACTTCTGCGTGGGTACAAGAAGCTAATTTTCCTTTTGGAGCCTTGTGGAGGGCTTCTGCGTGTGCATATAATGGAAAAGGATTTATGTTGTTTGGTCGGGATGAGAACAATGAATTTCAGCACGGATTTTATTCGTTTGATCCAATCACCAATCAATGGGAGTCCTTGCCTTCGTTTCCTAGCCTCGGACGAAGTCATGCGGCCTTGTTTGCCTTGAATGATGGTGTTTATGCGTGTTTTGGTATTGATAGTATAGGGAATTCGCATAATGATTTGTGGAAATTCAATGAAATAGGCAACGAATGGATTGCACTTCCTGGCATTCCAGCGTTGGGGAGACGTGGTGGGGTTTGTTTAACTACCCAAGAATCAATGTACTATACCACAGGAATAGATGAAACTAATAACAGGTTGAATCAAGCCTGGGTTTATGCGCCAACCCTAGGTATTGAATCTCCATCTTTACAGGAACCTGCGCTGCTTGAGGTATATAACATACTTGGAAATCCGGTAGAGTTTGCTAATAATCAATTGTTGTTTGAGCGATCTTCGAACGGCGAAGTGAAAAAGGTATTTGTTTTAGAATAAGCTTTACATTCAAATTAATCTAGCTTTTCAGCCACGCGTAATGTGTTTTTTTGGTTACTTTTAACTGGATAAACCTATGTTATTGCAGCTAATTATTGACACGATTGTTTCCATTCAGACCCTTACTTTTTGCTTGTATAATTTTTAGATTCAGCCTATCTGGTTTTGCTCAGGTTGTGTCGTTGACCGGTGCAACGTTGGTTGCAGACCCGGGGATACCTATTTATCCTGGATTTCCTGATGGGCATATTTCATACTTCGCACTTAATGATTCCGTTCAGGTTCAG
>CANMTO010000087.1 GCA_947500755.1 Flavobacteriales bacterium
AGGCATTGGGAAAAACAATGACCTGATGTGGAATCTTCCCAATGACATGAAGTTTTTCAAAGAAATGACCAATGGTCAAATCGTAGTGATGGGTAGAAAAAATTACGACTCCATCCCAGAACGGTTTCGGCCCTTACCGAATCGAGAGAATTGTGTCATCACCAGAAATCTAACCTTTCAAGCACCCGGCTGCAAGGTCTTTCATACCTTACAGGATTGCATTGATGCATACAAAGAAGACGAACGCACCCTGTTTATTATCGGTGGGGGTGAAATTTATCGCCTGGCCATGGAGACACTCCCATTGGATGAATTATACATTACAGCAATCGATCATACCTTTGGCGCAGATACATTTTTGTGTAATTTCGACGAAACGTCTTGGAAAAAAACGAGCATCCAAACGCAAATCCCTGATGAGCGACATGCATTTGGGTTTACGGTTTATAAGTATTTCAAGTAATGTATTAATTTTATAGAAACGCACCTCATGTTAGCACCTTTTAACCTTAAGCAGTGGATCAATGACAACCGAGATCTATTAAAACCTCCGGTATCCAATAAGAATTTGTATCATGAGGCAGGAGATTTCATAGTGATGGTTGTGGCTGGACCAAACGCCCGCAAAGATTACCACTACAATGAAAGTGAGGAATTATTCTTTCAGATTGAAGGAGATATCACGGTTCGAATTCAGCATGAAGGAAAACCAAAAGATATTTTAGTGAAGGAAGGGGATATGTTCTTGTTACCTGCAAATACCCCTCATTCACCGATGCGCGGAGAAAACACCATCGGCTTGGTGATCGAGCGCGTAAGAAAAGGAACGGCATTGACGGATGGATTGTTTTGGTTTTGTGAAAACTGTAACGAGGAATTAAAATCTTACCGCTTTCACTTAGAAAATATCGAAAAAGATTTCATCCCTAGATTCAAGGAATATTACAGCTCAGAAGCAATGCGCACATGCAAATCTTGCGGGCATGTAATGGCTACAGACCCACGTTTTACCTAAGGATTACTTATCCGTTTCGTAGGTACTGATGTAGGTGATGTTTGTGGTTTTGTCGTAATACTGCAACACCATTTTTTTACCTCTTAATTCATTAATGGAATAAGAAACCGGTATATCTTCACCGTCTGTTAATAACATGAGTGAAGTTTTATCATCATTAAACATCCATGTTCCATGCTCAAAGGTTGATTGTATTTGCGCTAAAACCGTTTGGCTTGCAGTCCACGAATAGGTTCCGTCTTTCTCAATGACTATTGTAATTTCGGGTTGATTGTCAATAAACTCATTCCCATTCACGAGGTAACTCGTCAATTTCCAATCATTCACCACACGGTTTGATTTAGTCAATAGGGTAAATTTGGATCCGTTTGGATATTTACTGCAAGATGGCGTTAAGCATATTAAACTTAAAGCAAGCAAAGGGAGGATTAAAAACTTCATAATGAATTAAATGTTGACCAAAAATACAATTTTTTTGAAAATAAAAAAGCCCCTTTCGGGGCTTATGCTATAATTCTCAATTACTTGGGCTCATACGTATAAGTAAACGTATCTCCAGAATCGTAATCAAATTGTTTTAGTTTTACCATATCCTTCTTAAGCATAAGAATATCAAAGGTATCTTTAGCATTCGTTGCTGGGGTAGTTTCTGTGAAAATAAGCTTAGTTTTCTTATCGTAGAACTCCCAATTACCTGCACTTGAATAGGTTGTTGGAAGTCCAAAAACCGTGATTACCGTGCTTGCAGTAAAGGTTCCGTCCTTCGAAATTGAATTGGTAAGGGTGAGGTTGCTTAAATTCCATTCCGTACCGGATTGATTCACCGAAGTTGCCTTCCAATCTCCCTCTAATCTCGCGGCTTTTGAACTCAGTGCAAAATTTGGTCCTTCAGGATACTTCCCGCAAGAACCTACCAGCAAAGCGACCCCTAAGAGACCCGCCACGCTAAATAACATTGTTTTTTTCATGTTGTTGTTTTAAAAATTTCTAAAATATAATTCGCAACTGCTTAACGGCGTATCTTTGTAAAAAGTTACGATGAAAGTAAAAATTATCTTAGTTTCCGTGGTTGCGCTTGTGTTAAGTTCTTGTGATCAAACTAAATCGTCAACCCAAGTGCTTGCGGTAAAACAGGAACAAAAATCAGTCGTTAAATCGAATGCTAAAATAACCTTTGACGTAGAAGGCATGGTTTGTAAAATGGGTTGCGGCGGAGCCATTCGAAAAAACCTACTTCAGGCAGGCGGTGTTGAACGTGTTGAGGTTGATTTTGTTGAAGAAGCCAAGAGCCAAGGAATCACGGTGCATTTCGACAGTACCCTTACCAATGTTTCCCAATTGAAAAAACGCATAGAACAGACCAATGACGGTCAATTCACGGTAATTTCAGAAGCGGAAACTACTACCTCAAAATAAGCACGATGCTCACACTTCACTTTCGTGAATATGGCGAAGGAAAACCCTTGGTTATTTTACACGGATTATTTGGGTCTTCCGATAATTGGCAAAGCTTAGCCCAGCGATTCGCGGCGTTTTATCGGGTGTTTTGTGTTGACCTCAGAAATCATGGTCGTTCTCCATGGAATGAGGAACACCGCTATGAAGCCATGATGGATGATGTGTATGCCTTTCTTGAAGCACAACAACTTACCGATGTGATTTTATTGGGCCATTCCATGGGTGGCAAAGTGGCCATGCATTTCGCTCAACATTATCCCCACCTGTTGAGTAAACTTGTAGTTGCAGATATGGGGGTAAAAGCCTATCCCATGCATCACCAGCACGTCTTAGCGGGTATTCATGCCTTACACCTGGATTCAATCAGTGCACGCAGCGAAGCCGAATCCATACTTAAAACCTATGTGGAAAATGACGGAATACGTCAGTTTTTGTTGAAAAACTTGTATTGGATTGAAAAAGGGAAATTAGCGTGGCGTATGAACGTAGCCGCACTAGAACGCGAAATGCCTTACATCCTTGCTGCACTCCCTGAACAGGAAAGTTGGACCCCTACCCTATTTTTACGGGGAGAACTTTCCAACTACCTCTTACCGGAAGACCTTGATGGAATAGAAGCGCTCTTTCCGGATGCTACGATAGAAACCATTCCGAACGCGGGACACTGGCTGCACGCGGAACAAGCGGATTTGTTTTTTGACGCGGTGATGGGCTTTTGTTTGAGGTAAAAAAAAACCCGACGCGGTGGCCGGGGTTGTACACTAAGCACTCAAAACCGTTGAATAATGAACCTTTTGGCTAAAATTCGCTGAAAAATCAATATGCTAAGTTACTGCATATAAAATGTATGTGATTCTTCTTCGCCGTAGCCTACAATTAACTTTTTAGCAAATAAACGAAAACCAAAGTTGTTCCCTGAAGTAGGACTCATTCCGTACATATCAGCAGAATTTCCATAACTCTCGATGGTTACATTAATAAAATAAAATACTGCATTGAGTTTGTTTGTTACTATGATGCCATAGGTATTCAGGTCGGAAATATATCCATACTCAATTTGCATGGCATTTTCAGAATCATAGAATTTCTTCCCATCCATGTAGGTGATTACATCAATGTCCGATTCAAATTGTTGGGCATAAAACGTATTTAATGAAAGTAGCAAAATCAAGAGCGGAATAAATTTTTTCATGAGGTTGTTTTGTTTTTTATAAATATACGCATTACCATTTAAGAACCCACAACTTATTTGTGACAGGGTCATTGTCAATGCACGTTAAAACAAGTAGAAGATGCTGGAAATTTGAATTAATTCAAGCGAAACTGAATATTCATTTTTGCCAATGCCTTGTATAATTCTGGATCCGGTTTAATGCGAACCGACTTCGACGCCATATTCAATTCCAGGCCTTCTACCGCATCAAAAATGGTGAACTGTACATTGCAAGAACCCTGATTTGCTAAAAACAAGCCATTAAGTTCGTCAATCAAGAGGTGATTGAG
>CANMTO010000088.1 GCA_947500755.1 Flavobacteriales bacterium
AGTGCTAATTCGTTACTTCGGACTTCCACCTTGTTCGCTGTTTCAATGCCTTGGAAAAATTCAGTTAAGGTATTCGCGTTGAGTAATTCGTTAAGTTGGGCTTCATACCCCCAGGCATTTAACTTACCAATCATTCGTAAGCCTAAGATGGAATCTCCACCTTGTTCAATAAATCCGTATGCCCCGTTCAGGGATTCAAACAATTGGATTTCCTTTAGTTTTTTTAATAACTCCGTTGATTGGTCCGCTCGATGCTCTTCGCTATCCATGCTTGTTTCAACGAGTTGTATCAGCTTTTTGTCATCAATTTTACCATTGCTGTTCTCAGGAAATTCAGCAAGCAATTGGATGTGGTCGGGACGCATATACGCGGGAAATTTCTGCAATAAAAATTCCTTGAACGCTGTTATTGAACTGTTGGTGTCAGGATGTTCGATAAATAGGATGAACCGATGATTGGCAACTACATAGCGTACGCGGCTAACCTGAATGAACGTTTTGAGTATACCGGCTTCAACTTCGCCCAATTCAAAGCGTTGGCCTAATCGTTTTACTTGACGATCGGTTCGGCCTTTTAAGTATAGAAGCCCATTGCGTTTACTGCCAAAATCACCAGTTCGGTAATACTGTTTTCCATGTTGAGTGTAAAAACCGCCTGAGGCATTGAGGTAGCCCCGTGCCACGCCTTCCCCGCCAATGATGAGTTCTCCTTCGATTTCATCTGGCACCTCTTGAAGCCGCGCGTTACATACTCGAATTTCTTCATGCGCTAACGCTACACCAATGGCTGGAATAAATACGTTCGTTAAATCAATGATCGATGAATAGGTCGTTGTTTCTGTCGGGCCATACCAATTTTTAATTGCTAAGGCTGGATTGGCAGTTTTTAAGTGCATCCACAAGGACTCACTAAAGGGTTCACCTGCACTATGCACAGCGGCTAGTTGCTTTATTTCATGCACTTGAAGGCGAGAGAGCACAGAAGGCACGGTGTTTAAAAGACCCGATGGGAAATTTGATATAGCCGTTTCAAGGTCAGATAAACTCGGAACAACCACGATCGGTTTTCCAATGTAAAATCCGTACAAGTTCTCAAATAAGGAGAGGTCAAATCCGAGGTTGGTTAAGCTAAAAATGTGATTGACATTTGATGCATTTACATGCACAAGGCATGCATGAAAAAACGCGGATAAATTCTTGTGACTTAAACTGACACCTTTTGGATTGCCCGTTGATCCCGAGGTAAAGAGAACATAGGCTTCTTGTTGCTGCGATAATTCAGTTAACTGCTTGTTTTCAGATGATGTAAGAATTTCATCCAAAGAAAGGCTTGGAATGTTAGGGGTCTTGCTTTCTAAGGATTCTAAATAAATCAGTGCTTGGCATGAGGCGATGTCTAACACCTGTTCAATCCGATCTGCTGGCCAACTTGGATTAATGGGTACATAGCTGTAGCCTGAGCGCATGATGGCATAAACTAAGCTCGGCGTATAAGCGCTTTGCGCTCCCATGAGTGCAATTCGACTGCCTTTTTCGTAGGGCGAAAGCACCTCATTTACTTGATGTACCAACTGCAAGGTTGTCTGTGCATGTATGGATTCTTTACTCACCCCATGTGATGTGTGCATGACTCCATCTGCTAGCTGCCGATCCACTTCCTTCGTCCAATGCGGGAAATGATCACTCGGTTCGGCCTTTGAGGTGTGTGTTTGGTTAATTAATGGTTGATCCAAGTCTGACAAGAACAGCGTCATGGTTTCTTTAATCTGACTGATCAAGTATTTAACGAGGGTTTGGCTAAACCGATGTTCGTTATAAATAACCTTAAATTGAATAAGGTTTCCGTTGGGCATAACCAATAATGTAAGCGGATACCCTGTGCGTTCTTGATTATGAATTAAGGTGCCTGCAAGCTGCTCTCCTGCAACCTTATCGTATGGATAATTCTCGTAAACAAAGAGTAAATCAGGGATTTCTAACCCATGATGCATACCGTTCGGCGGCATGTGCTCCATCCTTAAACCAAAGGTTTGTCCTTCGACCACCTTAGTTACAATGGTTCTCAGCGTATCGGTAGGTTCCCAGGCCCAACCAAGGTGAATATTTTTAATGAGTAAACCAATGGCATGTTCAGCATGTTCAGGTAAAATAGAACGTCCGGATGAAATGCCATGAATATAGGACTTATGCTTACCTGTAAGTGAAAAATTTGCAATGCTGATGGCGCTCAAGAACAACTGTTGGGGTGTAAATCCTTCCAAAGCGCAAAAGGAAGCCATGGTGCTAAATTCATGCGTATGGGAGTACTCTGAAAATTGGACGTGATCACTGTTCGATCCGTTGAAATGTTGTGCCTCATGCGTTCGAAAAAAATCATCCCAAGAAAATTGATTAGAACGAGTGAGTAGTTGCTGTTCCTCTTGATGAATTAATAATTGATAATTCGGTTGCGTATTGAGCAGGTCCGTTGTGTCAACCAGTTTTATAAATGCCTGAATTAACAAGCCAACACTCCATCCGTCAAGTAAAACGTGATGATGTGACCACAAAAAGTATGAAGTTTCTTTGCAAGTAAAAAACTGACAGCGCATCAATTGCGCCGGAAATCCCTCTTGTAAGTCATCGCTCAGAATTTGGTTAATTTCATCTACTTCACCCAGCGCTCTAAAATCTGGTTTCCATGAATTAACCTCCTGGATCCACTGGCCTTGTTGGTTTGAGATTCCAATTCGAAGCTGGGGATATGCCCACCATAAGTTCTTGAATGCTTCGGCCATTTTATCTACCGACGGATGGGCACTTAATTCAAACAGGAATTGTTCATGGTAAACCCCGCTGCTTGAATCATTGCGTTGATTCCAAATTTTTTCTTGCATTATGGACAAGGGGTATCTTGTCTCATGTTCTGATGCAGGGGCAGCTTTTCGCTTGTTTTCTTTAATATCCCACCCATTGATGCTTGGAATCGTTAAGAGCTCTCCAAAATCTCCATCGTAACCTAAGGACTTGATTTTAGATAAAAATCGAATCGCTTGGATCGAGTCCCCGCCGTTTGCAAAATAACTGGCAACGAGATTCACGGGGTGATCGAAAACTAAATTCCACGCATCGGTAATCAGTTGGTTGTATGTTGTAAACGATCGGTCGGAAAACTCCATTCCTGACTTCACGATGGGCGTTAATTTGCTTAGGGATTCTTCGGTTAAACAAAGGTCAATGTCAAAGGCCTGTGTAATCAGTTCAATACACATGGGTTGGAACGCATTCCCCGCGCTAAGGGTTAGATAATCCAAGGATTCATGGATCGTAATGCAAATACTCCAGGTTGAATCTTGGTAGCTGTTTGTATCAGTAACTAGGATTCCTTTAGGATTTAATTTAGGGATTTCATCAAGTTCAGCATGTAACAAACGCGCGTGCTCAAGTACGATTTTTGCAGCGTGTTTTATATCTCCGACTCCCTTGAAATTCAATGGGATGGCCTTGCGTTCTATGGTATATGCAACGTGGATCGAGTGCGCGTAAGATTTCCAAAGTGCTTCATAAATTGCGCTTGATAATAGAATCTTTGCCAGGCTTAATTTACCCTTTGATAACGAGATAAATTCGCTCGGTATTTTAATATCTATTTGGGTTTTATCGGATAGGGAGTAGATACCTTGAGCATCTAATCCTGATTCACTGTAGGATTGCCAATGGCTATGCATTTGTTTAGAATTCTTGGTTTAAA
>CANMTO010000089.1 GCA_947500755.1 Flavobacteriales bacterium
AGGTTGGCCCCAAGAATATTTTCTCGAAGTCCATTCATTTTGGATATTTCGCGATTGGTGCGGTGCAATCCTGATAAATCAAGTGTTGAAATAAACTCCAAATCATCCACCGTAGAATCAGCAATCGAACTGGCATCTACCTTCTTACTGGAAGAAAATAAGAGTAATCCTAAATTCTTATACCCCAACTCAATGGCTGCTCCACGCATGAATCTACTTTCATCTACCGAGGTATAGGCTCGCAGCGGAATAGCCGTTCGTTTGGCCGTTGCAATATCCGCCGTTTTACCGAAAGCATAACTTGACCAAAATCCAACTCCTTGACCGATTTGAACCTGATAATCACCCAACGCTACCCCTCGCACATATTTTCCTCCCTTGAAAAAGACATGGGCCGAATAAAAATCAAACCCATTTTTTTGAGCACCCCTAAAAAATTGTTCGCCAGCGTCCTTTTCCGCAGTTACCCCAATACTGATATTTGTTTTGTAGGTATAACGCCAGCGGGTATAAAGTCGATCACTACTCCCGTAGTAATAATTATTACTGGATTGAAGGATTGAATCTGGAACCTTATCATACGCCTGTTTTCGCTCAACTGTTGGTTGATATCGTAAAAACACCTCGTATTTTCCCTGTTCAAGAGCCTCCTTCCACGTAACGTGTAAATTATCTAATTTATCGTCTACTCGAATAAAAGGCCTAACCAACTGAATAGTCTCCAAATCCCAATAGCTTAAACTTTGCAGTTCATACACGGAAATGAACTTGCCGAATAACTTGCGATGTAGGACCAAATCACTGATTTGAACTGTAGTAAGTAAACCAAGCTCTTCCAATTCAAGGCCATCGGTGAAGTTCAAATTGATGGGATGCTCAAAATAAAAATCTAATTGCTCAATAATATTGGTTAGGTCTATATTTTCAGATTGAAACCGTTCAGAAATAAATTCGATGCGCTGTTGTATGATTTCAGATTTATCCTGTGCCCACAGGCCACTCAACGAAAACAAAATACATCCAAGGACTACTAGGAAGTACTTCATTTCAAGCGATAAGTAAATGAAACATTGGGTGACCAACCGAGCTGCTGCGTATATGCGGATCCGAAATCCAAGAAATACACCCCGTTAAACGCATAACCACAGCCTGCATTAATTTCAATGGGTTGGGTGGAAAATCCAGAGCGAAAGCAAAGGTTATCCATGGGCGCATATTCCAATCCTGCTTTACCTCGAAGGGGGAAATCAACATGTTTCTCACCTTCCACACACACCAAAAGTTTATTTGAAAATCTGTAAGAAGAACCTAAGCGCATGACTGTGGTAAGCCGATCTTCTTGGTAAGCGCTCAATTGCACCCTAGAAAAATTCACTAGGGAAAACCCCAGGAGCCATTTTGGATTTATCTGAGCTAAAACGCCCGCCTCACCTGTGGCCCTTACAGTATTCCCATATCCTTGGCCAATGCGAAACTGATGCAGGTTCATTTGAACCCCTAATCCAAAAATCTCAGATAACTTAAGACTATACCCCAAACCGGCCTTAATGGTTCTGAATTGAGCGTACCCAAAACTTTGTG
The DNA here is from genome assembly GCA_947500755.1 of Flavobacteriales bacterium. Taxonomy (GTDB): domain Bacteria; phylum Bacteroidota; class Bacteroidia; order Flavobacteriales_D; family Crocinitomicaceae; genus UBA952. The sequence goes on from CANMTO010000089.1 coordinate 1,582, forward strand.
CACCTCCAGAGATTACGCCTTTTTTTAATGGCACAGCAAGAGCCACTGATTGTGTTTGTAATTCCTTCAGCAAAAACCTGTTCTCATAAGAAATACCAATACCAAACTTAGTAACACCAACCAATGCCGCCGGATTGTGATGGTATGCCCACACATCCTGAAGCGTTACCGAGGCATCGCCCATGGCGCGTGAACGACCACCGGCGGGAGCCCACCCTTGCCCCATCGCATATCCGGAAATTAGCAGCACTATTAAAATTATTCGCACCATTTAATTGTTTTTAAAACGACTACAATCTACATATTTAAGATGCTTTGCCTCCAAAAAAAACCAGGATTCCCCGAGATTCGAAGATAACGCATAAATTATTTTCTTTGAGGCATTCGTTTGGGTATTAGAAGATAGATAATCAAATGATAACTTAACCTTCATCTGCTCCCCTCGCTTCACAATGCTTTCAATCGAGAAATTATTAATGGTTTCCTCATGGTGAATAAACAACTTTTTTAAGCCTGCTGTATCCGATAAATGGGCGTCAATAATACACGGATGTGTTTGCGATGCCTCAAGAATTGTTAATTCCTTATTGTAGGCATTTTGATATTGAATGATTGCTCGGTTTAAGGATTTCTCCTGTTTAGCCGATAACGAACATGCGGTAAAGCACCAAATCACGGAACCAATTAGTAGGTAAGATCTCATTAGGGATAACAAAGATAGGGATTTCTTTCCATCTTTTGTTTCCAATAAAATGTCTAAGAATGGTATCTTTGGGACAAGATTTCAACTATGTCACAACAAGAAGAATGGGTTAATCAACTGAAAAAAGAACTTAAATCAAGCGAATTACGTACGTTTCACTCAGAAATTGAAGATTTGCAATGGGAGTTCACCGATAACAACACGCCCCTACCTTCGTTTGATTTTTCATTGAAGTATCATGTTGATTTGACGTTTTTTAGTTTTTATAAGGTCATCGATTCCATTGAAAGCAACCGAGAAATTTTACAAGATTTAAATCAAGGGACTCACGGATTAATCCTGTGTTGGGATATCCTTCCAGACCTCCATGAACTTTTTAAGGGTGTAATGTTTGAATACATTCAAACACGTGTAATCATTTCAAATCCAGACGAACTCTTAGTAATCAATCATTGGATCGGCGAAAACAATCCTAAAAATTTCACGGTAGAGTTTATGGGCTCTGGTACCGATACGGTGCAATGTATTGATGGCTTTTCAATGAATGCGATCGGTTCAAATGCCTGGCAAGAACTTTCATTTGTTTGCCAACAACTCGTTCAGCAATTAGGTATTCTTCCGAAAAACGCGCCCCTTGTAATTGAATTGGGGGTTGGGGAGAATTTTATGATTGAGGCGGCAAAAATTACTGCCTTCCACTGGTTGTGTGAAGCCTTGTTAACTAAGCACAATCGAATGGATTTAAACATCACCCTCAGAGCGAGGCTTGGTTGGAGAAATAAATCCCATGGAGAATTACACACGAATCAGATACGGCAATCTTCAGAAGCCCTTTGCGCGTTAGTAGCCGGAGTAAATCAACTCTGCATCCCCCCATATGATGCCATGTTCTCAGCACATTCCACCGCATTGTCACGCAGAATGTCCGTAAATATTGGTCACCTTTTAAAGGAAGAAGCTCATTTAGATTGGTTTCAGGGGCTTATCAAGGGCAGCCATATCGCAACGTGCTTGGTACATCAACTATGCAACAAGGTTTGGGATGCACTGGCATGGCCAGATGCGTTTGAAGACCGTTTAAAAAAATCCGTAGAGGCGACAATCGCTTGCAGAATGCAAAGAATAAATGATCAAAGCGACCGATTCATTGGAATAAATTATCTGTACACCAAAGGTGAAAACCGCAAGATTAAGGCTCAGCAGCTTGGTGCATTTGGACTTCCATATTTATTTTTTGAAACGAACTAACATGTCGAATTGGATCCACTATTTAACGAATTCAGCAGCAAGCGGCACCGCGGTTAACCTCATTGATGGAATTGAGAT
>CANMTO010000090.1 GCA_947500755.1 Flavobacteriales bacterium
CCGGGGGCCCACACAGGTAATTTAACGGTAGCCGTTTTTTGCTTGATTTGCGTCACTTGCATTTCCACCTGAAAATAGTGGTTTTGAGGTCGAGGCATTTTGAGGGTGTAGGAAATTTTTGCCCCGAACGAAATCGCATTTACGGCGCATAATATTAAAGTAAGGAAAGAAAAACGAATCATACAACAGCAATTTTTGAGGCCATCAATGTGGCGCGTTCAACATGAAATTCAACGGATTCAGGACCAGAAGAAAGCGTTACGCCCATTCTTCGGTGCGGACGAGCATTTGGTTTGCCGAAAAGTCGGAGGTCAGTTCCAGGCATGGAAGCCGCTACTTCAAGGCCTTTAAATTCTGGCAAGCGTTCAATGGATTGTTCCGCCAATATCACGGCACTGGCGCCATTGCGTTGCAACACAATATCTGGAATTGGCCACCCAAGCACAGCGCGGGCATGCAATTCAAACTCTGAAAAATTCTGCGTATTACCCAAAGTTACCATACCCGTATCGTGAGGTCTTGGCGATAATTCCGAAAAATACGCACCAGACGGAGTAATGAAAAATTCAACACCCCATAAGCCAGCGCCTCCTAGGGCGGTGGTTACTTGTGCAGCCATTTGCTTCGCTTCCTCTAAATGAACAGGATTCATGGGCATCGGTTGCCAACTTTCTTGATAATCTCCACGTTCTTGGCGATGACCAATGGGCGGACAAAACAGGGTTGGGCCCGTTTTTTGAGTTACGGTAAGTAAGGTGATTTCATAATCAAAGGCAATAAATTCCTCCACAATTACTTCTTTCAAATCACCGCGAGACCCCTCTAGGGCATAATTCCATGCGCGCTCCACATCATCTGAAGTTCTCACCACAGATTGGCCTTTGCCCGAACTAGACATTAAAGGTTTTACTACACAAGGGAGACCACAAAAGGAAACACCCTCCTTAAATTCAGCTAAGGTGGTTGCATACCGGTATTTAGCGGTCTTTACACCTAATTCTATAGCAGCTAAATCTCGAATGGCTTTTCGATTCATGGTAAAATCAGCAGCCTTTGCACTGGGAACTACTTGAATCCCTTGCGATTCATACGCATAGAAGCGCTCCGTACGAATCGCTTCTATTTCCGGAACGATTATGTCGGGCATATGCTTAGCAACAATGGCATCTAAGGCTGATCCATCGAGCATGTCAATCACTTCATATTCATGCGCTACTTGCATCGCAGGAGCGCCTGGGTAGCTATCAACCGCAATCACATATTGCCCGTAGCGTTGACAAGCAATTACAAATTCTTTACCTAATTCTCCAGCACCTAAGAGTAAGATTTTATTCCGCATGACATCTAATTAACATAAAGTTCATTAATTGTTAACTCACAAAGCAAGGATTTAGAACAAAAAACGAAAATTAACGTATCTTTGATTCTCATGTCAGAACGAAAAATCATTGAACAGCTTAAGGCTTTTGACCCCATTTCCTTGCAGGAAATGGATCGCGTAAAGCTCATGAATCGAGTTGACACCAAATTTGCTTTTGACAAAAATACGCTAATTCAAATTCTCCCTCTGCTAAAAGCGAATTATTTCTCCTTAGAAATCGAAGGAAAAAGGGCACTGACCTATGAAAGTCTTTATTTTGATGACGCATTCTTTACCCTTTTTCATGACCACCACAACCGTCGGATAAATCGCTACAAATTCAGGATTAGAAATTATGTGGAATCAAACTTGTACTTTTTTGAAATTAAACACAAGGTAAAGGGTAGAACGGATAAACATCGCATTGCAACCGATGGATTTCATAAAACGTTAAGCCCAGAAGAACGTGCATTTGTAATGAAAAATTCCCACAAACCATATGATTTAATCCCAGTGTTAACCAATAAATTCAAGCGAATCACCCTGGTGAATAAGCTAGAAAACGAACGCCTTACCCTAGACTTTAATCTAATTTTCAACAATGAGCTTAAATCCGTAGAATTAACGGAATTGGTGATTGCAGAATTAAAGCAACCCAAACTGAATCGAAATTCAGTCTTTTATCAATTAATGAAATCCTTACACTTGCGGCCATATCGCCTAAGCAAATATTGCATCGGAGCGATTGAGTTACTTGGTAAGGAACAGTTGAAATTCAACCGATTCAAGCGAAAATTAATGTACCTCGAAAAAATAAATAATCATGCTGCTTAACTTTATTCCCCCTGTTTTAGCGAAAGCCCAAACAAACATTTCTACCTTCTCATGGGATTATCAAGATTTAGATGGTTTAGGAATCCGATTGGCTATAAACTTATTGGTGCTCTATATAATCATTCGTTTATTGTATTACCCAAAAGCAAAACGAAAAGATTACCTATTCACCTATTTCTTAATCGGTATTATAACATTTTTCCTATGTTTTGGGTTAAAAAAACTCGACATAGACACGGGAATGGGCTTAGGATTATTTGCCATCTTTGGAATTATCCGCTATCGAACCGATGCCATTGAAATTAAAGAAATGACCTACTTATTTCTAGTGATTGGATTGAGTGTAGTAAATGCCATGTTGGCTACTGAAGTGGAAAAAAGTACCTACCAAATCAATCTCTTTGAATTAGGAATAATTAACCTGACCGTAATCATCGTGTTGTATGTGATGGAGTATCTTTGGCTCGTTAAACATGAAACCCGGAAAATCGTAAATTATGACCGCGTAGATCTTGTGCACCCGGAACAACACGAAACTATGAAAAAAGACCTTGAAGCGAAAACTGGGCTGGTGATCAACCGTTTTGAGATTGGTAAAATTGATTACTTGAACGACACCTGCTTAGTGCGCCTGTACTATTACGCAGACGACCAAGATTTTTCTAATTACGGCGCAGGATAAGACATGAGTGCATGGCGATGGATCCTTTTTCCTTTGGGCCTAATCTATTGGGTCATCACACGCATTCGCAATGCAAGCTATCATGAAGGAATATTTTCAAGCCATGAAATCGAAGGGAATTCCATCTGTATTGGCAATTTAAATTTAGGAGGTTCAGGGAAAAGCCCACTCACTTTATATTTAATGAAGGCGTTTCAATCCACTCATACTATTCAAGTGCTTTCTCGAGGATATGGAAGAAAAACAAAAGGTCACATTCAGCTTACCACTGCACATCACGCAAGGGATGTTGGAGATGAGCCCTTGATGTATTTCAAACACAAGAATCCACAGGATGAAATCCACGTTTCTGAAAATAGAATGGACGCCATACGCAAGCTAAACAGAGATTCAAATCACATCTTATTGCTAGATGACGCCTTTCAACACCGAAAGGTGCGTGCAGGGTTTAGCATCTTGGTTAGTGATTTTAACGCGCCATTTTTTAATGATTTCATCTTACCCATAGGTAACCTCAGAGAACCTAGTATGGGTGCTAAACGTGCAGACC
>CANMTO010000091.1 GCA_947500755.1 Flavobacteriales bacterium
CACCCCCTGGAGTGGATGCTTGGGTTTATTGGTCCAGTGCTCGGGTTTTTAGTGATCGGATTGATTTCACCCATCTCAATTTTTACGGTGCTAATCTTCGGGGCCATTCGCAATTTGCGTGAGATTCATTTGCATTCCGATTTGAACCTACCAATCTTAAGTAACATTCCACTGATTTCTAAAACCAAGCATCACGACGATCATCATTCCCTCTTGGACGGTAATTATTCTTCCATTTTTATTTGGTGGGATAAAATTTTTAAAACCGAATTACCAGACTGATATGCGTTTTTTAGGATTTATGCTCTTGGCTCTTTTGTTTTTGTCGCTTAGTCCAATTGAGAAAAAAAGAAAAGAATTCAACCTAACGGTCAAGGTCACTGGAATTGTTGACACCAAAGGATCTATTGAGGTTGGCTTGTTTGATGACCCATCTAAATACGCTTCTGTGGGAGGCACTTGTCGAAAAATCCGCACGAAATCTTCCGGTAGTGAAGTGAGTTGTACCTTTTATGATTTACCAGAAAAGAAATATGGGGTTTGTATTTATCACGATGAAAACAATAACAATAAGTGCGACAAGAATTTCTTTGGTATTCCAACCGAAGGGTATGGCTTCTCGAACAATAAAAAACCGATATTATCTGTTCCTTCCTTTGAGGAGTGTTCGGTAAATCTCACTTCGGATAAATCCATTTCTATAAAAGTATTGTACTAGTAACTTTTTATCCATGCTGCCGTCAAACCAATAAATCACTACGTATGAATCGCCTCTTACTTTTATTCCTAAGCATTTCTCCACTTGCTTTTGGTCAAATTCGTGAATCACGAAAAATCATTATTATCAATAATTCTGATACAACAATATTGTCAACCGATACAGAATCTATGGATTCCCTGATAGAAATTAATATGAAGTCTATGTATGGAATCGGATCAGAAATTAATCACGGAAAAAAAGAGATGCGTGTTGAAGTATTCATCGATTCAGTATTTAACGGAATGGACCGGTCCATGCGTATTATGGAAGAACCCGCAGATACGATGCGTGTTAAAATGGGGAATAAACGTATTGTAGTAATCGAAAAGGAGATAAGTGGGGGGAAAGACAGCCGGAAAATAATCATTGATGAAGACGTAACCGATCGGGGAAGGCATAACGACGACGATTGGGGTGATAATAACATGTACAGGGATTCAGATGGGCTTATTTATGGAGGAGAACATGCATCTTGGGCTGGATTTGGTATAGGCTTGAATAGTTTTATGAATTCATCCGACCGCTTTGTTGCGGAAGCCGATGCGCCTTTTCTAGTACTCGACTACGCCAAAAGCTTGAATTTTCAATTTAACGTATGGGAGAAAAGATTCCCAATTTTTAAAGAATACGTGGGTGTTACTACTGGCCTAGGTTTGCAATGGAATCGGTACGGCTTAGAAAAGAATGTTGACGTGTTAGCTAACGCAGATTCAATCTATGCGCTCAATAATTCAACGGTTAATTACAGCAAGAATGTGCTGCGATCTACCTACGTTCAAATTCCATTGCTGCTTGAATTTAATTCAAATAAAGATAAATCTAAGAATTGGCATCTAAGCCTTGGGGTAGTTGGTGGCGTTCGAATCGCATCCAGTTGGAAAACGAAATGGGAAGTTGATGGTAAACCGCTTAAAGCTAAAACCAAGGATGATTTTAATTTCAATTCGCTCTCCGCTAATGCGTATGCCCAAATCGGGTATGGAAATGTGGGCTTGTTTGTCCAATACGGATTAACGGATGTATTTAGATCTGGAAAAGGCCCCGAATTAAGTACCGTTTCTGGGGGGTTAATGCTTAACTTCTAACCGTGAACCCGATGCTTGTTTCCGAATGAGGGCACTAGGTTTGCTCAAGTTCTAGGAGATATCTCTAATAGTTGTCCACGTCTATTTCGTCGCTATATTCCATGGTAAATCCAGAGAATGTGGCGTAATGCGCATCCTTAATCCCAACGTTTTATTTTTTTCAAAGTTCATTCATCAGCCTTCGTGATTCCGAGGTTTTGTTATTTTTGATTATGAGTAACTCGGAGCGTAGAAAATTTCTAAAATCAGGTTTAGCCTTATCCGCATTTTCAATGCTTCCTGCATTTATTTCTGCCCAAGCTGTCACTGGGAAAACAGGGGCGGAACAAGCCACTCCAACCTTTCCTGCTCGGTTGATTAAAGGAGATACCATTGCGATTATGGGAATGGCGGGCGCCATGCGAGACCCAAAAATACTTAGTGGGTTTATCCAAATTATGGAACAACAAGGGTTTAATGTAAGCGTAGGGCAGACGGTGAATAAAACCTACGGATATCTTTCCGGTTCAGATGAAGAGCGGGCAAATGAGTTTAATGACTTTGTAGCCAATTCCAACGTTAAAGCCATCTTGTTCATCAAAGGAGGCTGGGGCTGCGGCAGGGTCCTTGATAAAATCGACTACCCACAACTCAAAAAAAATCCAAAAATCATTCTTGGGTTCAGTGACATGACCAGCCTGTTGAATGCCATTTATCAAAAGACGGGCTTAATTACATTTCATGGTCCAGTAGGGAATTCAAGCTGGGAAAAATTTTCCTTGAATTCCTTTCAAGACATTGTTTGCCGTGGTGGAGATTCTTTCCAAAAACCTGAATTGCCACAACTTCAATTATTTAGTACTTGGCAAAACGGTAAAGCTACGGGTGAGCTTATCGGGGGTAATCTTACTGTTTTTTGTTCGTTATTAGGAACTCCGTATTGGCCTTCATGTGCTGGAAAAATTTTGTTCTTGGAGGAAACGCATGAAGAACCGTATCGCATTGATCGCATGCTTAATTCGCTCCGCTTAGCGGGTGTATTTGATGAGGTTTCGGGAATCATTTTCGGGCAATTCAATGATTGCAATGCGGAGAAACCCCTAGAATCCTTCACCTTGGAAGAAGTGGTTCGCCATCAACTCAAAGGGTATTCCTTTCCTGTGATTTGGGGAGCTCCGATCGGTCATGTAAAGAACAAATGGACCCTACCCATCGGAGTAAAAGCTTTAATGGATGCAGACGGGTTGTCCGTTAAACTTATGCAGCCAGCGGTTAGCTGACTTCAGTAATCCATTGTATATTTGTGTACATTTTTGATATGAACAAAGACCTCCTATTAAAAGCCTATTCCCTGATCTGCGATGCAAAGCATATTTCGGAAATTCTTGAAACCAATAAAGAAGTTACTGCTAAATATGTGCATGCCACATCACGTGGTCACGAAGCCGTGCAGATAGCGTTAGGGTTACAATTGGAACCCAGAGATTGGGTTTCCCCTTATTATCGAGACGACAGCATCCTGTTGAGTATTGGCATGTCTCCAGAATCCCTTTTTCTGCAGGTGTTTGC
>CANMTO010000092.1 GCA_947500755.1 Flavobacteriales bacterium
GCATAAAAAAACCTGAGCCAAATGACTCAGGTTTTCTTTGTAGCGGGGACAGGACTCGAACCTGTGACCTTCGGGTTATGAGCCCGACGAGCTCCCAACTGCTCCACCCCGCAATGTATCTTTCATTGCTTTATTTCAATTTTTTCGATTCTTTAATCGAGGGCTACAAAGGTATGATATTTTTCCTTATTTACCAAATCAATCGAGCAATAACTGCTGTTTTCGGTTGATAGCGCCGTGTTTTTCTAAGATGCACTTAATTCCAATGGCATGAGAATTCAGGTTAATGCCCTGTATACTGGATCTTGTTCGATCAAATAGATAATTAATCGAAAAAATATCCTTTATCCTACACCCCAAACCCACTTGCACATTGTTCAAATTTTGTGTTCCACCCCATACTTGAAATCGGTATCCGTAATTAACTCTTACCGCCAATTCATAGTTAAATGGTGCATACCTCACCGGTGTGATTTTAACCGAAGGCAACAAAAACCAATCTTGATTCAACACCACCAAATGACGGTAGTAAACACCCCACTCGGTTCGCAATTGCGCTTGGGTTCCAATTCCTTTCCACTTCGCCGGACCAAGATCGTTCGCGTAAATTCCAGAAAGTGAATTTTTCGTACGGTAGCTCAGTCCTAATTTGTAGGTTGGGTAGTTGTATGTGGAAAAGCGACTGACCACCATATCTTGCTGGTTGGTTGACACATAACTTGGATCGTACCCTACTTGCATAAATCCTCCCCCCAAGCCAAGGCTCAATCGATTTTCCTTGTTCGTTTTAATATTTACCGCGCCTTCTATGGTAGCCGTTGAAAAGGTAAATGCGCCGTTGCGTTCCACTAAGATATTTGCTCCTGCTCCAAACATCGCCCCATCACTTTCGCGGTCATTAAACGTAAAGGACAAGGTGGCGTTAATCGTTTTTGGTGCTCCGTCAAAACCAACCCATTGCTGCTTAATCCCCATGGATCCTTCCACATATTCACTTAGGCCATGATGCGATGGATTTATACTCGCCCAGTTCATTCCATACCACACCCGATTTGGAGCCTGTTGCCCCATCGCACACATAAAGATGGATATTAATCCAAATAGCAGTTGAAACCTCATCGGATAATAGTAATTGTACCTTTCTTTAGGGTTCCGTTTCCTAAATCCAACAGATAATAATACACGCCATCCGGCATGACCTTGCCATTTCTAAGCCCTGACCAGGCATTAACAATATTATAGGCCGTAGACTCGTACAACACATCGCCAAAGCGATTCATGATGATCATCCGATTATTGGGATAGTTTTCTATTCCCGGAATAATCCATGTATCATTTGACCCATCGTCATTCGGCGAAAAGGTATTTGGAATTTTAAACACATTCGTTAAATACACCGTGACATAATCGAACACCTCACATCCCGCATAAAATCCTTGAACCATATAGGCTGTAGTAGCGCTTGGCGAGGTCTGAACACTAAACAAGGTGGGATAATTAACTTCAAAAGAAGGCGACCACAGCACGGAATCCACCATGCCCGTAGCCTGCAAGGTTACTACCGTTCCAGAATCGACATATTGGTCGGGTCCAGCGTCTATACTTGGACTACTTACCGTGAGCGAAGTTTGCGCCGTATCAACCTGTATGGATCCATTCACATTGCAACGACAAATCACCATGAGTTGATTACTCGCTTGAGTTGGGATTAAAGAAAATGTTCCAGAACCATTGCTTAGTATCGAATCTCCATTCACATACCACGTATACAAGGCTGTTCCTTGACAGGACGTACTCGCACTGAGTTGTAATCCTTCACCAAGGCATACGGTATCATTTGGAGGAAATATCAAAAACTGAGCACAAGCGAATGCGCTGTTTATCACCATTAACAAAACAATAACAAGACGCGACACAATACGATTATACTATTAAAATTAATGGTTTTCGATGGCTTATTATCTTGCCATAGCACAAACCTAGTGCAAACTACCGATTTTTTTACGAATTTTGGCATACTTATCGAAGGGATTCGAAAAAATTTAAAAAGCCACGTTATGCAAAAATTTACCCTTACCTCCATTTTTTTCTTAGTGTTAACCTTGAACCATTGGGGACAGCGCTTGGATTATGACCATTCTTCTAAATGGTTTTTTGGAATCAATGCTGGAGCAACATGGAGTTGCACAGATGTTAAAAACGAAACCAATGGTGGATGGGGTTTAACCTTAGGAAAATCATTCAATTATAAAACTGGAAGACGTGTAAGTTTTGATTTGCGCGGGCGGTATTTACATGGAAATTGGTACGGACAAGATTACGATACGAGCAATCTAAACGCTTATGTCAGTGGTCCGCTTAGCGCTTATAAGGATTCATTTAACATGACGGCCCATAACTTTTACAACGACCAACATCGCTTGGCGTTTGAATTAGTATTGCATGCCAATCGCTTTGCAGAACGCACCAATTGGGATCCCTACATATTCGGAGGCATTGGGGTTACATGGCGACAAACATGGGGGAATTTAAGCTACAACGACAGCAGTTTATACGACTACCCCGACATGGTTGCCGGTGGAAACATTGCCAGCGCAATCACAACAAACATGGATAATTCCTACGAAACCCGCTTGGATCAAATGAGCGGTTTTAAGTGGAATGCGAAATGGATGCCGAGTTTGGGAATCGGACTAGGATATATTGTTGGACCTCGCTTCTCCGTTGGAATAGAGCACAAAACTACGTTCACCGGAATGGATGATTGGGATGGTGTGGTTTCAAGCAACAGAATTAAAAACGATTGGTATCACTACACTTCTGGGTACATGCAATTCCGCTTTAAAACTCGCGAGAAAGAACCAAAACCTGATGAGCAAGTAAATACAGTGAATAACATTAATAATTTCACAACAAATTGCATTGCCCCGACCCTATCCATTCGAGACAAACAATTCACAAGTACCTTGAGCACGGCGAGCTTTAGCCTTGGCACCACACAAATCGGTCAGTCCAATCAATTAACAGTTAAGGATCAACAAGGCAATTTGGTTCCCTTTACGTTTAATTCCACAACACGAGAACTCACCGTAAGCGCCGCCTTAACAACTGGGGTAAATACCTTTACGGTATACGCACAAAACGAATGCGGCTCAGCCACTGAGACCATTCAAATCACATATAATGATTGCCAATTCCCTCAGATTACATTAACTAGCCCAATTAAGGATGCCAGCATTACAGTTCAATCCAATACAATCAATGTAGGCGCCTTGATTCAACACACTACGCTGAATAACATCTCCTTTTTTATTAA
>CANMTO010000093.1 GCA_947500755.1 Flavobacteriales bacterium
CAGCTCTTTCAAAAACAGCTGATTCGAATTCAATCCCAAGGTAACAGAAGCTTCTCCATTCAATGAGGGTTTAAACCAAAAATCGTAATGGTGCACCTTAGCTGTCATGTGAATGTCTGAATGATCTGCAAAACCACGCAATTCATTCAACATCAGATCGGTGTCATCTACATGAACCGCCACGTTAAGGTCATGAAGCCGGTGTGGATAATGCTTGAATTTTCCTTGAAAGCCGTTTATGACAAATTCTCCACGCGGCAAATTTTGAGATTCGATAAGTGCTTTTGCCGAGCTCTTCGCCTTGAATTTAAAATGGACCTTATCCAATTGTTCTGCCGTTTTCTCATTTGCTTTAGGATCCGTGGAAAAATCTGCAAAGTTTAAGTGATTGGCCTTTACATCCAGGTCCAGTTCTATTGGAATATCGGTATGATGCAGTACGGCGGGAAGATCACTTAAATACCCATGAAGGGAAAGGTCTGAAGCCCCATAAATCAGGTTAAATTGCTTTATGTCTACTTGATGTCCGTTCGCCACCGCCTCCAAGTTTAAGTGCTTGATGGGATGTGGGAGTTCTTTGAAATTCGCATGAAAATCCTCAATCTTAAGCTTGGAATAATACGCTTCATTCAACCTACGCACCGCGAGTTCCGGATGGTTTAAATCGACAATATCATGAAAGCGCATTTCGAGAGCCACCTTGCCTCCCATGTTTTTCAGCTCACGAGCATTGCTGAATTTCCCCAAAAACGCGAGGTCTAATTCAGAATCAATGCGCATATCAATTTCAGGGGCACTAAAATTACGGACGCTTAAATCGGCATTGAACACGCCGAGCTCTGGTCGTACATGAAATCCCTTTAAGATAAATTCCATCGTAGAAACATCGCGCTTGGTACCATTCGTGAACGACCCATTAAAGGCGATTTCCTTCATTTTTTTATGCGTGATTGTATTTTCCAACAAGCCCTCTTTACATCCAAAGTGCGCATTGATTGCAGGTTGTTGGCCATTGGCTGTATTTCCTTTAATGGACGCATTAAAATAAATTTTACCCTGATTATCAAATTCCTTAAGGGCCTCACTAAGTTCGGGTGGCGCCAAGGACAAAAACAAGTTGAAATCTGGCTTATGTCCCTTTAGATTAATATCAACGAAGAGGTTTTTTGTTAAGTGAATGCTTCCGTTAAAATCCAACAAGGTCTTTTCAAAGGCCACAGAGGTTTCTTGAAATTCCAGTTTACTTCCTTCATTTAGGTAAGAAAATTGCGTTTGAAACTCGAGGTGCTTGTTATTAAAGAAGGTGGTATCTCGATGTTGGATAATGCTCAGCTTCAAATCGGAATCCAACTCAAAATCAATCCCCTTGGCATGTGAATGAAAGCGCGACTCCGCTTTTTTAATGAGTAAATCCACCCCAAGGTTGGTCGACTCATTGAGTTTAGATATATCTACGTTATCCAATGTGATCGATTCTAAGGATAGGTGTAAATCTTCAGAGACCTCCTCGCTTGGCACCTTAGACGCTAGTGCATTGGCGATATTGAACGAGCCGTCTTTATGTTGACGAATGTCGATTGTTCCATCGCTGAGTTTAATTTTCTTAACAACAACATCACCGGAAAGCAACTTTGTTAGATCAAATCCAAGGTAGGTGTCTTTAAGGTGAAGCAAGCACGCCGCACTATCAGCCTTAGATTCGTATATTTTTAAGTGTTCTAAATCAATCGAAATATTCGGGAAATTGGCAAAGGGCGCGATGTGGCTCCCTCCTACTTCTATCTTTCCGTTAAAATCTTTATTTGCATGTTCCAGCGCCAAACCGACGAAATAATCTTGTTTGGTGTAGAGAATTGCCACCAATAGACCGAACAGCAAAACAGGAATAAGAATCAACGCAAAACCGATGCGTTTAATCCATTTTTTATACCGAGAAATAAATTGTTTTAGGCTATTCACTGTAATTCTTTAAACGATGGAAACGTGCGTGCATAAAAGTAGTAACAAAGCCTAACTTAAAATTAAAAAAATGGTTAATTCTTGTGTAAACTAAAAAAATAATCTACTTTTGTAACCGCTTTACGGAGCACACGTTTTTCGAATATCGCTGTTGCGGTAGTCAGAAATGGCAGAAAAAACGGTTTGGTAGTTCAGTTGGTTAGAATACCTGCCTGTCACGCAGGGGGTCGCGGGTTCGAGTCCCGTCCAGACCGCAAAACGCTTCGTTAACGACACGTCCTATATGGCTGTAGGAAATAGAAAACCCTAGGAAGTATCAAGTTTCTTAGGGTTTTTGTTTTTTGGGGGATTGTTGAACAGGCAAGTTTTTCCTCTAGGTGCGCCCTTCGACAGGCTCAGGGAACTTTGCACCTAGAGGAAATCGGATGGCGCACCTAAAAAATATCAAATGAGATATAATAACCATGTTATTCCGTAACTTAGGTGATAGCAAACGTTTTAATATGCTTTTGTAACACTTCATGACACATACCGAATATTAAGAATACTTTAAAAAAGAACTCGAACCCATTAGCGACGAAGCGCTGATATCACACTTTAATCAATCGGTTGGATTGCGGGCCTTTGGTGTAGCTCGCCAAGGATATTTGAGGGCATTGTGGGCTTCCTTAGACGAACGTAACATCGATTACAGCGCGGTGGGAGACGATCAGACCTTGCGCTTTGATCGGAAGGTCCTCATCGATGACAAAGCGGGGGTACCCATTGTCAAGCATTTTAAACCGCAAATGGCCAAAGAGTTCATCTTTTTTGAAGCTAGCAATCCATGCCGTGGAACCAGATTTAGCCTGCATCATGCTCGTTTTTTAAAACATCGTTCATGGGTTCAATGAGCGGATATATTTTCTTATGATTTAGGCCAATTTTGTATTTCCAAGACAATTCCTCGTTTGTGGTGATTGCACTTAGGTCAAATCCTCGGGTTCGAATCTCTGCGTCTAACGCATTCATAAAACCTTGAATCGCAAAGTTAAAATACCGAATGCCAACCTTGGTGTTAAAGGCTTCAACCAAGGCTTGGTCAGGTAGTTCTCTAAATAGGTCCGCATATTCGGCTTTGTAAGCCATGGAATTCCAGACATACTTCTGGTCATTTGGTAGGTGTTTTTTTGTCATGTCACCTAAGAATGGGATTTTTGGAAAAGGTAACGAAATGGAAAAGGTAATCAGATTGATATTAAGTGTTTTAAATAGGTCGTTAACCAAAAATGGTAACGCCGGGGTTTCAATGCCTCAATAGAACATCAGAACATTCACCCCAAACTCGACTGCTACGTGTTCGAAGTAGAA
>CANMTO010000094.1 GCA_947500755.1 Flavobacteriales bacterium
CAGGCTTGCGAATGATTGATATGGTCTCAACGGCTTTTGGCAACATTAATCTTCCTCAACACAATGCATTTTTCGCGAGAATGTCAAAGGATCAATTTAACATCCCCGGTTCAGGTAACTATTCATCCGTTCAAGAGAATGTTTTTGATGGAGGATATCCTACGTTTTGTAGTATTTATTTGGGGATCGAAGATGTGTTGCCGTTTGCAAGAAGTGGTGCAACACAAAATCCGATGTCTCCACTTGCTGGTTTTCCTGTCGTTGGCTTCGAAGAAGCCTTAACCCAATTGTGCGCGCAACTGTATGCCCAAAATGTAAACGCAGTAATAGCGACCATTCCCAACATTAGCGATTGGCCCTTTTTTAATACGATTCCTTATAACGGGTTGACCTTAGACGCAGAGAAGGCCGCCTCATTAAATCAAATTTATAATCCCATTGGAATTTCATTTGTGGTTGGCGCGAATCCTTTTATGGTTTTAGATCCTAATGCCGGAATGTTCGGGGTAAGACCTGCTGTTCCCGGTGAGAAAATACTTTTAACCGCTCCCTTAGATTCTGTGAAATGTAATCAAATGGGCTCCATATTTCCGTTTAGAAATGAATTTGTTCTTACAACAGATGAACTTGCGACAATTCAACTTCGAATTGAGGCGTTTAATGCGGTAATTAGGCAAAAAGCAACAACCTACGGTTTTGCCTTGGTGGAAACAGGAGATTTTTACGATAAATTAACCACTGGATTTACCTATAATGGTGCTTCTCTTTCTGCAAAGTTTGTTTCCGGAGGCGCATTTTCCTTAGACGGAATTCATTTGAATCCCAGAGGAAATGCCCTGTTAGCCAATGAATTTATCAAAGCCATTAATAAAAAGTTTACCGCTAAGATTCCTTTAATTAACGCATTGAATTACAATGCTATTTTATTCCCTTAACCTATGAAAAAGTTATATTCTTATTTAGTTATTTCGTTTGCACTATTAATAACAAATTCATTGGCTCAGCCCTGTCAAAACGGACGCTATGCCACGGAGGTGTTCCCTAATCACACCTTAACAAGTAATATCACCTATGGGGCTAACACCACATTTTCGGGGGCCAATAACTCTCTGAAATTAGATTTTTATGAGCCAACGGGTGATTCTGAGCTTAACCGGCCACTTATTATTTGGGTGCATGGAGGTAGTTTTTTAGGAGGGTCAAAAACGGACCAAGACATGACGGTATTATCGCAGCGTTTTGCGCGCAAGGGATATGCCTGTGCTTCCATTGATTACAGACTCGGGTTTTTCCCTATTGACTCAGCGAATGCGGTAAAAGCGGTCGTTCGTGCGGTGCAAGATCTAAAAGCAGCAATTCGCTTTTTTTATAAAGACAAACAAACTTCAGATACGTATCACATTGACACGAATTTAATTTATGTAGGAGGCAGTTCTGCCGGTGCAATTACCGCATTGCATGTTGCCTATTTAGATAATATTTGTGAGATATCTGGTTACCTCAATCAAGCCACGATTAATCAGTTGGGCGGCTTAGATGGAAATAGCGGCAATCCAGGCTATTCTACTTCGGTTCAAGGGGTAATAAATTTATGTGGTGCCTTGGCACAGTATAGTTGGTTAGAAGCGGGCGATGTGCCAATGGTGTCTATTCACGGCACAGCGGATGGTACGGTAAAATATAATCGGGGAATAGTAAATCCAGGAACGGCATTAATGTATTTGGATGGAAGTCGCATGCTTCATGAGCGTGCGTGTGCAGTAAATGTTTCCAGTGAATTTTATACGTTCCCGGGAGCAGGTCATGTTCCATACATAGGAAACAATGCATACATGGATACAACGGAATGGTTTATTCGTGATTTCTTGGTTACTCAGTTAGGGTGTAATGAAACACCGCTTCAACTTGCCAATACCCCATTACAACAAGCGATTCTTTATCCAACCTTGTATTGTGATGGAACCGCCGTTGATGAGCTTTGTCTTGCTGGAATAGACGAGCAGCTGGCAGATATGGACGTATCCCTATACCCAAATCCCGCTACGGATTACTTAACCCTTGTTGCGCATGAAGCGTTATTTAATGAACTAATCATTATGGATTTACAAGGTCGTATTATCGTTCGCCATAAAACCCAAAATTCAACAGTAAATTTGGATTTAACCGGGTTAAACCCAGGGAATTATCTGGTTAACATTCTATTATCAAATGGAAAATCGGGAACTAAATCAGTAATTGTTCGTTAATTTACTTCCATAGAATCCGTCTAATTGTTCATTATGAAAACAGTATGCTTTTTGTTTTTTTGTGCATTTTCCACGGTGGGGGTTGCTCAAACTTGGAGTGGTGAAGTAGCCCAGATTTTTTATAATAAATGTACTTCATGCCACCACGCAGGCGGAATTGCACCGTTTTCATTAACGACTTATCAAGAGTCGTCACCGATGGCGGCATCAATTTATGCGGCTATTTCACCTGGCGCAGCACATCAAATGCCGCCATGGCCACCGGACAATAATTACCAGCAATACCTCCACGATCGGGCGCTTACCGCCGCAGAAAAGAACACCTTGCTAAATTGGCTAAACAACGGATTTCCAGAGGGTAATTCTGCGCAAACACCGCCTCCTCCAGTGTATAATGCTGGTTCTGTTTTGGGGGCAGGAGACCTCATGGTTAAAATGCCGAATTACATCTCAAATGCATCGATTCAATCGGATGATTACGTATGTTTTTCCGTTCCCACGAACCTAACAGAAACAAGAATTATTAAAGCGGTAGAGGTAATTCCCGGCAACATGGAAATTGTTCACCACGCATTGGTGTATATTGACCATAATGGGGTTGAATCTACCAACACAAGTGGGTTGTGTTCAAGTCCGAGTTCAGCTTCTACCAAGCTCCTATCGGCCTATGTTCCGGGTGCTGCACCGTTGATTTTCCCTTCTGTAGCGCCATTGAAACTTGGTGTTGATATTGGACCAGGCTCCAACATTTATTTTGCCATGCATTATCCGAATGGCAGTTCGGGGATGCTAGATAGCACTAAAGTTATCTTACATTTTTACCCACCAGGAACCACGGGTATAAGGCAAGTGTCTGCCGACCCAATTATTGCCGATTATAATTTTAATTTACCGGCAAATCAGGTCACTACCTTGACTGCACAATATCCAAACAACGGCGGTGTTCCAATAGCGGTTTCTGCCTTATCCGTGATGCCCCACATGCACATGTTAGGTCAATCCATTAAGTCCTATGCCTTGGCTCCCAATAA
>CANMTO010000095.1 GCA_947500755.1 Flavobacteriales bacterium
CTGCTAAACGTATTTAAGGAAAAATCCGTGAAAATCTCCTGCCTATTCAATTTTTTAGCCTTTGATTTCGGAGGATTGTTTGATTTACAAAACCAAAGAACTGATAGCGAAGCCAATAAAATCAACGTTCCTATTCCAAAAATCAAGGTTCTTTTTGACTTAAATCCACCCTTTGGGACATCCTGCTTTTTTGGTTCCATTTAATGATAAAAATTAAAAATTGATGCTGCTTTTTCTTGGGCATTTGATATTGCCTCCATATTGATACCTGTGTTGATCTGATGTTTAACGCAATAATCAATCAAGGTTTCAGTTGCTAAATTCCCTGTCAAAACATCGGAAGCCATAGGACACCCCCCAATTCCCATCATGGCGCTATCGAAATGCAGGCACCCCGCGCTCATGGCTGACTGAATTAGCTTGGATGCATTGTTGGGTAAGGTATGTAAATGAACCCCGATTTCTATAGTGGGTAAGTTCACAGATACCGCCTCAAAAACCTCCTTTAATACCTCGGTTGTAGCGGCACCAATGGTATCAGAAAGGGCGATGTGGGAAACCCCAAATTCTTCATGCAATTCCCTCGCGTAATCTAAAATCAACTGAACCGACCAGGGATCTCCGTATGGATTGCCAAAACCCATTGAAAGATAAAGCATAAGCTCACGCTTTGCCGAGTGAATTTCTGTTACCATTCGCTTTAAGCGAACTTTCGATGCTTGAATGCTCGAATTCGTATTTCGCAACTGAAACTGTTCTGAAATGGAAAATGGAAATCCGAGCAATGAAATCCGTTCAAAACTAAGTGCCTGATCCATTCCTTTTTCGTTCGCAATAATTGCTAACAACCGCGTATCAGAATCTATTAATTGTCCAACAACTTCTGAGGTATCCACGAGTTGAGGAATGGCTTTAGGAGAAACAAAGCTTCCGAAATCTAGGCGGTCAAACCCACAGCTCAGTAGTGCATTTAAATACGCTACTTTCAAATCAGTAGGGATGAACGCTTGAATTCCTTGCATGGCATCGCGCGGGCATTCCGTAATATGAACTCGCTTACTATCCACGGTCAATTAACGCTTGTTTAATATCTTCAATTAATGAAGGTCCTTCATAAATAAACCCGGTATACAATTGAACCAAGGATGCACCCGCGTCTAATTTCTCTAATGCATCCTCTTTCGTGTGAATGCCCCCTACTCCTATGATGGGGATAGCCTCTCCCAATCGATCATGTAGGTAGCGAATAACATCTGTAGAGCGCGCAGTGAGTGGTTTACCGGAAAGTCCACCGGCACCAATACTTGAAATTATTTCCGATGAAGCTTTTAGACCATTTCGGCTAATTGTAGTATTTGTTGCAATTATTCCATCTAAAGGTAACGTACGCGCAATTTCGACAATATCATCCAATTGATCATTGGTTAAATCCGGAGCAATCTTGAGTAAGATTGGTTTTGGAGAACCCAGCTCCATATTACGAGTTTTGAGTGCGCTTAACAGCTTCAATAAAGGTTCTTTATCCTGCAGTGACCTTAAATTTTCAGTGTTGGGCGAGGAAACATTTACCGCAAAATAATCTACATGCTCATATAATTCGTTGAACACCTTCAAATAGTCGTCGGTAGCTTTTTCATTTGGGGTCCATTTGTTCTTTCCAATATTTCCCCCGATTATTAAATTCGATGACGTATCCCTAAGTGCTAGCCTAGCTGCCACATTAATTACTCCGTCGTTATTAAACCCCATCCGATTAATGATGGCCTGATCTGATTTTAAACGAAACAATCTAGGTTTAGGATTACCGTCTTGTGGTATCGGTGTTACAGTACCTATTTCCACAAATCCAAAACCTAATTTCCCCATGGATTGAAAGCACTGTGCGTCTTTATCAAAACCAGCGGCTAAACCGATGGGATTTGAAAAATCCAAACCAAACAATTTCGTTCTTAAAATCGCATCATCAGGTTTGGAATTAATTAGTTTATTTACAAATGGAATGCGCTGAACTCCTTTGATTAAGGCTATTGATACGTAGTGTGCGCGTTCTGGAGTTAGAAGAAATAAAATAGAACGGGAAAAACGATACATTCGTTTTATTGAATTTTCTTACCTAATGGCTTCACACCTGTGGTTTTGATGCGCTGACGCCCGTAGTCTTTATAGGTTAAGTTCTTAGCTAACACAATGTTTAATCGGTAATAAGAATCTCGTTGTTTGTTGTCACCACGCTGATACCCTGCTCCAAACCAATTAAAGCCGTTACCAACCGTAACCGATTGATCGGATGGATTCGACAAGTAAGAGGCGGTAGGATCGTTAAAGCTGTTAGGATCTGCATAAACAGTAGAAACATCATCCACATAATCTGAGAAAACCATATTGTATGTAGCTTCCAATCCGATTCTCCATTGAGCCCCCAAACCTACTCTAAATCCAAAACCTGCTGGCACCGTGAAAGCAATTGGTGAATATGGTTTGGCCTGACCTTCCGTTTTCAATGGACGTAAGGCAACCCAACTGTCTTGATACTTCGCCTGAGGAATGAAAAAAGAAGCGCCTACTCCACCGAACACATAGTATTGTTGATTCCTTCGTTTTCCTCCTCGAGCACCTGGGAGGTTGTATGCTGGAGAGAATTTTTCAACTGAAAATAAAATAAATTCAAAACGCTGTTGAAATTCAACCATGTGGGTTCGGAAATGTAAGTTTCTGTGAAACCTAACATGCTCTTCAGAGTATTTGTCATCCCCACGCAACATTAGGTAACTCAAGTTGCTGGTTGTTGCGAACCTCGGGTGAAAACGAAACCTGTATCCGATTCCTGCATTCCCACCGAGCGACTGCCAATCCCAATCCTTCAATGAATAATCATAGTTAGACGAGTTTGCTCCTCCAAGATCTCCCAAAAACTGCGTTGGACCAAAGCTTATTAATAGCTCTTTTTTATTGAGCGACCAATTTTTTTGGGTATTAAAATTGATTCGTTGTGCAGAAGCAACAACACTGTAAGACACCAAAATAATGGCTATGAATTTTATGTAACATCGATTCATGATGCTAAGTTACTAAAAGTAAGTGTTTTCTATACAAAAAAGTTTAAAAGAATTAAAAATATAAGCGAAGAAAAGCCAATAACCCCATAAAACCAGGGGCTATTTATTGTTTTTTTCTTCGGTAATCCATGGAGGATTTCACTGAAATTTCTTCGCGCAGCAATGGATTCGCTTGATGGCAACTGTCTGTCAATTAGAAGTTTAATCATACCGTTA
>CANMTO010000096.1 GCA_947500755.1 Flavobacteriales bacterium
AGCAATAGAGAACCGGTGCGTAGAGATTTTAGAGAATCTACACCCAGCAGTCGTCCAAAATCGGAAGCCTTAATGGATTATGAGGTGGGATATACCTGGCAAAAAAGAGGATTGATCTTAAAAGGAACATTCTATTACATGGATTTTGACAACCAATTGGTATTAACGGGACAAATCAACGACGTTGGGGGCTATACCCGAACGAATGTAAAGGACAGTTACCGCCGAGGAATTGAATTAGAAGCGAAGTACAAACGCATCAAAAACCTTGAAATCAATGGAAACCTCACCTTGAGTCAAAACAGGGCAAATAACTACGTGGATTACCTGGATGTATACTTGGATTCAGTTCCGTATTACACGCAACAAGAAACAACCTACAGCCAAACCACCTTGTCGTTTTCCCCCAGTGTTATTGCAGGATTAGGGCTAAGTTATACAGTTCCCGCATGGAAACTTTCGGTGGATTGGACGTCAAAATTCGTGAGCAAACAATACATGGATAACATCGAAACGAGTGAACTCCCTGCCTTTAATTATTCTTCATTTGGGCTAAGAAAAACGTTTACAACGAAAGAGAATACAGTAATTCAGCTTTCAGGAATCGTTAATAATGTCTTTAATCAGATGTACTCCAATAACGGGTATGCGTTTGCGTACCAATATGCAGGGGTAAGAACCACCGAGCGATTCTTTTATCCCCAAGCGGGCAGAAATTTTATGCTGCGGGTGAGCGTTGGATTTTAATGCGTATTTTTAGTAAAAAAACGAACGATTATGAAAAACATATTAGCGATTTCCCTATTGAGTTTTTTAGGCTTTTCCGCTCGGGCGCAAGCTTCAGAACCAATTGTTACTTCTACTATGGAGGAGGAATGTGCGACGTATCCAACGGGTTATGAAGGTTTGATGAAGTTTATAAATAATGAAGTAAACTATCCTCAAGATTGTGTAGAACAGGGGATTTCAGGAAAAGTCTTTATTCGATTTGTGGTGAATCGCTCTGGAAATGTATCTAAGGCAACAGTAACTAAATCAGCTCATCCGTCCCTGGACAAAGAAGCCTTGAGAGTGACTAATTTGCTTCATTGGAATTGGAATCCTGCGTGTAAAGATTCAGCGATTTATATGTCTCTTCCCATTAATTTTGAAGTGTCGGATGATACAAGCGAAGATGAAGACGATAAACCAAGTCCACATTTTGCGGGCTTCGATATCGGTTTTGGAAGTTTAATGATGGATAACCCGGAAGATTATGCCTATTGGAATGTTTCGGACTTAAATGTTTGGAATTTTGGCATCAATATACTCGAATACAAAATCCCGATCATTAAAGAATATTTCGGGCTAACCACCGGTTTTGGATTAAATGTAACGAATATTAACCTCGGACAATACGACCTTGTTCATACATCTACCGTTCCTGGAGGAAAGTCGGATACCCTATTTGCTATTGAAGGGTTAAATAATTTACCCTACCGGCAAAATGGCCTTTCCTACGGCGCATTAAGTATTCCCCTACTTTTTGAGGTTTGCTCCAAGGCGGATTCAAAGAATTCGTTCTATTTGAATTTTGGGGCAGTTGGATACTGGAATTTCGGTGGAACTTGGTCAACTCGTGGTAAATACTCCAATGGGGATCGGTTCCAAAACACCGTAAACTCACGCTTTCAAATGGCGCCTTTTGGGGCGTATGCTACCGCACGAACGGGTTTTGATCGCTATGGCCTTTTTGTAAACTACAACCTGACGCCTTTATTTAAAAAATCTGCCACCGCAACGCTTTATCCGTTGACCTTTGGGATCACGTTTAATTTTGACTATTGATGGCAAATAAGAAACATTGGTTTTGGTTACTTCTTGCAATAATAACGCTTGTTATTCGCTTTATTTATGGTAGGAAATATGAAATAGTAGATGACCAATTTCGCATTAGTTCAATTGGGATTTTTTTGGTTATTCTCGGTTTAATATTTTTTGGAGTATTTCTTTATTTCGATGTTCGAAAAAAAATCAAGAAAGATTCAGAAGAGTAGTTACCACGTGTTCAAGCTGACTTAACAATGGGGATTTTCCATCGTTCATAACAATGCATGTAGCTAAGGGTATTTTCTGCTCGTCGCTCCATTGACTCTTCATGCGGGTTTCCGCTTGCTCAACCCTGCAACGATCTCGTTCCATGATCCGCTGCAATCTAAGTTCATGCGGTGCGATGACCAATACCGTCGCATCAAATTGCTGATACGCCCCCGTTTCAAATAATATCGCAGCTTCGTTGAAAACCAGTGCGGTATGTTGTTCGGCACACCAGCGGTCAAAGTCAGCCCTAACCACCGGATGAATGAGCTGATTTACAAAATTCCGATCGGGTTCCGAATTAAAAATATGTGCTGCAAGTTCCTTTCTGTTGAGTATTCCCTCCGAATAAATATTCGTTCCAAACCTAGAAATTAATCCAGCTCGAATTTCAGGATGTGTATCGGTAAGAACTTTTGCTTGCTCATCTGAATAATATACCGGATAGCCCATTTTTTCGAGTACCCCGGCGATATAACTTTTTCCGGAACCAATTCCTCCGGTGAGTCCAATGCGTTTCACGCTTCTAAGATACGCCAAACTTGCATTGCTTCCGCGGGCTTTTCCCTATCTTTGTGGAATGACAGATACGCCATGGTTCGCTTCTTGGTTTGATACTTCGTATTATCACCAGCTTTATAATCACCGAAGCGAGGAAGAAGCGCAAGCATTTATTGAGCGTTTAGTCGATTTTTTAGCCCTTAAACCAAGGTCTAAGGTTTTGGATTTAGCCTGTGGTAAGGGTAGACATGCCAGAACGCTTCATGCCCTGGGATTGAATGTACTAGGCACTGATTTGTCTCCACAAAGCATCGCCTTTGCCAATGAATCTGCCGTTGACGGATTACGGTTTCAGGTTCAAGACATGCGTGAACCCCTTCCTAACGAAACCTTTGCTGCGGTGTTCAATTTGTTTACCAGTTTCGGTTATTTTGATTCCACTGCGGAAAATCAACGGGTAATTGATTCGGTACATACCATGTTAACACCACGCGGGATCTTAGTAATTGATTTTTTAAATGCGCAGCGCGTCATGGATACCTTAGTGCCTGTAGAGCACGTACAACGTGATGCATTAACGTTTAATATTCGAAGAGAACTCTCCGCGG
>CANMTO010000097.1 GCA_947500755.1 Flavobacteriales bacterium
CAGAAATCCCTATGGATGAATTATTAACTCACGTTCGTGGTTCCTATGAAGAGGGGATTGCTTATCAACTCACCTACATGGGAAGCGCGGATTATGCACAACCGTGCTATCCGCTTTTATTAAATTTCTTGGGAAGCTTTGATGAAAATTGGGGAGGAATCGCAAGTCCTTCCATGATTTCGCAAGGAGAAATGGTTGATCTGGGGAACACGATGTTAGCTCAGGTAGAAATAAATGCAATGATTGTGGAAGGAAAACTCCGTTGGATGATGCGTTCACATCCTTCATTTAATTTAACTTCGTATATGAATGCATTTCAATTATTCGCCAGCACCCAACTGAATGCCGCCTCCTCGATTTCAGCCCATGTTGATGATTCGATTGACCTGGAAGACCGCAATGCAATCGAAGACTTATTGAATGGACTCTAATGAATAAAGAAGATATTTTATCGATTGTTCCCTTGCTCCCCGCACAACAGTTTATGCTTAGTGCGAGTTTAAAAGGAAAACCCTCGGAATATATCCAACAATTAGTTTTTGAAGTACGGGATACTAATTTTGAAAAAATATCACGTGGGATTTCAAGTTTGGTTGATACCTATGAGTGCTTGAGAGCGCATATATTACATGAAGGACTGAAGCAGGCCGTATGGGTTAGCCTTAAACATTCAAAACCTCAAATCAACGCGTATCAGTGCACCGAGTCCGCAATAAAGCAACACATCCTTTCAATCAGAACTAAGGGATTCGATTTACAAAAAGAACCAGGACTGAGGTTCGATTGGTTTGAAACGCCGAACAAATCCTTCTTACTCATTACTAACCATCACATCTTATTTGATGGGTGGGGAAGACAAAAACTTTTAACTGATTTTATTCAACTGTTGTCCTCACCGAACCTCTTTTTACCACAACGAACCATTAAAGCCTGGTACGACGGATGGAAAGGACTCAACCATGAAATGGCGCAAGCAGCCTACCGATCATACGTACTGCCCTTCGAATCTGTTGCCCAACTTACCGAAATTAGTGTTGGCTCGGAAGAGCTTTCAGAACACTCAACGACACTTTCCCTTGCCTTAGTTCGGGATTTCGCGCAATCTCTGGGATTAACACAAGCGGAATACATCAATTTCACGTGGAGTTGTTTCATTGCCGGATGGACAAATAATCCAACGGTTCAATTTGGTGTAGTGAAACAAAACGGACTGATTGAACAAGTCACCCACGGTTTTGGCTTAGCAATTCAAACCTTACCGCTGCAATTTCAGGCTACCTTGGATTCATCCCCTGAAGAACTTGTCTCATTGTTTAAATCACGTGAACGGAGCGTCGCGTCCTTTCCATATGTAGATATTACCGATTCACAGTTTAATGGGATTTCTTTCAACTTCTTGATCGCTTTTGAGAATTATCCGTTAACGAAACAACTCGATGCTGCAGCCTCTACATTCAAGCTACTAGAAAGTTATGACTTCACGGAATTTCCTTTAAGTCTTGCGATTACACCGGAAGAAGAATCGCTTCATTTTCAATGGCATTTTAATTCATCCAAGCACAGCCATAGTCAAATAGAAACCGTTTCGATGGCCTATATGGATTACCTAACTACATTCCCGCAGCGCTTTCAAAAACCCATAAGAAACACATATCCGTTTAAGACACAAAACTACCCAGCTATTCATGTAGCGCGTTTTTTTGAAGAAATTGAACTACAGCTCATTGCATCGAAAAGGGTTGAATCCTATCATAAACTCATTGAAGCATTCAAGGTAAATAATACATCGCGCATTTGGATTTATGGCGACAAGCACGCGTCTATGGATTTGGTTATGTTGGCCGCATGGAAAACAAAAACAGCCGTTCTTATGGTTAATGAAAAGGAAAGTGATGACTTTATTACCTCACTTTACGCCCAATGTCCACCAGACACAATTTTCACGGCCTATCCAGATCATCGGATCTCATCGTATATATCACTAGACACGCTGGATCTTAGCTCCATTTCACCATCAAGCCAAGAAAAAAATGCTGAGGTCGCTTTGGCTATTTGTACCTCAGGAAGCACGGGAACACCCAAGGTGGTGCAATTGTCTTTAGCAAACCTTGTTTCATTCTTGAATGCGTGGAAGGAAAAACTTCCCTGGCGAGCACAGGAACATTTTGGTGTTATTGCGCATCCTGCCTTTGATATTGGGGTTGCTGAGCTCATATTCCCAATATGGCAAGGTTGGAAAAGAACCTTAATCACCAAGGAAATCTTAGCCAATGCGGATGAAATGATTCGAACCTTTAATGAAATTACCGCATTTCATATGGTCCCTACCTTGTTGGCGCATTGGATAGACACCATTCCCAGCGACCAAAAACCGCGCATCATTATGACTGGAGGGGACCGGGTACCACCAAGCATTCAATCTAGCCTGAAACGAAAATTTCAAGCAGCAACCCTCTTTCAATTTTACGGTCCCTCGGAATGCAGTGTCCTAACCAGTGGCTTTGAAAACAAGGGCCAATTTCCGGTGGAAACATTGCCGCTTGGTACGCAATTCTCCAATGCAAGCATACATATTGTTACCCCCGAGTTAAGGCCTTGTTCTCCGTTTGAGGAAGGAGAAATCGTGATTTCTGGCCCTGCGGTTGGTCTTGGATATGCAATTGAAACATCCGAGGCATTCTTTACGGTCAATGATGAACCCGCCTATCGAACAGGAGACCGTGGTCTTATGGATACGAGTGGGCAACTTTACTTTAGAGGGAGAACGGATCAACAAATTAAAATCAATGGACAACGCATTGAATTAACACGAATCGAACAAGCATTAATTCAATGGTCAAAAATTGAACGTTGGTGTATCGTATACAAGGCTCCCATACTGTCCGCTTTTTACCTTGGCAATGCTGAAGAGCTCCCGCCTAAAGATGGCTTGTTTGGGCTACTTCCTGCCTATGCAATCCCCCAGCTATTTGAGGGGTTAAAAGAATTCCCGACCAATAAAAATGGAAAAATAGATTACGGCGCGTTGGGCCTACACTTGGATCTTTTGGTAGCGAATCAACCGGTAAAATCGTTGGATATAGCATACCAAGCGCTCTTTGAGGCCTTATTCCCAACACGCAAGATCGATGTGACACGTTGGTGGTTTGCCAACGGATTTAATTCCATTGACGCTATG
>CANMTO010000098.1 GCA_947500755.1 Flavobacteriales bacterium
AAAAATTTTATCCCACCAAATAAAAATGGAAGAATAGTTGCCGTCCAAGAGGGAATGATGATCGTCGTGATGCTTGGTTTTAGAAATCAGTGGAATGTTACTCAAGATTGGCAGATTCAAATCGGAATGCAGATGAATCTCACGCAAATTGCGAATGGCCCCGAAGATTAGCACCGTAAAAATTGAGATGGGTGAAATCAATCCGATCACTAAAAACCCGAGCACTGGACCAATAAACCCAAGCATCCACTCCAGGGGGTGGTTATATAAATATTCTAGTGGAAATGGTGGACTTGCGCGGTGATGAATGGAGTGGATTTTTCCCAAAAGGAATTTATTCACATGCAGCAAGCGATGGTAAAAGTAAAAGAACACATCTTCTACTAAGAAAATCCCCAACACTTGCAAGGCGAGTATCCACCACGTAGACCAGCTTGTTTCTAACCAAGGAAAAATCACATAGGACCCCACACCAGCCAACGCGAATAACATAGAAAAATTAAGGAGATATAAGGGCATTCGTTTGAAAAAAATCCCTTTCTGATATTTTTTATCTTGAATCCGGTATTTTTTAAACCAATCCGTGTAGATAATAATCAAGGAATACACCAAGCCAAACAGGTTGTTGATTAGTAATAATCCGAGGATTAACGAGCTAAAGGTTAAGGCATTCATCGGAGTGCAAATAGGTTATACATTTTTGAATTCTCTAAGCCTTCTTCTTGTTCTACTACTTGACGTGAAAACCCATGTTTATTCAGCAATTGTTTTACGTGATCGAGCCTTCCCTCTTCGTCATGTACTTCAATCACCATAGATTTAATTTTACCCCAATGCGCGTCACCGATACCCATCAAGGTATCCCATTCCGCGCCTTCGCAATCAATTTTCATTAAATCAATTCGATCCAGGTTGTGGTTTTTGATTACTTCAGCAATGGTGGTTAATTTACATGTCACGGTGTGTCTGCCTTTAACCAAATGTTTGGCAATCAGACCGGAAAAAACTGTTGGAATCAAGCGCATCCACCGCATGCTTACGGGTGGGTTTTTCATGGTGCTTTTTACTGCCGCTTGAAACGCTCCTGGGTTCTCATCCCATTGTTCGGGATGCGCGGTTGATAGCGCTGGAGTGTTCGGGAAATAGGTAAAGGTAGCTTCGCCGGGTGCTGCGGAAACGCCTTCTTGTATCACGACCATTCTTCCCTGACCATGCAGAGAGGCGTTGGCTCGAAGTGCATCCGCAATTGCTGGAATGGGTTCAAAGCAAAAGACCGTTACATCAGGCGCCTTTTGAAGTACCCGAACGCCGAAAACACCCACATTGGCCCCCACATCAAACACCACATCACCTGGATTAATTTGAATTCCATGTTGAAGATATCCTTCCACATGATGGTCAAGCATTCTAGCTTCTGGCTTACGAATGCAATGTATTGGTGTTCCGTCGGAAAGTTTGGTTAGCATTGCCTAAAAGTACAAAAATTTTATATTGAAAATCGTTTGAAATAAATTAAAACGTCACCGGTTGGTGCCCTGAAACAAACATTTTTGCTCCAAATCGACAAAGCCTTATTATACGGTCATTATATCTAGGTTCTGTGACAAAACAACCTAAACTTCGGCCGATTCTTCCATGCTGCGCAAGAAAGGCATAAGAAACATAGGTGCCTCCATGAAACACAATTCCTCGCGCGTAGGCGTTATTATTAACCCTATGTTCTAAACCATGCAAGCGCATAGCTAATCCTTTTTCACCTTGATAAATTTTTCCCGTTTTAAATTCGCCAAGGCAACTCATGTTGGTCTCAGGGACATTACTAAAGCGTTCAGTTATTAACGCTCCTGAATTTTTCCCATGTGCTACTCGGCAGTGTACGCGTACTTTTTTATTTCTTACCACCCACAGTCTTTTACTGCTCGATGGTAGGCGAAAATCCACAAGAATTACGGTGCCTGATTCAGGAATCTTTCCCTGAAGGTCTAGGGGTACAGCGAAGAGTGGGTCTTTACTCGCCTCTTTTATTTCTTCGGGCAGAAATTCCGGTCGCATACCGACGAATACATACTTCCAACTTGCTCCATTAAGCGCGGATTGCCATTGGATGGATGCACTCAATAATGCGAAGGAAAACAGGAGAATGAAACGAAACATGGGAGAATAATTCGAGAAGCTTCTAAGGTTACGTTATTGTTCTAAAAAGGGGTACCGATAATCCGTTGGCGTGACAAATGTTTCTTTAATCGTACGAGCAGAAACCCAACGCAGTAAATTCATCGCCGCTCCGGCTTTATCATTCGTGCCTGACCCCCTTGCTCCGCCGAAGGGTTGCTGTCCGACGACTGCTCCCGTTGGTTTATCGTTAATGTAAAAATTACCTGCGGCATTTTCCAAGGCCTTGGTCGCCATATCAATCGCGTAGCGATCTTTGGCCATGATTGATCCAGTAAGTGCATACTCTGAGGTTCCGTCAACCATCGCTAGCGTTTCTTTAAATTGGCTGTCTTCGTACACAAAAATGGTTAGTACCGGTCCGAAAATTTCTTCGACCATGGTTCTAAACGTAGGGTTGGTAGTTACCACAACGGTTGGATTAATGAAATATCCTGTGCTTTTATCATAGGTTCCTCCTGCAATGATTTCTGCATCGGACTGCGTCTTGCAATAATCAATATATCCAGCAATTTTATCAAACGCGCGTTCATCAATTACGGCATTTACAAAATTGGCTGTGTTGCTAGGTGCTCCAATATTAAACGAATTAACTTGTTCAACTAAGGAATGCTTAACCGCAGGCCAAATGGAAGATGCAATGTATGCGCGAGAAGCCGCAGAGCATTTTTGTCCTTGGAATTCAAAGGCACCACGAGCTAAGGCCGTAGCCACTTCGAGTGGATTTGCAGACCCATGGGCAACTACAAAATCCTTACCTCCTGTTTCACCCACAATCCGCGGATAACTTCTATATTTTTCTAAGTTTGAACCGATTGTTTTCCAAAGGGATCGAAACACCGAAGTGGAACCGGTAAAATGTAAGCCGGCAAATTCTTTGTGACTAAATACGATATCCCCCGCGGTAGGTCCATCTACGGTAATCATATTAATCACCCCATCCGGAAGACCT
>CANMTO010000099.1 GCA_947500755.1 Flavobacteriales bacterium
AACCAAAACTGTTTACCTTTCGCATAGGTATACTCACTGCCTTCTGTTTCACGATACATTCCAACACTTGTTTTAGTGGTCATGCAAGAATTCAATATTAGTAATGCACAAATTGCACCTAAGTAGAGTTTGATTTTCATAATTTTTATTTTTTTGTGATTTAATAAAGTTGCATTGTTTTGCATCCTTCAGATACAGTAATTGAACCATTCCAATTAGACGTTCCATCTGAAGCTGAATACGTGTAGGTTCCTTCTTCTATACCATTGAACACAGCACAACCGGATTTCCCACACGCCGGCACACTAGAGTATTCTGAGGTAATGTTAGAGGTAACACCGTTTAATTGTACTACCGTCACACCATATCCACTTCCGGTTTGTTGCCAAAACGTGACATCGCCAGTTTTAACTTTGTTGCATGAGCTAAGGAAAAGGGCTGTACCTAATCCAACAAGTAAAATCATTTTTTTCATAAATAGTAAATTAAAAGTTTTGACAAATATACACAAGAAGTTTTAATATGGCATATATGCATATATGTCGTATATTATTTTTTATTTAAGCCTCAATTTTGAAGGTGCAATCCTCCTTTGAAAACGAACTCAAACAATTTGGAACCGAAATAAAAACGGTCAGAAAATCCAAAAAGATTACACAACTTCAATTGTCATTCCTCTGTGATGTGGATATACGAACCATTCAACGGATAG
Source organism: Flavobacteriales bacterium (assembly GCA_947500755.1). GTDB lineage: Bacteria > Bacteroidota > Bacteroidia > Flavobacteriales_D > Crocinitomicaceae > UBA952. Next base: position 713 of record CANMTO010000099.1, read on the forward strand.
AAAAAGGAGAATTTAATCCAAGCCTTCGCGTGCTTGTACGCATAGCGAACGCATTCGAAATGTCCCTGTCGAGCTTAATAAAACAAGTAGAAGATGCGGGAAATCTGGATTAATTCAGTCGAAACTGAATATTCATTTTAGAAAGTGCCTTGTATAATTCCGGATCTGGTTTAATGCGAACCGACTTCGACGCCATATTCAATTCCAGGCCTTCTACCGCATCAAAAATGGTGAACTGTACATTGCAAGAACCCTGATTTGCTAAAAACAAGCCATTAAGTTCGTCAATCAAGAGGTGATTGAGGTCCTTGTTGGGGATGCTTAAATGCAAGCCTTTCACCCGTTTTTCACGCAAATGCTGTAAGAGTTCTACTTCGTTTAAACTAAATTCTAAGTGCGTTCTGTACCTTGGTATTTCTATCCGACCGCGCAATGTTAAAAACACCCCAGGCTGGAGTAAATGCTTGTACTTTAGATAATTTTCACGGAAAATATTCAGCTTATATTGATCGGTGTAATCTTCAAAAACTACTGTTCCAAAGGGATCTCCGTTCTTAGCAATCCGGTGCTCTATGGAGGTAACGACTACCGCCATTATCAAATCTCGTCCTTTGAACGATTCCATATCATGCAACATGGCTAAGGCTCCGGTGCAAAAGGCATCAATCTCCATTTTATAATCATCCAGGGGATGTCCAGAAATGAAAATCCCTATCACTTCGCGTTCTTTGGCTAACTTATAACTCGAAGACCATTCCTCACAGCTTGGAACTTTCGGTTCCACTACATCAAATCCGGAACCCTCACCAAAAAGGTCGTGTTGGTTTGAATCTTTATTATCCTGAAAAGAAGTGCCGTACCGAATGATGTGATCTAAAAATAAGCGATTTGCGCCTTCTTCCATAAAATACTGTGCCCGATGCAGTTCACTGAAGGAATCAAATCCACCCGCATACACTAAATTCTGCATGGCTGTTCGGTTGATGGCTTTGAAATTCACCCGCCGACTGAAATCAAAAATACTGGTGTATCTTCCCTCTGCACGTCCTTGAATAATCGCTTCTACTGGTCCTTCACCAATTCCACGAATGGCTCCCAAACCAAAACGTATATCCCCGTTTGCATTTACTGTAAAATTCAAGCGTGATTCATTTACATCTGGACCAAAAACATTCACCCCCATCCGACGACATTCTTCCATAAAGAAGGTTACTTGCTTGATGTCGCTCATGTTATTACTGAGTACTGCTGCCATATATTCGGCCGGGTAATTTGCTTTGAGATAGGCTGTTTGATAAGCCACCCAAGCATAGCAGGTAGAATGCGATTTATTGAATGCATAAGAAGCAAAGGCTTCCCAGTCTTTCCAGATTTTCTCTAATTTATCGTTGGCATGCCCTTTTGCATTTCCACGCTCTATAAAAACCGGTCGCATTTTATCCAGTACCTTACGGTCCTTTTTACCCATGGCTTTTCTTAGGGTATCGGCCTCACCTTTGGTGAAATCCGCCAACTTCTGGGAAAGCAACATCACTTGCTCCTGATATACTGTAATCCCGTAGGTTTCTTTTAAATGACCTTCACAATCATCTAAATCGTACACAATGGGCTCTTCGCCATGCTTTCGTTTGATATATGAGGGAATATACTCCAAAGGACCTGGGCGATAAAGGGCATTCATCGCAATAAGGTCGGCAAAGGCCGTAGGTTTTAATTCCCGCATGTACTTTTGCATTCCGGGGGATTCATATTGAAATATCCCCACCGTTTCACCGCGTTGAAAGAGCTTATAGGTCAGTTCATCATCGGTAGGAAATTGATCAGGATCAAGTTCAATTCCGCGATTCTCTTTAATGATTCGCACCGCATCCTTAATTAGGGTAAGGGTTTTTAAACCCAGGAAATCCATTTTAAGCAGGCCTGCTGATTCTGCTACGGAGTTGTCAAATTGGGTACACACCATGACAGAATCTTTCGCGGTGGCCACTGGAACGAAATTCGTAATATCATCGGGCGTAATAATCACGCCACAGGCGTGGGTTCCTGTGTTTCTAACTGATCCTTCGATCGCTTTTGCCTGACGCAACACATCGGATGCAGGACCTTGTCCTTGAAATATTTTACGCAACTCCTTGGCATTATTCAACGCTTCCTGATTATTTTTCAAGGCATCAGCCAAGGCGGGATCTTCTAATTCGAACAACTTCTTGAGTGAAATATCCGGTACCAATTTCGCCAAACGATCCGCTTCTGGCAGGGGTAAATCCAACACCCGTGCCGTATCTCTAATCGCTGATTTTGCCGCCATGGTTCCATAGGTAATGATTTGAGCTACCTGATTTGCACCATATTTATTAATCACATAATCAATAACTCTACCTCTTCCTTCATCA
>CANMTO010000100.1 GCA_947500755.1 Flavobacteriales bacterium
ACATCCATTTCTTTAGCAAAACGCAACAACAGGGCGGTGCACTCTCTTACTTGACTTACGCTCCCTGGCGCACTTTCAATGTGCGGAGTAAACAAGGTTTGAATCGAATCAATAATCAATACTTCTGGGAGTGATTTTTCCGCATGTGCAATAATTTGACTCACGTCAGTTTCGATCAATAAATGGCAATTTGGATTTTCAATACCGATACGCTCGGCCCGCATTTTAATTTGTTGTTCGCTTTCTTCCCCGGAAACATACAAAACGGTAAGTTGTTCCTTAATTGCCATCTGAAGCAACAAGGTAGATTTTCCAATGCCGGGATCCCCTCCGATTAAAATGATTTCACCTTTCACCAATCCTCCACCCAAGACCCGATTCAACTCAAGGTCCTTGAGTACGGTTCGCGTGGTATCCGTTTGTTCAATGTCTTGCAAACGTATCGGATTATGCTCACTTTTTTGACGTGAAAACGGTTGGGTGTTATTTTTGGAAACCAGCACTCTTTCCTCCACAAAGGTATTCCACTCGTTACAGGAAGGACACTTTCCCAACCATTTAGGAGCCTCGTAACCACAAGATTGACAGAAAAAAGCGGATTTGGATTTGGCCATTGGACAAATGTAATGGAAAAGCAGTAAATCGCTCGATTTAGGGCCCGTTGAAAAATATTTTTTTTATAAACTTGAAAAAAATGTTCAGCGGTATATCAAAAAAATTAATTTTGCCCGTTGAATAACGCAAATACTATGTCCAAAAGAAGGTCCATCATTAGTTACGATAAACTGACGCTTGATCAAAAAAAGCAAATCTTAAAAGATTACCCAGACGGGTACATCAATCATTTGTCATCGCTTAAAACCCCAACGGGAGAGATTCTCGATGCGCTCATTTGGGAAACCGACGAGGTAATATACCTGGTTAAAATCAAGAAGGTTTCTCCGAAGGCCAAGCCGGTAGTGGACGATGACGAGGACGATTTCGAAGAAGACTTTGATAAGGATCCCGACATCAATGACGACGACGACGTGGATAGCGACGAGGATGGTGACGATGATTATGACAAGCCAGATGATGATGGCGGAGAGGACGCCGAGGCATAAGAATCGGAACTTTTTCAATTTGTTTGCGTAACTTTGATTGAATCTCAAAATTGCGCGGTGAAAAAAACCTACAATCCATCCCTTATGCTCTCGAATACACGCGTTGACAAGGTCGGCGTTGAAGAACGAGTAGCTCGATTTCAAACCAGGAGCATAAAAAACGAAGCCAAAAAACAAGGGCTCCACATGGTGCTCAACATGATTGACCTCACGACCTTGGAGGGTAAAGATACTCCGGGTAAGGTGCAACAAATGTGTTACAAAGCACAACATTTACATGACGTTCATCCGGGGTTACCTACCGTTGCTGCCGTTTGCGTCTATCCATCCATGGTTTCAATTGCTCGTAAAGCACTCGGAAATTCTTCCGTAAAAATCGCGTCTGTGTCCACGGCATTCCCCTCTGGGCAATCCACGCCAGCAATTAAATTAGCCGATACTAAATTTGCCGTAGATCAGGGAGCAGATGAAATCGACATGGTTATTTCACGCGGTAAATTTCTAGCTGGAGAATATAGTTTTGTATTTGATGAAATTGCGGCAATCAAAGAAGCATGCGGAAAGGCAAGACTTAAGGTTATACTAGAAACCGGAGAATTATGTACGCTGGACCACGTTCGCATGGCCAGTGATATTGCCATTCATGCGGGGGCGGATTTCATCAAAACCTCTACGGGGAAAATTCAGCCTGCGGCCACGATGCAAGTAACGTACACGATGTTAATGGCCATTAAAGATTATTATGATCAAACGGGAATCATGATCGGAATGAAACCTGCTGGAGGGATTTCTACCGCTAAATTAGCCTTACACAACCTAGTCATGGTCAAAGAAATTTTAGGGACCCCATGGCTCTCCAACGAATGGTTTAGGTTTGGAGCGAGCAGCTTAGCAAATGATGTCCTGATGCAACTTATGAAAACAGAAAGCGGATTATATCAATCCCCAGATTATTTTTCAATCGACTAACTTATGGCTAAAAAAAATACTGCAAATCCACAGACTGAGTGGGATTATGCCGCCTCTCCTGAGAGCACATCGCATATCCGATTAGAAAAAAAATATCAGTTATTCATCAATAATGAATGGGTTGAACCCAGTTCAAAAAAATATTTTCCTACCATCAACCCGGCCACCGAGGAGGTGCTGGCAGAAATTGCATGGGCAACGGACGCAGACGTTGATAAAGCCGTAAAGGCGGCTAGAAAAGCCTATACAGAAGTTTGGTCGAAAATGTCAGGGGCGGAACGCGGAAAATACATCTACCGCATTGCGCGCATGATGCAAGAGCGGGCCCGAGAATTTGCGGTGATTGAAACCTTGGACAGCGGGAAGCCCATCCGGGAATCCCGGGATGTAGATGTGCCTTTGGCCTGTAATCATTTTTTCTACTACGCAGGGTGGGCCGATAAACTCGAATACGCCATGCCGCACAAAAAACCAGAGGCCCTTGGTGTAGCTGGTCAGATTATTCCATGGAACTTTCCCTTGCTGATGGCGGCTTGGAAAATTGCTCCTGCCTTGGCTGCTGGAAATACGGTAGTACTCAAGCCTGCGGAAACCACCTCACTAAGCGCATTGAAATTAGCAGAAATCATCAAAGACTCCGGTCTTCCACCCGGCGTAGTGAATATTGTTACGGGGTATGGAGATACGGGCGCTGCCATAGTTAATCACCCTGATGTGGATAAAATTGCCTTTACGGGATCAACGAACGTAGGGAAAATAATTCAGCGTGCTGTGGCGGGAACCCATAAAAAAACAACCCTAGAATTAGGAGGAAAATCCGCTAATATTATATTTGACGATGCCCCTATTGATCAAGCGGTTGAAGGCATTATCAACGGAATCTTTTTTAACCAAGGACATGTATGCTGTGCGGGTTCACGGTTATTTGTTCAAGAAAATGTAGCAGATCTGGTGATTAGAAAACTGAAAGCTCGAATGGAAAGCTTGTA
>CANMTO010000101.1 GCA_947500755.1 Flavobacteriales bacterium
TTCCTGTTGAGGTGAACGACTATCCTGGGTTTGTTGCGAACCGCATATTAATGCCAATGATTAATGAAGCAATTTATACCTTATATGAAGGTGTGGCAGGCGTAGAAGAAATTGATACGGTAATGAAATTAGGGATGGCTCATCCGATGGGACCCTTACAACTCGCAGATTTTATTGGGCTCGATGTTTGTCTTGCTATTTTACGCGTATTACACGACGGATTCGGAAATCCAAAATACGCGCCTTGTCCTTTACTGGTAAATATGGTAATGGCCGGTAAAAAAGGGGTAAAATCTAGCGAAGGATTTTATTCTTGGACACACGGAACCAAGGAGTTAATGGTTGCTCCTAATTTCAAATAAGCCTCAGATTATATCGTATGCTTGCGCGGCATATAAGTCTGCTCGAGCTTAGCATAATCAAACGGAAAATCAAACAAATCTCCCATAGTGCAATTTAAAGCCGCAGCAATTTTAACATAAGTCAGTAGTTGCGGATTCGATTTGCCGTTTTCTATCACAGACAAATTTGAAGGCTCCATTCCTACAGCCTGAGCTAAATCCTTAAGCGCTTTTCCTTGTTTTTTGCGAATTACTCTTATTTGTTTTCCAACACCTACCAATAACTCTTTGTCTGTATTTAATGCCATAGTTCAAGTTAGTTCATGTATTTGTCAAAAGTACATAGAAAATTAATATTGCAATACGAAATTAGGCAATAAAAAAATAAAATGCCCATTTTAGTAAGCATTATAACATTTTAGTAACGACAAATTTATCGATTGGGAACGTCATCAATGACTGTAAATCTAGGGAAATAGGAACCCAAGATACTCGCTCATAATCACCCACATCGGTAGCCCCCAATGGAAGGTTTGATACGCCTGTTTTAATGGTTGTAGTATCTAAGGTAACCCGATAGTAAAATGCAATGACTTGATCACTAGACCTAAAAATTGATGCTTGGAAATACTCGTTCACATAGAAAAAAGTCGCGGTTTCAATTACGGCATCGAGTTCTTCGTTAAATTCCCGATGCAAGGCATCCAAAATCCCTTCGCCAAGTTCTACACCGCCACCCGGAAATTTGGTGAATTCATACCCGCCGCGACGTTCATGAGAAACTAGGACTTCGTGCTTTTCGTTTACGACGATTCCATACACGCGCAGATTGAACCGTGTAACCAACTATTTAAGAAACTTGAAAGACATTCCTGGATATACGGCATCGTCCCCCAACTCTTCTTCAATGCGAAGTAATTGGTTGTATTTGGACATTCGGTCGCTTCGAGAGGCAGAGCCCGTTTTTATTTGCCCGGTATTTAAAGCCACCGCCAAATCTGCAATCGTATTGTCTTCGGTTTCCCCAGAGCGGTGACTCATCACTGAGGTATAACCATTGGATGTCGCCATTTGTACGGCTTGAATCGTTTCGGTTAAGGAACCAATTTGATTTACTTTTACCAGAATTGAATTAGCAATTCCTTCGGAAATCCCTCTTGATAATCGTTTGGTGTTGGTTACGAATAAATCATCTCCAACCAATTGTGTTGAGTGACCTAATTCTTCTGTGGCTAATTTCCAACCCGACCAATCATCTTCAGCTAGGCCATCTTCTATAGAAATTAATGGGTATTTACTCCGCCAATCTTTCCAAAATCCAACCATCTCAGCAGAGGTTCGTTTTTCGCCGGTAGATTCAAACTCATACAATCCTGTTTCCGCATTATAAAATTCAGAAGCGGCTGCATCGAGCGCTATATACATATCATGGCCCGGTTTAAAGCCCGCTTTTTCTACTGCTTCAATGACCACTTGTATGGCTTCCTCATTGGAACCAAGATTCGGAGCAAAGCCTCCCTCATCCCCAACATTCGTTGACATACCTCGATGCTTCAACACACTTTTCAAGTGATGAAATACTTCAGTACCCCATCGCAATCCTTCTGAAAATGAAGAGGCTCCCAAGGGCATCACCATAAATTCTTGAATGTCAATTTTATTATCCGCGTGAGAACCGCCGTTAAGAATATTCATCATGGGAACAGGCATGGTTACTGCCCCGACACCTCCAACATACCGATATAAACTTAAATCTGCTTCTATTGCCGCCGCTTTTGCCACAGCCAAAGAGGTACCGAGAATGGCATTCGCTCCCAAATGTGATTTATTGGGAGTTCCATCTAAGTTAATTAAGAGGGTGTCTATTCCTTTTTGATTAAACACATCGTGACCCTGAAGTGCTTCATTGATTATTGTATTCACAAAGCCAACCGCCTTCAAAACGCCCTTTCCTAAAAACTTAGTTGGATCATTATCTCTGAGCTCTACCGCCTCATGTATCCCGGTTGATGCGCCCGATGGAACCGCTGCTCGACCTAAAACACCGGAGGAAGTAATTACATCTACTTCAATGGTTGGATTTCCCCGAGAATCTAAAATTTGCCGTGCAAATACATTGGCTATGAAACTCATAATTTGGATTAGTTAAGTTGATTAATAAATTGATCGAAAAGATACCTTGAATCATGGGGACCTGCGGATGCTTCCGGGTGATATTGAACTGAAAACACCGGTTTACTTTTCATGGCGATTCCAGCTATAGTATGATCATTCAGATGAATATGAGTAACTTCTATTTCCGACTGCGAATCAATACTCTCTTTGGTAATTACAAACCCGTGATTCTGGGAAGTGATTTCGCCTTTTCCGGTTTTCAAATTCTTGATTGGATGATTTATCCCACGATGCCCATTGAACATTTTTTCGGTCTTCAACCCTTGGCTTAATCCTAAAATCTGATGTCCGAGGCATATACCGAATACGGGACGATTCATGGCCACAATGTCTTTTACTAGGGCAATGGAAATTGGCATCGCTGAGGGATCTCCCGGTCCATTGGAAAGCATATATCCATGCGGGTTAAAGCTATTTATTTCTTTTAAGGTGGCGTTTAATGGGAATACGCGTACATGACACCCACGGTCTGTTAGGCATCGAATGATATTCTTTTTCACTCCAAAATCCAACAAGGCCACTCTAAA